>NZ_JBBAWH010000015.1:0-1023 GCF_040397235.1 Candidatus Limnocylindrus sp. | reverse complement strand
CCGCTGAAGGCGCCACCGCCATGGTGCGCCACGCCACCATACGTATCGGCGATCACCTTGCGACCGGTGAGGCCCGAGTCAGCAAGCGGTCCGCCCACCACGAACCTTCCCGTTGGGTTGATGTGCACCGCGGTGTTGGGCGTCACCCAGCTGCCGAGCGCTTCGCGCGCTAGTGCCTCAAGGGCGCTACGCACTTCGTCGATGTGCACCTCCGCGCGATGCTGCGCCGAGACCACAAAGGCCGTTACCTCATGTGGCGTATCGCCCACGTATCGCACGCTGACCTGCGCCTTACCGTCGGGTCGCAGCCACGGGATCGCTCCGGTGGTGCGAGCGTTCGTGAGGGCACGGGTAAGGCGCTGCGCCAGCACCAGCGGCAGTGGCAGCCCTTCGGGAGTCTCGTTCGTGGCATAGCCGTAGACAATCCCCTGGTCGCTCGCACCCAGCACCCCGTCGTCGCGAACGACGCCCATGGCGATGTCGCCGCTCTGGGGGTCGATGGTGACGCGCACGGTGCAGGTGTCGGGGTCGATCCCCTCCTCTGCCGACTCGTAGCCGATCTCGCGAATGACACGGCGCACGGTGTGCACGATTTCGCTGTGGTTGAGCGGGTCGCGGCTGGCCACTTGGCCAAAGACCCAGACCTCGTTGCCGCTTGCGGCGGCCTCAATACCGCAGCGCGTGTACGGATCGCGTACCAGGTGCGCATCGAGCAGCGCATCGCTGATCTGATCGCAGAGCTTGTCGGGATGCCCCGTGGTCATGGACTCGCAGGTCACGATCCTGCTGGTGCTTGGCTTCGCTGCCATCTTTTGTACCTCCCAGTTCGACCGGCTCGGGCCGGCGCCTGGGGCACGACGCAGCACGCCACAGAGGGCGCTTGGTCCACGTCGGACCCGTCCGCATCGCCATATCAGCGTTGGCACCGTTCCGGCCCCCGGGTTGGGGATCCGTTGGTTGCCGCACCTTCGTCGAGCTGAATCTCTCCGGTGCTCTCGATGCGCGTCACCACCAAGGTGACAG
>NZ_JBBAWH010000014.1:0-1458 GCF_040397235.1 Candidatus Limnocylindrus sp. | reverse complement strand
TGCGCATTCATGTCGCGTGAGCTGAAGCGGCTCAGGAGCGAAGACCCGACAGCCGCATCGAAGGTGATCTTCCGCGTCGCACAGATCAACACGAATCTGCACTTTGCAGCGCTGGGAGGGACCGAGCAGGGTGCGACGCGGGCGCCGGCACAGGCACAGGCACAGGCACAGGCTCAGGCTCAGGCGCGGACACCCGTGCCTGCGCAAGCCGCAGATGTCACGGCTTTGACTGCAGTGCCGCCGCCGCTGGTGGCTCTCCCAATGGCGGAGCGTCCAAAAATTGTGGACCGGAAGCGGAAGAAGCCGGAAACGCCTGCAGCTGCGCAAACAACTGGGGCGAGAGAGCCCGTGCGCCGCCGGCCTCTTGCAGCGGTACAGCTTCAGGTTACCGCTGGGCTGCATGGGCTGTAGACATGTTTTACAAATTCAGTAGAGCTCTCACAGCCAACACCAAGTATCTACTCACTCTCGGGCAAATCGCGGTGGCCCGTATACCCGTGGCTCGTGCACGAGAACAGCGGCCCACCAAACGCACAGAGACAGCCAGGCTCGCGAAACGAATCTCTGATGGCCTCCACGACGCACGGCGCAAGGCGGATGCGCTTGCCGCGGCCAACAACGCCCCACTGCTCGCCAACGTACTTGCGGTACATGCAGTACCGCGCTGCCTTCCGTGCCTCCGCCGAGACACCCTCCACAGCCTCCCGTTCGTCCACACCCAGCTTCAGCGCCGCGAGCTCGGCCTTCATCTCGTCCGACTCGAGCAGCACCGTCGCGTCGCATTGAGACGCTAGGTCCTGCCGGCCAAACCCTGGCTCGCAGTGCCAGCATTGGCGGATAATAATGCCATGTGCTTCAAACGGAACAGCTGCACTGATCGGCGAACGCCGATCCAGGATGCCAACCGTACGCCCGTGTGCAGTCTGAGGCGTCACGACGGGAGCGGCCTCGCCCATGGCGATGAGGCGCGCTTGCTCGTCGGGATCGTCTGGACGCACGCCCCAGGCTGCGTCGCAAGCAGCACGCAATTGCCGGGCGGGCACCACCTTGAGGAGCTCCGCCACAACAGCGGCCGCGCCGTGCCGCTGAACCAGCTGCGACATGTGGCTACTAAGCTCCGCGAGCGCCGGCAGCACGACGCCTGCGCGCTGCGCTGTCTCGCCGGGCTCTCTGTGTGCCGGATCCACATTGAAGACTGAATCTGGAAACTCGCTCTGGCCGTACATGTGGCAAACGTGCCTGTGCAAAGGGTTGATGTTGTGCAATCCACACGTGTGAGATGAGGCCGCGGCGCGACCTCCAAGGGTCGTTGGCGGTCGTATCCATGTAGGCGGTGCGAAATACGAAGAGAGTGCGGCCGGGGACCACGTACCTGGCGTGCACGGCGGAGTGGCAAGGGACGTCTTCAGGGCCAAGACGGCCCGTGACGCGAGGAGGGTTTTTTGAGCTTTTCCCGTG
>NZ_JBBAWH010000013.1:0-1538 GCF_040397235.1 Candidatus Limnocylindrus sp. | reverse complement strand
CGCACCAGCAGCACCTCTGTCCGAAGCGACTGGCTTCTGCTTCCCCGGTCTGCTCTTGCGCTTCTTCACCGTAGCCACGGCTTTGAGTCCGATCACGGCAACGGCTGTAGTCGCCGCCGGCGGCCCAGCGGGAACGTCAATGCCCGAGGCACCTGCAGCCTTGGACTTCTTCCTCGGTGGTCCCTTGGTCTTCTTCGCCATAGACGCATCGTACTGAAGCCGCGCCTCGGCGGTCTCCTCCACACGGCCGACACGCTTCGTACGCTCGTGCGACTTGGTCACCGCTCGATCGTACGCGCCGAACCAAGAGCTTATCCGGAGCGCATACTTATTCCGGAACTGCTTGATGTCCTCGTCGCCCGCATCGTGCAGCTTCATCTCTATGAGCCGGTCGGCTGCATTGGGCCCCTTCATCTTCACAATTATCTTGGCGGCGCCCTCGTGGTACCACTGCGTGAGCTGCGCGATCTCCGCTTCGGAGAAATGCTGCGGCGCTGCCCGGCCCAAGTTGCGCCCGAAGCCCATCGTAGGCAGCGTGCTGGTGGAAGGCTGCCGCAATGTGCGCACGGTGGGCATCGTCCCGTGAAGCTTATTCACCAAACCCGCAGCGGCATTGATCGCCGCCACTCCGGTCGTGACGCGCACAACATCCGCGAGTCCGCCACGACATTTCGCCATGTGCTTTTTCAAGGCTGCCTCCTTGATATACTTCTCGGGGCAGTTATGCCTGCTGCAGTAGAAGAGCTGCGACGTCACTGGCTGCGGAGCAACGCGCCCAGAGGCCGGCTTCTGCGGGGCCCTCCTCGGGACTGCTCGGTGCTTCACGCCCAATTTCAACACGTGATCCAGGCGATAGCACTCAGCTTCAAGATCGAGGGCCGAAGCGAAGCACCCGACCATGCTCGGGTACGCAGTTGTGACGGTGGCGTACATTGCCGGAGTGTCCTCGGCCACAGCCTGCGTGGAGCGGAAGCCCTCGGCCAGCAGACTGCGCAGATCACCATCCTTGTCGAGCGAGCCCACCAGCTGCCCGTACGTGATCGTCTTCCCGACCCCGATCCCGGCGTTCTCGAACATCGTGACCGAGATGGCGGGCTTCTTGTCGGTGCCGGCGTTGCTGGCGTAGTTGAACACGGTGGAGAGGAAGGTGCAGCGGCCGGCGATGAAGCCCGACGCGGTCTTCAGCTTCGGCTGCTTGGCTCGATCAGGCTGGAGGTTGACGAACGTGGCGCCGGCGACCTTGCTTGTGGAGCTCCACAAGTCCACCACCTCGGCTGCGGTGGTGGCATCGTGCCCAGCCGCGACGCCCATGCTCAGGGACCCCTTGTAATGACTGAACTTGCAGTCCAGAACCTTCTTGCCCTCGCCGCCTGCAGCAGAGCAGTGAGCAGATTACGTCCATGCGACGGTGGCAAGCGGTCCTGCAACTTGTGAGCGCGCACCTTCGTTGTGATTCACTTCGAGCACGCGTATGCCCGTATGCGCTTCGCTGTCGGCAAAAACTGCGAGCAGGCCGGCGTTGTGCAGATTGCCGGCAC
>NZ_JBBAWH010000012.1:0-1714 GCF_040397235.1 Candidatus Limnocylindrus sp. | reverse complement strand
TTTTGCGCGACGACGTGCGGCGGTGCCTCGCCCGGTGCACGCTGCTGGACCGTGCAGCGCTAATTGCGGATGTGGAGCTGGACCGTGCAGGAGTGCTATTTGCGGATGTGGAGCTGGATGTTGTCGAACAGATGCGTGAACCGGGCTCGGCGAGTGGCAACGTTGAGCGCATCCTTGCCTCTTGCGCTGCACCGACGCACCTACGCGTGCACACCGTCCGCGAGTGCGTCGTCCACGGCTTCAGCGGGCAGCATGTGGAGGAGCCAGCTGCCTTCACTGTCTCGACGACCGTGGTGGCTTCGGTTGAGAGAGCACTTGCCCCCAAGGCCACCAAACACCCATGTGCTCATTGCGCGCAGCCGCTATCACGCGTACGCGTTACGTCCAACGCCGAGCATTGCCTCTTCTTCCAATGGTTCGGAGGAGGAACCAACACCTCCCCCTTGCCGCCTGCGTTGCCTGTCAAACTCCCTCCGCGCATGGTGGGCGCGGAGGGCGACGTGATTCCGTACGACCTTGTCGCCGTGTGCTACAACCCGCCCGGTCACTTTTCTGTGGATCGCATCGATGGCAACCGGTGGTACCGCTTCGACAGTTTCTATACCCATAGTCGCCACGGCACTCCCGCCAGTGTGCCACACGGCCTCAACCAGTGCCTCAGCATGGCGGTCTACCGCCCACGTTCTCCGGCACGGCACGTAGACCGCCCACGTTCTCCGGCACGGCCCTTCTCACTCAGGCAGATGTTCCCGCCCCTTGCGGCTCCCCACACCGCCCATGCCGTGCTGTTCACCGAGAGAGTCGATGCCGGGGGCGTGGCCGCGGTGGGCCTCGCCCTCCACCGCCAGGATCCGACGCTACGAATCGCCACGCTCGTGGCATCGAACTCCGGCCGCCCCGGCGGCGCCTGCCGCGCGCTGAATGGTGATGTGGACCATGCGGCCCTCCATACCGGTCACAAAACGCAGGAGGAGGATGTGGTGTCGAACTGGCTGCTGACCCTCTCGGAGTCGCGGACAGTGCAGTCCACGGAGTTCGCGCGCGTCTCTACGGCCTTCGGTCTGCGCGATGCCAGCGGGACCGACTTCGCCACGATCCAGGGGGTCGACTACACAACGGCCATTCCGCGGATGTACGCAGACGCCTGGTGCATCACGGGCGCACGCCTGTCGGTCAAGACACCCGCACCGGCGGCGTTCGACGCAGCCCAGAGCTACCCAACGAGCCTCATCTTCTGCGCGGGGCCGAACGCACGCGCTCCTCTTCGAGCACCCGCTGCTTCGTCCATGCGCCGGACGTACTCCGCGCAGGCAGACCGTGACCTCACCGTCTTGGTGGCGGGCGCAGCTTGGGCCGTGTACGCCGCCCTGCATGCCTGTGCTGCATGTGGCTGCGATGCGGTGCTGATCCCCTTCGTGAGCGGTGGGTTATACGCCGGGCCACACGACCGCGCTACTCTGCGTTTCCTGTTCCTTGAGAACATTGAGGCGATGTTGAACGTCGGTTTCAACCGAGCCCCCCCCCTCGGCGGTCACTTCCGAGAGGTCATCGTCGTCTTCCTGCGCTGAGATGTGAAAATTGCAAAGCTGGTGGACATGCGGTCCACATGCATGACGGCCGTGTGGCGAGCGTGGTGCCCGCTCACGGCCCGAGAGAGAGGGAGCGAGAGCGAGAGAGAGAGAGAGAGAGAGAGAGAGAGAGAGAGAGAGAGAGA
>NZ_JBBAWH010000011.1:0-2083 GCF_040397235.1 Candidatus Limnocylindrus sp. | reverse complement strand
ATGCTCTGTCAGGCTCCGCTCTGTGCGCTGCTTGGCTCTTGTGCTCCTTTCGCTACCGTCGCCGCAATGCCAAGCAACGCCTCCCGGTTGCTAGCGGTGGTCGCGGATGCCCGCTGGGTGCATACCCAAGCCTTGATGGCGACGAGGCAGGCCACCCTGCCCTCGTCACCCTCGATCACCTGTCCTTCGCGCGACGAGTATCTGTCGCTCAGGAATCGGCCCCACCCCATGCGGGGGCGCGCGACGCGCGCGAAGCGTAGGGCCGCTGTTCGGGCCGCGATCGCGTCGGTTTCGTCGGTGACCGCGCTCGGAGAGCGCCAGTAGCCGATCGTGTCCCTCATGGACCTGGGTAGCTGCATGACGCGGGCGCATTCGGGTATGACGTGGCGCCCATCGTGCCCTCCGATGGTGTCCACTCGGGCATCATTGCGAAGGCGTGGGACGAGCCTAAGGATGTTTCGCATGTCTCTCACCGCCTCCGCGTGGCTCGCCGGCCTGCCCGTGTAGCCTTTGGCCGCAGTGGCCGCCGCATCCAAGCCCGGCCACATGCATGGGCACTCGCGCATTGCTGCGACGAGAGGGTCGAGGTTGACCTCGGTGCCCGACGCGATTGCGACGAGCGGCACCCTCCACGGTAGCGGGCGCATCTGCAGCGCTGTCACAGCCTTGGATTTCGCCGTGGTCCCGGTGACCACGGTGTACTCTGATTCGCATATGGTCACCTTCTCGAAGCTGAGTTCGGGGGTGCGCATCTGGTCGATCACTCTGAGAGATGACGCGCACTGCAAATATGCTGCGCCAGCCCGTGCTGCCACGAAATTGTTGGGGTGATTGGTGAGGTGTTGGAATTCCAGGAAGATGTCGATGGGGATCATCTGTCCTACGGTGGGCTCGCCTGGGCCCGCCGCTGTCACTGCCAGCACCATCGGCGAGGCTCCGTCGATGTGGAGCCCCATGTATTCGCCTAGGGCTCTGTAGCCGAGGCGGACTGCCTTTGCTGCCGTCACACCACCTCGCGAGTGGCCCCCGGGTGGCTGCCCTTTGGCGTCCCGTTTGCGCTTGCGCTCCGTCGCGTCTGCAATCGCCGACTCCATACGGTCCTGCAGCGCGGCGCACGCCACGTCTGACGGTACCGGGTACACCTCCATGCCGTTGGCCTCCGCCCACTTCTTGTGGTAGCGTTGGGCCGCGATCATGCGCTTGATCACTGAGGCCCCTTTTGTGAGGAGGACGGCGCGTGCTGTGCTCGCGCGTCTCTCTTCGTCCATCACAGCAAGGACGGTCTGGCCGTCGACATGCAGCAAGAGGGCTTGTCGCCACTCCACTGGCATTTCTGCCATGAGGACGGAGACGAGTGCCTTCCGGTTGGCGTCCTCGATCTCCACCTGCGACAGTTGCAGGCGTGGTGCTCCCGTCGCGTCGGGGTGCCTCGTGGGTGCACGCCTTCCTGGGGAGAGCCTGTGGATCTGGGCCTTGCTCGCGCTAGCAAGCGCCAGGGCTTTGTGAGCCTCGGCTGGCATCAACCGGGCCGCTGGGTCGGGGTCGCCGGTCTGAGGTGCCGCAGCCTGGGCCGCAGGGGGCGGTCCGGGCAAGGAGGCGCTCGCAGCGTCCCTCGCCATGGCTAGGCATGCCCTGGCCTCGTTGCGGACGCACATGTGCCGCGCTGTGAGGGCTTCGGCTGCTGCTGCCGCAACAAACATCGCTGACTCGGGATCGATGTAGAGGCCGTGGGTGATATCGATCTGCATGAGCATACTGAGGTCTGGGATGTGAGGCTCCAGGTCCTCCGGGAGACCGTACGCCAGGAGGATCTGACGGACCATCCTCTGTTCTGCCTCCGGCGACATGGCCCTCATCTCTGGCTGTGCAGCCTGTTGGGTTGGTGTTTGCTGTACTGCTGCAGGTGACGCTTGTTCGACTGCCGGTGATGCTGCTGCTGATGGTGGGGAGGGCTCACTGTAGCCTCCTAGGGCAGCTGAGGCCGAGCCCTGCTGCTCCGCTCCAGTCGCTGCCTCGTCGTGGCGAGGCGAAAGAGCAAAGAGGTCAGGCTGGGCTGACACGCCACCAGGCGGGCTCTTGATAC
>NZ_JBBAWH010000010.1:0-2163 GCF_040397235.1 Candidatus Limnocylindrus sp. | reverse complement strand
GGGTCTACCGGCAATCCCGACGGCATCTCCCACATGTGTATGCTCCCTTGCCGGAAGGGGGTGCCGGGGTGACCCCCACATGCTTTCTCGCTCCGGCGCCCCGCTCAGTCGTACGCCGCGTGCTCGCCCGAGTTCTTCGTCACTTCGTCCGCGATGCCCTGCAGCGCTGCCCGGTTGCTGGGTGCTGCCGCGCCCGGTGGCTGGGTGCCTGCCCAGGCTTTGATGGCCATGAGGCAGGCGACTCTGCCCTCGTCCCCTTCGATCACTTGCCCGACCTGAGAGGAGTACCTGTCGCTCAGGTGCCTGCCCCAGCCCATGCGGACGCGGGCTACGCGCGCGAAGCGTAGGGCCGCGTCGCGCGCCGCTTTCTCGTTGGTTTCGTCGGTGACGGCGCTCGGTGAGCGCCAGTAGCCGATGGTGTCCCGCATGGATCTGGGTAGCTTCATGACGCGCGCGCACTCCGGTATGACGTGGCGCCCGTCGTGGCCCCCGATGGCGTCCACTCTGGCGTCGCCACGCAGGCGCGGCACCAGTTTGAGGATGTTGCGCATGTCACGCACCGCCTCCGCATGGGTAGCCGGCTTGCCCGTGTATGTTCCGGCCTCCGTGGCCGTCTTGTCCATGCCGGGCCACATGCATGGGCACTCGCGCATAGCCAAGAGGAGGGGGACGAGGTTGACCCCGGGGCCGGGTGCGACAGAGATGATCGGCACCCGCCATGGCAGCGGGCGCATCTGAAGCGCCGTGACCGCTTTGGACTTTGCCGTGGTTCCGGTGACCACGGTCAGTTCTGAGCCGCAGATGGTCACCTCCTCGAACTGGAGATCAGGGGTTCGCATTTGGTCGATCACCCTGAGGGACGATGCGCACTGCAGGTACGCTGCCCCGGCGCGCGCTGCGACGAATTGGTTGGGGTGATTGGTGAGATGTTGGTATTCCATGAGGATGTCAATTGGAATCATCTGCCCCACGCTCGGCTCGCCTGGGCCTGCCGCTGTGATCGCCTGCACCATCGGCGACGCGCCGTCGATATCGAGTCCCATGTACTCGCCAAGGGCTCTGTAGCCAAGCCGGACTGCCTTCGCGGCGGTCACGCCACCGCGCGAGTGGACCCCTGGTGGCTGCCCCTTTGCCTCCCGTTTGCGCTTGCGTTCCGCCGCGTTCGCCACTGCCGACTCCATGCGGTCCTGCAGCGCGGCGCACGCCACGTCCGTTGGTACCGGGTAGACCTCCATGCTGTTGGCCGCCGCCCACCTCGTGTGGTAGCGTTGGGCTGCGATCATGCGTTTGATCACAGACGTCCCTTTGGTGAGCAGGACCGCACGCGCAGTGCTTGCGCGTCGTCCTTCGTCCATGACCGCCGGGACGGATTTTCCGTCGACGTGCAACATGAGAGACGCTCGCCATGCTGCTGGCATCTCGGCCATGAGGACGGATACGAGTGCTTTCTTGTCAGCATCCTCGATCTCGACCTGCGTCAGCTTCTGACGAGGCGCTCCGTCCATGCTGGGCTGATTGATGGGTGCCTGCTTGCCTGGTGCTTGTCTGATTGGCTGGGCTCGCAGCCCACTGGCCTGCACCAGTGACTTGTGGGCCGCGATGGGCATCGCGGCGCCGAGGGGGGCAGCCCCTTTATGCGCCGTAGCCTGGGCCGCCGGGGGCGGTCCAAGCGAGGGTACGCGTACGGCGTTCCTCGCCATGGCTAGGCAGGCCTCGGCTTCGTTGCGAATGCTCATGCACCGCGCCGTGATGGCCTCTGACGCCGCCGCGGCGACGTACATCGATAGCTCCTGATCGATGTATGCGCCGTGCGTGACTTCGATCTGCATGAGCGCAGCGAGATCCGGGATGTGGGGCTCCAGGTCTCCGGGGAGACCGTAGGCCATGAGAATTTGCATGACCATCCTTTGCTCTGCCGCTGGTGACATGGCTGAGGCCTCTGGCGGCGAAATCGGCCAGCTGATTCCGGAATGGGTTGGTGTTTGTTGGTATGGTGGTAGCTGATGTCCTGCCACTGGCGGTGATGATGCTTCCAGGTCTTCGCCCTGTTCGGCTGGAGACATCCGCTCGGGCCCTGCTCCGACTGCCCTTTCGTTGTTGCGTGGCGAAAGAGCTTGTGAGTCAGACGGGGTTGGTATGCTGTCTGGTTGTGGTTCTTTGCTG
>NZ_JBBAWH010000009.1:0-3113 GCF_040397235.1 Candidatus Limnocylindrus sp. | reverse complement strand
GACAAAGCCATCACCATCGTCAGCTTCGAAGACCTTACCCAGCAGATGGAGCGGCGTGCGCACATGCTGAGCGTCGCAGCGTGCTTCAGCCACGCCGACCTCAAGACAGCGACGGGCGCGCCCGCCCCGGACCCCGAGCTGATCCGCAAGGAGAGCACCACGAGGTACGTCACGACCGACGCGTCGGGCAACATGACCGCCAGGACGATGGACCTGTTCGGGTCGCCACGCATCCTGGAGACGCAGGTCACCAAGATGAAGGAGCTGCGTAACCAGCAGCCGCACCTCTCCATCGCGCAGCTTCGCGCGATCGACCTCCGCATCAACAAGCGGATCAGCGACCTGGTGCTCAAGGGGTACTCCCTCGACGCCGCCACCTTCCAATGCGTGGAGAAGAGCCCCGAGCTGTACTCCACCGCCGGCCTGCCCGTCTCCGACAAGCCGAGCGAGTCGCCGAGCGGCGCGAGCACGAGCAACGGCAAGAAGCGCGCGGCCGACCGCACGCCTGAGGAGGCCGTGGCCGCCATGAAGAGGACGCTCGAGCAGAAGGAGCGCGAGCTCGCCAACATCAAGAACGGCAAGAACCGCGGCGGCAAGGGCCAAGGCCGTGGCGCCAACAGCGGAGGACGCGGAACCCCGCACCCTCCCGCCGGCCCGCCCCCTCCAGGTACGCCTCGCGTGGAGTGCCCTCCGAACATCTGCAAGGAATTCAATTTCTGGCAGTCGGGGTGCTCGAGAGGAGATGCATGCAAGCACGACCATATCTGCTGCAAGTGCGGCGGAGATCACCCTTACATCAAGGGCAATCACTGAGCGCTGCACGCGGCGCGCGCGCAGCGGCCAGCAAGCATCGCGACTGCGACGGGAGCACGCCTGCATGCATGCACGGCGGAGAGGCCGAACCCGGCACCCCGGAAATTCATCGGAGAAGGAGCCGAAGCCGGCACCCTTGCACACGCACGGCGCAGGGAAGGGATGAGCTATGAGAGTGGTGTCACCAGCTGCACGCAACCTCGTACTTACACCCGCGTGTATGTTCGTGTCGAGTGTGCACGCAGTTGAAGTCCCACTAGTGGCCTTTGACACACTCGTCCGAGGCCTCCCCGCAAGCAACATCGAGCAACACAGGCCCGTGTTCCAGGCCGCCGTTACGTCGCTTCGAGGCATGATGACGGCGACGGGACCGTACGAGCGCCCGACCCGCAGCCGAGCGCTGCACCCCTTCGTCCAACGCGACTTTCCCGAGATTCGGCGCGATAAGCTCGAAGGGAAGATCCTAAGCCGCAACGAGTTTGCGCAGGCCGCAGCGCGGCGACCATCCCCGCTCGCCGAGCTCGACAAGGCGGCCGCAGCGTCCCTCGACCAGGATCTCAAAGCAGCCATCGACCACCACGTGGCCGAGCACGACGCCGTGCCGGCGCAGAGGGAGGAGCGCTTGCGCGTGCTGCGCAAGGTCGCCGACTCCCTCAGCCCGCTCCGAGCCACCCTCGACGCATGCAAGTGTGAGACGGCGCGATTGATCGCCGCCGACTTCAATGCCGCTTGGGTAGCGGCCCTCATCGACGCGATGCAGTGGCCCGATGTGCGCATGCCGCTGCTCTACATTATCGGCTTCCCAGTCGTGTTCGACATACCCGACTCGGGCGTCTTTAGAGCAGCATACCAACCAGCCGAGATTCCGCCGGAGGAGTTCATGCTAGCCAACACTCGGGTCGTCACTGCTATCGCCGACGAGATCGAGCGATCTGCCAAGCAAGGCGACGCCGAGCAACGCGAGCGCAGGCAACAATGCTGGCAGCGTACGGAGGAGGAGATCGCTGAAGGCCTCGTGCAAGGGCCCTTCTCGCGCGCCAGAATGGACAAAAAGTATGGACGGGGCCGCTGGCGATGCCTCGGACGCAGCGCCATCAAGCAGAAGAACAAGTGGCGTTGCATCGACAACGGAAAGCGGGCCAAACACAACCGCGCGACGACGCTCCACGAGCGCATCACGTGCGGCAGAGCCGACTTTCCCATCATGATCGCGCGCGAATTCGCGAGGCGCCTAGGGGGCATCCACAAGAGACGTCGCCTGCGCATGTCGCACGGCACGGAAGATCTCCGCGCCGCGTACAGGCACGTCCCAACGTCGCAGCCGCAGTTTACATGCGTCGCAGTATGGAACCCGCACGCGAAGAAGGTCCAATACTGCGAAGTCCCAGGGCACAACTTCGGACTCAAGTCGGCAGTCGTGAACTTCAACCGATGCCCCGAGCTCACCACAGCAGCCGCCCGTCGGCTCCTATGGGTAGTCAGCGAGCACTATTACGACGACAATGACGTGTGCGAACCCACGAGCGCCCGCCTGTCAGGCCAGAATTGCCTGGTCGAGCTCAACTCTGCGCGCTTTGCAGGGTTCCCGTACGACCCAGCGAAGCGATCAAGCATGGCGACGACCAACGAATACCTCGGCGTCGAATCCTCGTTTGCACGGATCACGGAGAGCGTGCTTACAATGCATGTCACGAAAAAGCGCCGAGCAAAACTGCGCGAGCTTGTCAACGAAGTTTGGCATGCAAACGAGCTACGAAGTGGTCTCGCAAGCTCCATCTTCGGCAAAGCCGGCTTCATGATGTCCCCCTGCTACAGCAGCCTCGGGCGCGCGTGCCTACACCCAATCAAGACAAGGGAATACCAGCCGCGCATGACCGAGATCACGACCGACATCGCCGAATCGCTCGAATTCATCCAATTCGTCTGCGACCACCTCCCGGCGCTGGAGCTGCCGCTCGAGCCCCCGACAGACACGCGCCCTGTGATTATCTTCACGGACGCCGAAGGCAAGAAAAGGAACAGGAGTGGCACGCGCCCCCCATCCGGACACGTCGGCTTTGTGGTCTACCACCCGATACACGGCACCGTGCACGCGCATGCCAAAGTCCCCGACGAGCTCGTGAAGCTCTTCGACGACTGTAAGCAGCGAGATACTTACATCGGGCAATTCGAGCTGATCGCGGCGATTACGCCCTTCATCAGCTTACCCAGAGAGTGGTTTGTTGGGCGCCCAGTCGAGCTGTGGATCGACAACAGCGGCGCGATAGGAGCGCTACTCAACGGGTACTCCGGAGTCCCCG
>NZ_JBBAWH010000008.1:0-4888 GCF_040397235.1 Candidatus Limnocylindrus sp. | reverse complement strand
ACATCTTTCGCAAATCCCTTGCTGGTGCCGTGCACCTCGAGCCAGTCAAGGAGTGGATCGCGTCGCAGCCAGTTGCGCGTCTTTGATGCCGAGACCCACTCGCGCCAGGCGGTGCGATCGGTTGGATCTGGATTACGGACTTCGCCGTTGTCGGCGGTCGTGATGGCGGCGACGCCGGTGATGGGGGGCGGGGTGGCGCGATAGCGTCGAAGGTCGTCCATTCCCCCTACGATCGCACGCGGCTCTGCTTTGTGCTGCTGGCGCGCTCAAAGGAGATCAGCGCCACGCCGCCGAGCAGGAAGAGTGCGCCAAGCGCCAGCCCTCCATCAAGTGCCTCGTTGAGCAGGCCAACGCCGAGTGCGGCGGCCACGAGTGGCTGCAGGAAGAGCACGCCAGCAGAGAGTCGCGGCGGTGCCGCCGCATAGCCGCGGTACCAGCAGCTCCAGCCGATAGATGTGGCCCCAACGCCGAGATAGAGCACGGCGAGCAGCGTGCCTGGGGTCGTGACCGCCGCGAGGTCGATACCGCCGATCGCGAGCTCTGCCACAACGAACGGGAGCATCATGGGAATCGCCAGCCCAGCGCTCAGCGTCACGGCGTTGCGGGCGCCCACCGCGGCAACGATCGGTCGCCCGAGGCTCGAGAAGAGCGCCCATGCGGCACCGCCACCGATCAGCATCACGATGCCGAGCAGCCGGCTCGCACTGGCGTCGGCGACAAGACCCTCAGCACCGGTGCTGCGAAGCGCCAGCGCTCCAACGCCGATCGCTGCCAGCACGATGCCGAACCATGCCTGGCGCGGCACACGAATTCCCTCCAGGAGCCGACCAAAAATCAGCACGAAGACTGGCGTTGCCATCGTCACGACCGACCCCTCGACCGCAGACGTTAGTGCGGTGCCAGCAAACTGCAGAAGGATCGACGCGGCAACCGCGACGCCAGCGCGCAGCACGGCACCCTTCGGAGCCTTCGCCCAGCCGAGTGACTCACTGCGAAGTGCGGCGAAGGTGGCCAGGGCGGCGACGCCGATCGCCAGGCGAAGCAGGCCCAGCGTTGCCGGTGGAATCGCGGCAAAGGTTTCCGCCGAGACCACATACATGCCACCCCAGAGTGCGGCGGCAATCGCCAGATCGGCGGTGGCAGCACGGGAGGCGACTCGGGTGGACATCTGCAGGAGTGTAGCGGCAGCACCACGAGAAGGGCGTAGGATAGTCGAATGAAAGAACAACTGAACGAACGTCTGACGCGCGCCCCATTCCGTCCGAGTGCCGACGCCCGCGCCGACTACGAGACAGATGGAACTACTTTCTTGCAGTATCTCGCCCGTCGCGCCGCCAAGACCGTGATCCTGGAGCCACTGCAGCAACTGCTCGCAGTACGGCGACCAGGTGGACCGATCCCTGCTGCCGCACTCGTCTGCTTCGCCTATTACGCCGTTGCGGCGTCCACCAGTTACGGGCGCGGGTATCGACAGCCAAGCTTCTCGAGCGAGCGCAGTGCTACCGAAAAGGACCGAGAGACCTCATCCGTCGTCACCGCCCGCTCGGTGGGCGCGCGCGGCGATCTCGCCGCGGAGATAACGGCTGAGATTGCCGGCATTGGGCGCTTCGTCGGCAACGAACGCATCCTAGGAACAACGGTTGGGCTGCGCGGCCTCGGCATGGCAGCTCCGTCGCAGTTCTCGTTTGAAACGACGCGGGGGCGTGGCGCGCCGCTCCTGGCCTGGCGCGGCGAGGCGCGAGGGACCGTCACCACGGAGCTCGCCCCCTCCCTCCGGGGCACCACGGTGCGGGCGTACGGCAGCCTCGCCTTGAGCGACGACGCAGGGAGCACGGGCAAGGCGACGCTCAACCGTGAAGGGGAGGTCTCCATCACGGTCACCGACCGCAGTGGAGGGGTCTACACCCTCAACGCCCCCCTCAAATAGTGCCGCGGCGTGGCACCATAGCGGCATGATTGTTGCGAAGCGCCCCGCCCCGCTCGACCCGGCCGCCATTGCCGCCGTGCGTCGCCCCTTCGACGAGGCTGACATGTTCCCGCCACGCGTCTTCCATGACCAGGCGATCTTCGACTGGGAGTCGCAGGAGATCTTCCGCCACGAGTGGCGCTGCGTCGGCCGCGAAGAGGAGACGCCAAACGTTGGCTCGTATCGACTCTTGGAGTTCGCCGGCGAGCAGGTGATCATCTCGCGCGGCGAAGATAACAAGCTGCACGCCTTCATCAATGCCTGCCGCCATCGCGGCGCAACTCTTATTGAGGGGCCGGCCGACGGCAAGCCCGACTGCGGCGAAGTGAAGAAGATCGTCTGCCCATATCACGCCTGGGTCTATGGTCCTGACGGGAAGCTGCTAAAGGCGAAGCACACCGAAGATTTGAAGCGCTTCAGCCCGGGCGACTACGACCTGGTGCCGCTGCGCTGCGAGACGTGGCAGGGCTTCGTCTTCCTGACCCTCGACAAGGAGGCCGAGCCGCTCCTCACCTACCTTGATGATCTCGTTGACGTGTTCGCGCGATTCGACTTTGCACCACTGCGACTCGCCCAGCGCGAGACGTACGACGTCGCGGCGAATTGGAAGATCCTCGTGGAGAACTACTCCGAGTGCTACCACTGCCCAGGCGTGCATCCGCAGCTGAATGCGCTCACCCCGTATGACCTTGGTGAAGATATTCCGGCACGCGGCTGGTGGAAGGGTGGCTGGCAGCCGCTCGTCGGAGAGGCGCTCACCATGGGACTCGACAAGGGGTCGCACTCGCGCCCATGGCTCAAGGGGATGACCGAGACCGATGCGAAGCGCATCCAGTACTTTGCCGTGTGGCCAAACCTGCTCCTCTCGTTGCACCCCGACTACCTGATGGTGCACATGATTGAGCCGCTCGGCCCAGGTCGATCGCGCGTCGTCTGTGACTGGTACCTGCACCCCGACACGCTGAAGCTCCCCGACTACGACTTCTCCGACGCGCACGGTTTCTGGGATATGACGAACCGACAGGACTGGCACGTGTGTGAGCTGCAGCAGCGCGGCACCGCCTCAAGCATGTTGCCACCAGGCCGCTACACCGAACTTGAGGCGAGCGTGCAGGCCTTCGACCTGATGGTTGCCGACCGCTACGCCGCCGACGGGAAGCGCACCTCACGCGGCTGGGCCGCCGGCCTCGCCCCAGGCGACATGGAGGGGATCGACTTCAGTGATCGCCAGGCGGCTCGCGCCGCCATCGCCGCAAAACTCGCCGCCGCCGCGGAGTAACCGCGTGACAACGCCGCAGCACGACAAGCAGGCGGCTCGATTCCCGGTTCCAACCAGTGAGGCACACACCCTCACCGCCAACGAGTACCTCTCACCTGAGGCCTACGAGCGCGAGCGCGCAGCGATCTTCAACCGCACCTGGCAGATCGTGGCGCGCACCGCCGACCTCACCCGTCCGGGCGACTTCGTGCCGGCCAACATCCTCGACGAGCCGATCGTCTTGGTGCACGGTCTCGATGGCACGATCTCTGGCTTCCACAACGTCTGCCGCCATCGCGCCGGACAGGTGGCGCTGAGCAAGGGGAATCGCAAGAGCCTGCAGTGCCGCTATCACGGCTGGACATACGGCCTCGACGGTGCCCTCAAGACCTGTCCAGAGATGGACCAAACCGAGGGGTTCAGCAAAGAGGACTTCGGCCTCATCCCCGTGCGCACCGCCGTCTTCGGACCATTCATCTTCGCGAACCTCAGTGCCGATGCGCCACCACTCGAAGAGGTGCTCGGCGCGATCCCGAGTGAGATTGCCGCCGCTGGATTCCCGATGGACGAGATGCAACTCGTGGAGCGCCGCGACTACATCGTGGAGTGCAACTGGAAGGTGTACGTCGACAACTACCTCGAGGGGTATCACATCCCCATTGCACACCCCGCCCTCTTTAAGGAGCTCGACTACGACGCCTACAAGGTGGAGCCGTATCGCTTCTATTCCAAGTCACTCGCCCCGATTCGCGACCTGAAGGAGGGCGAGGTGCACGGCGTCGATCGTCGCTTCATTCGCAGCGGCGAGGGCGAAGACGATGCACTCTACTACTGGTGCTTCCCGAACATGATGTTGAACCTCTACCCCGACAACCTCTCGCTCAACCTCGTGATCCCGCTCGGGCCGAACCGCACCCTGACCATCTTCGAGTGGTACTTCGCCTCGCCGGGCACCGGCCCGGGCTGGGAGTCAATGCAACAGGGGATCGCCTTCAGCGACCAGATCCAGCAGGAAGACATCGTGATCTGTGAGCAGGTGCAGCGCGGCCTGAGGTCGAGCGCCTACACCTCGGGGCGCTTCTCAGCGCTCCGTGAGAACGGGGTGCATCACTTCCAGTCGCTGGTCCGCGAGTTCCTCGCCTCCGAGACCACACCGCGCTAAGCAGCACTCGGGGCTAGGCGAGCCCCATCTCCCCCATTGGGCTCGACGGTCCCTCGCTGCGGTCGTGCAGCTTGAAGCGTCGGTCAGGGAGCTGTATCGGGTTGTTCTTCAACGCGGCGCGCGCCATCACCTCACCCACAATCGGTCCCTGCTTATAGCCGTGCCCTGAGCCACCACCGGCGAGCCAGATCGCAGGGTTCTCGGGATGCTGATCGAGCACATAGTGGCCGCTCTTGGTGCGCTCGTGCTGACAGGCGCGCGTCTCCTTGATTGGTGCACTCTTCAGCGCTGGAAAGCGCACCGCGCACTCACGCGCACGCGCAATCGAGGTTGGATGCGCCTCGTCGGGCCAGACGCTCGGATCAAAGCTCCCCGCGTCGAACTCTGGGCCAACCTTCACGCCGTGACCCTGGTCGTTCGGAATCCCCCACACCGCGAGCCCTTCATCAATCCAGGTTGGCATCTCGCCAACACCCATGTGCGGCGCATCGAAGTAGATCGC
>NZ_JBBAWH010000007.1:1560-20520 GCF_040397235.1 Candidatus Limnocylindrus sp. | reverse complement strand
TCCAGGCCTATGACGGCACGCACGGCTATGAACTCTGGCGCACCAACGGCACCACCACCGCACTAGTGATGGACATCAACACCGGCAGCAGTGGCACCGATGGCTCCGACCCGCGCTATTTCACCCCCCTCGGGGACTTCCTCTACTTCAACGCCACCGACGACACGCACGGCACTGAACTCTGGCGCACCAACGGCACCACCACGGAACTGGTGAACGACATCCGCAGCGGCGCCGGTAGCTCCTACCCGTACTATTTCACCGCCCTCAATGGCTACCTCTACTTCCGCGCCACCGACGCCACGCATGGCGACGAACTCTGGCGCACGGATGGCAGCACGATCACACTGGTACAAGACATCAACACCGGCACCAGCGGCGCCGATAGCTCCTACCCGTACTATTTCACCGCCCTCGGGGACTATCTCTACTTCCAGGCCACTGACGGCACGAACACCGGCCTCTGGCGCACGGATGGCACGGCCACAGAGAGCGTGCCGTTCCCGGTCGCAGGGCAGTACATCAGCTGCGACTGCTACGACACGAACATCGTCGCGGTTGGCGGTCGCCTCTACACCACGGTGTACAGCAGCGACACCGGCTATGAGTTCGCCTATCTCGATGAGCCGAGCTACGTGCTGCCAGAGACGAACCGTGATGGTTCGGTCTGGACGACCACACTGGTGATCCTGGCCGGCCTCACCGCTGCGGCCAGCATCGGTCTCCGGGTGCGAGGTGCCAGGCGCGCCTAGCTCTCGCTCTCAGAAACTGATCACGCCGCCTCCACCATCTGGTGGGGGCGGCGCTGTTTCTGGGCTTGACCCGCCCGCCACAAGCGTGAAGGCGAATGGGTTTCGGATTGGCGTGGCGGCGCAATCTCGCTGAAGGAATTTTGGTAGTATTTCGACAGAAATCACGCGGGATTTATTGCACCGCATGAATACTGAAGGAGAACCCCATGGCAACGACTGCAGCCGTAAAGAGCACGATCACCTGCGATATGGAGGGCCGACTCGAGACCTTCAACGCTGGCGCCGAGCAGGTGTTCGGCTATTCGGCCGCCGAGGTGATCGGCAAGGCACGCGTATCGCAGTTCTCGCCAGGCCTCGTGGTGCTGCAGAACGTGGCCACCTGGCTGAAGATCGCAAGCACCACCGGCAAATACGAGGGAGAGACCGTCTTCGTTCGTAAGGACGGCAGCCGCTTCCCAGCAACCATTCGCATCACCCCAACCAAGCGCGATGGCGTGCAGATTGGCTACTGCGGCGTCACGACGCCGCTGCCAGCGAGCGAGCTCTCTCGCGTCGAGCCGAAGATCAAGACCTTCACGAAGATCTTCCGCTGGATGGTGGTCACGCGTGCCCCGTTCCTTTCGGCGAGCATTATCCCGGTGCTGATCGCGGGCGCATACGCCGCACAGGTTTCGGCCTTCTCGTGGCTACCGTTCGTGCTGGCGCTCGTGGGCGCCGCCTCGGTGCACATTGCCGCAAACACCTGGAACGACATGTACGACTGGCAGAGCGGGGCCGACAAGATCAACCACGACTACTTCCTGCCGTACTCCGGTGGCAGCCGCGCGATTGAGCTCGGCCTCATCACCGAGGGCGGCCTCATGCGCATCGCCGTTGGCTCGCTCGTCGTTGCACTCACCTGTGGCCTTGGGATCGCCGCGCTCGGGTCGCCGATCGTGCTCCCCCTCGGCGTGCTCGGTGCAGCCGCCGCGTGGACCTATACCGCGCCACCAGTTCGACTCATCGCCCGACGCGGGCTCGGCGAGTTGCTGATCGGCGTCGCCTTCGGGCCGCTCCTCTCCGTGGGAGCTGTTGCCGCAATGACGGGAACCATCGATCCTGTTGCAGGGCTCCTCGGAGTTCCGGTTGGCCTGCTCACCACCGCAATCCTCTGGATCAACGAGTTCCCGGATGCGCCGAGCGACGCACTCGCCGGCAAGAACCACCTGGTCGTCACGATCGGCACGAGCGCCGCACGCTGGGGCTACGCCGCGCTCCTCGTTGGGGCGTATGGAATCCTGATCGCCCTCGTGGCTACGGGCGCACTCAAGTCCACGGCGCTGCTGGCGCTGCTCACGCTCCCAATCGCGGCTCGGGCCCTCACGGTGCTCTTCCGCGAGTTCGCCTCGCGAAAGCTCGTGCGCGCGAACGTGGGCACGATCGTGCTTCAGGGTGCGTTCGGATTCAGCCTCGCGATCGGTATTGCGCTCAGCTAGCGCCGAGCTCTTGTTATTGGTTTCTGATCACTCCGCCTTCACCAGCTGGTAGAGGCGGTGCTGTTTCTGGGTGGGGCTTTGGGTGAGCCGCACCCTCTCTTAGGTTCCCTTGTGGCGACTGGCCTGCCCGCTCTGCTGAACCTAAAAGTGGCCGCACGGTATGCCTCGGAACGGCGCTCCGCCACGGCAGGGCGCGGGCGTAGACTCACATGGTGAGAGCCCTTATAGAGACGGAGGAGTCATGGCACGCATCGTAAAGGGAGCGCTGCTCCAGGCTAAGTGGACCGGTGACAAAGAGTCGATGATCCAGAAGCACGAGGAGTATGCGCATAACGCTGCGAAGCAGGGTGCCCAGTTCATGCTCTTCCAGGAACTCTTCTACGGACCCTACTTTTGCCAGGTGCAGGACAAGCAATACTATTCCTACACTGAGTTGATTCCGGATGGCCCAACTACGAAGCGCATGCAGGCGCTTGCAAAAGAGACGGGCATGGTACTTGTTGTGCCAATGTATGAAGAGGACAGCCAGACGAGCGGCATCTATTACAACACTGCTGCCGTGATTGATGCCGACGGAAAGTACCTTGGCAAGTATCGCAAGACGCACATCCCAAACGTCAATGGATTTTGGGAGAAGTTCTATTTCCGCCCGGGGAATATGGGGTATCCAGTGTTTGATACGGCGGTTGGCAAAGTTGGCGTGTACATTTGCTACGATCGCCACTTTCCTGAAGGCGCTCGTGCCTTGGGGCTGAACGGCGCTGAGATCGTACTGATCCCATCGGCTACGTCGCGCGGTCTCTCCGAGCACCTCTGGCGCATTGAGCAGGTCAGCCACGCCGTGGCGAACGGGTACTACGTTGGCACGATCAACCGCGTTGGTATCGAGCCGCTCGGAGAGAATGATTTTTACGGACAGAGTTATTTTGTTGACCCGCGTGGCCAGTTCGTTGGCGAAGTTGGCGATGCGCACAACGAGGAGCTCCTCATTCGCTGCCTGAACCTAGACCTGATTCAAGAGGTTCGCCAAACGTGGCAGTGGTACCGAGATCGCAGGCCAGACGCCTATGAAGATCTCGTTCGACCGTAAATGTTTTGCACATGAAATTTGGGTTCACCCTTAAGCCAGATCATTCGATAGAGGAAACGTTGGAGCTCACGCGCCGCGCCGAGGCGCTCGGATTTGAGTACGGATGGCTGTTTGACTCTCATGTGCTCTGGCGAGATCCGTATCCGCTGCTCACGCTGATGATCGGCGCGACGAGCACCATGCGCTTCGGTACCTGCGTGACGAATCCGGCCACGCGTGAACCCTCGGTCACGGCAAGTACGCTGGCCGTGTTGAGCGAGCTCTCCAACGGTCGGGTTGATCTTGGGATTGGGCGCGGTGACTCGGCTCGGCGTGTACTAGGCAAGGCGCCAACCTCAATGAAGGATCTCGAGGCGGCGGTAACTCTCATCCGTGGCCTTGTTGCTGGAACGTCCATGGAGCACGAGCGCACCGCACTGCACCTCCCCTGGACGAAGGGCCATCGCCTTCCGGTGTGGATCGCCGGCTACGGGCCGATGGCGTTGAGCCTCGCCGGAAGGCTAGGAGACGGGGCACTCCTGCAGATTGGCGACCCTGACCTGATCCGTTGGTTTGCCGGGCAGGTGCAGGAGGCAGCAACGGCGAGTGGCCGGACGAGCCCAGTCGAGATCATGGCCGCAGCCCCCTCCTATATAGGTGACGTTGCCACTGGCCGCGAGCGTATCCGCTGGTTCCCGGCGCTGGTGGGCAATCACGTGGTCGACCTGATCAACAAGTACGAGGGTGCGCTGCCAGAGTCGCTGACGCGATATGTTCGCGACCGTGAGGGGTACAACTATTTGCATCATGCTGAGGTGGGTTCGTCGAATGCATCGTTCGTTACCGACGATATCGTGGATCGGTTCGGGCTTGTCGGCTCAGTTGAGGACCATGTCAATAAGCTTGTCGAGCTCGACAAGGCGGGTGTTACCCAGTTCAACCTGTACCTGATGAATGGCGATGAGGCGGAGCAGCTTGAGCTATTTGGTGCCCACGTCATTCCCGCCTATCGGGCCGCTGCGATCAACACGCACTAGCAGGGGGCTTTATGAGAACGGTGATTTCAGGCGGAATGGTGATCACAGCTGAGGGCTCACGCATGGCAGACGTGCTAATTGACGGCGAGTTGATTGTGGGCGTTGGTGCGACTTCAGATTTCAGCAACATGACGGTTGATCGCGTGATTGACGCCAGCGGCAAGTGGCTCATTCCAGGTGGCATTGATGTGCACACGCACATGGAGCTGCCGTTCGGCGGCACGTCCGCCAAGGACACCTTCTTTACTGGAACGCGTGCGGCGGCCTTCGGTGGGACTACGACGGTGGTCGACTTTGCGGTGCAATCCCGCGGCAAGTCGCTGCGTGACGGGCTCGACGCGTGGCACAGCAAGGCCGAGGGGCACGCCGCAATCGACTACGGCTTTCATATGATCATGAGTGACGTCAATGACGATACGTTGAAGGAGATGGATACCCTCGTTGCGGAGGGGATTCCGGACTTCAAGTTGTTCACCGCCTATCCGGGCGTCTTCTTTAGCGACGACGGCGCAATCTTCCGGGCGATGCAGCAGTCGGGAAAGAACGGCGGCATGATCATGATGCATGCCGAGAACGGCCTCGCCATCGATGTCATTGCCGGAGATACCGTAGCTGCCGGCATCACCGACCCGATCGGGCACGGATTGGCTCGATACTCGGGCCTGGAGGGTGAAGCTACGCATCGAGTAATCAGGCTCGCTGAGGCTGCAAAGGTCCCCGTCTATATCGTGCACCTCTCCGCGAAAGAGGCCCTGAAGAGTGTGCGTATGGCGCGAGAGGAGCGGCTCCCGGTCTATGCGGAGACCTGTCCGCAATACCTCTTCCTTTCGATCAAAGACCTTGGAGACGGGTTCAACGGCTCGAAGTTTGTCTGCTCGCCCCCTCTGCGCAGCGAAGACCATCAGCCAGAACTGTGGGGTGGGCTCGTTCGAGACGAGCTGCAGGTCGTAGCAACAGACCACTGCCCATTCGATTTTCACGGTCAAAAAGAGTTGGGACGCGACGATTTCCGCAAGATCCCCAACGGACTGCCTGGAGTGGAGGATCGTATCGACCTACTCCACGACGGCGGCGTGGTGACCGGCAAGATCACAAAGGAGCGTTGGGTTGAGATCTGCTCTACCGCTCCAGCGCGACTCTTCGGCATGTATCCAAAGAAGGGGGTCATCGCCGTTGGCTCTGATGCCGACATTGTGATGTATGACCCAGCGGCGAAGCGCGTCATCTCTGCCGCTACGCACCATATGGATGTTGACTACTCGTGTTACGAGGGACGCCAGGTACAGGGAACATCTGAGATCGTACTTTCGCGCGGTAGCATCATTGTTGAGGGGGGTACCTTCCTGGGCCGTGAGGGCGCCGGGAAGTTCCTGCGACGTGATCGAGCGGAGTATGCCCGTCGCGAACTGTGACCGTCTCCCTGGGGGCAATCGCACTTGTCGGCTCAGGAGAGTATCTGCCGGCGATGGCTACTCTGGAGCGGGATCTTATTGATGATGCAGTGCGACGCGGTAAGCCGCGACACTTCATGCAGCTCGCTACCGCCGCTGGCCAAGAGGGGGAGAGGAGCCTCACCTATTGGCGCGAGTTAGGCGCGGCGCAGGGCGAACGGATTGGTGTCCCTACAAGTTTCTTGCCAGTGTTCACGCGCGAACATGCCAACGACCCGCTCCTCGCAGCACGCGTGGCCGAAGCCGGTCTGCTCTATCTATCCGGCGGGAGCCCTGGGCATCTCGCCGAGACGCTGGTGGGGTCGCTGGTCGGTGACGCGATCATGGCGCATGTGCGCAGCGGTGGCGCGCTCGCCGGGTGCAGTGCCGGGGCGATGGTGCTCGGCACTACGGTGCCCACGTTTCGCTTCGGCGCTCGGGCCCCAGTTGCTGGCTTTGATCTGCTCCCCGGTATTCAGGTGATTCCACACTTCAACCGGCTCTTTGAGTTGGCGATCAAGGGCGCACCTGATTCAACGAGGCACCTCTTGGGCATTGAAAACCTCACTGCGCTGGTGCGTTGGAGCGCAGCTACGGAGTGGCGGGTGGTGGGCCATGGAGCGGTGCATCTACTGCGCGGCGGTCCGCGCCGACAGCTCGTTGTTGGGGAGTCGCTCGCTACTTGAGCACTCTGCCGTCGGCAGGTAGCCTTAGGACATGAGATTGGCGCAGTGGGCTCGACGCGTCAGTCAAATTGGGCTTGGGCTCTTCCTCACCTCTGCGGGCTACAGCCACCTCACGGTGAATCGCCTGGAGTTCCAGGCGCAGGTACCCACCTGGCTCCCGCTTGATCCCGACTTTGTGGTCCTCGCCTCGGGCGTCGTCGAGATCGCCCTCGGGCTCTCACTCCTGGCCTTGTGGCGTTTTCGGGCACACGTTGGGCTTCTTGCGGCGCTCTTCTTTGTGGCGATCTTCCCCGGCAACATCAACCAGTTTGTGAACGGCATTGATGCCTTTGGCCTAAACACCGACACGGCGCGGGGAGTGCGCCTCCTCTTCCAGCCGGTGCTGGTGCTGTGGGCGCTCTGGTCGACGGGGGCGCTGCGCCTCGTACGACGGGGCTAGCGAGGCGGAAGGTTCGCGATCACCTGTGCGAGCGCCGCACCGAGCGGCGTGGCAAGGTACTTCGCCATGGTGGTCGTGAGGTGATGGTGGTCGTGAAAGACCACGCGGCCGTCGATGATTGGCGCGCACTGGGTGCCTGGGCAGAGGGCGGCGGTGAAGTCGAAGATCGGTAGGTTGCGCTGCTCTGCAACGAGCAGGTCGCGCGCATGCCCGCGCTGGCCGTAGGCGGCACTCCTGGTGACCACGCACTTGGCGACGTTGCTGCGGTTGCGGGCGAGGCAGGTCGGAATGTTGTTCTGACCGAATGGCGTGTCCGAGAAGATCAAGGTAGGGAAGGGGATCTTGTCGAGCATGCGGCCAACAGCATCGGCGTAGTACTGCGGACGAATCTCGTTCGGCTTCCCCTCCTCGCGATACCAGGTGTGCGCGAGGATCACAAGCGCCGGGTTCAGCTGGGCGATCTTTGTCACGACATTGGCGCGCCACTTGGTGCATGAGGCGTATGACTTGCCGAGTCGATAAGCGTAGAGCTTCACATCCATGAAGGCGCAGTTCACCTTGGCAATCGGAATGATCTCGTAGTTGTACGCCTTGCCGATCGCGTCGAGGGCGGGCATCCAGTGCAGGGCGTGACTGTCGCCGAGCAGCACGATGCGCGTGCCACCCTTCGTGCCGTAGTAGCAGACGGGCACCGTTTCGCCGTAATGATCGCGGCTGCACTTCTTGTTCAAGATGTTGTCGGCATCGCCTGCAGCGCGATTGAGTGCCGGCTTGATGTTGGCCGGCACCGCGCCGGTGAGCTGGTGCACGATCGTGCCGCCGATCGAGATTGGTGCCCACGGCGTGGGGGAGGGGCTCACGAGGGCAGTGCTGGGGCTTGGTGATGGGCTGACGATGCTGATGCCCGGATCATCACTGGCGCCAGGCTCAGCTGAGGCGACATCTGGCGCAACGCCGACACCTGCGAGTGCGAGCACGAGGCTCGCCAGCACAACGCCGCCGCGACGCAGCACCGTGCCCGGCACCAGGCTTAGTACAAAGCCCTTACGGAACGGCTGCTCCACGAAGCGATACATGAGTGCGGCAACGAGCACGCTGGCAACCACCGCGAGAGCTGTGCTTCCTTCGTTCATGGTGATGCCGAAATACGTCGGCAGAATTAGGATCGGCCAGTGCACCAGGTAGAGGCTGTAGCTGATGCGCCCAATGGCACGCAGCGGCGCGAGCGAGAAGAGTGCGCGCATCGCCTTACCACCCGCTGCGCTAACGGTGCCGCGCAAGCCAATCGTGGCCATGCCACCAATGAGCGCCACTGAGGCTACGCCAGAGAGTGGCCCTGCAATGCCGGGGTAGCCCTTCTCGCCCGGAAGCAGCAGCGTGAGGGCGGCGATCATCACCAGGCCGATCGGCGCAAGGGGGATTCGTCGGATCGCGTTGCTGGCAAGGATTCGTGTCTCAAGCAGTGCGAGCAGGCCGCCCGCAGCGAGGCCATAAGCGCGCGTCGGCAGCAGGTAGTACGCCCAGATCGGCTCCGTTGGCGTCAGCAGTACGGCAGCGGCGGTAGAGCCGATGGCGATGACGGCAAGGGTGATCAGGATCGCGCGACGCTGGCCAATCTTCCAGGCGGCACCAAGCAGGAGTGGAACGACGAGATAGAACTGCTCTTCGACGCCGATCGACCAGAGCGGTAGCAGCGGCGACGGCTCGGTGCTGCTGAAGTAGTCGACGGCCTGCAGTCCGAAGGTGATGTTCGCGGCACCCGCAAGTGCGGCCGCACCGTCTTTTGCGGTGCGTGCCAGTGTCGTCGGGTCGTTCAGTAGGGCGACAACGGCAACGGTGAGTAGGATCGTTGCGGCAAGGGCGGGGGCGATGCGTCGAATGCGCCGCGCATAGAAGTTGCGGAAGCTGATCCCGTCTCCCGCCTCGAGGCCGCGCAGTAGGATCCCCACGATCAGGTACCCCGAGAGGGCGAAGAAGATGTCGGGTCCGAGTGCTGCGCCGGGGATCTGCAGGCCGGCATGCGCCGCCACCACCAGCCCCACGGCGAGCCCGCGCAGCCCTTCAATTTCAGGTCGAAAGGGGGTCTCACTCGCCTGGCGGGGGGTGCTCTTCATTCTTGCAGTATGCCCCACGGGGGTAGGCGCGGGTGCGCTAAGGTTCGCGCATGAGTACCGCCGCCAAGCGCCCCACGATGATCGTTGACTGCGACCCAGGGCACGATGACGTGTTCGCGTTGGTTGTGGCGAATCACTACGCCAATCTGATCGGCATCACCGCCGTCCACGGCAATGCGCCCCTCTCGCGCACACTGCCCAATGCCCTGATTGCCTGCGACGTCTTTGGCATCGGTGCCCCCGTCTTCGCTGGTGCAGATCGCCCACTTGTCGCACCGCCGCGCAACGCGCCGCACATTCACGGTGAGTCGGGGCTCGGGGGGCCAGAGCTGCCACCTTTGCGGCGCACCGCCGAGAAGGCCGGCGCCGTTGAGGCGATCATCGAGCTCGTGCGCAAGCACGAGGGCGAAGGGGTCTGGCTCGCGCCACTCGGCCCACTTACCAACATCGCCCTTGCCCTGCGCGCCGCCCCCGACCTTGGCAAGCGCATCGCTGGCATCTCGTTGATGGGTGGTGGCAACCTGCACGGCAACCACACAACACACGGCGAGTTCAACATCTGGGCCGACCCCGAGGCCGCCTCGACCGTCTTTAACTACGGCGGCCCGCTCAAGATGGTTGGCCTCAACACCACGCACCAGGTGGTGATCACCAAAGAGTTCGTGCAGCGCGTTCTCTCCCTCGGCACGCCGAAAGCAAAGTTCGCCGCAGAGCTACTCGACTTCTTCTCAACGACCTACGGCGTGCAGCACGGCACCTACGGCGGACCGCTGCACGACCCGTGCGCGATCTTTGCCGTTACGCACCCGCACCTCTTTGACCTGCGTGAGAAGCACGTCGACATTGAGCTGCACGGTGAGTTCACCCGCGGCATGACCGTGGTTGACGAGCGACCGATCGTGCAGTCGAAGAAAGAGAAGCCGAACGCCCTCGTCGCCTATGAGCCGAAGTCTGCCGAGATCTTCCAGTTGATCTACGAGGCGCTCGCCACCGCACCATCGGCGTGACCGCCGCGGCCACGAGGCGTCGCCTTCAGACCTCGCTCGTCCTCGGCGTTGGCCTCGGCAGCACTGGGTACATCGCCGCCATCACCATCGCCACGATCGTGGCGAAGCAGCTTTCTGGTGGCTCTAGCTTCGCTGGGCTCCCTGGGGCAACGATCGTGCTCGGTTCCGCCGCCGCCTCGCAGCTGCTCTCGGGCTTCATGGTGCGCTACGGCCGTCGCGCTGGGCTCGTGCTCGGTTACGGCATCGGTGCCGCTGGCGCGCTCGGCGCTGGCGTTGCCGTCGTGCTCTCCTCGTTCCCACTCTTCATCGTCGCCACTGCGGCGATGGGCTTCGCCAACGCCGCGAATCAGCTCTCGCGCTACACCGCCGCCGACATGTACCCCGAGACGGGACGCGCCTCGGCGATCGGCCTCGTCGTTTGGGGCTCCACGCTCGGCTCCATCGTTGGACCGAACCTGGTCACCCTCTCCGGAAACATCGCCGAGGGCTTCAATCTGCCACGACTTGCTGGCGTCTATGGCGTGCCGGTCCTCTTCGTGACTGCCGCCGCGCTCCTCACGCTCTTCACCCTCCGTCCGGATCCCGCAACCCTTGCACCAGCACCAGCGAGGGCAATCAAGCGCGCCAGCGCATCGCTCGGCGAGATGCTTGCCCGACCGCGCATCCTTGCCGCCGTCGTGGCGCTGATTGCTGGGCAGGTGGTGATGGTGCTGGTGATGACGATGACGCCGCTGCACATGACCGAGCATGGCCACGGTCTCGACGCCGTTGGCCTCGTCATCAGCGGACACACATTTGGCATGTTCGCCTTCTCGCCGATCTCGGGACGACTCGCTGGCCGCTTCGGCACGCCGATCATCATCGCCGCCGGCTTGGCGCTGAGCGCCTTCGCCTCGGTGCTCGCCGCAGTCGCACCGCCCGACGGGGGAACGGCTCTATTTGCCGCTCTCTTCTTGCTTGGTGTCGGTTGGAACTTCGGATTCGTCGCCGGCTCCGCACTGCTCACCGAGGGGCTCGACGGTGCCGAGCGCACCAAACTACAAGGGGCGACCGACGCAATGATCTGGAGCTCTGCCGCCGCTGCGGCACTCGGCTCGGGGATCGTCGTTGCCGTGGCGAGCTACACCGCGCTCGGACTCCTCGGCGCCGCGCTCATCCTGCTCCCAGTCGCTGCAATGCTGCGCGGCCGCGCCGCACTTCGCCGCTCCTAGCGGCGAGCGTTACGCCTTAGGCACGCGAACAGCGCTCTCGAAGCGCTCCTTATGGGAGCCGTCGCAGAAGGGCTTGTTGGCGGAGTGGCCGCAACGGCAGAGGCCGGCGGCTGGACCCTCGTGCGGAATCTCGTTCCCCTCAACGTCAACGATCGTGAAGTCGCCCTCCACGCGCAGTGAGCCGTTGTCCTTGACGGTGATCTTGACCTTCTGCTCGTCGCTCATGAAGCCCCCCTCTGTCGCTCTCTGGCGAAGTCGCCATGCGCAGCAGTTTACCCCGCACCCGCAACGCCGCTCCGGCGCCCGAGTGGCGTGCGCAATACTGCCTCATGAAGATCTATCTCGCAGGGCCACTCTTCTCCAATGCGGAGCGAGGCTTCCTTGACACCATTGCCGCCCGGCTGCGCGCCCTCACGGCCATGGCCGCGCCCGACTGTCGCAATTGTGTCTCGATAGGCATCCACGGCGATGCACTAACATACTGACGAAATGAGCTCTATGCGTCTTTCGCTCATCCTCGCGCTCGGGCTTACCGCGGCGCTATTAGCAGGGTGCAGCAGCGCAGCATCGACTCCAACCCCGGATGCCTCAGACGCGGGGTCCCAGCCCTTGCCGCTCGAGGATTTCCTGGCCCTGACGAACGGCGTGGCGCCCCTGCCAACTGGTGAGTGGTTGCCCTCGACGCTCGCGGTCACCGGTGACCTCGCTTTCCCGTTGCTCGTCGATGACGACGGGGATCCTTGGATGGCGTTTGGCCGCCGCGGCGCTGGCCGCTTCGTCGTGTCCGGCCACGAGACCCCGCTGTACTTCGGTTCGCAGCTGACCACCGCGGGCCGCGCGCTCATTGCGAATTGCGTGCGCTGGGCCGGCGGCGGTGTCGCTCCTTCAATTGGGGTCCAGCTGGGCCACGAAGACGTTCGCGACGAATTGCGTGCGCTGGGCTTCGCCGCTTCGATGGTGGCGCCGGCCGACGCATCGTCGGTCGACGTGTACGCCGTGATCTCTTTCGCGGCGCTGACGAAGGACGAGGTCGCTGACATCGATGCGCACCTGATCGCCGGCGGCGGTGCGCTCGCGGGGGGCACTGCATGGTGGTTCCCGACGGACATCGCGGCGACGTACCCCGGCAACGCGCTCGCGGCGGAGTGGGGTGTGCAGTGGACGTCGGGGTACACAGAGACTGCCTCCGCGTGGCCCTTGCTCGACGCGTCGTCGCTGGCGATGTCCCACGCAGGTCGAGCACTCGCATCCTTGGCAGCGGGAACGGCCGCCGACCCGGTGCGCGCGTCGCGCACGGTGCGCGAAGCGGCCCGCGCCGTGCGATGGGGGCATGCATTCCTGCTCGATGCGACGGCGTTTGCGGCCGAATATGGGCCGACGCTCGTCTCAGCCGCGAACCCTGTCGATGTGGCTGGGGACCCGGCCCGCGCCATCGCCGTGACGATTGCTGATGTGATTGCGGAGAAGGCGCCGCCCGCGGAAATCGTCGCAAATCCAGATCACGTGACATTCCCGGGAGAGGTCGCCGCCGATGCGCCGCGCATTTCTGTGACCCTTGCGATCGACGCCACACACGCCGGAATCGCCGACTCCTTTGGGTACGGTGACCCCGGCGCAGCGGCGTGGCGATCAACGGGGCGATGGGCAGCGGCCGGCGACATCGTCACGGTCGACGTTCCTCCCGCCCTGATTGATGCCGGGTTCGCCGTACAAATCGGCGCCCATTCGGACGAGCTCTGGCAGCTCGACACATGGATGCGGCACCCGGACATCGTGCGGAGGTTTTCAATTGACGGTGCGCACGTCGAGGTCGCATCCGCGTTTGGCGGACCCATCTACATCACGGTCCCTGTCGGCGCTGCGCTCGGCGCGCAAAAGGTGACGATCGCTGGTGCGATCCCCATGTCGACGTTTGTGCTCGGCACGACCACGAACAGCGAGTGGGCGGCTGCAGCGCACGTAACGCCGTTTGTCGAGCTCGCCAGCACGAAGTTCATCATGACGGTGCCTGCGTCCTCTTTCGTCCGTGCGCTGGCGGATCCCACCGCGCTCATGACGATGTGGGATAAAGTGCTTGATGCCGACGCGCACCTCGCGTCGATTTCGCGGTCGCGACCTCGTGCCGAACGCTTCGTATTGGACGCGCAAATCTCCAACGGGTGGATGCACGCGGGCTATCCGATCATGGGGTACGTGGAAGCGGAGCCCGCGCTCGTCAACATCGCGACCATACTGGGCGGCGGGTCGTGGGGGCCATTCCATGAGCTCGGCCACAATCATCAGCTCGCGGCGAGCGTCATCCCCGGCGCGACCGAAGTGACCGTCAACCTATGGTCGGTCTACGCATCCGAGAAGGTCGCCGGCGTGCCACGCGCTGCCGCGTGGGACGGCGACGTGCTGTCTACTGCGAATCGCGATGGCCGCGTGCAGGCCTACGTCAGCGGCGGCGCCGACTACTGGGGGGTCTGGGTGAACGACCCCGCGCTCGCGCTCGAAATGTACCTCGAGCTGCAGGAGCGCTTCGGCTGGGCGCTCTTCTCGGACGTATTCAGGAAGTATCAAGCAATGTCGTCGCCACCCACGGACGATCAGGGGCGCATTGACGTGTGGGTGACGACTTCATCGCGCGCCGCGGGGTTTGACCTCAGCCGTTTCTATGCCGCGTGGGGCATTCCGTTCTCGCCCAGCGTGGAGCGGGCGCTCGCAGACCTGCCGGATTGGACCGATCACCCGCTCGCGCCATGAGCGCGAGTGGTCGGACCACACGTGAAAGTGGACATATTTATTTACGGCTTCCTGGACCTCGCGGCCTACGAGAACTACTTGGCTGGGAAGCTTGAAGACTTTGATCTCGATCAGGGGAAGATCGACGCGGCACTTGGGGATCTCCCTAACGCGTAACGCAGGTTCAGCGGCTAACGCAGGTTCACCCGCAACGGAGCAAGCAGGAACCGAGGGGTTCGGCGAGAATGGTATGATGAAGATCTACCTCGCCGGACCACTCTTCTCCAACGCCGAGCGAGGCTTCCTTGACACCATTGCCGCCCGGCTGCGCGCCGAGGGCTTTGAGGTCTTCGTGCCACACGAGCAGTTCGCGGAGCAGAAGTTCATGCGCTCCGACGGCGATTCCACCGCTGACGAGGTCTACGCCGTAGATCTTGCTGGTGTGATGGGTGCAAACGCGGTGCTCGCCTGGCTCGATGGCACCCAGGTCGACGACGGCACCTCCGTGGAGATCGGCATCTTCAGTCGCCTTGCCGCGCAGGATCCTGCGCGCTACAAGGGGATCATTGGCCTCAGCACCGACATGCGCGTGGCACGCCGCAAGGGGCTCGTCCCGGCCGACGGCATCAACCTCTTCGTGGTCGGTGCGATCCGCGCATCCGGCGAGGTGGTCTGGTCGATCGACGAGGCGGTCGCCGCCCTCTCTCGCCTTCGCGACCGCTCCTAAGTCGCCGCAGCCGCGCTAGGATTCAGGGGTGAATCCTCTCTTTGCTCTTATCCGCACGGTGCTCCTGCGCATGAGTCGCGCCGCAGCGTTGGGCCGACTCGTGCAGCGCACGGCGTGGGGCCGTCGCGCCGTCCGCCGCTTCGTTGCCGGCGACACCATCCCTGTTGCTGTTGAGGTGGCGCTCGATCTGAAGCGCCGCGGCTTCACCGTCACCCTCGATCGACTCGGCGAAGCTTCCACTGGCGTGAGTGCTGACGCGTATGCCGCCGATGCGTGCGCCCTCCTCACGGCTCAGGCGGCAGCGGGCTTAGAGCCGAACGTCAGCGTCAAGCTCACCGCCATCGGCCTCAGCGAGGGAGACGCTGTTGCTGCCGCGCGGCTCGACCGTATCTTGGCGACGGCGCATGGCGTAAACGGCTTCGTGCGCGTTGATGCGGAATATCCAAACAGCCTCGATCAGATGTACAAGATCGTTGCCGCCGCGCGCGCCGCCGGTCGACCCATTGGTGCCGTGGTGCAGGCGAACATGCAGCGCTCGGCTGCAGACCTTACGATCCTCATTGCCGGGGGAATCCCCGTGCGCCTTGTGAAGGGCGCCTACGAACCAGGTGCGGAAGGGGTCGGCGATATTGAGGCGGTGAATGCGGCCTACCTTGCGCTTGCCGAACGGTTGATCGCAACGAACCTGCCGATTGCATTCGGCACACACGACGACCGCATCATCTCGAAGCTCGGCGCAGATGCACAAGCGCGCGGCGAGATTCAACTCCTGTACGGCGTACGCTCCGAACTCGCCGGGCAACTCGTTGCGAAGGGCTGGCGCGTGCGCATCTACACGCCGTACGGCCCCGACTGGTGGCCGTACTCGCTCCGCCGCATGGCCGAGCGCCCGGCAAACCTGCGCTTCGTGCTGCGGAGCTTCGTCGGCCGCTAAGCCCTAGCGCTTGGTGAGCGAAGACTCCGTCTCGTCGCGGTGCTTCTTCAAATACTTCATGAACGGTGTGCCGCCGGTGCCCACATCGGTCGGGTTCCCCGTTGCCGCCGCCGCCTGGCGATTGATGTACGTCGCGGCGTACTCAAGGTGCAGCGCGCGGAAGGCGCGGAGCACATCAACGGCACGATTGCGCGCCGCGACGAGCCCCGCCGGTGCGTTCTTGCCGAGTGCAACGACGCGGCTGAGCGCGGTTGGTCCCGCCTCGAACGCTTCGAGGAGTCCGACATGCTTGATCGGCATGTAGCGACGCATCTCCATCAGGTAGGTGCGCAGCTCGTCGGGTGCGTGCTCAACGCCGAGTACGGCATCGAGGCAGGGCACGATGGTGCTCTGCGCCCCCGTTTCGCCGCGGAACGTCTGCGGCTTGCCGGCATAGGCGGTGACCCCTTCGTACACTAGGCCACCTGGCAGGGCGGGGTTGTTGTACCAGCCGAAGATGTACGGACGCACGCGGTGGTAGTAGACATACGGATCGCACGATTCAGGCATGCGCTGCATGGTCGACAGAATCCCGTCGAGCGCATCGCCAAGGTCGCTTAACGCAACGGTGGCGCTGGCATCGTCACCCGCTGAGATCGCCGTTTGCGCTCGCGCGCCCGCGGCGAGTGCCGCGCCCGCACGTCGCTCGATGTCGACGTGAATCAGAATGAACCAGGCCTCATCGAGCCCACCCAAGAAGTGCTGCAGTAGTGCGATATTGCCGAGGGCGATCGGGCCATCTTCATCAATGCGGCGCCAATTCCAGAGCGCGTAGCTGGCGTACGAGAGGATCGGTTCGCGGCCGATCGCCGCGGCGACCTCATGCCATGGCACTGCGAGCCCGGCGGGAAGCGCGGACGGCGCCTCTGGCTGACCCCATACGTACGCCTGCCCCAGGTAGCTGAGGGTACGCATCGCCGCCTCAAGATCCTCCTCACTATTAAGCAGATCGGCGCGGAATGGTGGGAGCGCTTCGATGATCTCGCGAATGCGACCGGTCGGAATCAGGCTCGGCAGATTGCGCGCCGTCTCGTGCCACTCCGCATTGGCGAGTGGGATGGCGGTGCTAGGGTCGGCGAAGGGGAGGAAGCCGCGCTCCGCTGTAACGCCATAGGCGTGAAGGTCAACGGTGTGCCCCATGATCGCGCTCCAATCCGCTCTCGATCGCCCGAACGGGCGTTACGCGTAGGGTGCATCGTGTGACCCGCGGTGGGGGTGACCGTTGCGCGATCGGAGTGGGGCGGGTCGTCTATGATCGCCCTGCCGTCGGTCGGACTCCGCGCGACGACGCTCTGTGAACCGCGTCAGATCCGGAAGGAAGCAGCGCTAAGCGGATCGCGGCGGGCGCAGCGGATGGCTCGGCCGGCGGCACTCAGCGATTGCCGAGACTAGGTACATATAAGGAGGGGAGGGGAGCATGACGGAGCAGCTGGCAATCTATCGCCGCTACCGCGCCACAACCTTCGGTGAGCTGCGCGGTCAAGATCCGATCGCCAAGACGCTCCGCCGCGCCGTCGCCGACGGCCGACTCGGCCACGGACTCCTCTTCGTTGGCCCTCGCGGCACGGGCAAGACCTCGACCGCCCGCATCGTCGCCAAGGCGCTGAACTGCCTCGCCCCAACCGAGGGCGAACCCTGCGGCACCTGTCGCTCCTGCGTCGCCATTACTGCGGGCGCCACCTTCGACGTGGTGGAATCCAACGCCGCCACCTCGAACCGCATCGACGACGTGCGCGAGGACCTGATCCCACTCATCACCAACCCGCCAACCGACCTGAAGCGCAAGGTCCTGATCCTCGACGAGGTACACCGCTTCACCAACGACGCCTGGGACGCCCTGCTGAAGTGGCTCGAGGAGCCACCGCCAGGGATCGTCTTCATCTTCTGCACCACCGATCCATCCAAGATCCGACCGGCCGTCCTCTCGCGCCTGCAGCGCTTCGACTTCCGCCCGATCGCCCGCGCCGAGATCGCTGCCAAGCTCGAAGCCATCCTCGCGGCCGAGAAGCGGGTCGCTGAGCCGGCCGCCATCGAGCTCCTCGCTCGCCTCGCCGACGGCGGCATGCGCGACGCCGAATCGATGCTCGACCAGCTCCTCTCGTCAGGGGTGGACCCGCTCAAGGCGGCCGACGTCGAAGAGCTCCTCGGCCTCCCGGGCGCCGACCGCATTGAGCGCCTCGCCTGCGCCATCCTCGACGCCGACGCGCCAGCCGGCCTCGCCATCCTCGCCGAGTTCGAGGCCCGCGGTCGCGATCCCCGCATCATTGCCGACCGCCTGACCGACCTCGTGCGCCGCGGCCTGCACGCCGCCCTCGCTGGGGGCGGCACCGTGCCTGGCGATGCCGCCAAGCTCCCCGCCGGCCTCGACCTCTCCGACGGTGGTGGCGCCACCATCGGCCTCGCCGGCCGCACGCGCGAAGCACTCCTCGGCCTGGCTAACGCCCTGCGCCGCGTTGAAACAGGCCGTGGCGATGCCGACCTCCGCCTCGGCCTTGAGCTCCTCCTCCTCGGCGGCGGCACCGCCCTCGCGCTACCGGTCACCGCGCCAGCCCCTGCACCCGCTCGGGTTGCGGCACCTGCCCCCGCCTCCGCCGCTACAAGCACCTCAGCCCCATCCGCACCGCGCGCCGCCGTCCCTGCGCCAGCCCCCGCTCCTGCAACCCCTCCCGCCCCGCCGGCAACAGGGGAGTGGGGCGCCATGCTCGCCAGCGCCGATCCGGCCACGAAGCCGCTCCTCGCCGATGCTCGGCCCACGCTCAACGGCGACACCCTCGTGCTCAGCTATCCGCCCACAAAGAGCTTCCTGCGCCAGCGCGCCGAAGCGAAGCGTGAGCGCATCGAGGCGCTGGCCGATAAGGCCTACGGGCGCAAGATCGTCATTCAGTTCGGCGAGCTCGATCCCGACACGGCCCTTCGCGAGGTTTGGAAGGAGTGAGCAACGGCGCAGCGCTGCCGAGCTCCGTCGAGCGGCTCATTGAGGCGCTCTCCCGACTCCCAGGGGTCGGCCCCCGCACCGCCGAACGGCTCGCCTTCCACCTGCTGCGCACCCCCGAGCCTGAGGCGCTCGCCCTCGCTGGGGCGATCAGCGCCATGCGGGCGAACACCCGACCCTGCGCAATCTGTGGCCACGTCTCTGACGAGGAGCTCTGCCGCATCTGCCGCGACACCTCCCGCGACCTGGGCCTCCTCTGCGTGGTCGAAGAGGCGCTCGACCTGGTCGCCATTGAGCGCACCGGGGCCTTCCGCGGCCGCTATCACGTGCTCAACGGCGCCCTCTCGCCCATGTCGGGGATCGGCCCTGGCCAGCTCCGCATGA
>NZ_JBBAWH010000007.1:0-1460 GCF_040397235.1 Candidatus Limnocylindrus sp. | reverse complement strand
GCCGCAGCCGGAGCCACCCTCGCCGTCGCCTCCCTGGCCGCCGCAGCGGGCGTGCTGCTCCTTGTGGAGTCGAGCCCGCTGTAACACGCGACCTCTACGTGGTGAGCACGAATCACCCTGCACGGTCCCGCACGAGCCCCGCGTTTGACAGGGGAGCGGCAGGGTGCGTAGACTCGCCCTTCGCGTCGCTCGTGGAAGAGATCCTCGACCGTCCGCCCCGATCACGGGTGGAGCAGAGCAGCGCTTACAGTCACCACGGTCTCCGTGGCGACCGCGTCGGCGAAAGTCGGCGGCACCTTAACAGCTGAAGAGTGGCAGGTAACACAAAGCAACCGTTTTTTCGCCGGGGCAGACCCTCGGAAAATTAACGTGCTGCCGTAAGGCAACACGTTGTTTCGGAGAGTTTGATCCTGGCTCAGGACTAACGCTGGCGGTATGCCTTAGACATGCAAGTCGAACGAGTTTCCGGGCTTGCTCGGAAATTAGTGGCGAACGGCTGAGTAACGCGTAGGTGACCTACCCCGTAGTGAGGAATAACTGCCCGAAAGGGTAGCTAATACCTCATGTTGAGACGCTTTCATTAGCGTCTCCAAAGCAGCAATGCGCTATGGGCGGGGCCTGCGTTCGATTAGCTAGTTGGTGAGGTAATGGCTCACCAAGGCGACGATCGATAGGTGGTCTGAGAGGACGATCACCCAGACTGGGACTGAGACACGGCCCAGACTCCTACGGGAGGCAGCAGTCGGGAATTTTGCGCAATGGGGGAAACCCTGACGCAGCAATACCGCGTGTGGGATGAAGGCCTTCGGGTCGTAAACCACTTTTCTCGGGGACGATAATGACGGTACCCGAGGAATAAGCCACGGCTAACTACGTGCCAGCAGCCGCGGTAATACGTAGGTGGCAAGCGTTGTCCGGATTTACTGGGCGTAAAGCGCGCGCAGGCGGTGAATGAAGTCGAAAGTGAAAGCCCCGGGCTCAACTCGGGAACAGCTTTCGAAACCAGTTCACTTGAAGGTGGAAGAGGGAAGTGGAATTCCGAGTGTAGCGGTGGAATGCGCAGATATTCGGAGGAACACCAGAGGCGAAGGCGACTTCCTGGTCCAATCTTGACGCTGAGGCGCGAAAGCTAGGGGAGCAAACAGGATTAGATATCCTGGTAGTCCTAGCTGTAAACGATGGATACTAGGTGTTGGAGGTTTTAACCCCTCCGGTGCCGCAGCTAACGCATTAAGTATCCCGCCTGGGGAGTACGGCCGCAAGGCTAAAACTCAAAGGAATTGACGGGGCCCCGCACAAGCAGCGGAGCGTGGGGTTTAATTCGATGATACGCGAAGAACCTTACCAAGGCTTGACATGCACATGACCGCGGCGGAAACGTCGCTTTCCCGAAAGGGACGCGTGCACAGGTGTTGCATGGCTGTCGTCAGCTCGTGTCGTGAGATGTTGGGTTAAGTCCC
>NZ_JBBAWH010000006.1:3077-75328 GCF_040397235.1 Candidatus Limnocylindrus sp. | reverse complement strand
TCGAGAACTCGGGGAACCTGAACGACGACTTCACCAAGCTGCCGAGCGTTGGCGGTGCCACGTGCATCTTCCAGATCGGCTGCCTCGTGTCTATTGATGGACGCGAGCCAACCACCGCCGAGATCGCTGCCGCCACCGCGGCTGGTGCCAACGTGGGGGAGCGCCTCTTCACGCCACGCGCTGAAGACGCATCGTGGTTCCCCGCCTTCGGGCAGTGGAGCGGCGATCGGCTGAACGCCGAATCAGAGCGCGCGGTACTCGATGCGTGGGTCGCCTTCATGGGCGCCTGGCGCACGTCGCTCAACCTCACCTGGGATGCGACACGCATCGTGCACTGGTCACCCGCTGAGCGAAACCTCCTCTTCACCGCCGCCGACTCCGCCGCCGGTCGTCACCCCACCTGGTCGCTCCCCGACGAGATCGGCTGGTTCGATGCCTTCGACGAGCTCGTCTACAAGGTGCCGGTCAGCGTGCGCGGCGCCTACGGCTTCGGCCTCAAAGACATCGCCAAGGCGATGCGCGCCGAGGGGCTCATCGATGTCTCATGGGGCGATGGTCCCGCTGACGGCATGGGCGCCATGGCCGCGGCATACACCGCCGATGCCCGCGCTGCTGCCGAAGGGAAGCGCCTCGCCGACTACGACTACTTCCGTTCCGGCACCGAGTACAACGCCGCCGACTGTCGCTCGATGTCGCTCGTGTTGGGCTGGCTACGGGAGAACCGCTAAGCCATTCCACTCACCCCGCATAAAAAACGGGACGCCACCCCTTTCGAGGTGACGTCCCGTTGCGCCGCGCGAGGGCGACTGCGTGTTACTCAGCGGGCGGGATCAGGACCTCGTAGATCTCTGAGCTTGCTCCCGCGTTGAACTCATTCCAGAAGAACCAGCCGAGGCTCAGCGTCGTTCCATCCTTGCCCACCCCTGTTCCCGCTCCGCTCGCCACCGAGAACGAAGGGAGCCACTCTGTCGCTCCACCGGACGATGCACCAGAGGAGATGGTGATATCTGTAACGGCCTGGCCACTTGACCCCTTTGCGACCTGATCAAGATCGACGTAGAGCCAATCGTTCCCTGACGAGTCTGAATCCCAGCCGCCGCCGTTGTAGCTCGTCACTCTGAAATTCGGGCCTTCGTTGTCACCCCAGAGCCAACCTGTATTAATTGAGAACGAAACCACTGATGTAACAGGATTTACATACGTTTCACACTCCCCGTAATCCACAAAGTCGTAAATCTGGCCCGCCCCCCCGGTAAGCCAATTGAGGGTATCGACGTAGAAACAACCAAGGGTTCCATCGGCGTAGCCGGTGTTCACCAAGCCCGTATCGGCGAGCACGATGACCTGATCGCCGACACCGTCATCGTTCGTGTCGAGTTCAATATCCCACTCGTTCAGTGCAGGATTCGACATTAGATCCCAGCTGGTGATTACCATCTCAAACTTTCCCGCCGCGGCGGTTTCCCACCAGCCTGTGCCTGCTCCGGCAGAGCCATCAGGAATATCTACTGCGTTTACACCAATGTTCTTGATGTCGGCTCCATTGCCGATGCGCTCGCGAGCGTCGCGGGCCAACCAGACATATGTATAGATTTCCCGGCTTTGAGACGTTCCGGTCGTCAGGGAGTAGGTGAGATCGTAGCGGCTTGATCCGACCGAAGCCGCAAAGGCGAACTTCTCGACCTGTTGGAACATGGCGAACACTGGCAGCCGCAGCGACGGCTTACCGCTCGATGTGCCCGTAATCATCACGTTGAACGAGTTGGCTACGCCAAAGTTCTCTTGCGCCGCTGCGGTGGCAACCAGCTTGACCGTGAAGGTTTTTGACGCCCCCGCGCCCAAGCTAATGATTGTTGTACTCCCCACCAGCGACGATCCGTTGTAGATCTTCACCGTGACGCCGCTCGGGATCGTGAACCCGGCGGCAGCCGCAGCAGCGAACTTATAGCTCGCGGTGGTGGTGCCGTTGTTCTTGACGATGAACTTCTGGCTCTTCGTGAGGGTCGCGGCCGCGTCGCCGTAGACCATGCCGAAGCTCATCGTGGCGTTCGGCCCCGCATCGATCGTGACCTTCGCCTTGACGGCGTTGAGGGCATTAACGCGACCGGCACCGACGGAGCGGAGCAAGACGTTGCTGCCAACCGACTTCGCAGTATTGATAAGCGCCGACTTGATCAGTGCAGGGGTCCATGTTGGATTGGCCTGCTTAACCAGCGCCGCCACGCCAGCAACCACGGGGGTTGCCATCGAGGTGCCGCTGAACCAGGCAACGCCATCGGTGCTTCCCGAAGCGGCCGACACGATGTCGACGCCAGGGGCCGCAAGCTCAGGCTTCAGCGCAAGGTCGCCCCAGCGCGGTCCACCCGATGAGAAGTCTGCGACGGTGTGATAGTTCGGATTCGCGATGCCTGCTGCGAGCGCGGAGATGGTGACTGCCGTACCCTCTAGCGGAGTTGCGACGTTGGTGAGGGCTGCGACGAGCGCAGTCTCGCCGGTCGCGTCGAGCATGAGTACTGGAATCAATGCCGTTGGCGTATCTACGCCCTGGAATGGAGGGTATGACCCGTCGGTCACATCCAGTCGCTGCAAGATGATGACCCCCGAGGCGCCCGCTGTAATCATGGCGTTCACCTTCTCCTTGAAGGTGCAGGTGCCGCGGCGCAAGATAACGATCTTGCCCGTGAAATCACCCGATGCCCAGTCAGGGGTGTAGGTAGCGCCGTCATCTCCCGTAGCGGGGCACCCGAGTGAATACGCGGCTGGATCCGCGATGGTGAACAGGCTGTTAATGGAACCTGAAACTGAGGTGGTGAGATCAAACACATTGGTGTTTGAGAATGCGACGGGGCTAGCCCCGCCAAGAACCGCGGAGCCCAACGTGAGCTTGGCCCCTGGGTACGACGCTCGGTCATCGAGCGCGGCAACCGAGATCGCGCCATCTTCCGTAGAAGGTGAGGCAACGAGGAACGGCTGATCGCCGTCGTTTCCTGCGGCGATGACCACGGTCACGCCCGCCTTCTCAGCGGCGTTGATCGCAGCCTGTTCAGCGCCACCCTTGATGCCGTACGGCGAGCCAAGGGAGAGATTGATCACCTTCGCCCCAAGGGCGACCGCCTTCTCAATGCCGTCTGCGGTGAGCTCTGTTGATCCATCGCAACCGAAGACGCGAATTGCAATCAGCGATGCAAGCGGAGCCATTCCTGGAGCAAGTATGAACGTCGAAGTGTCGAGGGTGCTCGTGTATCGCTCTGTAGAAGCAATGCCGTAGGTATCGCCGTTGGACTTGATGCCGTAGCCGGCAATGGTGCCTGCGACGTGCGTGCCGTGGCCGCCACCATCGTCGATCGAGCAATCCATTGGATCGCTATCTGGCTGTGGCAACTCAGCGAGGCCACCCTCGCCAGGCGCGTAGTCATCACCGACAAGGTCGTAGCCCGCGCGGACCTTCGCGGTTGGGAAGGTGACATTGCCGTTGCGGACAAAGTCGTCATGGGTGTAGTCAATACCCGTGTCAATCACGGCAACCTTCACGCCGTAGCCGGTGCCGGCCTTTGATGTTGCGGTCTGCGCCCAGACGTTCTTCGCCTGAACTTCGGTGGCTGCGCCACCATTGGATGGCGTTGCGCCACCACGGCCACTTACTGCGCCGCCGGTGACGGTCATTCGCTTGTAGCGGGTCACGAGCTGAACGTCGGCAACGTGTGGGTTGGCTCGAAGCGCTTCGAGCTGCGAGGCAGGAATGTGAACGCGCAGTCCGTTGAAGAGGTAGCGGTATTCAGCATTCACCGTGCCGCCAAGAGCGGTGACTGCTGCGCGGGCGCTGATGCGCTCGCGAATCTGGGCGCCCTGCAACGCAAACGGTTGCGCAGCACCACCAGCGGAGCGTGGTGCGCCGATGCCTGGGGTGCGAAGGGTAACGACCAGGTGGAGGGTGCCGTTCTTGTCGGCGCCGCGGAGGAGCACCTTGCTCTCGATTGGGCTGCGCCCTGCAAATGGATTCATCTTTCTCGTTGTAGCTGCCGCGCTTGGCGCGAGCAGGGCTGCTGCCAGCATCGCGATCAAAATGATCGTGCGGCGGGTTCCTCGTGGGGTTGCCGTGTGTGACTGGCGGCTCATGGCGGGCACCTCCCTTTTGGGGGAGAGGCAGCCCTCTAATGAGGGTTGGGCGGTCCCTTACCTGCGACGGTAGCGCCTAGCGACCACTGAAAACAGAGGTAGTTTCAGTAATAGGCTTGAGATGGGGCGCCCCTCTCGGCCGTTGGGCCCTTCGACCGCCAGCAGGCGGTCGGCGGCATCACCCTCCACGTGCCGGGGGTCGCAGTAGGCGACGTCGATCTCGACCTCCCCAGGGATCGGGGTACCGAGCCGGTCAGCGAGATCGTGCGGGAGCGGCTCCTCAAAGTAGTCGGCGCGGAGCTCGTCCTCCATCTGCCAGCGGGGGCTGCGGAAGAGCACGGCGCGCCAGGCGTCCGCCACGGCGGGGGTGACGGTGCCGTCCTTCGGCTGCGGGTTCGGCGAGAGGTCTTGCCCGCGCGACCAGCGGGCGGCCTGGTGCAACAGGGTGTACTCGTCGAGCTCCAAATAGGCGGCTAGGTCGTCGGCCGGCGAGGTGTCGCCAAAGATGGCGCGAATCCCTGGCGCGAACGCCTCCTTCATGTCGAGGTCGATGCCGCGCACGGTGCGATGCAGGTAGACCTGCTGATAGAGGAACTGTCGCGCACCGAGGAATGACTCGAGTGCGCCAACCGCTGGCTCGTACAGCGTGAGGCCGCGCGCGCCAATGAAGCTGTAGTGACGAAGTCGCTCCACGTCGACCGCCGCAGTGCGCACGCCGGTCATGTAGGAATCGCGTCGCACGTAGTCGAGGTTGTCAACGGTGAAGACGCCCGAGAGGAGCGGCTGCATGATGCGCACCCAGGCGGGGACTGTTGCATCTTCAAGCGGTGGCTTCGAGATCAGGAAGCTGACCCAGCGTGGATCAATCGACTCTGTGGCGGCGAACGCGTCGCGCGCGGCCGAGTCGCCGGGCGCACGACGTAGCTTGGTGATGATCGGCGCAAGTTCGCGCTCAATGATCAGCGCGGAGAGATCTTCATGCGCGAGGCGCTTCCCCTTCGGTCGGCGCGGATCAGCTGGAGCAGGGAAGGCTTCAAGAACGGCGTGATCGAAGAAGTGCGCGAAGGGCCCGTGGCCAACGTCGTGCAGAAGACCAGCGACGCGCAGCGTCTCAACGACGAGTCCTTCGCTTGGTGGAGTTTCGCCGTCGTTCGTGAGTCGTGTCGCAAGTGACGAGTAGAGGTGCCGCGCCCAGAGGCCGGCCTCGTGCATGACGCCGAGGCCATGCGAGAAGCGGCTGTGCTCGGCGGTGGGGAAGACCCAGCGTGCACTCTGCAGCTGGCTGATGCGGCGCAGACGCTGTAGCCACGGGCTGTCGAGCAGATCCTCTTCGGCCGCCTCCTCGGTGGCGTAGCCGGTGGCGGCTGCACCCTCAGGGGTGAGGCGCTTTGTGAGCTCGATATAGCCGTGGATCGGGTCGCTGATCAGGTTGACCGCCTTGAACTGCTCCGCGTCCATGGCTACGCGTTCGGCTTCGCTGCGGTGCCGTATCGCGCAGCGGCGGCACTGTGCGTGCGCGCCATGTCATCGCGAAGTGTCTCTGGTCGCAGCACTTCGGCTCCATCTCCCCAGGTCAGCACCCAGGCGCGAATCTCCAGCAGCCCCGAGATTCGCGCGCGCCAGATCAGCGATCCATCGGCCTGCTCTTCAATCGTTTGCGACGGATGCCAGCGCGTCTCTTTCGCGCGCGGCGCCGACTCTTTCGTGAAGCGGATCACGATCTCTTCAAGTGGCTGGTCGGCAACAATGTCCCACGCAGAGGCGAGGGTGCGTTCAAGCTCCACCTCTTTCGGTAACTCAAACGTTGCGGTGGTCACGCGCACGTTGCTGATGCGGTCCACGCGGAAGGTGCGCAGCGCGTTGCGCGTCTCATCGTGGCCAATAAGGTAGGTGGTGTGTGTGGCCGCCGACGGCTCCATCAGATACGGATGAACACGGGCGCGGCGGCTACTCCCCGGATTGCTCCAGGCTGGTGCGTAGTCAAACTCAACGACACGGCCTGTGACCCAGGCGGTGGTGAGTTGGCGTAGTCGATCACGCGCATCGCTATCAGTCGTGAGTTGACTGAGTTGCGTCACGGTGCGCTCCACCGCGCTGCGCAGCGGATTCTCAAGCAGGCTGCCGAGCTTCATCAGCGCGGCGCCAAGTTCGGGGTCGTATCCGGTAGAGAACTTTGCAAGGAGTCGCGCGGCAAGAACAACGGAGATGGCTTCGTCCTTACTAAAGCGCAGCTCTGGCAGTAGCCCCTCTTGCGAGACGCCCCAGCGGCCGAGGTTGTTCCACACCGGCACACCAACACTCGCTTCGAGCGCTTGCAGGTCGCGATAGGCGGTACGGCGACTGACGCCGAGCTTCTTAGCGAGATCTTCCGGTCGGATCCCTGCCTCGCCGGCGGCCTCCACGTAGCGCAGGGTGCGCAGGAGTCGGGCGCTGCGGTCGCTCTTCTGGAAGTCGGCGTCGCCCTCAGGTGAGTGATTGCTCATGGCTCAGATTGTGCCACTCCACCCCCAGTTGGGAGTACCCCTCAGGTTTAACGCCCCCGTGCCGCCGCAACGAATGCGGCCCAGACACGCTCCAGGTCGACGGGGCTGCTCTCGGTGCGCTCGGGATGGCACTGCACGCCGAGCACGAATCGTTCGCCCGGCTCCTCGAGCCCCTCAACAAGGGTGCCGCGCGGCGAGTCGGTAAAGGCTGAAGCGCGCAACGTGGGCGCGAGTCGCTCTGGGCTCACCGCCTGATGGTGGTAGCTGTTCACCGCGAGTGGTGTGGTGCGATCGCCGAGGATCTGCGCCAGCTTGGTGCCACCCTGCACGTCGAGCGGATGCGAGAGCGCTGGTGTTGCCGGATACGCCGCGCCGACCTGCCCCTCCACATGCTGCAGCAGCGAACCGCCGCGATGCACATTCAAGAACTGCAGTCCACGGCAGATGCCAAACACGGGAATGCCGCGACGATCGGCGGCGTCGAGCGCCGTCCACTCCAGTGCATCGCGCGCCGGCTCAATGCCGATGGCGCCATCGACGGGTTCGTTGTAACGGGCGGGGTCGATATCAGCACCACCCGAAAGGAGTAAGCCATCCATCGTGGCAAATGCGGTTGCGCGCTGCTCTTCGTTGGCGTTGGCGCTCATCAGAATCGGAATGCCGCCAGCGCGTCGCACGCCGTCGGCGTAGCGTGCGTTGATCAGGTGGATTGGTGCAGCGTCACCAGGCTCGTCATGATCCGCAACGGTGATGAGGATGAGCGGCGCGCTCATCAGCCGATCTGCACTCCGCTCGCCTTTGCGAGTTCCTTGAGCGAACTAATGAGGTGGTCGACCTCTTCGGCGGTGTTGTACGACATGAGGCCAACGCGAAGCAGGCCACCGCGCTCGGTAAGGCCGAGTGCCGCAACTGGATTCACGGCGTAGAAGTCGCCATCCCACACCTGAATTCCGTCTGCGCCAAGGTGCGTTGCCGCTTCGGTTGGGGTGGCCCACTCCATCGTGAACGAGACGATCGAGGTGCGGTGGTCAAGCTGATCGCGGTCGGTGATCCCGTAGACCTTGACCCCGGGGATCTCGGCGAGTCGGTCGAGCAGGTGCACGATCAGTTCGCGCTCGTAGAGGGTGATCGCCTGCAGGCCCGCACGAATCTCGGCTCGGCGGCCGGTCAGTGGTGTTGGTGCGCCCGTGTGCCCAAACTCGCGGCCGATCCAGGCGAGGTGGTCGATCGATGCCGTTGTTCCCGCCATGCCTTCAAAGCTTGGGGTCCCCGTCTCCCAGAGATCGTGGGCGGGGCGCACCTTATATCGACCGAAGCGCTCGAGGAGCGGCAACTTCCCGTAGAGGAGCCCTGCATGCGGCCCGTAGAACTTATACGGGGAGCAGAGCAGGAAGTCGGTGTCGAGCGCCTGCACATCAATTGGGTAGTGCGGCGCGGAGCAGACCGCGTCGAGCACCGTGAGCGCACCAACCTCATGGGCGAGACGCACGATCTCCTTAGACGGGTTGATGGTGCCGACGGCGTTGGACGACATGCCGACCGCAACGATCTTGGTGCGTGGTGAGCGCAGCGCTGCGTACGCCTCAATGTCGAGGGTGGCATCGCTGGTACGGATCGGAATGACCTTCAGGGTGAGACCGAAGTCTTCGGCGAGCCAGAGCCACGGGCTGTAGTTCGCATCGTGATCGAGCTGCGAAACGATCACCTCATCGCCGGGCTTCAGGCTCTTCGCCAGCGATCGGGAGAGCTGGAAGTTGAGCGTCGACATGTTCGCGCCGAACTTCACCGTCTCCTTCGGCGCATTCAGCAGATCTTCGGCTGCACGGTGCGCCGCATCTTCAACGAGTTGCTGCCGTTGTGAGGTGATGAAGACGCCGCCGGAGTTAGCGTTGGAGTGCAAGAAGAAGTCGCGATACGCATCAATCACCGACTGCGGCACCTGTGTCCCCGCCGGGCCATCGAGGAAGCTGATCGGCCGACCGTCGGGGAGGGCGTTCGCGAGCGATGGGAATCGTGCGCGAATCGCGTTGACGTCGTACGGCTTGGTGGTCATGGCGCGATCGTACTGGGTTAGCGGCGTTGGCGAGTCGCGAGTCGCGTGATCAGCACGACCATGGCGGCGAAGAGGAGGGGGAGGGCGAACATCAGGGCGAGGCCGAGTAGTCCGCCGGGGCCAACGCCAACCCCGCCGTTGCGCGCATCGCCAGACTCTGGCGTTGGCGTCGGTGCGGGTACTGGGGAGGGGCTCGCCGCGTCGGTAACGAGTGCGGGCGAGGCAAGCGTGAGCGCGATGCCACCTAGGAGCAGCAGGAGGCCGAGTGCCAGGAGGGCGAGCGCCGCCGTGCTGCTGGCGAGCCGCCCGCGCCCCTCGCCGCCAAGGAGTCGCAGCGCCTCGGCTCGCTCGAGCGTGGTCACGACGAGCGGTCGACCAACACCGGCGCGCAGCTCTCCGTCAACGAGTTGGCCGGCTGCGGTGGCGCGATCCAAGTTGCTGATCTGCTCCAGGCCAACGCGCGCGCCGCGCTTCGGGTCACTCGCCGCAATCGCGGCAACCAGCGCCGCCGTCTCGGGGCTCTGATACTCGCGACCCGTGGCATGGAGCTCGGCGACGCTCCCCTTCCAACGTCGCTCAACTACTACCAGCCCGTCGGCAAGATCTGCGGCCGCGACGCTGATGGTGCTGCTTGCATCACTAATGACAAATGGGAGGCTGCGCACGGCGACATCAATCACACGCCAACTCCCCTCGTCGGCAATGGAGACGCGCTCACGACGGAAGACGAGTGGCCGATGGTTCTCGTCCTCAAAGATCTCTGGCGCGTCGATGCTCCCCTTGATGGCTAGATACGGTGCCGAATCGCCACGTAACGCGGCAAGGCGGAGCGCCTCGGTCGGGGAGACGGGGGAGAGGCCGGCGAGTAGTTGCCCTGCGCGCGTGCGCACATCGGCACGTCGCGTGAGCAGCAGTCCGACAACGATTAGCGCGGCGCCGATCAGCGCGATGGGGTTCATGAACCTTGCTTGCCGCTGTCGGGGTCGATCGCCTGCACGTCACCATTGATGCTGGTGACGACCAGTCGACCGCCGATCAGTTCGGCGGCACCAACAACATCGCTGTGCGCCAGTCGCCAGCGCACCTCACCGTCACCGCGAATCGCCCAGGTCTCAACCTCGCTCTGAACGATCACATGACCGAATCTCGGTGAGGCGATCAACTCCACTACCGGTGTCCCAGTTTGATGACTCCAAACGAGCGCGCCGGTGCGTGCGCCGAAGGCGTAGACGGTGAAGCCGTACCCGACCACAAAGAGTTGGGCGTCGTCCCAATGGATTGCGCGCGGCTCGTCGTAGATGACGGTGGCGAGTCGTACCGCCCAAGCGCCGCCCGGCGTCTCAACGCGAAGCTCCATGCGGCAGAGTCGATCAGGGTCACCCTCGGCGCCGGCGCCGAGTGCGCCATGGTCCACGAGGGTGGCGCCGACTTCCGAGAGGGCGAAGACCGCGGCAGCCTGGCCGCTGCTCCCCCAGGTGGCGCGAACGTGCAGGCCGCCCGGGAAGTCGCTGATGCGACTCTTCGGCTCGCCGGCTCCGGTTGGGATGGGGGCGCTCGTACGTTCGTTCACCCAGCGATTCTAGGCGCGACGTACGCTTAGGGAATGAAGGCTGTGTTGTTCGACTGGGATGGGACCCTTATTGATACGACCGAGCACGTCTATGAGGCCAACGTTGCCGTGATGAAGTCCTTCGGCCTCCCACCCCTCACCCGCGAGCGGTATGGGGCCGCCTTCTCACCGAACTGGCGCCGCATGTACGCCGCCCTCGGCGTCCCCGAGCACCTTGTTGAAGGCGCAGCCGACGTCTGGCACGGTGCCTATAAGGGGCACAGTGCAGAACTCCTCCCTGGCGCCTACCCGGCGCTGGAGCGACTCGTCGCTGCAGGGATCCCCCTCGGCATCGTTACCGCTGGCGACCGCAAGGTTGTTGCCGGGCAGCTGCGCCGCACCGGCGTCGCCGACCTGATCGGCTCGGCTGTGTATGGCGATGACTCAGTCGAGCAGAAGCCCGACCCAGCACCGCTCCGCCGCGGGCTTGCCGCACTCGGTCACGCATCCACGCCAGCCGAGACGGCCTACCTCGGCGACACCCTCGACGACGTGCGCATGGCGCGCGCTGCAGGGGCGCATGCGGTCGGCATCCACTCGCCCTTCTTCCACCCCGACGACTTCTATACGGCTGATGCGCACGAGCACGCCCCCTCCGTTGCCGACTGGGTTGCCACGCTTCTCGACGGAGCAAAGCGCTAGACTGATGCCATCGCGACAGGGGAGCGCCATCGGGCGCTGAGATGCGGAAGGTCCGCGAACCCTACGAACCTGATCCGGGTCATGCCGGCGAAGGGAGGACGCAGGTGTACCCCGCGCGATAGAGAGCGAGGTGCCTGTGCGCGCGTTGATTCTTGCGGGGGGCGATCGACCCGATCCGGCGCTGCTCGATACGCACTGGCCCGGATGGCGTGACGCCGAACTGGTGATCGCCGCCGATGGCGGCGCCCGGCACGCGGCACCACTCGGTCTACCCCTCCACCGGGTGGTCGGTGATTTTGATTCGCTCAGCGCAAGCGACGTTGTTGAACTCGAAGCGGCTGGTGTGACCGTGACGCGCTTCCCGACCAATAAAGATGCAACCGACACCGAGCTCGCCCTTCTTGCGGCGCTCGATGCGGGTGCGACTGAGATCACGCTGCTCTGCACCTGGGGCGGCCGCAGTGATCACGCTATTGGCACCCTTGCGCTGTTGGCACACCCACGCTGCGGCGCTGCAGACGTTGTGATCCTTGATGAGCAGACACGGACGCAGCTGCTGCGTAGTGGCGCAAGGGTCACCTTGCGCGGCACACCTGGTCGCATCATTTCGATCACGCCATGGGGTGGCGATGCAACGGTCTCTGCGACCGGTGTGCGTTGGCCACTTGCCTCTGCGCTGCTCCTTGCTGGCAGCACGCGGGGAATTTCTAATGTGGCAACTGCCACAGAGTCAATCATCACGGCCCACAACGGTGCCGTGCTCGTGAGTGAAGGGGAGGCGTAGCATGAAGCGTTCGTGGGGACTTATGGATCTCGTCACCGTGGCAACGATCGGCATCGCCTCAGGCGTGCTCTTCGCCGGATGGAATCTGGTGTGGGGCGCCGCATCACCACTCTTCGCCGCCGTTCTGCCGTTGCAGTATTTGTTGTTCGCTGGCACGTGGGTGATTGCTGGGCCACTCGCCGGACTGATCGTGCGTCGCCCTGGTGCGGCACTCGCCGGTGAGATGATCGCCGCCTCTGTCTCGTTCTTGCTCGCGAGCCAGTGGTCGGTTGATGCGATCTTCTCTGGCGCAGCGCAAGGGATCGGCGCAGAACTCGCCTTCGCCGCTGTCGGCTATCGCGTCGCCGGTTGGCGCGTGGCGCTGGCCGCTGGCGCACTCTCGGGAGTCGGCATGGCGCTGCATGATCTACCCCTCTACTTCCCCGACGTCAGCACCTCGTTCGCAGCAGCCCTGGTGGCGGCGATGGTGGCAAGCTCGGCGATCATCGGTGGCCTCGGTGCACTGCTCTTGCGCAAGGCTCTTCGACGTAGCGGTGCCCTTGACCTGATCGGTTCCTAACGGCGTGCCGCCGCTCGCTCTAGAGATCGCCGATCTGACCTGGCGCCCGGCCGGATCTGATCGGCTCACGCTCGACCTGCGCGGAACCTCGATCAGCCTTCCCGCCGGTGGGCTGCTCCTTGTGAGCGGCGCCTCTGGCGCAGGGAAGAGCACCCTCTTGCGCGCGATCGCTGGGATGCTCGGCACGGTGCTTCCGGGCGAACTGCGCGGGCAGCTTTGTGTCGGCGGGATCGACTTGATTGCGGCCGCTGCAACGGAGTCAGGGATTCCACGTGCGCTCAGCGAGCGGCTCGGTTACGTGGCGGCTGGCCCCGCCCCCACCTATGCGTTGCCGCTCCTACTAGATGATGCGGCGCTACCGCTGGAGTCGCGAGGGGTTCCCACCGAGGAGATGCGCTCGCTTATCGAGCTTTATGCGCGCGACGCGGCGGTAGAGGTCGCCCTGATTGATCGCAGTCTCACCACGTTTAGCGGTGGCGAGCGATCGGCGGCGGCGGCACTCGTCGCCCTTGTCGCATCGCCCGATCTCCTCATCGCCGATGAGCCGCTTGGTGGTCTTGACGCACGATCAGCAGAACGCTTGGCAGCGACGTTGCGCGAGAGTGGTGCGACGCGCGTGATTGCGGCACATGACCTCTCGCTGCTGAGCTCCGTAACGGCAGAGCACATCAGCCTCGAAAACGGCAGGGTCGTCGCGACGGCAGTGGTGCCAGCGGCTGCGCCAGCCTGGAGTGAGATGCGCAGCGACGTCGGAGGTGGGGCACCGATCGTGCAACTGGTGCGCGCCACTGCGGAGGGTCGCGCGGTGGGGCCGTCAAGCCTCGCCGTGATGCGCGGCGCCACAACGCTACTCACCGGCGACACGGGGAGCGGTAAGTCCACCCTCCTACATCTTGTGGCGGGGACGCTGCCACTTGATGGGGGCGAACGAATCGCCACACCTGAACTGCGGATCAGATTCGCGCCGCAAGATTCGGGCCTCCTTCTCGGCGCACGTCCGGCGCGTGCGCTGATTGCCGTAGGTGATGCCGCCCGTGCCGAAGTCCTTGCCCAACGCCTCGACGTCACTCATCTTCTCGACGCGTCGCCTGGGCGACTATCTGACGGCGAGCGGCGTCGACTCGCGATCGTCGTGACCCTTGCCGCAGCCCCAGACGTTCTCCTGCTCGACGAGCCGAGTGGTGGCCTCGACGACGCGCGCGTTGCGGCGCTCTGCGATCTACTTGGCGATCGGGAGCTGCTCGGCACGAGCGCTGTGCTGATTGCCACGCACGACGCACGGCTGGGTGCGCTGAGCCGCCCAGACGCGTGGCCGCTGCGCCGAGTGCGCCACCCCGAGGAGACAGGGAGCAGCGTCGAGATCGCCGAGGGTGGCCTCGCGGCGCTCCTGCCAGCGCCTGCGGCGCGAGTCGCCGAGAGCGCCGAACGTCTCCTCTCGCCAGAGCTCGGCCGAAGACTGATCGGTACAGCCAATCCACTCACGCGCCTTGGCCTTGCTCTCTTCTGGTTCGCCCTCGCTGCTGCGAGCCCCGCAACGCCGGTGGCACAGGTGGCGATCGCCCTTCCAGTGCTCGTGGTGGCGTGGGTCTCTGGTGTGCAGATTCTTGCCACACTGAAACTCGCCTTGGCGCTCACACCGGCGCTCGCGGGCATCGTGCTCGCCAACCTCTTCGGCGGCGCATCAGTCGAAGAGGCGGTCGGCGCTGGCACGCGACTCCTCGCCTTTGCCGCCGGTAGCCTGGTGCTCTTGCGCCCGTTTGAACCGTTACGCATGGCGGATACGCTCATCGAAAAACTCCGTGCACCATTCGCGCCAACGATGGCTCTGCTCGCTACCGCCGCGCGAATTCCGACACTGCGCGATGAGGCGCGTGAACGCCGCGCGATTGGCCGACTCACTCGAAGCGGCGCAGATCCGCTGCTCCTCGTGGACATGTTTGATTCGGTGATTCGCGCCGTGCCACAACTGGCGATCGCCCTTGAGGTGCGCGGCGTGCGCCTCCCAACAGGTAAAGCGCCACCAACACGACGGCGACCGTCAAAATTTGGTCGTGCGGATCTGCTCATCGTGAGCCTCAGCCTTGGCGGTCTCCTGGTCTCGGTGGCCCGCGCCGTTGTCGAGGCTATACTCGCGGCATGAGTCCATTTAAGGCGTTCCCACCCGCCGGTAGCGAAGCCCCAGCCTTCACGTTGCGCGATGCGACGGGCGGAGAGCACAGCACCCTTGCTGCGCGTAGTAAGTGGCTGGTCATCTACTTCTATCCGAAGGATGACACCCCTGGCTGCACCATTGAGGCTTGCGAGTTCCGCGATTCGGAGACAGCCCTGCAGGCGGCGGGCGCACTCGTCTGGGGTGTGAGCCCTGACGACCAGTCGAGCAAGGCGGCCTTCCGCGACAAGTTCTCGCTGAACTTCCCGATCCTCTCCGACCTCGACCATCAGGTCGCCGAGACCTACGGGGTCTGGGGCGAGAAGCAGATGATGGGGAAGAGCTTCATGAGCACCCATCGGGTCACCTTCCTCATCAACCCCGAGGGGCGGGTGGCGAAGGTCTGGGAGAGCGTGACCCCGACCGGGCATGCGGCAGAGGTGCTTGCGGAGATCACCAGCCAGAGGGGATAAAAGGCGGTGCCTTTGGGGGGACGCCGGCACCGCCTTAGGCGGCGATTCTGGCAGAAATTCACGTTCAGTACAAGGAAAAGTGGCCAGATTGCAACTATCGCGTTGAGCACGCTTTTGGGGAGCCCCTGCTACCCTTAGGCCTGCAAGCAATGACTCGCGGCAACACCGAAAGGCTCACTGTGACGCTTGAAACGCAGGACTTCCTCGTCCAGCCAGTAGACGCCTCCTGGCTTCAGTGCAACATCGAGTGCCAAGAGGCCTGCCCTGTCGGCACCAACTGCCGCGGCTACCTCAACCTGGCCGCCGAGGGTCGGTTCGAAGAGGGCTACCTCCTCTCCCGCGAGCCGAACCCGATTGCCGCCATGTGTTCGTACGTCTGCTCCGCGCCGTGCGAGCGCGCCTGTCGCCGCGGCGACATCGATCGACCGCTCGCGATTCGCGCGATGAAGCGCTTCCTTGTTGAGTGGCACGCCGCGTCGGGCATCCCCGACGTTGCGCCAGAGATCACGCCACGCGCCGAGAGCGTCGCCGTGATTGGTGCTGGCCCTGCCGGCCTCTCCGTTGCGCGCGAGCTTGCCGTGAAGGGCTACCAGGTCACCGTCTACGACAGCCTGCCGTACGGCGGTGGCACGATGCTCATCGGCGTTCCTGCCTTCCGACTTCCGCGCGAGGCGATCGAGACCGACGTGCGCCTCATTGAGCGACTCGGCGTGAAGTTTGTCTACAACACCGAGGTCGGTCGCGACATCACCTTCGAGCAGTTGCAGCAGCAGTACAACGCGATCGCGATCTGCGCCGGCGCCATGAACGCCGTTGCCCTCGATGTTCCGGGCGCCGATCTGAACGGACTCGTCTACGGCGTGGACTTCATGAAAGATGCCAACCTCGGCAAGCCGCTCAGCGTCGGCAAAGATGTGGTCGTCATCGGTGGCGGCTATACCGCCATGGATTGCTCACGCACCTCGCTCCGCCACGGTGCAGAGCGCGTCACCATCGCCTATCGTCGCACCCGTTCCGAGCTCGTCGTTGACGAGGAGGAGCTCGGCGAGACGGAACGCGAGGGTGTGCGCATGGACTTCCTCGTCTCGCCACTCGAAGTGATCGGGGAGAACGGCAACATCACCGGTGTGCGCATGATCAAGAATCGTCTCGGCGAGCCAGACGCATCTGGTCGCCGCAGCCCAGTTCCAATTGAAGGCTCCGAGTTCATCCTGCCAGCTGACACCGTGATCCCCGCCGTGTCGCAAGCCTCCGAGCTAGGCTTCCTCCCGGTTGAGAGCACCTTCGAAGTCGCGCGCGGTCGCGTAAAGGTTGACCCGGCCACCTACGCCACCAACATCAAGGGGGTCTGGGCCTGCGGCGACTTCGTCACCGGCCCTGCCACCATGATCGAGGCGGCGGGCCACGCCAAGAAGTGCGCATACGCCATCGACCGCTACCTCGACGGACAGGCCGAGATCACCGTCGACACCAACGTGAAGATCACCAGCTCGTGGCGCCATGAGATGCCCGAGTTCTACGACCGCATCCCACGCCAGCACATCCCGGTGCTGCCGCTGGCCGCGCGCCTTCCGTCAGGGGACCCGACAGAGAACTTTGCCACCCAGGTTGAGCTCGGCTACGGCGCGCAGCAGGCAGTCGCCGAGAGCACCCGTTGCCTCATGTGCAACTACAACATCTGGTTCGACCCGATGCGCTGCGTCCTCTGCGGCGCCTGCGCCGACGTATGCCCCGAGGGGGTCATCCACATGGTCGACATCAACCAGCTCAAGTCGGAGGGCGCCCTTCCCGAACTCTCCGAGGCGTACGGCTGGGAGAACGGTGCGGCAATGCTCCTAGACGAGGAGCGCTGCATCCGCTGCGCCCTCTGCGTAAAGCGCTGTCCCTTCGACGCGATTACGATGGAGAGGTTCGAACTACAAGAGATCAGCTCGGACGGACGCCTCTACAAGGAGTCCTACCGGGATGGTCAGTTGGCCGGAGTCGCTGGCGTAGCGGGAGGGGCACAGTGAGCCTACTGGCGAGGGTCGATCAGGCGGTTCGCAGGTCTGCAGCCTGGCGCTCCGTCTTCCGCAACGCCTACCCCAACGACGAGCGAAGTCGCGCCTATGCGGTGATGAACAACGTCTTCCTGCACCTCCATCCGGTGCGCGTGCGCCAGCATGCGGTGAAGTTCGCCTACACCTTCTGCCTCGGCGGCTTGAGCTTCTTCCTCTTCCTGGTCCTTACCGTGACGGGCGTCTACCTGATGTTCTTCTACGCGCCGTCGGCGACGCAGGCCTACTCTGACATTCTCAAGATTCAAACGCTGATTCCATTCGGACAGATCACGCGCAACATCCACCGCTGGGGCGCGCACCTCATGGTCTTCTTCGTCTTCCTGCACATGATGCGCGTCTTCTATCACGGCGCTTACAAGCCACCACGCGAATTCAACTGGGTCGTTGGCGTGATCCTGCTCTTCCTTACCCTGATGCTCAGCTTCACCGGCTACCTGCTGCCGTGGGACCAGATCGCCTACTGGGCGATCACGATCGGCTCGAACATGGCCGGCTACGCGCCGCTCCTCAACACCCCATCGAAGCTGCTCCTGCTGGGCGGCCTCGAGGTAGGGCAGAACACGCTGCTTCGCTTCTATGTGCTGCACGTGATGGTCTTCCCACTCTTGGCGGCAGTCTTTCTCGCGGTCCACTTCTGGCGGATCCGCAAGGACGGCGGCATCAGCGGACCGCTGTGATCTATGAGTGACGAGCAGCGCCCAGCGAGCTCCCTGCCGGTAGATCCGTCGCGCCAGACGGAGATCGACAAGCAGCGCGTGCCGATGGCGGCACGACCGTACCGACTCCTCGCACTCGTGAAGCAAGACGCCGTCGTTCGTGTGCAGAAGGAGCCAGATGACACGGTCCTGACCTGGCCACACCTTCTGACGATCGAGTTCTTGTCGGCGGTGGCGATGAGCATCTTCCTGCTACTGCTTGGCCTCTTCATCAATGCTCCGCTCGAAGAGCTCGCCAACCCGAACGTCACGCCCGCCGTAGCGAAGGCGCCGTGGTACTTCTTGGGCCTGCAGGAGCTGCTCGCCTATTTCCACCCAACCGTTGCTGGTGCGCTGACGCCAGCTGCTGTGCTGGTTGGCTCGGCGCTCATTCCGTATCTTGATCGCCGCAACATCCACAGTACGAAGCCATCGGAGCGCAAGCTCGAGGTGACGCTCTTCTCCGTGCTCTGGGCTGTTGGCCTTGCGGTGACCTTCATCGGTATCTTCTTCCGCGGCCCTGGCTACGCCTTCATCCTGCCGTGGTCGACCGGCTTCTTCTTCAGCTTGTGATCGGAGGAGTGCGGTGAGCCATTACAGCGTTGAGCCGAGCGACACGCCGAAGGCCCTCACCGCGCAGACCATCAAGGCGCTGCGCCACGAGGAGGTCAAGGGGATCTCACGACGACGACTGCTACGAACCTCGATCGGCGCAGGCTTCGGGCTCTGGCTGGTCCAGGTGACCGCCGGAACCCTCGGCTTCCTCTGGCCAAACCTTGAAGGAGGGTTCGGCGGCAAGATTCGCGTCGGCACACTCAAGTCACTGATCGACGCCAACGCGGGACTCCCCATTGCCGAGGGCTACCCCGCCTATGTGCAAGATGCGCGCGCCTTCATCATGTTGGTTGATCCGAACCGCCAAGAGTTCGTGGCCGGCGAAGATGCAACCGGCGATGGTGCCGCACTGAATGTTCGCGCCCTCTACCAGCGCTGCCCACACCTTGGCTGCAAGCCGAACCCCTGCATCAAGACCTATTGGCTCGAGTGCGCCTGTCACGGCAGCCGCTACGACCGACTCGGCACCAAGGCGGAGGGGCTCGGCCCTGCCGCACGCGGCATGGACCGCTTCGCTGCGGTGGTCGACAACGACGGCGTTCTGACCCTCGACACCGGCAAGATCAGCCTCGGCACGGTACCGCTCGCGATCGGCGCACCAGGGATTGAGGCGCCACGCGCCGCCACAGGTTGCATCTAGATGAGCGACGAGAAGCAGCTCCCAGTGCCGAGCGAGAAGGTGAGCACGCCGGTGCCGCGCCTCTCGAGCCCGAGCCAGATCCAAACGCGCGGCCTCACTGCAGACCGCGCCGCAAAGATCGTCAACCAGAGCGGCTCATCGCGATTGGCGGCACTTCTCGGCATCGCCATCGTCACCCTCTTCATCATCGTCTACGCCTTCTACGACCAGGGTCTCCCGGGCGTGACCGGCTCGTCGCGCCTCGACGCAGCAAAGCGCGAGCAGTACCTGGAGACGGTGAAGCGCGGCTACAACCTCTTTGAGGCGAACTGCGCCCGCTGCCACGGCGCACAGGGCCAGGGCGGCATCGGGCCAGTGCTCAACGACCAGGGGAAGTTGCTCGCCCACCTCACGCCGCAGTACCTGCTGAATGTGCTCACCGTTGGCGGGCGCTACATCTGCGGAGATGCAAATTCACTGATGGGCGTGTGGTCCGACACCAATGGTGGTCCGATGAACTACCGCGAGATTGAAGAGCTGATCGCCTGGGTGCGTGCAACCAATACGGACACCGTTGAGGTGAGGGATCCCGCAACGGGCGAAATGGTGGAGGTCACCGGCTGGCGCGACGTCGCGTACGCGCCTGCTGCAGACGCGACTCCGGTCCCTGCCTGCTGGAAAGATGCCTTCGCCGTATCCCCGACGCCAACGGGAAGCGCCACTCCGATGCCATCTGGCGGAACGGGGGAGACCTACCAGATTAGCGCCGTGAATCCGATTGCCTTCGAGCAGAGTGCCTTTGAGGTGGCGGCTGGTGCTCTGTTCACCATCGTCTTTAGCAACAACAATGTTGGAGTCCCACACAACGTCGCGATCCACGTTGGTACTGCAACAGGAGCCGAAGTCTTCAAGGGTGAGATCTTCGCGGGCATTGGCACGCGCACCTATAACGTTCCAGCCCTCACGGCCGGCACCTATGCGTTTATCTGCACCGTGCACCCAAACATGGTCGGCAAGCTGACGGTGAAGTGATGAGCGGCAGCGGCGATCCACGCGCGATTGGCCCAGGAGCCGTCGCGCCGCGCCGCGTGCTCTTCGGCCTCCTCGACGCTGATGGCTGGGGCTGGGCTGGTGTCCGTTCAGTGCTCTGGACCCTCGTCATCATCTTGATGCTCGGCTACATCCCAGACCGCGCCTACTACCTGACCGTCTCGCCAACCGTTGAGCTTGGGCTCAACCTCGCCTCCCTCGTGAACATCTGCCCTGCGGAGAATGAGGGACTCCCATGCCCAGCACCCGCTGGCGCACTGATCCCCTGGAAGAGCGCGACCGAGGGAGACCTGCCAGGTGATGGCGTTGATGGCTCCCTACTGCAGGCTGGCTCACATCTCTACTACGTCGGCGGCACGAGCGGCGCGGCAACACGCCTCGCCACGACGAACGTCTCCGTTGCAACCATTGATGCCGCGGGGCTGAGCGCTTGGGCTGCTGGCACGCCGCTCCCTGAGGCGCGCGCCCATGCGGGCGTGGCCTTCTTCGCCGGCAAGGCATACATCATCGGTGGCGCATCTGACACCGCACCTGCAACCGCATCGGTCTACGTAGGAACACCTGACGCAACCAGTGGTTTGATCACTGCATGGGAGCGACTCGACGCACTTGAGTTGCCGGCCGCACGATCTGGCGCGTCGGTCACCGTCGTCTCTGACGGAATCGTGGTGCTCGGCGGCGAGGGGACTGACCGTTCACCAACCACCACCGTATGGAAGGCGAAGCTCGGCGCCAGCGGCGAACTCGAGCCGTGGGCAACCTTCATGGAGCTTCCGGAACCGCGAAGCTTCGCCGCCGCGGCGGTTGTTGGCGATTCAATCTACGTCTGGGGCGGTGATGACGCGAGCGGACCGGCCGCCGCAGCGCTTCGCGGCGACATCGCCGTTGCCCCTGCAGTTGGTGAGGCACACAGCGCCCCAGTGGTGAATCCCGACGCTGAGGCGCAGGGTGATGCCGAGATCGGCACGATCTTCCGCTGGGAGGAGGGGGCATTAGAGAGCAACCTGCCAACCCCACGCGACGGTGCTGCGATGTGGAGTGCCAACGGCACCCTCTATGTCGCAGGTGGCACGATTGGTGGAGCGGCAACAACAAGCGTGCTTTGGGCGGCGCCAGCCGCCGCAACAGGTATCACCACCTGGACGGCTGTTGAGTTGAGCAACCTCCCAGCCGACGGCGCGCGAGTCGGCGCGAGCGGCGTTGTGATCGGTGCACATGTGCTCCTTCTCGGCGGTGCGGATGCCTCTGGCGCATATAGCGCGGGGGCACTCTCTGCCGGCACATCGCCAAAGGCGCCCGTCTTCCGCGTCGGCCTCTTCGGCCTCACCGTTCCTGGCTTGGCCCTCCAGGGTGAGGTTGGTCAGCAGATCGGCTTCCTCTCTGCAGCGGGCGCATGGACACTCAACTTCGTGATCATGCTCGGTGCCGCAGTCGCCTACGGTCAGCGTGAGCGCTTCCGTGCGTGGGTCGGGGCCAAGCTCGGCCGCAAGGGCGCATCCGCCCGCTAGTTCGACTCGCTACCGCCGTATACTTCCGCGAAACACCTGCCCGGGTGTGAAGTGGGAGGAAACATGAACACAGCAACCGCCAAGCGCCTCTACGGCATCAATGCGTTCATCGCGTGGCTCGGCTACGGCATGGTGCAGGTAGTGAACATTTTCGGCCTAGTGCCGCGGAGCACCCCATACGACCCAGGCAGCAACTTGTTTGGCGGCCACGCAGAAGGACTCGCTGGAGCTATCGGTCGCGTGTATGACTCCCACGGATACTTCACCACCTGGTCCAACATTGTGGTGGCAATCACCCTGACCGCGCTCTACCTCAACCCGGAACGCACGGGTCGGATCTTCAACCGCCTTCGGAACACTGGACTACTGATGATCACGATGACGATAGTCCTCTACCACCTGCTCCTCGCAGGCTCAGCAAACCCGCAGAGTTGGTACGCGGTGACCAATCTGTTGCAGCACTACATCACCCCCGTGCTGACGATCCTCGTCTGGGCCATTGCAGGACCGCGCGGCCGATTCCCGCTCGGCGATACGTTCGCCGTCTTCATCATCCCAATCGCGTATCTGGCCTATACGCTGCTGCACGGCGCGATTGCCTCGGTCTATCCGTATGGGTTCTTCAACGTCATCAAGTATGGATACGCATCGGTCCTGATGTTGATGGGCGGCGTCATCATTGGCGGGTACGTCGTGGCGCTCCTCTATCTGGGCGCCGAGCGCCTGCTTCGGCGACGGGGGAACGCATAGGAGTTGGTGAGCCGAGCGGGGTTCGAACCCGCGACCAAGGGTTTAAAAGACCCCTGCTCTACCGCTGAGCTACCGGCCCGCGCAGATTCTCCCACGGCGGGCCGCATTATGAGCCCTGGGCGTGGGAGAATAGGGGCATGAGGCGCTCATGGACCATTGATGCGGCGACGAAGGAGCTGGCCGGGCTGCGCCCGATCATCAACCTCCTCCGTGACCAGCGCATCGAACTCGAGCGCATGAAGGATGACCTGTTGCGCCTCCGCCGCCTCGAGCGCATGGGCGCCCTGCCAGGTGGCGCCGACCAGAATCAGTTGCAGCCGGCTGACCTCGACCCTGCCCTTCGCGACAAACTAGCCAGTAGCTCGGTGGTTGAGATGCGCATTCGGGCCGCGGTAGATCAGATGCAGGCGAGCGTCGATCGGGTCACCGGCCGGGGCGTTGAGCTGCGCGATATTGATCGCGGCCTCGTCGACTTTCCAGCGATCGCCTTCGGCCACCAGTTCCTGCTCTGCTGGGAGGAGGGGGATGGTGACGAGGTGCTCTTCGCGCACAACATGGGCGACGGATACGGCTCGCGCCTGCCGGTCGCGGAGTTCCTGCGCCGCCTCGCCGCATCCGCCGAATCCGAGCGCTAGTGAGCGGTCTCCCGCTGACACTCGCCCCCGCAGAGGCGGCGGCGCTCCTCGAAGGACCCGATGCCCCGTTGATGATCGATGTTCGTGAAGAGTCGGAGTGGAACGAGGTGCGCATCCCTGGTGCACTGCTGATTCCGCTCTCGCAGTTTGTGGCACGCCAAGACGAGATCCCCGCAGGTCGGGCGCTGATCATGCAATGCCGCTCGGGTGGTCGTTCAGGTCAGGCGGCGCTGGCACTGCGCACCGCTGGCCGCACGAACGTTGCGAACCTCGCGGGCGGCATTTCCGACTGGGAGGCCGCAGGGCTCCCCGTTACGTACGGGGAATAAGCTGCGCATTTGACGGTTTGCCCCGCGCTGCCGATACTTCGCGAGCGGGGTGGAGCAGTGGCAGCTCGTCGGGCTCATAACCCGAAGGTCGGTGGTTCGAATCCATCCCCCGCAACCAAGAGGACTTCAACCCCGTATCGGGGCACGCCCGCCTATGGGCCGTCGGCGAATTCGGCGATCTCTGCAACGCTGGTGAACGGACCGACGCGGTAGTCGAGCACCACGCCGCTTGCGTCAAGGAGCAGGGTCAGCGGCGCGGCATTTACCGGCACCTGCGCAGCGATAGCGCCGTCGGCATCGATCAGCGTCACCCAGGTTGCGCCGAGCTCCGCCGCGGTGGCTGCTGCCGGACCAATCGAATCTCTATAGAGAACGCCGAGCACTGTGGCGCCAGGGGCGAAGCTGGCGGAGTAGTCGAAGAGGAGCGGAATCTCATCGCGGCAGGGGATGCACCAGCTCGCCCAGAAGTTCAACAGGATGCGCTGGTTGCCACCCGCAACCTCTGGCCACGAGGTGAACGTAGCGGTCGGGTCAGTGAGGGGGTGCGCCTCGCCGATCCGCATCGTTCGGCCCAGAAGGTCGTCGCTGCTGGCGGTGGGGCCGCCGCAGGCGGCGATCAGGCTAGCGGCGAGGAGTGCGACTGCGACGCGACGGATGCGCGCCAGGCTGGTCACTGCAGGACGATCGCCCCAAGCATGTTCGGGTGGACGGTGCAGATGTAGACATAAGTCTTCCCGGCGGTGAGGGCGGGCACGTCGTAGGTGCGCTCATCGGCACCGTTGAAGATCTCGCCGAGGTAGATCTCTGGGCCGGTGCCCGTATCCTCGTGGATCGCGACATTGTGCGGGATTCCTGCGTCGTAGTTTACGAAGCGGATGGTAAATGGCGCACTAGCCGGCACCGTGATTGATTCGCTATTAAAGGCTATGAGCTCAGCGCACATCGTGACGGTCGCGGTGCCACTCTCGGCGCAGGCAACGGGTTCGCCGCTCGGTGACGGGCTTGCGCCGCTCCCGCCGATCACGCCAGCCTGCGAGCCGGCGAAGAAGAGGAAGAGCATGCTGAAGAGTGCGATGGCCACCGTTGGCATTTTGCGTGGCGTCGGATTGACCAGGTGGCCAGTTGTATCGGCCTCGGCGGTGGCGCGATATTCGCGCCCTGCATCAAGGAGCCAGCCAATCAGCGCGAGCGCCGTCATGAGCGTGCCAAGAAGTGCGAACTCGAGACCAACCGCAACGCCGAAGAGCATCACGGCAGCGCCGGCGCTCACGAGGAGTGGCAGGAGCGATGGCGGCGGCAGATGAACACCCTCTGGTGGGCCGTTCGGCGCTGTTGTTGCTGCGGCATCGTCAGCGCGCAGCGCCATCGCTGAGCCTGCGCCGAGTGCGTCGTACTCGCGGACCGCTTCGCGGCCCCAGGCAACGAGCGCCAAGACGAAGAGGAGTCCCGCGACGGCGAGTGCTGGGCCGCCGAGTGCCACGGAGAAGAAGAGTGCGGCCGATGCTGCCGAGATCAGGAAGGGTGCGAGGCTTGGCCCAGGCAGGTGAACGCCTGATGGCACCTGTGGCTTGCGGATCGGCATGCCGATGCGACGAGGCCCGGCGCGGCGGAAGCGCCAGAAGACCCAGCCGTAGAAGGCAACGACCAAAAGAAGGACGCCGAGTGGGATGAGCTTGATGAGTGCGCCCCAGTCGGGGGAGACGAATGGCCCAAGGAGTGAGATCACCCACTCAAGAAGGGAGCGGAGAAACTCCATGTCGGTGTGGCTCCGTTAGCTGTCGGTGTTCATCGCGTGGATCAGGATCAGCGTCATCGTCGCCATGGCAATCCCCAAGGCGAAGAGGAGCGTGGCGCCCTGCAGGTCGTTCGAGACGAAGAGATAGACGGCGCTGAGGACCACGAAGAGGAGGCCAAATGCGTAGGCGTACTTGTTCATGGCTGCTCCCACCTTTCAGTTGAGGGGCTGGTCGATTCTGCCTCGGTGATTGTAGCGCCGCCCAAAAAATCACGAACTGGACGAAGATGCGGGTATGACGCATCTGCTGCTGGTCCCGACCCATGGGCCGATCCCGCCGGAGCTCTCCCCTGAGTCGCTCCTCTACTGGGCCTGGCCACCCGTTGTCACAGTTGCGGTTGTGCTCGTTGGCCTGCTCTGGGCCCGTGCGATCCGCCAGGTGGCACGCGAACATCCGGGGAACCCGTATCCACGTCGCCGCACGGTCAGCTTCGCTGCCGCGCTTGCCTTCGTTCTCCTAGCGCTGCAGTCAGGTATCGAGCGCTACGACACCACCCTCTTCTCGATGCACATGATTCAGCACCTCATCCTGCTCTTCCCCGTGCCGATCCTGCTGCTGCAGGCGGGGCCGGTCACCCTGCTCCTGCGCGTCGCCTCGCCACGTTGGCGCGCGCGGATCCTCGCCATTTTGCAGAGCCGCGCCGTTGGGGTGATCAGCCACCCGCTCGTCGGATGGACACTCCTCATCGCGGTGATGTGGGGGACACACCTGTCGACCCTGTTCGAGGCGGCACTTGAGGATCCCTTCATCCACAACATGGAGCATTCGCTCTATCTGGGCACCGCCCTCCTCTTCTGGGCGCCGATCTTCTCTGTTGATCCGATCAGGCACCGCCTTCGCGGCGGGAGTGCGCTGGCCTACCTCATTACCCAGATGCCACAGAACAGCTTCCTCGGTGTGGCGATCATGTGGTCAACGACCCCGCTCTACCCCCACTACCTGACGCTGCAGCGCACCTGGGGGCCGTCGCCCCTCGAGGATCAGCAGCTCGCCGGCGCGATCATGTGGCTCGTTGGCGACGCGCTCTTCCTGGCCGCGATCTTCGTGGTCTTGGCCGCGCTGGCAAAGTCTGAGGATCGCCCCGAATCGCGATACGATGAGGCGCAGACGGCGGCCGCAATCGCGGAGATCCGTCGACGAGAGGTGCTCCTCGCGGAGCGGAAGAGGAGTGAAGAGTGAGCGTGGCAATCGATCCGGTCTGCGGCATGGAGGTGACGATCGCCCCTGACGCCCTCACCGCCTCTATTGAAGTCGCAGGGCTCGCCGTTGCCGGCCAGGCCGACCGCCATCGTGGAGCACTCGACGTGAGCGCCCCTGGGCAGGAGCGCTTCTACTTCTGCGGGCGTGGCTGCCTCCTCGACTTCCAGGACGACCCCGCTCGGTTCCTTGACGCGGGGTATCAGCCCTCGGGGATGTAGGGCAAGTCGGGCGGGAAGTGGTACCTTCTCGCGCACAGGTCTCCAGCAGGGGATAAGAGAGAGAGGAGCTCGCGACCATGACCTACGTTATTGCAGAACCGTGCATTGATGTACTTGACCAGTCGTGCGTCGCCGTCTGCCCCGTGGACTGCATCCACTTCGAAGAGGGGAACGATCGCAAGCTCTTCATCGACCCAGATGAGTGCATCGACTGCGGCGCCTGCGAGCCAGAGTGCCCAGTGAACTCAATCTTCCCGGCCGAGTCGGTACCGGCGCAGTGGTCTGGCTACATTCAGATCGACGCCGATTGGTACAAGGACAAGGCTGGCGCGCGCAGCGCCGTCGACACCGCCAAGCCGCGCTGAGGCGGGCGCCTTGAGCGCCGTCGCACCATTCTCCTGCTCTTGGTGCGGTCTCCCCGTATCTGCAACAACGCTTGAGGACCTCTCGGCATGGACCCTTCTCTGTGCCGCCTGTCTTGAGCGAGCACCCGGCCAGCCATATTTAAAAGCAAAGCTGAAGGAGGGCTTGCGCCGACGTGCCGAAGGTGCGCAACCACCCGTCGGCATTCCACTCGCATCGACACCAACACCAATAGCGCCTGCAGTTAGCGGCGCACCCGATGCTGGTGAGAGTGGCGTTCCAGCGCGACTTGGCCTCTTGCCACCACCACAGCATCCTGACGAACTTGAGGCGTGGTACTTGAATCGTGCCCCATACGATCGCGGACCACTCGGTGGTGCAACCTGGCAGGGCGAACTCGACCGCGCCGTGCTCTGGCTTGATTCACTCCCGTATGAGGGTCGTATCGTGGAGCTCGGTGCAGGGATCGGGTTCTGGACGGTGCTGCTCGCGTCGCGCGGCGAGACGAGCGCCTACGACGCGCGCGAAGATCGCCTGGAGCGCGCCCGTCGCAGGTTGATCGCCCACGGTCTCACCGCACATCTGCATCCGCGCGCAATTGATGAGGGGCCAGAGGGGGCGCCCGCCGGCCTCGTCGTCGTGCCATTCGTGTTGAGTCAGCTCGCCGCGGAGCCGCGCACCCGCATGATCGATGTGGCTCACGCATGGCTCGCGCCAGGTGGGCGCATTGCGGTGATCGATCTCGCCCCGCCGAACTTTGACCCGGCGACGTTGGAGCAGGCGGCGGGGGAGATGCTCGGCTCACGTTTTGCGGATCGACGCGCCGAAGTGCTGGGGCGGCACCTGGTGCTGATCGAGGCAACCGCGCGCTAGCAGCCCTTACGGATTCAGGGTGTGCGAATCGAGGAGCCGATTCAATAGTTCAGGAAGGGAATCCTTCGTAAGCCCCGCTGGTCGAATCGGTGCGCCGGCGCCAATCGTGACCCCAATGATCGGGTCGTCGCTGCTGGCGCCCGCAGGAATCTCGAGAGCGGCCGCTGCGGCAAGTGTGGCCATCTGATCGGCTGGCAGGGTAACTCTTTCGGAGTGCTGTTCGTGGGTCATGACGGTCCGGCCATCGGCATAGACGACCGCCTGCTCCTCCATGCCGTTCGACCAGCTGCGGGTGACCGTGTACGCCGGGGTGCCAGTAGGCCCGATGGCGGTGCCGCAGGCCGCGAGGCTCGTGGCGGCAACGAGGGTCAGGAGCAGCACGGTCAATCGCTTCATCATGCGAATATACCCGCAAGCAATTAGTTAAGGAGGAGACGATGGTGGCACGACGTGGGGGAGCAGAAGAGCTCCGCATCCTTGAGGCGCAGCTCGACCGCATGCGCGGCATGCTCGGCGCGTATTCGGAACTCTTCTTTCGACAGATCACCATCTGGGGTGTCGTGAGCCTGGTACTCCTTGCGCTCTCTGGCCTCAGCGTTGACGCGCCCGTTGCCGTCACTCTCCTCTTTGTGGTTCCGTTCGCTTTTCTCGAGGCGGGCTACACCTTCTACTACACGGTGTTTGCGCGACGACATGCAGAATTTTTGGAGCGCACTATCAACGCGCGACTCGGTCGTGACGTGCTGGCAGTCCATCGGCTGGAGGCATCCTACTTCTATGAACCCGACGCACCGAAGCTCTCGTTCCTCTCGTTTGGTCGGCTGAGCGGCTACGGCAGCGTCATGACGATCGGCTACTCCATTGCCGCGGCGCTCCTCTGGGGGGCGGGACTCAACGAGAGCCTCGCCCAGGTGGGGGCCGGGGGGATGCACGCGGGCGTGCTTGTCGCTGGGGTGCTCTGGACCATCGGCGTCACCCTCTATCTGCTCTGGCACTTCCTCTCCCGCCGTGACGAGGAGCGCCTCCTGGCCGCCCTACGGGTCGCCTACCCAGATGCGGTAGTCTCGCGTGGACGCGCCCGGTCTGGGCGCTAATCGACCCACGGGCAGAGGAGTACGAGCGACGTGACCACCCCCGATTCGGGAGCGCAGCACGGCACGGTAACCGAGCTTGACCGCGTCACGATTCGCTTCGCCGGCGACTCGGGCGACGGGATGCAGCTGACCGGCTCGCAGTTCACCGCCACGACCGCACTCTTCGGCAACGACGTCTCGACCTTGCCCGACTACCCGGCCGAGATTCGCGCACCAGCCGGCTCGCTCCCTGGCGTTTCGGGATTCCAGATCAGTTTCTCGAGCGGCGACATTCACACGCCGGGCGACCGCCCCGACGTGCTCGTCGCCATGAACCCAGCGGCGCTCAAGGTGAACCTTGGCGACCTGGTTCCAGGTGGCGCGATCATCGTGAACACCGACGCCTTCAACGAGATCAACCTGCGCAAGGCGGGCTTCGCCGAAGATCCGCTGAAGAACCAGAGCCTGCAAGGGTTCAACCTCTACGAGATTCCAATGTCAACGATGGTCGCTGGTGTCTGCGAGGGCCTCGGCCTCAGCAGCAAGCAGGTCGAGCTCTCCAAAAACTTCTTCGCCCTTGGCGTGATGTTCTGGCTCTACGAGCGCTCAATGGCTGGCACCGAGAAGTGGATCGCCGAGAAGTTCGCCGGCAAGGATGCGATCGCCGAGGCGAACCGTCGTGCACTGCACGCTGGCTACGCCTTCGGTGAGACGACCGAGATCTTCCACACGCACTACCGCGTCGCCGCAGCGCACCTACCACCCGGCACGTATCGCAACATCACCGGCAACGAGGCGACCGCCCTCGGCTTCGTGATGGCGTCAAAGCTCGCCGAGCGCGACCTCTTCTTGGCTAGCTATCCGATCACGCCAGCCTCCGACATCCTGCATCAGCTCTCGTCGTACAAGCACCTCGGCATTAAGACGGTGCAGTCCGAAGATGAGATCGCGGCGATCGGCGCCGCGGTTGGTGCCGCATACGGCGGTGCCATGGGCATGACCACCACCTCTGGCCCTGGCATGGCGTTAAAGGCTGAGATGCTCGGTCTCGCCGTCATGGTTGAGCTGCCACTCGTGGTTGTTGATGTGCAGCGCGCCGGTCCGTCGACCGGTATGCCAACGAAGACCGAGCAGGGCGACCTGCTGATGAGCATGTTCGGCCGCAACTCCGATTCACCGATTCCCGTGATTGCACCAGCAACGCCCGCCGAGTGCTTCACGATGGCGATCGAGGCGTGGCGCATCGCGCTGCACCACATGACGCCGGTTGTCTTCTTGAGCGACGCCTTCTTGGCGACAGGTGCCGAGCCGTGGAGCATTCCGAACGTTGCTGACCTGCCATCGATCAAGGTCGAGAATGCACCCGCCTCAGACAAGCCAGGCTTCCGACCGTATCAGCGCGACCCCGAGACGCTGGCACGCCCGTGGGCGGTGCCTGGAACGCCAGGGCTTGAGCACCGCATCGGCGGCCTCGAGAAGCTCGACGAGTTGGGGACGGTCAGCTACGACCCCGATAACCACCACCGCATGAACCTGTTGCGCGCCGAGAAGGTGGCGCGCGTCGCCCGCGACATTCCACCGACCGAAATCTATGGTGAGACCACTGGCGACCTGCTCATCTTGGGCTGGGGCTCAACCTATGGGGCGATTCGTTCGGCGGTCGAGCGCCTGCAGTCGCGCGGCAAGCGCGTCAGCCACGCCCACCTGCGCTACCTGAACCCACTCCCGAACGATCTCGGTGCGATGCTGAAGAACTTCAAGCACGTGCTGATGCCCGAGCTCAATGCCGGCCAGCTGCGCATGCTGATTCGCGCCAAGTATCTGGTCGATGCGGTGGGCTTCAATCTGGTGCGCGGCAAGCCGTTCCAGATCGGTGAGATTGAGGCGAAGGCCGAGTCAATCCTCGGCGAGAGTGTGGAGGCCGCAAAGTGACCCAGTCTGAGCTCCCTGTGCTGACGAAGAAGGATTTCGAGTCCGACCAGGATGTGCGCTGGTGCCCAGGGTGCGGTGACTATGCGATCCTGGCGCAGACTCAGAAGGCCATGCCTACCTTCGGCGTCGCCAAGGAGAAGATCGTTTTCATCTCTGGTATCGGCTGCTCGGGTCGCCTCCCGTACTACATGAACACCTACGGCTTCCATACGATCCACGGCCGTGCGGCAACCATTGCAACTGGCCTCAAGGCGGCGCGTCCTGACCTGATGGTCTGGGTGATCACCGGTGATGGTGACGCCCTCTCCATCGGCGGCAACCACCTGATCCACGCGATGCGCCGCAACGTCGACATGAAAATGATCATGTTCAACAACCGCATCTACGGTCTCACCAAGGGTCAGGCATCGCCAACCTCGCCGATGGGGAAGAAGACGAAGTCGACGCCGCTCGGCACCATCGAAACGCCGATCATTCCGCTCAACCTCGTTGCCGCCGCCGAGGCGAGCTTCATCGCTCGATCAGTTGATACGCACTCCGAGCACCTGCAAGAGATGATGCATCGTGCCGGCGAGCACTCGGGTGCCGCCTTCCTCGAGGTGCTGCAGAACTGCAACATCTTCAACGACGGCGCCTGGCGCGACTTCACCGATAAGTCGGTGAAAGAGGATCGCATGCTGGTGCTGAAGCACGGCGAGCCGATGATCTTCGGCGCCGAGAAGAACAAGGGGATTCGCCTCAACGGTCTACGACCAGAGGTCGTGACCATTGGCGAGAACGGCGTGAGCGTTGCCGACCTCTGGGTGCACGACGAGACCGACCCTGATGCCACGCGCACGCAGATCTTGAGCCGCATGTGGTGGCCCGACTTCCCAGTGCCAGTTGGCGTCTTCCGTCGCGTGCCACGCCCAACACACGACCAGCTCCTGGTGGAGCAGATCGATGGAGCGAAGGCGGCGCGCGCCGCGAAGGGCCCCGTCGACCTACAGAAGCTCCTCGCCTCAGGGGAGACCTGGACGGTCGAGTGACCGCGCCGCGCCTTCTGGTGCTGGCCGACGATCTTATCTGGGCCACCCGACTCGAAGGACAGGGGCGCACCCTTGGCGCTGATGTCCAGCGATTCACCACGCCAGCGCCCCTCCTTGCGCTCCTCGCCGCTCAGCCTGCCACCCCCACCGACCTGGTGGCCATCGATGCCACCGCCCGCGCCTACGACGCCGAGGGGGCGGTTCGGGCCGTGGCGGCGACCGGGGCACGGGTCCTCGCCCTGGTCCAGCACGACGATCCAGAGGGGCGGGCGAGCCTGATCGCCGCAGGGGCGGTGCGCGCCATGCCGTACCGCGCCCTCTTTGAGCGCGGGCATGCGATCCTCGCAGGGCTACTCGATCTGCCGGTGCCACCGGCAACGAGTCCAGCGAGAGCAACTGAGGAGGGTGCATGAGCAACCGAAGCGCCGAGATTGACGCCGCCTACGCCGCTGCCACCCCAGGGCTTGGCGCCGGACACGCCCTCGAGGCGAAGCTCATCGGCCCCGCCGCCTACGCTGCGCGACTCTCCGCCGCGCGTGACGCGGTGAACGACGCCGGCCTTGACGCCGTGTTGCTCGGCTTCGGCGCCGACATGCGCTACCTCACCGGTTACGCCGCACCAGCACTGGAGCGACTCACCATGCTGGTGATTCCAGCGAACGGTGCACCAACACTCATCGTGCCGCGACTCGAAACAGGCATGGCTGGTGACGCCCCCGCAATGCGCGGTGGTCACGTGGCCCGCGTCCCCTTTGGCGAAACCGACGATCCGTTCGCCCTTGTCGCAACAGCAGTGAAGGCTGGCGGCCGACCTGGCTCTGCTGCGCGCGGCGTGGCTGTCTCTGACCGACTCTGGTCAACCTTCTTGATCCGCATTGAGGCGGCGCTGCGTACCCACGGCGCCATTACCCAGACACAGCTGGCGTCGCATGTGATTGGCAAGCTGCGCATGGTGAAGTCAGCTGAAGAGGCGTCTCTGCTCCGCGGCGCGGGTCGCGCTGTGGACACCGTCGTGATGGCGATCACGAGCGGCAAGCTGCTTGGTCGCACCGAGAACGATGTGGCGCGCGAAGTGCGCGAGCGACTTACCGGTGCTGGGCATGAGGTCTCATCGTTTGCCATCGTTGGCTCCGGCCCGAACTCGGCCTCACCACATCACGAGGCCTCATCGCGCGTGATCAACGCTGGTGACGCGATCGTGCTCGACATTGGTGGCGTCTTCGGCGGCTACGGCTCCGACACCACGCGCACCATCTGGGTGACCGGCCCGAACGGGGCGGTGCCACCAAGCGACGACTACCTGCGCCGCTACGAGATCTTGAAGCGCTCCCACCAGGCGGCGATGGATCATGTTCGCCCAGGGGTGAGCTGCGAATCGGTCGACGCCGCCGCCCGCGCCGTGATCGACGCGGCAGGGGAGGGGGCCCGCTTCTTCCACCGCACCGGGCACGGAATCGGCCTCGAGGAGCACGAGGATCCGTATATCGTCGCGGGGAACACCACGAAACTCGTCCCGGGTCACGCCTTCTCGATCGAGCCAGGCATCTACGTCGAGGGTGTCAACGGTGCCCGCATCGAAGACATCGTCCTTTGTGGCGACAGCGCAGTGGATGCGCTGAATCACACCAAGCGTGACCTCTATGTGGTAGCCGGATGACCGACGGTCCAGTCGCAAGCGCACAGCAGCAGGTTCGTCAGGCGACACCGGCGCAGGTGCGTCGTATCGCCAAGGCGCGACCGTATGTGCCGCTGCATGACTTGCGACGAACCTATGGGCTACCTGGTGATGAAGAGATCACCACGCGCATCGAGACACCCGAAGGCCTAGCGTGGATCGGCCTTCCGGAGCGCGAGGCGCGCATCATTGAGAGCCTCGTACGCGAAGGTGAGATTGCGCTGATCTTTGCCGACTCACCGCGAGCGCGTGTGGTGCTCGGCTTCCACAGCCTGACGCTGCACGCCTAAGCGTCGACCCCTTCGCCGCGCAGCAGTGCGCGCTTGAAGGCAATTGGATCCGTTGCCCCAGGACGCCAGCTGCTCCCTGCGCCACCACCGAATCCACCGATGCCGTTTGACGCCAACACGCGGTGGCAGGGGATCAGCACGGGCACGCGGTTCTTGCCGAGCGCACCGCCCACGGCACGCGCGGCACGTGGCGACCCACTCGCCGCTGCAAGTTCGCCATACGTGACCGTGGCACCAAAGCGCACGCCAGCTAACGCACGGAACACGCGCTGCTCAAACTCGGTCGCCCAAGTTAGGTCGACGGCCGCGAGTCGCTCTCGCGCACTGAGCTGCCCACGTAGCGCGGCGTTCAGGATGCGGTTCACCTCACGTGCACTGGTGATCGGCCCTGGAGATCGGCGGCCAACCGCCGTCGTGGCAGCAGGCGCAAACGGCGCACCTGGATCGAGGGCGATGGCACAGATGCGGCCGTTCTCCACCGCAACGGGCAGCACTCCCCACGGGCTCGTCCACGAATAGATCTTCATGCGCGCAGCCTAGCCCGAGGCACTTATCGGCCAGATGAGGCGTATACTCCCCCTGAGTATGTTGACTGAGCCTGTTCCTGCGGCGCCAACCACCCCCGTGGCGGAGATTGCCCTCCCCGTCACTGGGATGACCTGCGCCTCGTGCGTGAACCGCGTGGAGCGATTCCTGAAGAAGGCCGACGGCGTGAGCGGGGCGAGCGTGAACCTTGCGACCTCGATGGCCACCATTCAGTACGCGCCAGAGGCAACGGGCGTTGCCGATCTCGCTGCGGTGATCAGCGCAGCTGGATACGAGGTTCCCGCCGCCGCACTCGTCCTCGCCGGACGTGAAGGGGACGCCGATGCACAGGACGCGCGCGCCGCACTCGATGCCGAGCTCGTCGCCGCGCGCACCAAAGAGACGCGCGGACTTCTCCGTGACGGAATCATCGCCACGATCTTCGGCTTCGGCGCGATGGTACTGATGTTGCAGCCGTGGCTCTTTATTAGCATGGAGCGTGTCAACTGGATCCTGATCGTGCCCTCCACCATCATTCAGTTCGCCGTTGGCTGGCGCTTCCACTCGCGCGCACTGCGCGCACTTCGTCACGGTTCACTCACCATGGAGACGCTCGTCAGTCTCGGCACCACGGCGGCATGGAGCTGGTCGGTGGCGATTACCCTCTTCCATTCGCAGCTGATGCGCGTTGGCATTCCGGCGCACGCAACGTGGGACGCCGCGGCACTCATTCTCGGTTTTGTCGCACTCGGTCGCTGGATGGAGGCGCGCGCCAAGGAGCAGACAACCAGCGCGGTGCGCGGGATCCTGGCGCTTCAACCGCGCGAGGCAGAGCTGCTTGCAACCGCCGACGCCCCAACCGCAACCACCATCGCCGTGAACAAGATCATCGCTGGTGACCTGCTGCGCATTCGTCCTGGTGGGCGCATCCCTGTAGACGGCATCATCGTGAGTGGACGCGCCGCCGTTGATGAGTCGGCGATCACCGGTGAGTCGCTCCCAGTAGAGCGCGGTCCAGGGAGCAGACTCGCCGCAGGCACGCTGCTTACCGACGCCGCAATTGTGATGCGCGCCACACAGGTTGGCGCGAACACCACGCTGGCCCGCATCGTCGCCATGGTCGAGCGCGCGCAGGGATCGAAGCCTGCGATCGCCCGCCTCGCCGACCGCATCTCAGAGGTATTCGTGCCGGCCATCCTGCTGATCGCCGTGGCGACCTTCGTTGGCTGGTACCTGCTCGGGGCGGAGCCGCGCCTGGTGCGCGCCGTGGCCACCGCCATCGCCGTGCTCGTGGTTGCCTGCCCCTGCGCAATGGGCCTCGCCACCCCCACCGCCGTGATCGCCGGCACCGGCCGCGGCGCCGAGGCGGGAATCCTCGTGCGCGACGCCGCCATCCTCGAGGCGGCAGGGAAGCTGCGCGCCGTGGTCTGGGATAAGACCGGCACCCTCACCCTCGGCCAGCACGCCCTCGTCGGCCGTATCGCCCTCGCCGACGGCCCGCTCGCCGGCAACACCGATCGACTCCTACAGATCGCCGCCGCGGTCGAGAACCCATCGGAACATCCACTCGCCCGCGCGATCGTGCGTGCCGCAGGCGCTGTCACGGCAAGCGCCACCGACTTCGCCATGCACGCCGGGCATGGCGTAAGCGCAACCGTCGATGGTGCAGCGGTGCGCATCGGCACCGAGGCCTTCACCGCCACGATCAACCCCGAGCTCACCAGGTGGGCATCAGGAGAGGCGGCTGCGGGACGCACGCCGCTCTTTATCTCAATCAACGGCGAATCTGCCGGCGCGCTCAGCCTTGCCGATACGGTTCGCCCAGAGAGCGCCGCCGCGATCCGTGCACTGAGCGCACGCGGCATTGAGTCGTGGATCATCAGCGGCGATCGCCAAGAGGTGGTGAACGCCATCGCCCACGACCTCAGCATTCCATCAGAGCGCGCCCGCGGCGGCATTCTTCCTGGCGGTAAGGGCGAGGCGATCGCCGAGATTCGACGCAGCAGCAGTGGGCCCGTAGCGATGGTGGGAGATGGCGTGAACGACGCGCCAGCACTCGCCGCTGCTGACGTAGGTATCTCCATGGGTGGCGGAACCGAGATCGCGATCGATGCATCGGCTGCAACCTTGAGCGGCGCAGACCCGCGCGGTGTGCCACTCCTCGTCGATCTTGCGCGCGCCACCACGCGCATCATCAAGCAGAACCTTGGTTGGGCCTTTGGTTACAACATCATCCTGGTGCCACTCGCCGCCGGCCTCTTGCTCCCAACTTTCGGCATCGGACTTGACCCAGCACTCGCCGCCGCCGCCATGGGTGGATCGAGCGTGACGGTGGTGCTGAATGCTCTGAGGCTGCGAAGGCTGCCGTTAGAACGCAACAACCTGAATCCTGTTAGGAATCCGCGTTAAAACCTGCTACCTTCTCCGCATCTGAACCAGATTCTGAGTAAGGGGAGGTAAGAAAATGCGTCGCAACAAGTACTTGGGGCTAATCTCGGGTGGGGTCGCCAGCCTAGCTCTAGCGTCGGCCGCCATTGCTAGTTCGATCGGCCCAAACACGCTTACCAGTCAGGGTCCAGGCTGGAATTCAATTACATACCAAGCGACTAATACTACGTTCAGTATTCGAAATTGCTCAGCATCAGCTTCAACTTTGACGTTCGAGGTCATGAGGCACTGGCTGTTTTCCCCTAGTACTGGCACTGGTAAGAAAACCTACACGTGCAGTTCATCGTCAACGTATGTCTCAAAAACTTGGAGCAACACCGTGGGTGACTATAGCGTCGAATACAGCCCTTGGATCAATAGCGCGACGGTAAGCCTGACCTATTTCATCTCGTATTAATGCGCGGGCTCCTGTTTCGAGAGATTAGTTTTGGCTATAAACGGAAGAATCAAGGAGAGCTAGCCGTCCTACAACGCTTAACTTGGCACGTGCCTACAGGCGTTACCGCCCTGCTTGGCATCAATGGTGCAGGCAAGAGCACGCTCTTGTCCCTTGGCGCGACGGCGTTGATGCCGAGGAGTGGCAAGGTGTCACTCAACGAGCTGGATTCCCGCGATCAGCGAACCCAGTTTCGAGCGCGCGTGGCATGGATGCCGCAGCAATATCGAGCAGTACCGGGGCTCACAGTTCGAGAACAGGTGGCGTATTCCGGTTGGCTGAAGGGTATGAGTCGTGACGATGCATGGCGCGGGGCCTCCGAAGCGTTGGCACGCGTGGCGCTGCAGGATCTAGCTGACCAGCCTGCAAGTGAACTTTCAGGAGGCCAGCAACGGCGCGTTGGCCTTGCCAGTGCCCTGGTCCACGACGCAGAAGTGTTGCTGCTCGATGAGCCCACCTCTGGGCTCGATCCAGAGCAGCGAGCCCTGTTCCGTGAACTACTGGTAAACATTGGCGCCGACCGAACGGTTGTGGTTTCAACACACGACACAGGTGAAATCACGACGGCCTATGAGCATGTCGCGGTACTTCACGCAGGAAACATCGCCTTTGACGGCGCCTTGCAGGCCTTCTCGGCGCGTGCCCCAGCGGGGAGTGAGCGCCCGATTGAATCCGCATTTCTGGCTCTGATCGCTGGCGGTAAGTAGGTGCGTCTTCGCACAATGCTCAGAATTTCGCCCGCAGTTTGGCTGACAATACCTACGCTGATTCTGTCCATTCTCTATGTGACCAAGGCGATCTACCCGAACAACTACGGTGTCGCAGCGACGGCGGGTGCAACCTCGTCCATGGCGTTCTTGGTTGGATTTGTTGCGATGACTGCGGCATGGGAGGCTGCACGGCTTCGTCGCGGCGGCATTTGGGATGCGCCGCATACACGTTCTAGGTTCGACATCACCATCATTGCGGTAACCCCCTCAATTCTATTGGGAGCCGTATTCCTACTCGGGACTGTCGTTGCTGCCTCTGTCTACGGTCAGGCCGGGCTGCCTGAGATTCGCATGGTTGTCGTTGGATTCGTTGCAATCTGTGCGTGGAGCCTGGTGGGCTTCCTTGCAGGACTACGACTCCCCATGTCGGTGTCGCTACCGGGCATGCTTTTGGCGCCATTCCTCTGGTTCGCCTTTGTGCCAGCACTCCCTGTGGAATGCTTGCGTCATCTCAGCGGCATGTACCGAGATTGCTGCCGGATCGGTGCCGATATTGCCCCGGCGGCGCTGCTCGCAGGCCTGATCATGAATGTGACAATCATCGTCATAGCGCTCTATGCGATCGGCGCTCTCGGTATGCGATGGTCACGCATCGTCGCAACCGCAATGCTCGTTACAGGGGTGATGGTCAGTAGCGCGTTCGCCTGGAATGTTGGTCCGATCCCAGAGGTTGCGCGCGATCAGTCCGCCTTAAAGTGCAGCACAGTGAGCGCAGCAGAGTTGTGCCTGTGGCCCGAGCACGACAGCCCCACACAACTGTTTCGGCCGACGCTGACTGCAGTGATAGTGGAACTGGCTCGTCAGGAATTGCCGATCCCAGGCCGCTGGAGTGAAGAGCTCGCGAGCGCCACATCAGTGGATACGTTGACGCTCGACTTGTGGAAGTCAGATCCAGATTCAATTCGCTGGTCAATCGCACAGGGACTGGCGCCCTGGCCAGCGTGTTCGGAGGCTTCAGACTCAGGGTTTAGCGGTTCCTCAATTGATGTGTTGCGGGGCTGGTGGTTCACTGCGATGGGTGGGTCCGAAGCGATGCTGCAAGAGAATCTCGGCTGGTTGATCGCAGATCCGTCAGCATCTGGCGGCATTCCAATCAAGGACCTATACAGCGCCGTTGGCTCCGCTCCAGTCACATCGCGCGTTGCTTGGTTGGAGCGGCTTACATCCTTGGTTGCTGAATGCCAGTCGCCCGATGACTACAGCGTTCAATAGCGTGTCCCTGTATCGAAAAATTCGTCGAGTTAATCTGATCACTCTTTCGGTCGTCGGATCGGCACTTCTTTTGCAAGTCCCGGCCAGCGCAATCTCTATTCGGGTGAGTCCTATTGGCGCACCGCTGATGATCGCCCTCTTCATCGCTTTGGGGTTGCCAAGCGCCTTAGGATTTGGGCTGTCTAGCGGACTTCCCGCGCAAGAGTCCGTAGCAGCGCGCCGTATACGTCGCTATGACGCTGTACTCGTGGCCTCAAGCGTTTGTGCATTCTTGGCTCTTGGAGCCATCGGTGCACAGGTGTCTGCGGGAATCAATGTTTCAGGTGTAGGCGATACGTATCTAATTGCCACACGAGCGCTTATGACCTACCTAGGCTGGCTACTCGTCGCCCGGTTTTTTGTTGGATGGCGCACCGCTTCAATTGCGCCGGCGCTCTACCTCCTGGCGGTTGGAGTCTTTGGTTTCGCTGACGAATCCGCTGCGGCTGAATGGGCTTGGATCGGTCTCCCGGCGAATGACGGTTGGGCCTGGGCGTGTACGTGGATATTGCTTGGGTTGGGTACAGCGCTCTGGGCTTTTCGCCCTAACTGGGCAATCGAGGTGCGTGCGGCCTAGTTCTCCCAGCCTTTAGGATCGGCCTCGATCCAGCACTCGCCGCAGCCGCCATGGGCGGATCGAGCGTGACGGTGGTGCTGAATGCCCTGAGGCTGCGAAGGCTGCCACTAGAGCGAGATCGGTTGAACTAGCACCCCCTGCTAGGATTTCTCGGGCTACTGATTGGCGCAAGTTTGGTCGGCAAACTGTCATCCCAGCCGCAGTTGCATGAGAGCAGCTGAGTCAAGGCAAGGAGGTTTTCCAAAAGTGGGATACACCCTCATCACCGGAGGATCTCGAGGTCTTGGTTTCGAGTGCGCCAAGGCGCTGCGGGCGAGCGGCCAAACGGTGCTGCTGATCGCAAAGGATGAACCGCGCTTGGCCGCAGCTGCCCAAAGCCTGGGCTGTGAGTACCAGAGTGTGGACCTTGCGGATCTTGAGGCGACCGAGAAGGCGTTCACTGCGATCCTCGCCACGCGTGGTGCCCCTGATGCGCTGATCCTTGCGCACGGGGTGATGAGTGAAAAGTCTTCCAAAACCTTCGCTACGAATATCGACGAGTGGCGCCGGGTGATGTCGATCAATTTGGATTCTGTCTTTTGTGCACTCAATATTCTTGCGAAGCCAATGGCTGAGGCGCGCCAGGGGCGAGTGGTTGTCTTCTCGGCGTGTCTTGGTCGCATGTCAGGACCAGGCAATGCAGGGGGATTGGTGCCGTACCGTGTGAGCAAGGCGGGGGTCAATGCACTCGTGCGCAACCTTGCGCATGAAACGCTCCATGGCAAGCGCGGCTTCCTGATCGACGCTGTCTGCCCGAATCACTCCCGGACCGATATGGGCGGGCCAGGCGCACCACTCTCTGCCAAAGAGGGCGCCGATACGGCGATCTGGTTGGCAACCCGACCGTTCAACGTCGAGGGCGCTTCCGATCAAGAGAAGCTGACTGGAGTGCTGTGGGAGGAGCGAAACGTAATCCCATGGTGACCCCCCTCGGCCTAAAGAAGATCGATGCAACCGAGGACCCCCTCAAACTACTGGCCGAACACTTCGAGGGCCTCTATTCAGGGACGCTTGGCCTGAGCTCAATCAGCGGCGGGCAACAGGCAGCCGACAGGGCGCTTCAGCAGCTCGATATCAGGGGGTATGCCGACCGCCGCTCGCAAGTGCTTCCGCGGGCGAATCGAGGCGCGAGCGTGCTCTCTCCGTACATTCGTCACAACATGATCACGCTGCGCCAGGTGTATGACGCCGTTCAGGGTGCACCAGCCAAAGATCGTGAGAAATTCCGCGACGAGCTCTGGTGGCAGGAATACGCGCGTCACCTCTACGCCCGCATTGGTGTGCGCCTATTCGAAAACCTGCGCTTTGCAGCGAACTGGCGCGGCGAGGGGAACGGCTGGAATCGGGAGATGCTCTGCATCGACGAAGTTGTCTCTGAGCTCGAGGGGGATGGCTGGCTCGTCAATCAGACTCGCATGTGGCTGGCATCCCACTGGACCGTTCGAAATGGCGTTGGCTGGATCTCGGGCCAGGAGCGCATGCACCAAGAGCTCATCGATGGCTCCAGGGCCGCCAACCTGCTTGGATGGCAGTGGACGGTCGGTGCGGGCACCGGCAAGCCCTACGGTTTTGCGAAGTGGCAGGTGGACAAGCGAGCGCCAGGCATCTGTTCACGATGTCCCCTCAAGGCCAACTGCCCGATCGAGGAGTTCCCGCGCGAGGTACACCTAGAGCAGCTTGAGCGAGATCCGCTTCTGGACAACGATCCCAACGTGCAGCGCACCACTGGGCCGATCACGCCCAGAATCAAACGCCCTGCGACGCATGTGCTGCTGACGATCGACTCACTCGGAATGCACGATCCGGCGCTTCGGGCCAATCCGACCTTGCCCGCGATCTTTGTCTTCAATGAGGGTGCGCTGAGGAAACTACAGCTGAGCGCGCGGCGAATTGGGTTCTATCTGCAGACGCTTGGCGAGCTCAGTGCTCAGCGAGGTGTGGAGGTGTATATCGGTGATCCCTACCAGTTTGCACAAGAGCATCCGGTAGCCGTGACCTATGCGCCCGTTCCATCATTTCGAAAATTCACATCGGTTGCTGAGCTGCATCCATATCCGTGGCTGAAACTGCCGTCTGCAGGATCAGTTCGCAGCTTCTCCTCGTGGCGATAACAACAGTCCGTGTAGGGCGCCGCTGAGCTAGCGAAGCTTTCCGAAGAGCGCCGAGGCGTTCTGGCCACCGAAGCCGAAGCCATTGATCAGCACGCGGTCGACTGACTGGTTGGTGCGCGCGGTGTGCGGCACGTAGTCGAGGTCGCACTCAGGGTCTGGCGTGTCGAGGTTGATCGTGGGTGGCACGGTGCCCGTCTCGATCGCCTTGATGGCGGCGAGTCCGGCAACGGCGCCAGCGCCACCCAAGAGGTGGCCGACCATGCTTTTTGGGGAGCTGATCGGAATCTTGTAGGCATGATCACCAAGGGCGCGCTTAATCGCCTTCGTCTCGGTGAGGTCGTTGAGTGGGGTGCTCGTGCCGTGCGCCACGATGTAGCTGATGTCTTCGATGACGGCGCCGCCATCGAGGATCGCCTTGGTCATGGAGCCTGCAGCGCCGCGGCCGGTTGGCTCAGGGGCGCTGATGTGGAAGGCGTCGGCGGTTGCACCGGCACCGAGCAGCTCGGCGCGAATCGTGGCCCCGCGCGCCTTCGCGTGGGCGAGCGACTCGACCACGAAGACGGCACCGCCTTCGCCGAAGACGAAGCCGTCGCGGTTCTTGTCAAACGGTCGGCTGGCGTGCGTTGGGTCGTCGTTGCGCTTGCTGAGGGCGCCCATGTTGCTGAGGGCGGCGAAGGCCATCGGCAGGAGTGGTGCCTCGACGCCACCGGCGACGACCACGTCGGCCTCGCCGCTGCGGATCAGGCGGAGTGCATCTTGAAAGGCGAGCACGCCCGTGGCGCAGGCGGCGGCCTGGGTGATCGCGGCGCCGGTGAGGCCGTACTTCATGCTGACCATGCAGGCGCCCATGCTCGGGCTAAGGGCAGGAATGGCGAAGGCGCTCACGAAGCGGCCGCCCTTTTCGCGATAGGCGTCGCTCCCGATGGTGACCTGCTCGATGCCACCACCGCCGGTGTTGATCACCGTGGCAACGCGGTCGCGGCGCTCTGGCTCCCAGCTGGCAATGTCGGCGAGGCCGGCATGTTCGATGGCTTCGGTGGCGGCGGCGATCGCGAACTGCACGAAGCGGCTCATGCGACGCGCCATCTTCATATCCATGGTGAGGAGCGGATCGAAGCCCTTCACCTCGGCGGCGATGCGCACGTCGTTTGGTGAGGCGTCGAAGTGGGTGATGAGGCCCGCACCTGAGCGTCCTGCGATCAGGCTCTCCCAGTATTCGCCAGCGCTATTGCCGATCGGCGTAATCGCGCCGTAGCCGGTGATGACCGCGCGCTGCGTGTCGGTTCGTACGGGGGTGGTGCTCATGGCTCCTCCTACTTTCCGGTCCAGCGCCGCAACACGATGGCGCCATTATGGCCACCGAGCCCAACGTTGTTGCTCACCGCGGCACGAATCTCGGCCGGGCGTGTTTCACAGTTGACGTTCAGGTTGCAGGCGGGGTCGACGTTCTTCGTATGCAGAGTTCCTGGAATCACCTGGTGGTGCAGCGAGAGGGTCGTGAAGACTGCCTCCACGGCGCCCGCGGCACCCATCAGGTGTCCCGTCAGTGACTTCGTTGCTGAGATGGGAATCTCTGCGGCACGTGGCCCGAAGGAGGCGTGGAAGGCGAGCGCCTCACGCTCATCGCCCACCGGCGTGCTGGTGCCGTGCGGATTGATCAGGTCAATCTCGGTCGGGTCGATCTTGCCGCGCTGCAGCGCCCACCTGATGGAGCGCGCTGAGCCGGCGCCACCCTCGATCGGCTGGATCATGTCGTGCGCATCGGCGGAGCTGCCGTAGCCGACCACCTCGGCGTAGATCGTGGCGCCGCGCGCCGTAGCCGAGGCGAGATCCTCAACGATGAAGGCGCCCGCCCCTTCGCCGAGAACGAAGCCGGCGCGATCCACGTCGTACGGTCGGCAGGCCGATGCTGGCCCTTCGCCGTCGCGGGGGCCGGCGAGGCCACGCATGTTCATGAAGCCGATGTGCGCCACCTCAATGAGGGGGTTCTCGGTGGAGCCGGCGATGACGGCGGTCACGTCGCCGCGCTTGATCGCCTCAGCCGCCTCGCCCAGGGCGTGCGTGCCGGTGGCGCAGGCGGAGACGACCGCCAGGTTGTGCCCCACGGCACCGGACTCAATAGCGATCATCCCCGAGGTGCTGTCGACCAGACCGTGGGCGATGAAGGTTGGCGCAACAGCGCGCGGCCCCTTCTCCTTCCAGCTCATCTGGTTCTCAATGAAGAGCCCCTGCCCACCAGCGCCTGAACCGAAGACCACGCCGACCTCTTCGCGGTTCGCGTCGGTGATCTCGAGCCCCGAGTCGAGCAGCGCGGCCTTCGCCGCGGCAACGCCCCAATGGATCTCAGGGCCGGTGCGTCGAATCTGCTTTGCGTCGAGGAACTGGGTGACGTCAAAGTTCTTCACCTCGCCCGCGACCACGTATGGTGCGTAGGGGGTTGGATCCCAGTGGGTGATCTGCGCGATGCCGCTACGACCTTCGGTGAGTGACGTCCACACGTCGCCAACGGTGTTGCCGATCGGCGAGACGATGCCGAGTCCGGTGATAACGACGCGTCGGGTGTGATCTGGCTCGCGCATGCTGCTACTCCTTCCCTCTTAGGCTGCTGGGGTTAATTCTTCAATGGAGAGGATCTCGGCGCCATCGGCCGACGGGATTCGCTTCACAAGTCCGGCGAGCACGCGACCCGAGCCGACCTCGATGTAGCGCTTCGTACCGGCGGCCGCCATGGTGTTCACCGCGGCGATCCAGTCGACACCACCGGTGAGGTGATTCGAGAGTTCGTCGCGCAGCTGTGCGGCGGTGGTGATGCGTGCTGCACTAGCGTTGGCGAGCATCGGTGTCTTTGGATCAGCAATGGTTACGGCGGCGAGCGCCTCGCGCATGCCGGCGGCGGCCTCCTCCATCAGTGGTGAGTGGCTGGCGATACTGACCTGCAGTCGCACGGCGCGCTTTGCGCCGGCGGCGCTTGCTGCGGCAACGGCGGCCTCAATGGCGGCGACCTCGCCCGAGAGCACGATCTGCCCCGGCGAGTTGCGATTGGCGAAGACCAAGATGCCGAGCTTTGCGCCAGCGGTGATCACGTCGGCCTCGGCGCTCTCAGGGAGACCGAGGATGGCGGCCATAGCACCAGGTCGTCCGCCCCCTGATGCCTGCATCAGCTCGCCACGTCGGCGGGCGAGTCGAACGCCATCGGCAACGGAGAGTGCGCCTGCGGCGACCGCGGCGGCATACTGGCCGGCCGAGTGTCCGGCGATCAGGATCGGTTCGTCGAGTGGGGTGCCTGCGGATGCGGCGCGTTCGCGCGCGGCGGCAAGGAGGGCGATCGAGATCGTGAGGATGGCGGGCTGCGCCACCTCGGTGCGCTCAAGCGCCTCGATCGGACCGGTCGCCATCAGCTGGCCGAGCGGCTGGCTCAGGGCGGTTTCAGCCTCTGCCAGCACGGCGCGTGCGGCGGGGGAGGCGGCGAGGGCGGCGGCACCCATACCGACGCTCTGCGAGCCCTGCCCAGGGAAGATCCACGAGGTATTCGGTGACATGCGGGGAATCGTAGCCGCCCGACTGGGCTCACCGCGCTAATGTATGCGCATATGCATACACCTCGCCGGAACCGAATTGCTGAGATTGCCAAGGCCGCCGAGGGGCTGCGCAGCCGCCTCCCCGCCGCAGTCCGCGTTGCCCGCGGTGAGATGGGTGAGAGCCCGCTCGACGAGGTGTCGCGACGCCGGCAGAGTCTCGGTGAGATCGGCGGTCGCATCGTCTCCATCCGTCGCCTCTGGCGTGAGCTCGTGCTTTCAACGGCGCAGCAGTTGGCACCGAGCGAACTCTCGCTCGCGCAGGTCGCCGCCCTCTATCTACTCGCTGACGGGAGGCCGCGATCGGTAGGGGAGATCGCTCGAGACCTCGGCCGCTCGCATTCGGCGACCAGTCGCCTGGTCAGCTTCTTGCATGGGCGTCGCTATCTGCGCGCCGCGCCAACGAGTGATGCCCGCGTGCGTCGATCGCAGCTTGCTCCAAGTGGAGAAGCGCTACTCACTTCGATTGATCGCGGTCGCGCGGAACAGTTTGTGGATCTGGTGCGACGACTACCGAAGGCGGAGCGTGGCCTTGTTGCTGCTGCTGTTGCCGCGCTGGCAACGCGCGCGCCGGTTACTCCCCCGCGTACCCCATAGCCACGTCGTACAGCACCTCAACGCCCCAGGCGAGGGCCTCTTGTGAGACGCGCTCGTCGATGCCGTGGAATCGCTCCATGAAGCGCTCCTTCGGATCTAGCAGATACGGTGAGAATCCGTAGGTTGGAATCCCAGCTGGCACGGTGATCTTCGCGTCGGTCGCATACGGCGCGACGGCGGGCATCATGATCGCCTCACTGTCGCGTGTGCGAATCGCGGCGCTCGCAATGCCAAGGATCTCGTGATCCATCGGGTTGCTTACCGCGCCACCATATTCGATGAGGTCAAGCTTCACGAACGGTGCAAGGTCAGCACCGATGCGGTCGAGCATGTTGCGCTCTGCAGCTTCGCGCGTTGTCCCTGGCAGGATGCGGCTGTCAACGGTGAGGGTTGCCGATCCTGGCAACACGTTGGAGCGAATGCCTGAGGCAAGGATCGTTGGCGCGAACGTGTCGCGCAGCACGGCGCGCAGCGCGCGCAGGAGCTCAGGGGCGCAGCCCGCGGCCGACGCTTCGGCATTGAGCTCCTTGGCGTCGTCAAAGGTCTTCTCGCTGAGGAGGCGCTCGAGGCGACCCATCGCCCCAGCCGGGAGGGCGGCTCGAAGTGCAGCAAGAAGGGCCTCGTTCTCGGGCACGATTTGGACCGGGCCAGGCACTGAGACGCGCTCCACCACCTGGGCGGCGCGCAGGAGGGCGTTGTCGCTGTCGGGCATCGAGGCGTGACCCCAGCGGCCGCTGACGGTGATGGTGAAGCGGGCGAAGCCCTTCTCGGCAACCTGCAGTGGGTAGATGCGACGACCAGCGGCGGTGATCGTCATGCCGCCCGCCTCGGTGAGTCCGACCGCGGCGTCGAGCCAGTGCTTGCGGTCTTGGAGGACGAGGGCGATCCCCTCTAGGCCGCCCGTCTCTTCGTCAGCGGTGGCGGTGAGGATGATGTCGCGTCGTAGGCCAGGGATCACATCCTTCGCTGGATTCAGACCGGCTGCGCGGGCGCGCGCGCAGAGGAGTCGAATCACGCCGACCTGCACCGCTAGGGCGCCCTTCATGTCGACAGCACCACGACCCCAGATGTAGCCCTCTTTGACGACGCCTTCAAACGGATCAACCGTCCAGCCGTCTTGATTGGCAGGCACCACGTCGAGGTGGGCGAAGAGGAGGAGTGCGCCATCTTTTGGATCGCGTGGGTCAAGCTTCGGATTTGCAGCGGAGGCGCTGCCGCGCAGTCGCACGCTGACGTTGCCGCGGTCGGGGATCGGCTCGAAGAACTCAGGCTCCAGGCCCTCACGGCGGAGCAGCTCAATCAGCACCTTGGCGGCGCGCGTCTCGTTCCCTGGTGGGTTCACGCTCTCGGCGCGAATCAGCTGCCCCAGATCGTCGCCCGCCTCGGCGCCGATGCGCTTCATCAGCGCGGCATCTACTGATTCAGATGGGAGACCCTTCGGAAAGTGATCCGCAGCCGTTGCGTTGAAGCGCGATGCGCCGCTCACTTGCCAACTCCAGCGATGGTGAGGATCAGCTGCACGATCAGTGCGCCGATGGTGAGGCCAACGAGTCCGCCCACGATGACCTTCACGCCGCGCACACCGCTGCGCTCATCGGCATCGGCCTTCGCCTGCTGCGCTTTGGTGAGCTGGTCACCACCTGGAACCAGTGGAGCGTCGAGGCCGCGCAGGCCACCACGTGGATCTTTTGGGTCGATCGCCTTCGCTGCGCTCATCGGTCGGTTGATCCTTTCAGCGCCTTGGCGAGGCGCACCCCAGTGGTGATGGCGCCATCTGACGCGCTGCTAACCAGGGCAGCGTACTTCGCCCAGACGCCGCCGGCGTAGCGTGGTGCGGGGGCGCGCCAGGCGGCGCGACGGGAGGCGAGCTCGCTCTCGGCGACCTCAATGCGCAGCTCATGCGAGTCAACATCGATGGTGATGGTGTCGCCCTCATGTACGAGCGCGATCGGCCCGCCGAGCGCCGCCTCAGGAGCGATGTGCGCCACCATGAAGCCGTGGGTCGCGCCAGAGAAGCGGCCATCCGTAATGAGTGCGACCTCGTCGCCGAGCCCCTGGCCCACGAGTGCAGCGGTAACGGCAAGCATCTCGCGCATCCCTGGCCCGCCGACTGGCCCCTCATAGCGAATGACGACGACGTCGCCGGCAACGATGGCGTTGGCGCGGATCGCAGCGAAGGCCGCCTCCTCGGAATCGAAGATGCGCGCCGGTCCGCTGTGATGTCGGCGCTCGTGGCCGGCAAGCTTCACGATCGCACCCTCGGGCGCGAGGCTGCCACGCAGCACGGTGAGGCCGCCCGTCTTCTTGATTGGGTTGTTGATCGGACGAATCACATCCTGCCCGGCGCGCTCGTTCGCCTGCGATGCGATCTCGCCCATCGTTCGTCCGTCGACGCCCTGCTCGTTGAGGTGCAGAAGGCCGCCAGCGGCCAGTTCGCGCAGCACAAGGGCGATGCCGCCCGCCTTGTAGAGGTCGAGTGCGGCGTACGAGCCGCCAGGGATCAGGTTGCCGATCACTGGCGTCGATTCACCGAGACGCTCAAAGGCTTCGATCTCGAGGGGAAGGTCAAACTCGCGGGCGATGGCGAGCAGGTGGAGCACCGCATTCGTTGAGCCGGCGGTCGCACCCACCGCGCGAATCGCGTTCTCGAGGGCCTTGCCGGTGACGATGTCGCGCGGCTTCAGGTTCTTGCGCACCAGCTCCACGGCGATTTCGCCCGAGCGCTCGGCGGCGGCGATCTTGTCGGGGTCGGTGGCGGGGATGCCGTTGAGGCCGGCGGGGGAGAGGCCGATCACCTCGAGCGCCATGCTCATCGTGTTCGCGGTGAACTGGCCACCGCAGGCGCCCGCCCCTGGGCAGGCGGCATTCTCAAGGTCCCAGAGCTCCTCGGCGGTGATCTTTCCTGCGTTGTACGAGCCGACCGCCTCGAAGACGCTCTGCACCGTCACATCCTTCCCCTTATAGGTCCCGGGGAGGATCGTGCCGTTATAGAGGACGAGCCCAGGAATATTCAGGCGGCCGAGCGCCATCGCGGCGCCGGGGCTGGTCTTGTCGCAGCCAGTGAGGCAGACGATGCCGTCGAAGCTGTGCCCTGCGGAGACGAGTTCAATGGAGTCGGCGATGATCTCGCGCGAGATGAGCGAGGCCTTCATCCCTTCGGTGCCCATCGCCACGCCGTCGGAGACGGAGATGGTGCCGAACTCCATCGGCGTGCCACCCGCGCGCCGAATGCCGCGCTTCACCGCTTCGGCCAGCTCGCGCTGATTCAAGTTGCACGGCATCGTCTCGATCCAGGTGGTGGCAACGCCGATGATCGGCTTGGCGAGATCCTCATCGGTGAAGCCGACCGCCTTCAACATCGCGCGCGCCGGTGCGCGGTCTGGTCCGTCGGTCATTGCGGCGGAGTGCCGCTTCGCTGGGTCGCTCGCGCGGTCGTACGGGTTCTTGCTCATCGCGGTGCGTTTGGCTGCAGTGTGTTGATGGTTCCTGGGTGCGATGTCTCGTGCGCCAGAATCTTTTCGCCCTGCGTGCGGATGTAGTCCAGCTCATCAAGTCCATCGAGCAGCATCTTCTGGCTGAAGGCGTCGATCGGGAACTGATGTGCAGTGCCATCAGGGGCCCTCAACGTCGCGGCTGCAAGTTCGATGGTCACCGTTGCGGCGAGGTCGTCCTTGGCAATCTGCATCAGCGTGCTGTGCAGCTCGGCGGGCAAGATGATCGGCAGGATTCCATTCTTCAGTGCATTCGACTTAAAGATGTCGGCGAAGCTTGTTGCGAGGATTGCCTTGATGCCGAAGGCGCCAAGGGCCCACGGCGCATGCTCACGGCTGGAGCCGCCGCCGAAGTTGTCGCCCGCAACCAGGATGCCGTGGCCGGCGTAGCGCGGCTCATCAATCACGAACGGTGGGTTCTTCTTGCTACCGTCGGCCTCAAAGCGCCAGTCGTGGAAGAGGGCATCGGCGAGGCCCGCCTTGTCGATGACCTTCAGGTAGCGGGCGGGGACGATCTGGTCGGTGTCGACGTTCTCGGCGGGGAGTGGCACGAGCCCGGTGGTGAAGGTGCCGACCTTTGGGGCGGCCATCAGCGGATCATCCCTGGAAGCGTGCGTGGATCGGCGATGACGCCGGTGAGCGCGGTGGCGGCGGCGGTGAGCGGCGAGGCCAAGAAGGTGCGACCCCCCTTCCCCTGGCGCCCCTCAAAGTTGCGGTTTGAGGTGCTGATCGCGTATTCGCCGGGGGCGAGCTGGTCGCCATTCATGGCGATGCACATCGAGCAGCCCGCCTCGCGCCAATCGGCACCCGCGTCGCGGAAGATCTTGTCGAGCCCTTCGCGCTCCGCTTGACGCTTCACGTCGGCGGATCCAGGAACCACCATCACGCGCACCCCCTTCGCAATGGTGTGACCTTTCAGCACATTCGCGGCGAGGCGCAGGTCGCTGATGCGACCGTTGGTACAGCTGCCAATAAAGACGGTGTTCACCGGTCGTCCGATGATGCTGTCGCCCGCGCGCAGATCCATGTATTCGAGTGCGCGGGTCAGTGCGCGCGCCGCGGCCGGGTCGGACTCGTCTGCTGGATTCGGAATCGTGCCGCTGATCGGCAGGCCCATCCCTGGGTTCGTGCCGTAGGTCACCATCGGCTCAAGGGTGTCAGCGTTGATGACGATCTCCTTGTCGTACGTTGCGCCATCGTCGCTTGCGAGTGTGCGCCAGCGTGCGACGGCGGCATCCCAATCGGCACCCTGCGGCGCATGTGGTCGACCCTTCAAGTAGGCGAAGGTCGTCTCGTCGGGGGCAACGAGGCCGGCGCGCGCGCCACCCTCGATGCTCATGTTGCAGATCGTCATGCGCTCTTCCATGGAGAGGTCGAGAATCGCAGAGCCTGCATATTCAAAGACGTGACCGGTGCCACCGCCGACACCGATGCGCGCGATCAGCGCCAAGATGATGTCCTTTGCGGAGACGCCTGGCCGCAGTGTTCCGTCAACGCGCACGAGATAGGTCTTCGGCTTGCGCTGCAAGAGGCACTGGGTGGCGAGGACCATCTCCACTTCGCTGGTGCCGATGCCGAACGCCAGTGCGCCGAAGGCACCGTGGGTTGCCGTGTGTGAGTCGCCACAGACGATGGTTGCGCCAGGCTGCGTCAGACCGAGCTCTGGCCCAATGACGTGCACGATCCCCTGGTTCGGCGACTCCCAGCCGTGGAGTGGAACGCCGAACTCGGCGCAGTTCGCCTCGAGCTGCTTCACCTGGGCGGCGGCCATCTCGTCGGCGATCGGGAGGTTGCGTGGCGTGGTCGGAATGGAGTGGTCGGCGGTGGCTACCGTGCGGTCGGGTCGGCGAACCTTCAGCCCGCGGGCGCGAAGGCCGGTAAAGGCCTGGGGGCTGGTGACCTCGTGTACGAGGTGCAGGTCGATTGCGAGGATGGCGGGCGCCCCCTCCTGCTGATCGACAACGTGCTCGTTCCAGATCTTCTCAATGATGGTCTTCGGCATAGAGCGAGCCTACCAGAGGGCGAAACTCACCCTAGCCCCGCGAGCCACCACTGAAGGCGAGGGTGAATGCGTGCCGACCAGGCGCGGGCAGCGTGGGATACTGCCGCCATGGAAGCGAAGGTATTTGGCCCACTCTTCTCGCGCGTTGGAATCCTTCCGGCGGTCGCCGCACAGGATGCCGCGGTCTTGTCGGCATGGGCTGACGCTGCGCTCGATGCCGGTGTGCCAGCGCTCGAACTCTTCTTGCGCGGCGAGGGGGCCGAGGCTGCGGTGACCGCCGCGATCGCCTCCCTACGCTCCAGTCACCCAACCCTCGCAGTTGGCGCGGGTAGCGTGTACGACGCCGCGACGGCGCAGCGCATGATCGATGCCGGCGCACGATTCCTCGTCTCGCCAATCACCGACCCCGCAACGGGCGCCGCTGCCTCCGCCGCCGGGGTCGATTGGCTCCCCGGTGCCTTCACGCCAACGGAGATCAGCCTCGCCGAACGATCTGGCGCAACCTACGTGAAGCTCTTCCCCGCGGCGGCGATCAACGCTCCAGCATTTATTCGTGCAGCGTTGGCACCGAGCCCAACCAGCAAGATCGTGCCAACGAACGTAGGGCTCGACGAGATTGCCGCACTGGTGGCCGCTGGTGCCGCTGGGTTTGGCGTTGGGCCGCGACTCCTTGACGGCGCAGACCCGTGGAGCGCAGCGGCGATTGCCGCTCAGCTGCGGGCCGCTCGCGCGGCCGCCGGGCACCCCGCGTGACCGTCGACAACAGCGCCCTCCCAATCTACGACCGTAACGACGGAGAGCTTCCCGCAAGTGTCGACCTCGTCGTTATTGGCGCAGGCGTTGCGGGTGCCGCGACCGCGTACTTTGCCGCACGCGCCGGACTCAAGGTGTTGGTGATTGAGCGTCGCAGCAGCATCGCATCGCTCACGACCGCCGCATCAACGGGTGCGTTTCGCTTGCAGCACGACAACGCCGATGAGCTTGCACTCGTACAAGAGGGCTTGGCTCTCTATCTGAACTTTGCCGAAGAGTCGGGGCTCACGGGATGGAACCTCGACATTCGTCAGCAGGGGTATCTCTTCTGCAGCCGCACCGAGGCAAGTGCTGCGAAGGGGCGAGAACTCGTTGCTCTGCAACGAACGTTCGGGCTCACCGATGTGGAGCTGTTGAGCGGTGACGAGGCGCGTGCTCGCTGGTCGTACCTCTCTCCAAAGATTCGACAGGTGCGCTTCCGCGCCGGCGACGGCTTCATTGATCAGGTGGCACTCACCCACGGATATGCGGCCGCGTCGTCACACGCGGCGCACATCAGTGGCGCCAGTGGTTCTGGCCATGCCACCTATGCACTGGAGACAACCGTCACCGGATTCGTGCGGGATGCGAGCGGCGTCGTTACGGGGGTAACAACAAATCGTGGTGTGGTGCATGCGCCGCAAACGGTGATCGCCGCCGGCCCGTGGAGTGGCGTCGTCGCCAAGCTCGCCGCTCTCGATCTGCCGATCGCGCCAACGATTCGCCAGAAGCTGGTCATGCCAAACCTGCCGGTGATCGATCAGTCGGGGCCGATGACGATCGATGATGAGACGGGATCACACTGGCGACCGGCCCTCGCGGGGGCATTCGCGTTGCGCACCGACCCGACAACGCCCGTCGGTGAGCCGCTCCTCGAGGTGCCAACCGACGAGGCGATGGCTCACGCACTTCTCGATCCAGCATCACCAACATCGCTCGCCCTGCTGGCGCCCTTCTGGCGCGATGTCTGGCGCGACGGTCCGCCGGCGTGGCGCCTTCAGGCGGGACAATATGAATACACCCCAGATCATCGACCCTTCCTTGGGCCAACCGATCAGGCGGGGCTCTTCGTGAACACGGGCTACTCGGGTCACGGGGTCATGTGTAGCGCTGGCGGGGCCCGCCGCACTGTTGACCTGCTGCTAGGGCGCGCCGCAGCAGCCGAAGAGCCGCTCCGTGTGGGCCGACCGATGGCCTCGCGATCACGCGACGTTCTTTGATCGCCTACACAGGCTCTGGTAGGCTGCACCCATGACAAATAGCGCACTGCTCTTGACTCCAGTCTTCGGTGCTCTCTTTGTGCTCTTTGGGGCCCTTATTGGGGGCATTAGCAACCTACTCGGGCTGCTTATTCAGCCCCGGCAGGGCTGAGGAGACCAGAGGCGCGGAGATACCGCCCGAAGGAAACTTCAGAGCCCCGCCAAAGAGGCGGGGTTTTTTATTAACGAAGTGAAGGGGGATCGATGACACAGGCAGGTCACGTACCAGGCGCAGGAACTCCGGCCGCGAGTGCTGCAGAGCGCGCGCGACGTGACATGTTGCGCGATGCCCGCATCACCGCTCGCGACGGCGTACGCCCACGCATCGGCGCCGACGCACTCTGCGAGGCGATCCTGCTGCAGGGGAGCGACACCATCTGGGGCTATCCCGGTGGCGTGATCCTGCCGCTCTATGACGTGCTCGTTGACCACCCCGAGCTGCGCCACATCTTGGTCCGTCACGAGCAGGCGGCCTCGCACGCTGCTGATGGCTACGCACGCGCCTCTGGCAACGTTGGAGTTTGCCTGGGCACCTCCGGCCCTGGTGCCACCAACCTCGTCACCGGCATCGGCACCGCAATGCTCGACTCCGTGCCCCTTGTGGTGATCACGGGGAACGTTCCGAACGCCCTCATCGGCAAGGACGCCTTCCAAGAGATTGACATCACCGGCATCACGCTGCCAATGACGAAGCACAACTATCTGGTGCGCAGCGCCGATGAGATTCCGCACGTGATTGCTGAGGCATTCCACCTTGCGCGCAGCGGGCGACCTGGGCCGGTGCACGTTGACATCACCAAAGATGCGCTGATGGGCCAGACCACAGCGATGCATCCTTCGGCCGCAGAGGTTGAGGCGGGGCTCCCTGGCTATAAGCCGAAGCTCGATGGCCATCCACGTCAGATCAAGCTGCTCGCCGAGGCGATCGCTGGTGCAAAGCGTCCGGTCATCCTTGCAGGGCACGGTGTGCTGATCGCTCGTGCAGAGCGCGAGCTGCTCGAGTTGGCGCGCGCGGCGCAGATTCCAATCACCTGGACACTGCTCGGCATCGGCGTCATTGATGAAACCGACCCGCTCGCTTACGGCTACATGGGGATGCACGGCTGGAAGCATGTGAACCGTGCGATCCAGTCGGCTGATCTTCTGATCGGCATCGGCATGCGCTTCGATGACCGCGTGACGGGGAACGTGCGCACCTATGCGCCGAAGGCGAAGATCGTGCACATCGATATTGATCCGGCGGAGATCGGCAAGAACGTCGTCGCCGATCTGCCAATCGTGGGCGATGCCAAGCACGTGCTCGACGCGCTCCTTCCACTCATCACCAAGGTGGATCCAACCACTCGAGTCGACTACTTTGCCGAACTTGCAACGTGGCGCACCGAGAGCGAAGCCTCTTCGTGGCACGGCTCCGGCGGCTTCCGTGACGGGGTGCTCTCAGCCGACTTCGTTGTTGAGCGCGTTGCAGCAGGCTCAAACTTCGATGCCAACCTCACCGCCGACGTGGGCCAGAACCAGATGTGGGTCGCTCGCTACGGCGGGTTCCGCCGTGCCAACTCGCACCTCTCGTCGGGCGGACTCGGCACCATGGGCTTCGCCCTCCCCGCGGCAATGGGTGCGGCCGTTGCGGTACCAGGCAAGGTCTCGTGGGCAATCGCTGGCGATGGCGGGTTCCAGATGACCCTGCAGGAGTTGGCAACCATCGTGCAAGAGCGCATCCCCGTAAAGATCGCGCTGATGGACAACAAGAAGCTCGGCATGATTCGCCAGTGGCAAGAGATCGTGTATGGCGGGAACTACCACTCAGAGGAGTTAGCGGGACCGGATTATCTGAAGCTCTGTGAGGCGTACGGCCTCCCTGCGTGGAAGGTCGCTAAGCCCGAAGAGGTTGATGCTGCGGTTACCGCAGCGCTTGCCGCTGATGGCCCAGCGCTGATCTGGTTTGAGATTGCAGAGCGACAGAACGTCTACCCGATGATGCCGGCCGGTAAGGGGCTCTCCGACCTGATCGATAAGTGGGGCGATGACGGCGAAGACGCGACGGACGGGGCCAGCGACCCGCGTGTGGACCCCACAGATCCGCAGAGCAGAGGCGCGAGGTGAGCGCTGGCTCAACGGCGCGGTCTCTTCCAGGCTCAGGTGAGGAGCGTCGCCACCTGATCGTGGCGATCGTCAACAACAAGCCGGGTGTGCTGAATCGCGTGGCGAGCCTGATGCGCGCGCGTAACTTCAACATTGAGTCGCTCGCCGTCTCGGTGACGGAGCGCAGCGACACGTCGCGCATGACCCTCACGATCGTCGGCGATGAGGTGCACGTGGAGCAGGCGGCGAAGCAGCTCTACAAGCTAATCGATGTGCTGAAGGTGCAAGATGTGACCGACGAGTCGATCGTTGAGCACGAATTCGCCCTGATCAAGGTGCGCGCAACCAAGCGAACGCGCCCCGAGATCGTGAGCGTGGCGGAGATGCATCGCTCCAAGGTGGTCGACCTTGGTGATGAGGCGGTGATCGTCGAGGCGGTTGGGGAGCCAACCGAGATCGACACGTTGGTCGAGCTCCTTCGGGAGTTCGGAATCAAGGAGCTGGTGCGAACCGGCTCAGTAGTGATGTCCCGCGGCAGCGGGTCAATTGAGGAGCAGGTGAAGCGATGAGCGTAAAGATGTACTACAGCGCCGAGGCGCCAATCGAGGCCCTGAAGGGCCAGATCATCGCCGTGATCGGGTACGGCAGCCAGGGGCACGCCCACGCTCGCAACCTGAAGGAGTCGGGGCTCACCGTGATCATCGGTCTCAAGGAAGGCTCGAAGAGCCGCGCCGTTGCCGCCGCTGACGACTTTGAGGTCTTCACCGCCGCCGAGGCGACAAAGCGCGCCGACGTGGTGATGATCGCCGCGCCAGACACGGCGCAGAAGGCGCTCTACGACACCGAAATCGCAGGCAATCTGAAGAAGGGTGCGCTCCTCCTCTTCGCACACGGCTTCAACATTCATTTCGGTCGCATTAAGCCAGCCGAAGGAACTGACGTTGGCATGATCGCGCCGAAGGGGCCAGGCCACCTCGTGCGCTCCGTCTACGTCTCCGGCGGCGGTGTGCCCGCGCTCTTCGCCGTTGGGCAAGAGGCGAGCGGCACCGCACGTGCCCGTGTCATGGCGTACGCCAACGGACTCGGCTGCACGCGCGCAGGAATCATGGAGACGACCTTCAAGGATGAGACCGAGAGCGATCTCTTCGGCGAACAGGCGGTGCTCTGCGGCGGTACCGCGCAGCTCGTGAAGAGTGCGTGGGAGACGCTGGTCGAGGCTGGCTACGATCCAGAGCTCGCCTACTTCGAGACGATGCATGAGTTGAAGCTCATCGTTGACCTGATGTATCGCGGCGGACTCGACTTCATGCGCTTCTCCGTCTCTGACACCGCCGAGTGGGGTGACTACACGTCGGGCCCACGCATCATTGATGCGTCGGTGAAGGCGCGCATGAAGGAGGTGCTCACCGAGATTCAGGACGGCACCTTTGCGAAGAAGTGGATCGCAGAAGATGAGGCGGGTCGCCCAGAGTACAAGCGCCTGCGCGCTGCGAACTCGGGCCACCCAATTGAGAAGGTCGGCAAGGCGCTACGCCATCAGATGACCTTCTTGAATCCGGTCGAGGTCGACATGGATGGCGCCCAGGGCGCCGCGGAGAAGGGCGCTGGCAAGTGAACGGGGCGCCGGGCCCTGGCGTCGCCGCTGGCGCCGTTCGCATCTTTGACACGACCCTGCGCGATGGGGAGCAGGCGCCAGGCGCCGGCCTCACCGTTGCCGAGAAGCTCGAGGTTGCTCGGCAACTCGCCAAGCTGAAGGTTGACGTTATTGAGGCGGGCTTCCCCGCAGCCTCTGAGGGCGACTTTGAGGCGGTACGACAGATCGCCCTCACCACGAAGGGGATCGGCATTGCGGCGCTCGCGCGCTGCAAAGATGGCGATCCACAGCGTGCCATCGACGCGATCAAGGTCTCGGATCGACCGCACCTGCATCTCTTTATCGCCACCTCCGACATTCACCTCACCCACAAGCTGCGCACCACGCGCGAGGCGGCACTAGCCGAGGCGGTGAAGTGGGTGAAGTACGCACGCGAGAAGCTCGGTCGCGATGCTGAGGTGGAGTTCTCCGCCGAAGATGCGAGCCGCACCGATCACGACTACCTGTTGCAGGTGTACGAGGCCGTGGTCGAGGCGGGCGCCTCAACGGTCAACATCCCCGACACCGTTGGCTATGCCATTCCGTCGGAGTACGCCGCGCTCACGAAGTTGGTGGTGGATCGCGTTGGACGCGACGCCACGATCAGCGTCCACTGCCATAACGACCTCGGCCTTGCGACCGCCAATACCTTGGCGGCGGTGCAGGCTGGTGCTCGTCAGGTAGAGGTAACGATCAACGGACTCGGCGAGCGCGCCGGCAACGCCTCACTCGAAGAGGTCGTAATGGCGCTGCGCACCCGACCAGGGCAGTTCGAGTCACACGACATTCAGGTGCAGACAGAGCAGTTGACGTCGGCGAGCCGACTCGTCTCGTATCTGACCGGATTCGCCGTGCAGCCGAACAAGGCGATCGTCGGTGCGAATGCCTTCGCCCACGAGTCGGGGATTCATCAGGACGGTGTGCTGAAGAATCCGTTGACCTACGAGATCATGACGCCGCAGTCGGTTGGTCTGCTCGGTTCAAGCCTCACCATCGGCAAGCTTTCGGGTCGCCGTGGCCTGCAGGCAAAGTTTGCCGAGCTCGGTCACGACCTCAGCGGAGAGGCGCTCGATGCCCTCTACCGCGAGGCGATCGCCCTCGCCGATGTGAAGAAGGAGCTGACCGACGCCGACCTCCTCGCGCTCGTCGACAAGCGTGCCGCCACCGGTAGCGCCGCAACGATTGAGCTCTTGGACTGGAGCGTTGCCAGCTCACGCGGCGGCGGCTCATCGGGTCGCGTCGAGATTCGCGTGAACGGGGTCGAGGCCTCGGCCGAGTCCACCGGCAACGGCCCGGTCGATGCGCTCTACGAGGCGCTTGATAAGGCGGTGGAGCCAACGCTCGGCTGGCATCCGATCCTCGCCGAGTACGAGATTCGCGCGGTCAGCGAGGGGGAGGATGCCCAGGGTCAGGTGACGGCGAAGTGTCGCCGCTCCACCGATCTTGACGCAGAGGGGAAGCCACTTCCGAACGTGCCGATCGTCACGGGGCAGGGCCTCTCCACGAACATCATCGATGCGTCACTCGTCGCCTACGTCTCTGCAGCGAACAAGCTCGCTGCGCTTGAGTCCGGGTCGGCAAGCGCGCCAACGAAGGGATCGCGCGAGGCGATGCAGTGAGCGAGACTCTAACGGCACCACTCTTCTCGGCGCTGCGCGACGGTGCGGCCGATCACCTGATCGTCACCATTCCAGGGGATGGAGTTGGCCCTGATGTGGTCGCAGCGACGCGGCGCGTGCTCGATGCGGCGGGATCGAAGTTTGGCTTCAAGCTCGCCTGGCGCGAGATCTTGGCCGGTGGCTGCGCCATCGACGCGTACGGCGTTGCCGTTCGCGAAGAGGATCTGCTGGTTGCCGATACAGCCGACGCGCTGCTGCTTGGCGCCGTTGGTGGTCCGAAGTGGGATAACCCGAACGGCACCGTTCGACCAGAGCAGGCACTCTTCGCCTTTCGCACCCGCTACGAACTCTTCGCCAACCTTCGCCCCGTCACGATCTACCCAGAGCTCGCCGACGCCTCGCCACTGAAGCCTGAGCGCCTAAAGGGCGTCGACATGTTGATGGTGCGCGAGCTCACCGGCGGTCTCTACTTCGGCAAGCCGTCGGGTGAAGAGGTGACGCCAACAGGTCGCCGCGCCGTCGACACGCTGCCGTATCACGAAGATGAGATTCACCGTGTCGCCGTGATCGCGTTTGAGTTGGCGCGCACGCGACGAAAGTCCGTTACGTCAGTCGACAAGGCGAACGTCCTCTCCACCAGCCGACTCTGGCGCAAGGTCGTTACCGAGGTTGGCGCCGACTACCCCGACGTGAAGTTAGAGCATCGCCTCGTCGACTCCACCGCGATGCTGCTCGCGACCTGGCCAGCCACCTTCGATGTGGTCGTCACCGAGAATCTCTTCGGCGACATCCTCTCTGATGAGGCCGCCGTGCTGGCCGGTTCACTCGGCATGCTCCCCTCCGCCTCACTCGGTGCGCGTCGCACGGCGCACGGCACCTTCGGCCTCTACGAGCCGATCCACGGCTCCGCCCCCGACATTGCAGGAAAGAACCTGGCGAACCCGATCGGCACGATCCTCTCGGGGGCGATGATGCTCCGCGAGTCGCTCGGTCGCGCCGATGCCGCCGCCGCCGTTGAGCAGGCGGTGGCCAACACGATTCGTGCGGGGGTGCGCACCGCCGACCTTGCCCCAGGGCTTGATGCCGCTGGTGCCCGCGCCGCTGGCTTCACCCTTGCAGGCACCCGCGAGGCGACCGACGCCATCGTTGAGCAGCTGCTGAGCCTTAAGTGACCACCAGCGCCAGCGCCGCCGATCGGGAGCCGGTCCTCCTCTACGACACGACCCTTCGCGACGGGGCACAGCGCGAGGGGCTAATCCTTTCGCTGCAAGACAAGCTGCGCATCGCACGTGCGCTCGATGAGTTCGGCATGCTGGCGATCGAAGGCGGATGGCCAGGCTCCAATCCGAAGGACATTGAGTTCTTCGCCGCAGCGAAGAAGATTCGCTGGGAGCGCGCAAGGCTCGCCGCCTTCGGCAGCACACGTCATAAGTCGAATAAGCCTGGTGATGACGTCAACCTGAATGCACTCCTTGATGCCGAGACGCCGATCGTCACGATCTTCGGCAAGAGTTGGACCCTGCACGTTGAGGCGGTCCTTGAGGCGTCGCGCGCCGAGAACCTTGCGATGATCTCGGAGAGCGTCGCCTACATCGCCGAACGCGGACGCGAGATGGTCTACGACGCCGAGCACTTCTTCGACGGCTTTGAGGCGGATCGTGACTACGCGCTCGATACGCTGCGCGCCGCACGTGACGCTGGGGCATCGACCCTCGTTCTCTGCGATACCAATGGCGGCACCCTCACCGGTCGGATGTCTGAGATCGTGAAGGATGCGCGCGCGACCCTCGCCGCCGACGCGGCGGCGAAAGAGATCGTTTGGGGGATCCACACACATAACGATGCCGAGCTCGCAGTGGCGAATGCGCTTGCGGCGGTTGATGCTGGCGTACGTCACGTGCAGGCGACGATCAATGGTTACGGCGAGCGAGCCGGCAATGCGAACATGGTGTCGCTGCTCGCCAACCTTGCCCTAAAGACGCAGCACACCGTTGCCGGTGCCGATCGCCTCGCCGACCTCTCGCACCTCTCGCATGAGGTGGCGGAGATTGCCAACCTCGCCCCCGACGATCACCAGCCGTACGTTGGCCGCTCGGCCTTTGCTCACAAGGGTGGCGTGCACGGCGCGGCGCAGGTGAAGACGCCGCGGGCCTATCAACACATTGATCCAGCCCTGGTCGGCAACCGCGGGCGCCTCGTCGTCTCGGAGCTAGGCGGCAAGGCGAACACAGGGAGCCGCGCCGCTGAACTTGGCGTTGAGCTCGCAAATTCCGGCCTCGACTCGAAGACCCTCTCGACCCTCGTCAAGGAGATGGAGGCAGCCGGCGCAAGCTACGAGGGCGCCGAGGCTTCGTTCCAACTGCTCGTAGAGCGCCATCGACCAACGTACGTCGCCCCATTCACCATCGTAGATTTCACCGTGATCGTGGAGCAGCGTGAAGGTGCTCCAGGTCGTGCCGAGGCCACCGTGCGCGTCGAGGTTGCTGGGGAGCGCCTCCACACCGCCGCCGACGGCAACGGCCCAGTGAACGCCCTTGACCGTGCGCTGCGCAAGGCGCTCGGTGCGTTCTATCCGCAGCTCGACGCGGTACACCTCGTTGACTACAAGGTGCGCATCCTCGACGGCTCATCGGCGACTGGGGCGAAGACGCGCGTCGTCATTGACTCTGTCGCTGATGGGGAGACCTGGTCGACGATGGGCGTCGGCGAGAACATCATCTCGGCATCGGCGGCGGCTCTTGCCGACTCTCTCGAGTACGCGCTGCGCCTCCAGGGCGGTGAGATTACTCGCCGCACCGAGCGAGACGCCACCAACGGTCGTTCGGCATGAGCGAGGCGATCGCCTACGCCGGAGAGCCTGGCGCCTTCGCCGAGGATGCACTCCTCTCCTATTTCGGTGCTGCGGCCGCATCGCTGAGCGTCACCTCATTTGGTGACGTACGCGCAGCCGTCCTTGATGGGCGCGCGATCTACGGCGTTCTGCCGATTGAGAATCTGATCAACGGCACCGTGCGCGAGACGCTCGATCTCCTTCGCGACGGCGCACTCGAGATCGTTGGCGAAGTGGTGGTGCCCGTCTCGCTCGTACTCGCCGCCCTTCCTGGCGTGACGCTCGAGCAGGTGGAGCGCGTCTACAGTCACGCGCAGGCGCTCGCGCAGGCGGAGGAGTATCTCCGCAGTCGACCCTGGGCACTCCTCACCACCTACAACACGGCAGGGGCCGGAGCGATGATTCGCGAGCGCGGTGAGCGCGATGCCGCCGCCGTCCTCTCGTCACGCGCCGCAGTGATCCACGGCCTCAACCCACTCACCGGCCCAATCGAAGGGGTGCAGGGGAATCGCACGCGCTTCTGGATCGTGCAGCGCGCGGGTGGACCTGCACGGCACGCCGAGGCTGGCCCAGCACGCACCACCCTCCTGGTCGGCCTGCGCAACGAGCCGGGCACCCTGCTCGCCGCACTAGCGGTGATTGCGAAGGCGGGCGTCAACATCAGCAAGTTGGAGTCACGCCCAAATCGGGTCGGGGAGTGGGAGTACATCTTCTGGTTCGACCTCGACGGCGCAGCCGGCTCTCCCGAGATTCTCGGCGTGATGCAGGGGCTCGCCGACGTGACGTTGGAGCGGCGCATCCTCGGCAGCTACCCACGAGGCGAGGCGCTTTAATCACGCCGCCGCGCGCGCCGCTAGACTCGCCCCATATGGAGCCACAGAAGATCCTCGTCGCAGGCGCATGGGAGAGCTCGCCGAACCTTGTCGAGATTCGGTCGCCCTTCGACGGCCATCTGGTCGGCACGACCTACCTCGCCACACCGGAGCAGGTCGAGCGCGCCGCTGCGGGGAGCGTCACCGGCTTTGCCGCCATGCGCAAGCTCGGCGCATGGGAGCGTGGCGCGATCTTGCGCACCACCGCAGCAAAGATCACCGAGCGTCGCGAAGAGCTGGCAGCACTCCTCTCCGCCGAGGCGGGGAAGCCGATCCGCGATGCACGTGCAGAGATCGATCGTGGCGCGCTGACCTTTAGGCTCGCCGCTGAAGAGGCGGAGCGGATGATCGGCGAGACGATCCCGCTTGACCTAGCACCTGCGAGCAAGGGTCGCCTCGGCATCACGCAGCGGTTCCCTGTTGGCCCAGTGCTCGGGATCAGCCCATTCAACTTCCCACTGAACCTCGCCGCCCATAAGGTTGCACCCGCCATCGCGGTTGGCTGCAGCATGGTGCTGAAGCCGCCGAGCGCAGACCCGCTGATCATGCTGAAGGTCGCGGAGATCCTCGTCGACGCTGGCCTCCCAGCTGGCGGGCTCAGCGTGATCCCAACCTCGCGCCCCGATGCGGATCGCTTGATTGAAGACGAGCGCTTCAAGGTGCTCTCGTTCACTGGATCACCGACTGTTGGTTGGTCGCTGAAGGGGCGTGTCGGCAAGAAGCGCGTCATCCTCGAGCTCGGTGGCAATGCCGCCTGCATCGTTGACGCCACCGCAGATCTCTCGTGGGCGGTGAAGCGATCGCTCGTCGGCTCGTTCGCCTACGCCGGCCAGGTGTGCATCAGCGTGCAGCGCATCTTTGTGCACGAGTTTGTGGCTGACGCCTTTGAGGAGCAGTTCGCCGCCGGTGCTGCGAAGCTCGTGCTCGGTGACCCGGCGAGCGAGAGGACCGACCTCGGACCGCTCATTGATGATGGTGCCGCGGCGCGCACCGCAGAGTGGGTGAACGAGGCGATCGCCGCTGGCGCGACGCTGATTGCAGGTGGCGCAGCGGTGAACGCGGCAAGCCCGCGACTCTTCGCCCCAACGATCTTGAGGAACGTGCCGCGCGACGCGCGCATCTGCAGCGAAGAGGCCTTTGCCCCCGTGGTGATCATCGAACGCTTCAGCGACTTCTCAGCGGCCATTGCCGCGGTGAACGAGAGCCGCTTCGGACTGCAGTGCGGACTCTTCTCAAATGACCTGGCGCATGTACGCGCCGCATTCGACCATCTGGAGGTTGGCGGTGTCATCGTGAATGATGTGCCGACCTATCGCATTGACAACATGCCGTACGGCGGCGTGAAGGATTCCGGTCTTGGTCGAGAGGGTGTGCGCTGGTCGATGGATGAGATGACCGAGATCAAGCTGCTCGTTCTCGCCGACCCGCAGTAGCGGGGCTACCCGCCGAGTTCGTCGCCCCCTGGCGTTGAGATGCGGGCGAGTGCCTCACGTACCGCTCGTCGAGCGCGCTTGGCGCGCCGCTTCACCTGATCAATCTCATGTGCGGCGAGCCGAATCAGGTCGCTATGTTCGCCCTCCACAAGAATCTCGTGGTCGCGCAGGCCCTCGATGGGCGCCTGAACCTCGGGCTCTGACTTCGGCGCCGGGGGTGGAGTTGCGGCGCGGCGCTCCGAGCGGAGTGGGGCAGCGGCTCGGCCGAGGAGTGCGGCAATCGCTCGCACCGCCTCTGGCGGCGCAGGCGTCTCCGTCGTCAAGAGTCGCGGGTCGGCGGTCGACTCCCCAGATGTGGGCTTGCGTTCGGTCACGCGCTTCCTCCCCGTCGCACTTGTGCCAGTTGGCCGCTCTATTCTCGCCGAAAGCGCATCGGCGGGGGTGCCGCCGCTCGTGAGCACAGCTAGCGCGGCGACTGGATCGTGCAGCAACTCGCCCTTCGCCAGCGTGGCAAGATCGCCCCACGGCTCGCTCGGCGTTGAGTGATGCTGCGCAATCCCCCAGAAGACGACGCGACCGAACGCAGGGAGCCGCACCGTAAGTCCGCTGCGCGCCAGTGAGGCGGTGCTGACCAGGAGACTACGGTTGGTGATCGCATCGCGCAGCTCGACCACATCACCAGCGCTCGCCGAAACACCGAGTCGATCGGCAATCGCGCTGGCCGGGAGCGGGCTCGCAGCTGCCCCGCCAAGTGAGCTCGACGGGGAGACCGCCGGTGCGGCGTGCTGGATGGTGAGCTCTGCCCCCGTATCGCTGTTGAGGGCGATCACCAGCGTGCGAGCACTCCCGGCCGCGTTGCTAAAGGCGTACGCACTTTCACGCACCGCCTTGCTGTCGCTCTTCGCATTGAACCAGCGGAAGTCCGCGACGCCGGCGAAGAGGTGCCGTGCCCGAAGGAGTGGGGCGATCTCGCGGTCATAGCGTTCAACGTGGTCGGTGCTGATCGGGTCGCTGGTGCGTGGCGCACGGTACTCCATGCCGTAACGCTCACGCTGCCCCTCCCACTGCCCGTGACCGAGCATCGGCACGCCGGGGAGCGTCGCCGACAGCGTTGCTGCCAAGAGAGCGCGGTCGCCAATCCCGAACCCCACAGCGGCCGGCTCTTCGTCGGGGGTGGTGAGGAAGTTGACGTAGCGGCGCAGCAGCTCAGGGTCGTACGCGGTGGTGTCACGCAGGATCGTGCGGTACTCGCTGTTCTTGCCGTCGCGCAGCATCGCCATAAAGGCGGAGTTGTAGACGCGGTGCATGCCGAGCCCACGCACGAAGTAGCCCTCGAGGAGCCAGAAGGCCTCGGCGAGGAGCATCGTGCCGGGTAGCTCGCGTTCGACGCGCTCCACCACCTCGCGCCAGAACTCTCGTGGGAGTCGTTTGGCGAACTCCCGGTCGGTCATCGCAAACTCGCTGCGCGATGGGATCGCCGCAGCCGTGCCGCGCGCCGGATACCAGAGACGCCGGATATGTTGCGCGGCAAGGGTCATCGCCGCATCGAAGCGAATGATGTCGGAGCGCCGAGCAACGGAGAGGATCTCTTGGATCACCGCCTCACGCGCCTCCGGATTGAGGTAGTCGATTTGGGCGGTGTCCTTCCACGGCATGTTCGTGCCGTCATTACCGTGATAGATGTACTGCAACGAATCTGTAGCGCGGCGCTCGAAGGTGACGGCGGCATCATCACCGCGCTCGTATCCGTCTTCAATACGGATGGCGCTGCCTGGCTCGCCTGAGAGATTCTCGCCGCTGTAGCGATATTTTGGGAAGGGCGGATGTGCGGAGGAGAGGAGCAGCTCAGAGCGCTCGTTGACCCAGCGGCCGTCGATGGCGACATGGTTCGGCACCATGTCGCTCACGATGCGAATGCCAACGGCGCCGGCCCTGGTGCGCAGCGTCGCGAGTGCTGCATCGCCGCCCAACCCCTCATCAACGACGTATTCGGCAACGGCGTAGGCGGAGCCCTCAGCATCAAGATCTCCAGCGCCGACCTTCATCGCACGGGAGGCGGCACTGCGACGCCAGATGCCGATCGGCCAGAGTGCGCTCACGCCGCGCTGCGCTAGAAGTTGCAACTCTTTGTCAGGGATCTCGTCGAGGCGACGGATCGGCGCGCCGTAGCGCTGGGAGAGTTGCGCGAGCCAGACGAGGAGGTGTTTCGCCTGAATGACCACCTCGCCCATCCAGGGGGCATCGCTCCCGTAGCGTGGCGGCTCAGGGGTGCCGAGGGCCGGCTCCTCCCCGCGAATCATCGCAATGCCTCAGGTTTGTGACCGCTCATCCGTGGAGGATAGGGGTGCGGGGTGGGTGATAGGCTGCAACGATGCCTGTTGAGACCGTTGCACGCTCCCTCTCGTTCATCAACTGGGTGGTGGTGAGCGGCCTTGCGGTCGGCAGCTTGGCCGCCATTCTCCTGCTGACCCACCGCTCGGAGTCAACGCGGGGCTACCGCGGGTTTACCGTCTTCGCCGCTGGTGGCTGGGCCTACCTCGCCTGGCTGGCCGACGGAGCGCTTCCGGTCCCCTCTGCCGATGCGCCCATCCAGGCCGCCACCCCCGAGATCGATGCGCTGCGCCGACTCCTACTGGTGGCGGTTGCGTCGCTCTCCACGCTCTGGACGCTGCGCATCGCGCGTGGCAGCGACGGACGGCACGTCGGTTTAGTCACCGTCCTCACTGCGGTTGCCGCACTGCTTGTTGCTGCAGTTGGCTGGGCTCCGACACCACTCGTTGCGGTGGCGCTCGCCCTGCAGCTCTTGATCCTCGCGGCTGTTACCGGCGGCTCATTTGCGGCGATGATCCTTGCTCACTGGTATCTCGTCACACCGAAACTTCCGGAAGCGCCGCTCTTGCTGCTGAGCCGCACGCTCGGCATCGGCATTGGCGTGCAGCTTGCCCTCTTTCTCATCTGGCAACTCTTCGGCCTCGGTGGCCTCGGCGCCGGGTGGGACTTCTTCGCCATCTTGCGACTCGTGATCGGCCTGGTGTTTCCGGCACTACTCACCTACGCCGGATGGCGCACCGCAAAGGCTCGCTCCATGGAATCGGCAACCGGGCTGCTCTACATCGGTCTCGGCGCCGTCACCACGGGAACGATCCTTGCCGCAGGCCTCTTCTTCGGCGCGGGGATCCTCGTCTAGCGCTTCGACTCCGGCGAGTTGGCGCGGAGCGCGGCGACACAACGCTCAATGCGCAGCAGCTCGCTGACGCTCCATGCCTGCGCAAAACAGGCGACGGGGGTGAATGGTGCATCACCCGTTGCGTTCTCTGAGATCGTGCCAAGCCCCGCCTCACGCAGATGTGTGCGATACGGCGTCAGCGCCTCAGTCACGAGCGCCAGTGCAGCTGCGCGACTCGACGAATTCGTGAGGTCGTGCACGGCGAAGGCGCTGTCGGCCCACGGCCCAATCAGCCAGAGCCAGCCGAGCCCTTGGTGATAGGCACCATCGCGCGACTTCCGATCGCCGTCGTAGTCGCCGCGATAGGCGGAATCACTCGGCGCCAGCGAGCGAATGCAAATCGGAGCGCGCAGTTCGGCATCGGCTGCGGCGAAGGCGCGCTGCGCCTCGGCGGCCGGGATGAGATCCCCACCAAGACCGAGGGCGATAAACTGATTCGGTCGCAGTGCAAGGTCATCACCCTCAGGTCCGTCGACCACATCGGCAAGCCACGGCACCTCGGTGCGAATAAACCGTGCACGGAAGCTCGTACGTACGCGATCGCCGAACTGATCCAGATCGGCAGCAATTCGGGCAGCATCCGGAATTCCGTCACTGATCGCTGTATCTCGGAGCCAGGCGCTGACGCTTCGGAGCGCGCGGTACCAGAGCGCCGAGATCTCGATCGGCTTGCCGCGTCGCGGGGTCACCACCCAATCGTCGAGCTTTGCATCCATCCAGGTGAGCTGGCGCCCCTCTGCCGATCCGACGATGAGTCCGTCGCTATCGGCGCCGATCCCAAAGTCGGTGCCGTCGCGGTAGGCGGCGATGATGCTCAGCAGTGCTGGCAGTAGTTCCGCACCAAGCGCGTGATCGCCCGTCGCCGCTACGTGTGCACGTGCCGCCTCGATGTACCAGAGCGGTGCATCAATGGTGTGGTACTCGGGCATCTCATTGACGCGATCGGGGAAGTTGTTCGGCAGCAGCCCCCGGCGCACCCACGGGGCAAAGGAGCGCAGCACCGTGGCACCAATCTCTGGTCGGCCCGTTGCCAAGGTCAAACCGCGCAGGGCGATCGCCGTGTCGCGCCCCCAGTCGTTGAACCAGGGGTAGCCGGCGATCACCGACCAGCCGAGTGGCGCCGCAGGATCCGCTGGTCCGGGCGTGGCGGGAATGCGTCGACGCACGAGAAAGTCATCTGCGGCGAGGACCAGCGCCTGCAGCTCGCCGCTCGCAGCGATCGCGGCATCGGCGCCATCGCCTACTGACTGCGCCCGTGCGAGTAGGTCGCGATCGCGCGCCTCGCACTCCGCAAGCAGCGACGCGCCACCACCGCTCACCATTGCGGCGAGGAGCTCGGCTGGCGGCCGACCGACCCCACCACCCTCGGTAGCAACCAGCAGATGTGCAGTGTTGCCGGGCTCAAGGCGCACGTTCCAGCGCAGCGGAATGGCGTAGTCCGATCGATCGGCCTCGACTCGTGCCGCGTCGTGCCGATGGAAGAGCCCACGAATCACCCCAGCGTCGGGGGAGAGTGTGCCGCCGTCACAGCGGACCTGCACCTCGGGCCACGCGGAGCCCATTCGCCACGAACCCTGCTGCGCACTCTCTCCTACGTTGGATTCCGCGCACATTAGGTCGCCAATGAGGGCGTCATGGTGATCGTGTGCCGTGGCGGTCAGGCGCACCAGTAGATTGACGCCCGCCGTTGCCGCAGCATCGAGACTCAGGGTCAGCAATACGGCATTCGCGCCGTGGATTGCCGACTGTCGCTCAATGAGTTGCCCAACTGGCAGCCCCCAAGCTTTGGTGACACCGCCAACGCCAACCGAAACCTGGTGCAGTGGTGCGCCGAGCTGTGGCGAGAAGCGACCCGGATCCATCTCAAAGCTAAAGAGTGGCAACCAGTCGCCATCGGCGCGCACCCAGAGCATTGGAGGGCCGGCAAGCACGGTGCGAGCGACGGGCGGCTGCAGCGCCGCAACGAGGAGACCGTGATAGCGGCGCCCCGGTGCACCGAGGGGGGAGAGAGCGGTATAGCCGCCGAGCCCGTTGCCAATCAGCAGCTCGCGATCCTGGGCGCGATCAAGATCGGCGAGATCTGTTGCGGAGAGGGTGGTGCTCATCGCGCTCGCGCGCTCCGGGGGTTAGGAGATCTTCTTGATGGTGTAGTTGATCTCGTTGCCGTTCGGCAGGGTGACAACGACCTTGTCGTTGACCTTGCGTCCGATCAGCGCCTTGCCGAGTGGGCTCTCGTTGGAGATCTTCGGCGGATCGCCGCTTGGGTCTGCCTCGGTGGATCCAACGATCAGGTAGTCGTGGCTCTTGCGCTCCGCGGTCACGGTGACGGTGGAGCCGAGGGCAACCTCGTCGGTGCTGGCATGCTCATCAATGATCTCAGCGTTGCGCAGCTTCTCTTCGATCTCCAAGACCTTCCCTTCGATGAACGACTGCTCATTCCGGGCGATCTCGTAGTCGGCGTTTTCGCGCAGGTCGCCCAACTCTTTCGCCGCCTTGATGCGCGCGATCACCGCTGGGCGCTGCGAATGGATCAGGTCATGCAGCTCGGCCTCGAGCACAGCCTTCCCTGATTCCGTGAGGTAGACGGGTCCAACCATGCGGGGGAGTCTAGCCGTTCGCCGCCTGCGTGGCACCCTCGAGGCGCAGTGCGAGGGCCAGGAGCGTCGCGAGCACGAGCATGGCCACCTGCGGGGCCAAAGACCCCCCAGCCAAGATCAGAATCACGGAGAGCCCCAGGCTCACGAGGATCTGGGCACGTGGGGTCCGACCCCCACCGACGGCTCGCACCACGATCGCTCCGATGAGGAGGAGGTCGAGCGCTCCGAGGGCGATGGTCGCAAACGCGGCATAGGCCACGATCCGGTCGTAGCCCCCCTCGGCTGGGAGCGCACCGCCCAGGAGGCCATAGGTCAGCGCCCCAGAGGCGATGAGGCCAACACCGCGAACGAACTCAGCGGTCGCCAAGGCGGCGTAGGTCACCAGTACCGATCCTCTCAACATGAAACGGAGGGTAGCGTGAACGCGACAGAGGCGACGCCGAGGGCGCATACTAAGCCCATGAGCACATCAACACAACGAAAAGCAACCGGCTCGCCACTAAAGCTTGATGTTGTTATCGCCTCGCTCCTTCTGAACGGTGGCATCCTCCTTGCCCTGGTGACCTGGACCACGGCTAATCGGCCAGATTTTTTCTCCGGGATCAGTAATGAGCAGCTGCGCGCCGCCTTATCAATACTGGCTGTAGGTGCCCCAGTCGCGATTGCCGCCGCCGCTGCTGGCCGGCTGAGCGCGCGTCTCCCCGTAGACCTTGGTACTGGAACAATCCTCGCGCTGATCGCGGCGCTCAGCACGGTGTTCACTGCAGCGGCAGTGCTGCACTCAGTGCTGCCGTGGGACTTAAGCCTCCCTGGGCGCCTGCTCCATACGCTGATTAACGGCGTCACTATATTCCTGATGGCGCGTATCCTCGCTCGTCGCGCGCGACGGCTCCCTGACTGGATCAGCATTACGGGAGCGATCTTTGCTGTTGGGCTACTCCCTCTCGGTGTGCTCTCTCTCATCCTTGAACCGTTTGCGGTGTGGGCTATTCCCCAAGGCGCACCTGTGCCCCAAGGCGTACAAGGCGTAAGTCCTCTAACTGTCGTGATTGCAGCACTCTACCTAGCAGCGCTTCTACCGGCGCTCTTCTTTGGGCGATCCCTTCTGCAAGCTGAATCGGCGCAATATCGCCCCGTCGAGCGCCGCTTTGTTGAGGTCTTCGCAGCCTTCGGTGTTGGTTCGCTCGCCGCCGTATTCGTGCCGATCGCAACGACTCGCCTCTACGACACGCTGCAGGTCTGCACACCGGATTATGCCTGCGCTCGGCCGCCAGCAGAGTGGATCATTGTTGGCCTCCTCGCTGGCGCTACCGCCTGGCGGCTTATTCGCGGAGCCCAACGTGCCAAGCAGCCGCTCCTTTGGATCGGTGCGCTCCCCCCCGTGGTTACGACCGCAATTGCGATCAACTGGTATCTCCCCGCAGAACTCGGTGGACTCCCGCTCGCGGGAGCGCTGATCTCGATCGGCGGGCTGCTCCTCTTGCGACGCGCTACGATGGCAACAGCGCCGCGCCCGCGGCGAGCATCGAGAGGGAGGTAGTACCCATGAGCGACGCCAAGAAGATCACCCTGTACGGCGCGGCCTGGTGCAGCGACTGCACGCGTTCCAAGGGCTACCTCGACGCACACCAGGTTCCCTATACCTACGTTGATGTGGATGCCGATGCGGCCGCCAAGGAGATGATCGAGACGCTGACCGGCGCGAAGTCGATCCCCGTGATCATCTTTGAGGATGGCTCGTACCTGATTGAGCCCTCCAATGCGGAGCTCGGCGCTAAGGCGGGAGTCCCGCAGAGCTAGCGCGCGGCGAGCGGTAGCTCGTCGAGGCTCGCCAACACTACGTCGGCAATTTCTGCAGCGCCTGTTGATGACGGTGCGCCAGGGAGCGGCACGACGGCGACACTCATCCCCGCCGCCTTACCGGCGCGCGCGCCAGCCAGCGAATCTTCAATGGCGAGTGAGCGCTCCGGCGCAATGTTGATGCGACGACACGCCTCGAGGTAGACGTCGGGGAGTGGCTTGCCGCCGGCGACTTCGTCACAGCTCACGTAGGTGTGCACGACGTCGGCGAGGCCGAGGAGTTCGATCAGCGTGGCGATGATGCTGCGCGGGCTCCCCGACGCAATGGCAACGGGGCCACGCGCTGCGGCGCGGCGAACGGCGGCAACACCGGCGGGAATCACCTGCACACGCCCAGAGCGATAAAGCCCCTCGAGGTGGTTGATCGTGCGCGTTGCAACCTCGTTGGCATCTGGGTGGCCAAGGATCTCGGCCATGGCGCTACCCCACTGTTGGGTGTTCGCTCCGTAGAAGCGGTGGAAGTCCTCTTCGACCAGGCGACCGCCAACTTCGGCGGCAATGGCGAAGCGTGCCTCGGCCCAGAGCGGCTCGGTATCGCAGAGCACGCCATCCAAATCGAAGACGACCCCATCGGGGTTCAACACGTACGGCGGAAGGGTCTGATCTGCAGGCATAGGCGCAAGGGTAGCGGGGCGCGTACCCTACGCGC
>NZ_JBBAWH010000006.1:0-2977 GCF_040397235.1 Candidatus Limnocylindrus sp. | reverse complement strand
AGGGTCTGATCTGCAGGCATAGGCGCAAGGGTAGCGGGGCGCGTACCCTACGCGCATGAGTCCTGTTGTCCGAGAAGAGCTGAGCGCCTGGGGGGCACGCCTTGGCGCCGCCGCCACTGCGGGTGAACTTTCCGACCTCCCCTTTGTGCAACAGCCAGCCTGGGCCGCATCGAAAGCGCTCACCGGCTGGGAGTCGGTTCGCCTCGTGGCACACGATGGCGCCGCGTGGGCCGGCACACAACTCCTGTTGCAGCGTCTCCCCGCTGGACTCGGTCGCATCGCCTACGCGCCACGCGGACCCATTGTTGTTGCGCCGAACGAATCAGTTGCCGCAGCACTGCGCGCCGAACTCCTCGGTGGACTCTCCGAGCTTCGTCGCGACGGCGTCACCATGGTTCGGCTGGAACCAGGTGAGAGTGCGCCGCTCCCCGATGAGGCCGATCAGGTCAACCCTGCCGATGCGCTGAGCGCCGACCTACGCGCGCCGTGGCTCGCTGCAGCATCAACCGCGCAAATCACACTGCATCGCGCACGACCGGTGCAGCCATCGACCAGTCGGCGAATTGATCTCTCAGCTGGAATGGAGAGCGTTCGCGCCGCCTGGCGCAGCAAGTGGCGACAGTACGCGCGACATGCAACCGAGTCTGGCGTCACCGTGCGCGCGGCTGGTGCTGATGGTGCTGAGGCGCTCCACACCGCGATGTCATCGATCGCTGGGCGCACCGGGGTGAAGACGCGCAGCAGTGCCACGTTCGCACACATCGTGAGCGCCTTCAACGGCGAGGCGGAGATCCTCATCGCCGAATCACCGTCGGGCGAAACGCTCGGCGCGCTCCTCGTAATCACCACGCCAACAACAACGACCGAGCTCTTCGGCGGCGCAACCGGCGCTGGAAACGAGCTGCGTGCACCATACGCGCTCAAGGTCACGGCGATGGAACGTGCCGTTGCGCGAGGGAGCGCCACCTACGACATGTGGGGGATCTCAACGCCGGGGATCGCGCACTTCAAGGCCGGTTGGGGTGGGGCACCGGTTGTCTACCCAGGTGCACTCGATGTGGATCTTGATCCGATCCGTGGACCGCTCGTGCGCCTCGCGCTACGCCTGCGCGGATTCGGCGCTTAAGCCGAAGGGCGAATCGTTCGGCTCGCCACCAGGGTGAGTACGCCGTTAACCAGCACCAGACCCCAGATCAGCTGCGGTGCTCCCGTCACGAGGAGACCAAAGGCGCCGATAGCGCTAAGGATCACCCCAAAAAGGAGCACCGCGCGACTCGAGCGTCGTGACCAGAGTGCGCGTGCAACCCAGAGCGGCGCGGCACCTGCCAACCCGAGGGCAACCGTCGCGACCATGAGCAGAGCAAGAATCTGTCGCACCCACGCGCCAAATTCCGGGAGGTTGTTCTGGTCGGCCAGGGTGGTGAGGATGACGGCGAAATCAATCTGGAACGTTTCCAAGAGTGTGGCAACGTCGCTCCCGAGTTGGGCCGTAATCTGCGCACCGAGCGAGACCCAGGTTTGATCCGCGATATCAGCGGCCACGATCGCAATAGCCACGAGACCAGCGAGGCCGGCGGCGATCAGCGTGACTCCGAGCAGCCCATTGCTGACAGCTGCGGCAACCTGCACGATCCCGCGGGGAGCCCGCTTCGGCTCGTCCAACATGTAGCTCACTCGCCCCTCTCAGCGAACGTGATCGAGCGCCTGGCTGAAGTCGGCGATGATGTCCTTCACGGATTCAATGCCGATGCTGATGCGGAAGATCCCACCGCGCTTCGGCATCGGATAGACGAGCGTGTCGACCTCGCCGAGGCTGACGCCGACCGCGAAGATCTTGAGGTGATCGCTGAAGGCGCGCATGGCGTCGAGAGGATCAACGCCGGCCGCCGCGCGTGGCTTAAATGAGAGCATGCCGCCCCACCCGTTGGTGAGCAGGCGATCTGCGACCGCGCGATCTGGATGCGACGCGAGGCTTGGATGACGTACCCACTCGACCTTCTCATGCCCCTCCAAGAACGCGGCAACTGCAGTGCCATTCGCCGAGGCGCGCTCCATGCGCAGTGGTAGGGTGCGCGCGCCGCGCGCGATCAGCCAGGAGTTGAACGGCGATGCCGCGCCGCCAAGAAGGTCCGTCTGGCGTCGAATCGGATCAACGAGCGCCTTGGAGCCAGCGGCAACGCCACCGAGCGCATCGCCGTGGCCCGAGACCCACTTCGTGGTTGTCTGTAGCACCAGGTCCGCACCATGTTCCAGTGGGCGGAGCAGCACGGGGCTCAAGAAGGTGTTGTCGACCACCACGAGTGCGCCACCCCCGTGGGCAATCTTCGCAATGGCTGGAATGTCGGTGATGCGCATCCACGGGTTGGAGAGCCCCTCACAGAAGATAATCTTTGTGTTCGGCTTCATCGCCGCCTGCACCGCAGCGTGATCGGTGATCGGCACCGGTGTCACCTCAATGCCGCGGGAGGGGAAGTCTTCGGCGAAGAGAATCTGGCTGATAATGAAGAGGTCGTCGGCGACGACGAGGTGATCACCGGACTTCAGGTGGGCGAGGAGCCCCGCGGCAATCGCCGACATGCCTGATGCTGAGGCGACCGCACTCTCGGCACCTTCGAGTGCTGCGAGCTTCTCTTCAAGTGCTGCCGTGGTGGGGTTGCTGGTGCGTGTATAGAAGTACTTGTTCGGCTCCCAGGCAAGTGCCCCATCGACCGCTGCCTCCTTCTCGTCGGCTGTCTCAAAGGTGAAGGTCGCCGTCTGATAGATCGGCAGATTGTGGGCACGGGTCGTGGGGTCGGCGCTCTCACCGGCGTGGACCGCCAGGGTGTCGAGTGATGCGTTCTTGAGGGGCTTTTTGCCGTCTTTTGCCATGGCGAGAGTGTAGGGGCTGGAGCGGGAGACGAGGTTCGAACTCGCGACCTTCTGCTTGGGAAGCAGACGCTCTACCAACTGAGCTACTCCCGCGTGGGGGGTGAGGATA
>NZ_JBBAWH010000005.1:4245-106310 GCF_040397235.1 Candidatus Limnocylindrus sp. | reverse complement strand
CCCCTCCGCTACCCTTACCCCATGGCAGAGCAGACGGGCTGGCAGGGCGAGCGCCTCACGATCGGACTCCTTGGCGGGGGCACGGTCGGGGCGGCGGTTGCGCGCGGGCTAGCGAGCCGAGCTGAGGAGTGGGGGATCGGCATCGCGGGGATCGCGGTGCGCGACCTGGCCAAGGCGCAGGCCGCTGGACTCGATCGCATTGCACCACTAACCACCGACCCTGCGGCACTTGCCGCCTCCGACGATGTTGACGTTGTCGTCGAGCTGATGGGTGGGCTCGACCCTGCCATGCCGATCGTTGAGGCGGCGCTGAAGGCCGGTCGACCCGTCGTCACGGCGAACAAGCTGCTGCTGGCAACCTTTGGTGCACGACTTGAGTCGTTGGCGCGATCAACCGACACGGCACTGCGCTTTGAGTCTGCGGTTGCCGCGGGAGTGCCGGTGATTGGTGTCTTGGCTGGTGACATGTCGGCGAATGAGATCACCTCGATTCGCGGCATCATCAATGGCACCACCAACTACATCCTTACCAAGATGGAGAGCGAGGGCTGGTCGTACGACCAGGCGCTCGCCGAGGCACAGAAGGTCGGCTACGCCGAGGCGAACCCGAAGAGCGATGTCGAGGGCGAAGACGCCGCCGCCAAGTTGGTAGTTTTGGCGCGACTCGCCGCGGGCGCCTGGCCCGCACTTTCGCATGTGCAATTTGACGATGCCCCTGGCATTACGGGCGTCACCCCTGCGGCGATTGCCGACGCAGCGTCGCGCGGCGCGCGACTGCGCATGATCGCGGAGTGGCAGAACGGTGGCGACGATTCCTCTAAGGATTCTTTGTCGGTGCGCGTGACCGAAGTGCCCGCCGACTCGCGACTCGGTACCACCGTTGGTGGGGGAAACCTGATTGTGATCTCGGGTGATCTGATTGGCGATCTCACCATGGCGGGCGCAGGTGCTGGCCCAGGCTCGACCGCTTCTGGCGTGTTGAACGACCTGTTGGCGATTGCGCGCGGTGAGGGTTCGTCGTGGGGTGATCTGCCTGCGGCGATCGCGGCGCCAGCGCCGGCATGGATCAAGGCTGCAAAGCGCGGTGCGAAGTGAACGGGCCGCTGCGCATTACCTATCCGACCGGTTGGCTGCTCGCTGTTGCGAATACCGACGCCGTTGCAGAGCGCGGTCGCGCGTGTGCTGAACTCACTGGTGTGCGCGATGTGCTGCTGCTCGACGTGGCGGGGCCGAGCGTTGCCACCCTGGCGCGTCCAGGTGCCTTTAGTCGCTTCATGAATCTGCTGCGCCATTTGAGCACCGACCAGGCGGCTGACTTGATCGTGTACGAGGGGGCGCGCCAGTCTGGCCGCACCGTGCTCGCCGTGCGCGGTTTGAGCGAGGCGCAGCGTCGTGAGCTCGCTACCGCTTGGAAGAGCGAGGGGTTGCACTTCATCAACTACTTCGGCGGCATGACCAGCGAAGACTGGGGGATCTGGCGGGGGCCGGTCCTGCCTGAGTTGCCGAGCTGGGTGTGGCGATGAGCGGCTCGTTTGGCGCACGACCGATCCTGCTGGAGCGCTTCCGCGACCTGCTCCCCGTTACCGCTGCCACACCGATCCTGACGCTTGGCGAAGGCGCCACACCTCTAGTTCGCGTGCCGCGCCTCGGTGCCGACATTGGTGCATCGGACCTGTGGCTCAAGGTTGAGGGGGCGAACCCAACCGGCTCATTCAAGGATCGCGGCATGGTCATGGCGGTTGCGAAGGCGGCAGAGTCGGGCGCGCGCGCCGTGGTTTGCGCCAGCACCGGCAACACCTCGGCATCGGCCGCCGCCTACGCCGCCGCCGCGGGGCTCGAGGCGATCGTGCTCTTGCCTGCGGGCAAGATCGCCGCAGGGAAGTTGCTGCAGGCCTTTGCCGCAGGGGCGAAGGTCATCTCGATCGATGGCAACTTCGACGATGCGCTCGAGATCGTGCGCGAGCTCGGCGCCGGTGGTGGCGGTATCGAGATCGTGAACTCGATCAATCCGCACCGCATCGCGGGTCAAGCCACGGCGGCGCACGAGATCATTGCCGACCTTGGTGACGCCCCCGACGTGTTGGCGCTCCCCGTGGGGAACGCGGGGAACATCAGCGCCTACTGGCGCGGCTTCACTGACGCGGTGCGCATTGGCAGCACCAAGCGACGACCACGCATGGCGGGCTTCCAGGCCGCTGGTGCTGCGCCGTTCGTTTCGGGTGCGCCGATTTCGAATCCGGAGACGATCGCCACGGCGATTCGCATCGGCAAGCCCGCATCGTGGGACCTGGCGATTGCGGCACGTGACGAGTCGGGCGGCTTCATTCGCGCCGTCACCGACGACGAGATCTTGCGCGCGCAGGCCGACATCATTCGCTTGGCTGGCATCTTCGTAGAGCCAGCCTGCGCCGCGCCAATTGCCGGTTTGCGCAACGCCATCGCTGACGGCTCGATTGATGGGTCGCAGCGCATTGTTGCGGTGATGACGGGCTTCGGCCTGAAGGACCCCGACACCGCGTCGCGCCTTATCGGCGAGATTCGGCAGTCAGATGCAACGGTCGCCGGCGTTCGCCGTGCGCTCGGTTGGTAGCGGAGGAGGCGTCATGAAGGCAGCAGACCTGGTCGGCCGATCGGTCACCGTTGCGGTGCCCGCCACCGTGGCGAACCTTGGCGCCGGCTACGACGTGCTCGGCCTCGCCCTCGAGATGACCAACGAACTCACCGTGCAGGTCACCGGCGTCTCCGCTTCAGGCAAAGGCATTGTGACCTACGGCGCCTCGGGCGAGGGTGCCGAAGAGCTGGCGCCGGACCGCACCAACATGGCGCTCGATGCCATCTATCGCGGGCTCTCGATTGCCGGCGTGACCGGCGCCGACGCGCTCGACCTTGCCGTCACGGCGGTCAACAACATTCCCCTCTCGCGCGGCTTGGGCTCGTCGGCCGCAGCTATTGTTGGCGGCCTCTTCGCTGGTGCTGCGCTTGCCGGCACGGCTGCCGGCGCTTCGGGGGCGAGTGGCGCCTGCTTCGAGTCGTTTAGCGATCCGCTCACCGATCGTCTCTTTGCAGCTGCCGACGAGATCGAGGGGCACCCCGACAACGTTGCCGCCGCCATCTTTGGCGGCTGTGTGGCGAGTGGTCGCGCAAACGGCACACTCACCGCGCGCATCATCCATGTGCCGCACGATGCGATTCCGGTGGTGCTGATCCCCGACGTGCGCTTTGAGACGAGCGACATGCGCGCCGCGCTGCCGAAGGCGGTGCCAATCAAAGATGCGGTACACAACGCCTCGCGACTCGCCCTGGGTATTACCGCACTCGAGGCGGGCGAAGTCTCTGGATTTGCCATCCTCTCCGACGATCGCATCCACCAGCCGTATCGGATCAAGAGGTACGCGGCGCTGCCGAAGCTCTTCGCCGCCGCACTCGACGCTGGTGCCACGAGCGCCTGCCTGGCAGGCTCCGGCTCTTCGGTGTTGGCGATCGTCGATGACGAGCGCGGTGATGACGGCATCGCCGCGGTGGTTGCGGCGCTCAATGCCGCAGCGGTGGCAACGGGTGTGGGTGGCCATGCCGAACAGATTGAGGTCGACCAAGAGGGGGTACGCATCCTTCGTTCGGTCGGAGTGAAGTGAGCGTCTCTTCAAAGCTGCTCGTTCAGAAGTACGGCGGGAGTTCGGTCGGCTCCGTTGAGCGCATCGCCGCCGTCGTTGCGCGCATCGCACGCGATCGCTCCGCCGGCCGCGATGTGGTGGCGGTCGTTTCAGCGATGGGCGACACCACCGATGACTTGTTGGCGTTGGCATCGTCCGTAACGGGCGGTGCTCCGCCGAACGCGCGCGAACAAGATGCACTGCTCGCCACTGGCGAGATTCAGTCGGCAGCACTCTTGGCCATGGCCCTCATTGCGCGCGGTACCGACGCCATCTCACTGAGCGGCGCCCAAGCCGGCATCAGGGCCGATGGCACCTACGGCAAGGGGCGCATCGCGGGCATTGAGCCTAAGCGCGTGCGGGCCGAGCTCGACGCTGGCCGAGTGGTGATCGTGGCGGGCTTCCAGGGGGTCAGCGAGGGGTCCGAGACCACCACCCTTGGCCGTGGCGGCTCCGACACCTCGGCGGTCGCCCTGGCGGCTGCCCTGGGGGCCGATCGCTGCCAGATCTTTACCGACGTTCGGGGGGTGTACACCGCCGACCCCCGCGCCGTGCCCGCCGCCCGGCAGCTCTCGGTGGTCGGGTACGAGGAGATGCTCGAGCTCGCCAACCAGGGGGCCCAGGTCATGCAGACGCGTGCCGTGGAGCTCGGCTGGGTCAATAACGTAGCCATTGAGGTGCTCAGTTCATTTGAGGAGCAGCCAGGGACAGTAATCAAGGAGGATACGCAGGTGGAGAAGCGCAATAAGGTTCGCGGCCTTGCGGCCGATACGAAGGTGGCGAAGGTGACCATGGTTGCCGTGCCCGACAAGCCCGGTATCGCGCGCGCGGTGTTTGAGCCGCTCTCGGCGGGGAACATCAACGTCGACATGATCGTGCAGAACGTTTCGCACGACGGCACCACCGACCTCTCGTTTACCACTTCGCGTGCCGACCTTGCCGCTGCACGTCCGGTACTCGAGAAGATTCGCGCCGAGATCGGCGCGCGCGCACTCGAGATCGATGAGAACGTGGCGAAGGTCTCCATCGTTGGTGCGGGCATTCAGAATGCGCCAGGCTACGCCGCGCGCATGTTCGGCACACTCGCCGATGCCAAGATCAACATTCAGATGATCTCGACATCCGAGATTCGCATCACCTGCATCGTTAGCGAGTCTGACGCGCCACGCGCGCTGCAGGCGCTGCACGACACGTTCGACCTGGCAACGCCCGACGCAGTCGACGCGGAGTAGTTGCCCTGACGCAGATCGCGGTTGAGCGACTCACCGAGGTCTCCTCGACCAACGACGTTGCACGCGAGCGACTTGTGGCCGGCCTCGTTGCCGCCGATACGCCGCTGCTGATTCGCGCCGAAACGCAGAGCGCCGGTCGCGGCCGTCGCGGACGCACCTGGCTTGACGCGCCTGGCACTGGTCTCTTGATGAGCCTCGCGATGCGTGCAGGCACTGGTTCGCCACTGCCGCTTGATGCTGAACGTTGGTGGCGCGTTGCCGCCGAGCTCTCGCTCGCGGTTGCCGATGCAATAGAAGATGCGGCAGGGATGCAGATCGGCACCATTGGCCTGAAGTGGCCGAATGATTTAGTCGCTCGCAATATCGAAGGCGGCGTGACACAGAGCTTCCGCAAGGTGGGCGGCGTGTTGGCCGAGGCGGGTGATGCCGGCAGTGACGACGCCTGGTTGGTCGTTGGTCTTGGCCTAAATGTGCGCGGCGATGTGGCGCGACTCGATCCGGCTCTGAGCGCAACAGCGACGAGTTTGGAGATTGCGACGGGCCGGCCAATCGATCGTGAGGCACTCTTTACCGATGCGGTAGCGCGGCTCGAGGGGCGCCTAGGCGCCCTCGCCGATGGGCGGTTCGATGTCGCCGACTGGCGCTCTCGGCAGCTGCTCGAGGGCTGCTCGGTGGACCTTGAGGTGGCGGCGGGGGAGATCCTCACGGGGATCGTCGTTGGGCACGACGGGGCCTCGGGGGCGCTGATTCTGAGCGTAAACGGCACGGAGCGTGCCATTTTGGCGGGCGAAGTGACCAAGGTCGTGCGGATCGCCATCCCATAGCGGGTACCATCTCCCTCTAAGGGGAGGGTTAATGCCCAGCTTTCGGAACCCGTTTAAACGCCGCAAGGCGACTCCCGGAGCCGAGCCCGATTTGTGGGTCCGGTGCCCCGGGTGCTCAGAGCTCCTCTTCAAGAAGACCTTGGAGAAGAGCCTCCAAGTCTGCGCGGCATGCGGCCATCACTTCCGTGTGCCCGCCCGCGAGCGCATTGCGCAGCTGGTCGACGAGGGGAGCTTCGTTGAGGCTGACGCCAGCCTGATCTCGCTCGACCCGATCGTCTTTACCGACTCCAAGGGGTATCCCGAGCGTGCCGCCGCCGCCCGCGCCGCCACCGGCGAGCGTGACGCCGCCATTCGCGGCACCGCCCTCATTGGCGGCATTGAGGTCTCCCTCGTCGCCATGGACTTCTTCTTCATGGGTGGCTCGATGGGCTCGGTCGTAGGCGAGAAGGTTGCCCGCGCCGCCGAACTCGCCACCGCCCGCCGCCTCCCACTCGTGATCGTCTCGGCATCGGGCGGCGCCCGGATGCAAGAGGGGACCTACGCCCTGATGCAGCTCCCGAAGACGCTCGCCGCCATCGCGCGCCTGAAGGCGAGCGGCGGCACCTTCATTAGCGTGTTGACCGATCCAACTACCGGCGGCACCATCGCCTCGTTCGGCGCACTCGGCGACCTCAACGTTGCCGAACCGAATGCACTCATCGGTTTCAGTGGCGCGCGCGTCTCCGCTGGCACCATTGGCGATGAACTCCCCGTTGGCTTCCAGCGCAGCGAGTTCTTGCTCGAGACCGGCTTCATTGATGCGATCGTGCCGCGCGGCAACCTGCGCGGCTGGCTCACGCGCGCACTCGGACTCCTGCAGCCACTTCCTGCACCAGCGGTACCGCTCTATCGACAGATCGGCATTCCCGGTGTTGGTCTCATCGGCGGCATGGTCACCGGCGTGGCGCAGGGCGCTGGCGCGATGATCGGCTCCGTGTTGTCACCTGTTGCCGACGCCGCTTCGAAGGTGGCGAATCGCGCTGACCAGATTCTCGAAAATCAGCGCGACCGACACTTGGCGCCAGAACTCGGGCCACACCTCGACGAGGCGGAGGCGTGGAGCCACGTGCAGCGCGCGCGCGACGTGAACCGACCGCGTACCGCCGAACTGCTTGAGGCGCTCAGTGCCGAATTCGTAGAGCTGCGTGGCGACCGCCGTGCCGGTGATGACGGCGCGATCATTGCGGGCATTGCGCGTATCGATGGGCGACGCATTGTGGTGGTCGGCACCCAGAAGGGAACCGACACCGAGAGCAACATACGCCGCGGATTTGGCATGCCGCACCCTGAGGGGTACCGCAAGGCGATGCGCGCTTTTGAACTAGCCGAACGACTGCACCTGCCGCTGCTCACCCTGGTCGACACCCCTGGTGCGCACCCGGGCCCTGAGTCGGAACAGCACGGCATCGCCGAGGCGATCGCCGCCGCCATCAGCAAGATGACCGAACTGCGCACGCCGATTGTGACCGTGGTCACCGGTGAGGGTGGTTCGGGCGGCGCACTCGCCATTGCCGCCGCTGATCGCGTGTACGCCTTTGAGCACGCCTACTACTCGGTGATCAGCCCCGAAGGGTGCGCGGCAATCTTGTTCCGCACCTCCGAGAAGGCCCCCGCCGCGGCGCGCGCCCTGCGCATCACCGCGCCAGAGCAGGTCGCCCTCGGCGTCGTCGACGGCATCATCGCCGAGCCAGAGACGCTCTCCGCGGAATCCACCGTCACCCTGGCGCGTGCGATGTGGGAGCTCGTCTCAGAGACGTTCGATGAGTTGGAATCAATGAGCGATCTCGACGCGCTGCTCAACGCGCGCTATGCACGCTATCGCGCCTACGGCGCATTCGATGAGGCGGCCCCAACGAAGAAGGGTCTCGTCGGCACGATTCGTTCCATCTTCGGCATGGATCGCGACAAGGTGCCGGCTGGCATCAACGACGAGTGGCTCGATGAGATCGAGCGCAATAGTGCGGGGGCGTAGCTGATGGCACACGACACCGAACGACTCGGCGATCTGCTCGACTCCCTGGTTCCCGTGCTCGTTGAGCGACTGCATGAGACCGGTCTCGGCGAGATTGAGATTGAGCGCGACGGCGCAACGGTGCGCGTGCGCGCCGAAGATCTTGGCGCGCACGTTCCATCGGCTCCGGCTCCGGTCGCATCGCGCGGGGGAGTGCCCGCCACTAGTGCCGCTACGCCAACCGCCGGCGATGAGCGCCGCCACCCGGTGCGCTCTACCGCCGTTGGCTTTGTGAAGCTCGCTCCCGATATTCATGTGGGCGGCAAGGTCGCCAAGGGTTCCCTCGTGGCCACGGTTGATGTGCTCGGCGTCGCCGTTGAGGTGCGCGCCGACCACGCTGGCATCGTCGCCAAGCTGCGCTGCGCCACCGGCGACCCAGTGGAGTACGGCCAGGAGCTCTTCCTGCTTGAGTCGGTCGGTGAGGTGAAGGCGTGATCAAGCGCGTGCTGATTGCCAACCGCGGCGAGATTGCGCTGCGAATCTTGCGCGCCTGCCGCCAGCTCGGCATCGAGGCGGTCGTTGCCTATAGCGAGGCCGATCGTGAGTCGCGCGCCGTGCTCGTTGCCGACGAGGCGATCTGCATCGGCCCCGCCGACGCCAAGTGCAGCTACCTCTCGGCGCCTGCGGTGATCTCGGCAGCGCTCGCGACCGGCTGCGATGCCATTCACCCGGGCTACGGCTTCCTCTCCGAGAACGCCTCCTTTGCCGAGGCGGCCGCCGCGCACGGGCTCACCTTCATCGGCCCCTCTGCCGAGGTGTTGGAGCGCTTTGAGAGCAAGGCCGAGGTGCGCGCACTGCTCGCCAAGCACGGCCTGCCAACGATTCCTGGATCCGACGGCGTCGTTGCCGACGAAGTGGCCGCAGCGAAGGCCGCAGCGAAGATCGGCTACCCCGTCATCTTGAAAGCATCGGCGGGCGGCGGCGGTCGCGGAATGCGCGTCGCCCAAAGTGCCGACGAGATCGCGCAGCTCTTCTCGCTCTGCACCCAAGAGGCGCAGGCGGCGTTCGGCGACGGCTCGCTCTATCTCGAGAAGTATCTGATCGACACGCATCACGTTGAGGTGCAGGTTGCCGTCGACAAGAACGGCACCACACTGCACTTCGGTGAGCGCGACTGCTCGGTGCAGCGACGCCACCAGAAGCTGGTCGAAGAGTCACCATCAACGGCGCTGACACCAAAGGTGCGTGAAGAGTTCTTGACACGCGCAGCCAAGGCGATCGGTGCCGCCGGCTATCGCAACCTTGGCACTCTGGAATTCTTGGTTGGCCCCGACGGGAAGCCGTACTTCATCGAGATCAACTGCCGCATTCAGGTCGAGCATCCGGTTACCGAGATGGTCACGGGTGTTGATCTGGTCGCGCTACAGATTCGACTCGCCGCTGGCGAGCTGATGCCGATGACGCAGGCCGAGGTGGAGCGCCGCGGGCACGCCATTGAGTTCCGCCTCACCGCCGAAGATCCAGTGCACGAGTTCCGTCCGCAGGCGGGTGAGATCACGACCTTCCGCTCACCGAGCGGCCCATGGGTGCGCTTCGACTCACATCTGTATGCCGGCTATGAGGTGCCGCCGTATTACGACAGCCTACTCGCCAAGTTGATCGTGTGGGGGAACACGCGCGAGGAGGCGATCGCGCGCTCGCGCGCGGCACTGCGGGAGGTAGAGATTGGCGGCGTGGCGACGACGCGCGACTTCTTCCTTGGGCTCCTTGAGACACCATCGTTCTTGAACGGCACTGCCACCACCGGCATGCTCGACGCCATTGGCACCACTGACATTCTGGCCGCCGCGCCAAAGGCCCGCGCATGACCGCCCCACTGCTCGACCAGGCCGGCATTGAGGCGCTGATCCCGCATCGCGCTCCGTTCTTGCTGCTCGACCGCATCGTGTCGGAAGACCGTGCAACGCAAACGCTGATTGCAGAGTTGGATGTGCGCCCCGACGCCTTCTGGACCCCTGGCCACTTCCCCGGCATGCCGATCATGCCTGGCGTGCTGCAAGTCGAGGCGCTCGCCCAGGCGATGGGCGTCTACGTTGCCCGCACCGAAGGGTTCGGCAACCGCCTCGGCGTCTTCGCCAAGATCGAGGAGTGCCGCTTCACCCGCATGGTCGTTCCGGGCGAGACGTTGCGCCTAGAGATTCAGATGCAGAAGCTCGGCTCACGCATGGGCACCGCCAAAGGCATTGCGAGCGTTGATGGCGCCGCCGCCTGTACCGTCACGATTACGTTTGTGATTCCACCCGAGTCGGCGCTTCCGCGCCCGGCCGGACCAGCCGAATAGCGAAGGGAAAGATATGAAGCGCGTCGTCGTTCTCTCAGACATTCACGGCAACCTCGCCGCACTCGAGGCGGTCGTCGCGCGACTCCCGGCCCTCAAGCCCGACCAGGTGGCGATCCTCGGCGATCACGCCCTCTTCGGGCCACAGCCCTCTGAAACGATCGACCTGATTCAGCAGCTGCAGAGGAAGGGCGCCCTGGTGACCGCGGGCACCGGCGACATCGCCGTGGCCGACCTCGACTACGCCGCCTCGTTCCCGAGCCTCGCCGGTGGCCTGCCACCTGGACTGAAGGCTGCCGTGGAGTGGGCGTCGGATGCGCTCGATGACGATCGCATTGAGTGGCTCCGTTCGTTGCCGAGTGAGCGACGCATTCGCTATGGCGAGATCGCCGTGACCTTCTGCCACGCCTCGCCCGGCTCGCGCACCATTCCGTTGAGCGCCGACCTTGACCCTTCGACCACGTTGGAGCTGCTCGGTCAGACCGACTCACGTGTCGTCTGCGTGGGCTTCACCCACACCGCGCGCGTGAAGGACTACGGCTGGAAGGTGCTCGTTGACGCGGGCTCCGTTGGACTGCCGTACGACGGCGACGCCACCGCCGCCTTTACCGTGATCGACATTGACCCCGAGGCGAAGACCATCAACGCCGAGATTTACCGTGCCAGCTACGACACCGAGAGGGTTGCCGACGCGATCAGCGCGCGCGCACTCACCGGCGACACCTACCGCGCGGCAACGCTGCGCTCCGGGAAGCTGGTGCGATGAGCAACGAGCGGCGCGTCGTCGTTACGGGGATGGGGGCGGTCTCACCGCTAGGCCGTGGCGTCGCCGCACTCTGGGAGGGCCTCCTCGCCGGACGCTCCGGCGTTCGCGCGCTGCAGGGCTTGAACCTGACCGGCCAAGAGGTTGACTTCGGCGGGCAGGCGATCGACTTTGACCCTTCAGATGTGCTCGAGCCGAAGCAGATCAAGCGCCTCGATCGCTTCACGCACTTCGCCATCGCCGCCGCCGCTGAGGCGCTCGCCTCGGCTGGGCTGCCGCCACGCTTCACCCCTGGCGAATCGTCCGAAGGGGTCGCCACGATCATCGGCTCGGGCTTGGGCGGCGCCACCACACTCTTCGAGCAGGCAGCCCTCTTCGCGGAGCGCGGCGCAAGTCGCATCTCGCCCTTCTTCGTGCCCGCCGCGATCGGCAACATGGCCTCTGGCGAGGTCGCCATTCACGTTGGCGCGCAGGGTCCATCGTTCGGCGCGGTGAGCGCCTGTGCCACCGCCGGTCACGCCATTGGTGAGGCGTACGAGATGATTCGCCGCGGCGATGCCACCGTGGCGCTCGCCGGCGGCACTGAGGCGGCGCTGCACCCCTTGGTCATCGCCGGCTTCAACAACATGCGCGCCCTCTCGCGCAGCGGCGCATCATCCACCGGCGGCAACCCCGCCGCCGCATCGCGACCATTCGATAGCGGGCGCGATGGCTTTGTGATGGCCGAAGGTGCAGGCATTCTGCTGCTGGAGCGACTCGACCTGGCACTGGCCCGCGGCGCAACGCCGCTCGCCGAACTGGTTGGCTACGGCGCCACCGCCGACGCGCTGCACATCACCCTGCCGGCACCTGGCGGCTCTGGTGCCGTTCGTGCCGCACGACGCGCACTCGCTAAGGCGGGACGCACCGGTGCAGAGATCGATCACATCAACGCGCACGCCACCTCGACACCCGAGGGCGACAAGGCGGAGCTCGAAGCGATCCGTACGATCCTCGGCGAAGGATCACGCGCCAGTGTCACGGCCACCAAGGGCGCAATCGGCCACACGCTCGGCGCCGCCGGCGGCCTCGGCTCCATCGCGACGATCTGCGCCATGCGCGACGGTCGCGTGCATCCAACGCTCAATCTCACCGCGCCAGATCCGGCCACGGTTGGACTGAACATCGTCACTGGCGAGCCTGCTGCGCAGCAGATCAACCTGGCGCTCGTGAATGCATTCGGTTTCGGCGGACAGAATTCGGCACTCCTCTTTGCGAAGTGGGAGGGTCGCTGATGCCCGAGAAGCGGCGCGTTCGTCTGCAGAAGAGCGCACGACGCGCCCTCGAGGCGGCGCGCGATGTGGCACGCCGCGCGCGCGGCGACGCACCAGAGGTGGCCCCAGCGAGCAACGTGACTCCGCCGTCGACTCCAGCCATTGAGCGACTGGCGCCACGAGACCCATCACGACTCATCGAGAGTGCCCTGCCAGCCGCGGCTGCCCCAGTGCCGAACATGCCGCCGCGACCTCGGAAGGGGGAGAGCCGCAGCGGCGCACGCCTGCCGGCCAACCTGCCGCTGACTTCCGATGACGCCGCCCTCATTGAGATCATCGACCGCCTGGCTGTGGTCGCCGACGGGAGTGGCCTCGCCGAGGTCGAACTCTCTGCGGGCAGCACCCGGGTGGTGGTGCGTAGTCGTAGCGCGGTGCAGGGGATCCACGTCGTATCGGCCCCAGCCGGCACACCCGAGAGCCTTGCCAGCGCCGCGCCCGTGCCGCTACCAACGGGCACAAAGCCAGCGCCCGCTGCGCCAGCGAGCGCAGCCGCACCGAGCGGCTCGGTGGTGAACGCACCACTCACCGGCATCTTCTACGCCGCGTCGTCGCCGGGCGCCGCGCCGTTGATCAGTGTCGGATCGATCGTGGCAGTTGGCCAGCCGATCGGCCTCATCGAGGCGATGAAGCTCTTCAACGAGATCAAGAGCGACAAGGCGGGCCGTGTGGTGCGCATCATTGCGCAAGACGGACTTCTGGTGAAGGCGAAGACGCCGATCATCGAGGTGGAGCCAGTATGAGCGGACCGCTGACCAACGGCGACGCCACACGCATTGGTGGTGAGACTGGCTTAGCGGCGCTGCCGAATCGTACGACCCACATTGTTGGATGGGGCCACGAGGTGCCGAAGGCGGTGCTCACCAACGCCGATCTCGAGAAGATCGTTGAGACGAGTGACGAGTGGATTAGCACGCGCACGGGCATTCGTGAGCGACACATCGCGGGCGCAGACGAGACAACGGCATCAATGGGTGCGATTGCCGCCGCGCGCGCACTCGCCGTAGCTGGTGTCTCCGCCGACTCCGTTGACCTGATCGTTGTCGCTACCCTCACCCCGGATCATCCGATGCCGAGCACCGCCGTGTTGGTGAAGGAGGCGATTGGCAGCCATCGCGCCGCCGCATTCGACCTCTCTGCCGCCTGCTCCGGCTTCGCCTACGCGTACGCCGTGGCGCACGGCTTCCTCACCGCCGGTCTCGGCCAGCGTGCACTCGTCATTGGCGCGGAGTCACTCTCGCGCGTTGTTGATTGGAGCGATCGTTCGACCTGTGTGCTCTTTGGTGATGGTGCGGGCGCAATTGTCCTCGACGCGCTCGACCTGCGCGACGACCAGAACGTCGCCACGCGCCCGGGCACGTTGAGCTTCGAACTCTCGGCTGATCCGTCGGGGGCATTCGCACTCTGGATTCCTGGTGGCTCGGGTGACGACGCCGATCCGCTGATCAAGATGGATGGGGCTAAGACCTACGTGTACGCCACGCGCACCATGGCTGCCGTTGCGACGACGGCGATTCAGCGCGCGGGCCTCACCGTTCCTGAGGTGGATCTGGTGATCCCGCATCAGGCGAACCTGCGCATCATTGAGCACGTCTCCAAGGCGATCGACTTCCCGATGGAGAAGATCTTCGTCAACCTCGACCGCTACGGGAACACTTCTGCCGCCAGTATCCCGATCGCCCTCTCCGAAGCGGTCGCCGCCGGCCGACTGAAGCCGGGCGATGTCTTCTGCACCGTTGCCTTCGGTGGCGGCTACACCTCGGGCGCCTTCGTGACGCGCTGGGATGCCGACCCCGCCAACGGGGCCCGCGCCGCGGCGGTTGATACGGCGGCGATCAAGATCAAGCGCCCTGAGGGGGGAGCGAAGGCGGCAGTCGTGCCGAGCGCGCTCGCCCCACTGCTAGACGCAAAGCGCCGCTAAGCCCGACACTAGCCCCATCAGATTGAGTTGAGGAGGTTCCATGTTTGAGCTGAACGGATACGCCGCAATCGTCACCGGAGGTGCCCGCGGCATTGGCCGCGCCATCGCCATCGCCCTCGCCGATGCGGGTGCCGACGTGCTGATCACCTATAAGGGGAACACCGCCGCCGCCGACGCCGTGGTCGCCGAGATCACCGCCAAGGGTCGCAAGGTGGCTGCCATGCAGGCCGACGCCGCCGATCCCGATAGTGCGGTCGCCGTGGTTGCCAAGGCGATGGAGTTGTTCGGCAAGGTCGACCTGCTCGTCAACAACGCCGGCATCACACGCGACACCCTCATCTTGCGCATGACGCCAGAGCAGTGGCGCGAGGTCATCGACACGAATCTTTCGGGCGCCTTCTATATGACGAAGGCCGCCGTGCGCGAGATGCTGCGCGCCAAGAGTGGCCGCATCGTGAACATCACCAGCGTCTCGGGCCAGGCGGGGAACGCCGGCCAGGCGAATTACAGCTCGGCGAAGGCCGGCATGATCGGCCTCACCAAGGCGACCGCGCGCGAGGTCGCCAGCCGCGGCATCACCGTCAACGCGGTGGCGCCAGGCTTCATCGTCACCGAACTCACCGCCGATCTTCCAGAGGCGATCAAGGAGGGCGTGAAGAGCGCAACTCCACTCGGTCGCTTCGGCGAACCGCATGAGATCGCCGCCGCGGTGGTCTACCTTGCATCGCGCGAGGCCTCGTACGTCACCGGGCAGGTGCTCGGCGTCGACGGTGGCCTGGTGATGATGTAGTGATCCGTACCGCCCGCCCGTACGCCCTTGCCGTCGCCCTGCTGGCGACGATCTTCACCGCCACCGTCATCTGGGCGAGCACGCCACCGAGCCCCGCTGCCGCCACGCCGACCAACATCCTCGGCACCGACGGCCGCTACACGCTCCTCTTTTTGGGTAGCGATAAGCGTTGTGCTGGCTCACTGATCGACAAGACCGCGGAGCGCTGCGGCGAAGGTGTGGTGAACGCCACAGACTGGACCTGGTCCCCGGCGAACGACAAGGTGGCGCGCGTGTCCCGAGATCAGCTCGGCTCTGAGCGCACCGATGTGATCATGCTCCTCACCGTCGATCCATTCAGCGGTCAGACCGCCGCGTACAGCATTCCGCGGGATCTCTACGGCTTCCCGCTCAAGCCAGCACTGGCGAAGTCGTTCTGCCGCGCCGGCTCCAAGATCTTCACCGACAAGATCAACGCCATGATCGTTCGGGCACAGCAGTGTGCCCGCTCCAACATGACCACCAGCCAGCGAACCGCGTGGGATAAGAAGCTCGCCTGGGAGCGCAGCATCGTTGCGGCAGACTTAATGGCCCAGAACATCGCCTGGGGGCTCGGCATTGAAATTGATGATTGGACCCTGACGACGTTCGGTACCTCCGACATCATGGGGGCCGTGCTCGATCGCATCGCCCCCGCTGACACGATCGTGCAACTCAACGAGAAGACGAGATTCGCCGCCTGCCGCACGGACACCCTGCGCAAGATCAAGGGGAGCGGATCAAGCTACCTCGATCGGAACCTTGCCTCAAACGCCATGTATGGCGACCTCCTCTTCTTGCGACCGGGCCGTGCCGACAACTACCCGAGCAGCAAGGTGATCGGCTGGAGCTACGCCAACTGCAAGGAGCCAAGCACAAACAAGACGGTGCGCACCACGAGCCCATACTTCGTTGAGGGCTCTTGCGACATTACGATCCCGCTGAGTGCGGCAACAAACGAGAGCTGCTCCTTCCGCGTGCCGAGTAACCTGTGGACCGGATTTGGGCGATCGCGTAAATATGATGAGGTTGGACCACGCGCACTGCGACATCCAAGAATCGTCGCAGGCATCACACTCCGGGTCCTCGAGGCGGACCGATTCCGTGCGGCGGCACTCGCCTCCTTGATGAATCTCCGTTGGTACAAGAAGGGGCCACCACTGGTGCGCGGCACCATTACGACTGCAAACGTTGAGGCGATCTTCAATGTGATTGCCTATGCGAAGCCCGCCCTTCTGCTCGGCCCTGATATTGCAGGAGGCTGGAAGTCACTCCTGATGACGGGCGGCACCGACAGCGCGAAGAAGTGTGCGCTCGCGGGCGCCAAGATGCGATTCGCGCCAACCGCGGCGAAACTCGCGGCAACGATCAGCTGCACCAAGGTGTGGCTCGCCCCCTACTTTGGGCCGGTCGCAGATCACCTCAACGAAGGCCCACCAGTCGCGCCGTAGCGCGGAACGGGGCGCTTAGGCGGCGAGGCCGAGGATGTTGACCAAGACGATCCCCACATTTAGCGTGGCGAGGATCGCAACAGAGCCCCAGCCAACCAGGCGCAACCAGCGCGGCGAGGCGTGCTCACCGAGGAGCGACTTGCTGCTCGAGAGCTTCACGATGAAGGCGAGCACGATCGGCAGGAAGAGCCCCTGCAGGTACTGGCTGCTGATGATCGCGCCGATCGGATTCAGCCCAGGGAGCATCACCACGATGGCGCCAATCGCCAAGATCGCGGTGAAGATGCCGTAGAAGATCGGCGCCTCGCGCAGGCGCTTGTCGACCCCCGATTCAAAGCCGAACGCCTCGGAGAGGGCGAAGGCGGTGGTGAGCGGCATGATCGCCATTGCCAAAAGGCTCGCGCCAAAGAGGCCGGCGCCGAAGAGAATCTTCGAGAACTCGCCGGCGAGCGGCTCGAGTGCGACCGCCGCATCCGCCGCCGAGCCGATCGGCTTCCCAAGTGATCCGAGTGCGACCGCCGTCGCAATCACCACGCAGGCGGCGATGAAGTTCGTCCAGATGGAGCCGAGGATGGCGTCGGCGCGGGCAGCGCCAAGCTCCTCGACGCCGATCCCCTTCTCAGCAACAGCAGACTGCAGGTAGAACTGCATGTACGGCGTCACCGTTGTACCAACGACCGCCACCAGCAGCAGCATCTCAGCCCCCGAAACTCCGGCGAGGCTTGGCGTGGTGAGGGATGAGGCGACGGCGGCCCAGTTTGGATTCGCCAAGAGTGCGGCGGCGATGTAGGCCAAGAAGACGGCGGTGAGTGACAGGAAGATGCGCTCGACGCTGCGATAGCTGCCGTAGACCACGAGCACCCACACCGCGAGTGCCGAGAGCGGCGCGGTCAGCAAGATCGGCACGTTGAAGATTGCTAGCGCGGAGGCGGCACCGGCAACGTTCGCTACGGTGTTGGCAAGGTTAGCGAGGAGCAAGACGATCATGGCGAAGAGTGCCCAGCGCACGCCGAAGCGCTCGCGAATCAGGTCTGAGAGCCCCTGCCCAGTGACAACGCCGAGTCGGGCCACCGACTCCTGCACCAGGGCAAGGAGCAGTGCGGTGAGTGGCAGGATCCAGAGGAAGCGCAGCCCGGTCTGAGAGCCGAGGGTGGCGTAGGTGGTGATGCCGCCAGCATCGTTCCCCGCAACGCCGGCGATCAGGCCCGGCCCAACGACTGCCAAGAATGCGAGTGGACCACGGCGACGGCGGAACGTTTCACGAAGGCCCAAATTAAGCATGCTTCGCCGAGCCCCTCTTGCGCGGCTTCGCTTGCGCCTTTGTTCCGCGCTTTGTCGTTGAACGGGTTGGGAGTTCTATTGGGCCACCCGCAGCGAAGCTGTCGGCGTGCAGGCGGCGCGGCATCTCGCGGCGCCACTCTTCAGGGAGCACATCCCAGAGCGCGTCGCTCACCGTGATCACCCCCATCAGGCGGTGGTTGGCGTCGACCACTGGGACGGCAACGAGACCGTAGCGGGTCACCACGCGTGCCACCTCATCGGAGTGGGCGAGCAGCTCAACCGTGACCGGATCATCTTCCATCAGTTCACCAACCGACGTGTTCGGTGCGGCGAGCACAAGGTCGCGCAGCGTTACCTCGCCGAGCAGTCGGCGACGACCATCCACGATGTAGACGGCAAAGGCGACCTCGGCGTCGGGCTCGTGACGGCGAATGGCGGCGAGTGCCTCTGCGACGGTTGCCTGCGGACGCAACGCCACATGCTCGGTCGTCATCAGGCCACCGGCGCTCTTCTCTGGGTGGGCTAGGAGCTCCTGCACATCCTCGCGCTCTTCTTTCGTCATCAGGCGCAAGATCTCCTTGCGGCTGACCGGCGAGAGTTCGGCAACGGCGTCGGCCGCCTCGTCGGGGCTCATCTCTTCCAACAGGTCCGCGGCACGCTCCGGCTCCAAGTCTTCGAGCAGGTCGGTGCGCGTCTCTGGCTCCAACTCCTCGAGCGCCTCGGCGGCAACCTCTTCGTCAAGGGTGTTGAAGATGTCGGCGCGGTCACGCGGCGTCAGCTGGTCAACAATGGTGGCAAGGTCGGCCGGGTGCAGCTCAGAGAGGCCGGCGTGTGGCACGCGCAGACGTACGCTGGCGATGGTGGAGCCGAGCGGATCAACATCCTCCCAATCAATGTACGAGGCGACGCGCGACTGCTCGCCTGAAAGACGATTGATCCAGGAGTCAGGGAGGCCGAGTCGGCGCAGCAGTCCGGCGGTGCCAACGTCAACGGCAACGAGGCGCATCGCCCCTTCAACAAAGTCGAGGATCACGTCATTGGCGCGCACGACCTTACGGCCATCAATGTCAACAATCTGCTTGTCGAGCAGGTCGCCCTTAAGGAGGATCTCGTCTTCGCGCCTTCGGAAGCGGCTGATGTTGACGCGCGTCGCCAAAATTGTGGCCCCCGCGGCATCCATACGCTCCACGCTGTCCCAGCCGAGGTAGATGCGACGGCGCCCAGTTCGGACCACGAGCCCCGTGATTGGTGGGTGGCTCGTACCAACGGCGGCGATCAAGTCGTCGATCACGCCGATCGTGTCGGCGCTGCTGTCGCGCACGGGTTGCCCGATGAGTCGTGAGAGGTGGAGCATGCTGCCCTCCAATGCTGTGCGCCGGCTTCTGCGGTCACGAGGAGTCTACGCGGGAGCCCCCGCTCGCGCTACCCTGACCGTATGAGCCAATCGACATCGGCCAGCCGTCGCGCCCCCTCCCTCGCCGCCGCACGCCTCGCCGCCCTCACCGATACGGCGGCAGAGTTTGGTGAGGTCGAGGTCTCGCGCCCCTGGGCGGAGACGATCGTCGCCGTTGCTGTCGCTGCCGGGGTCGCCCACTTTGCGACCGGCCCTGGAACCGTCTTGGCTGGCGCCGCCGCCGCGCTGCTCGGTGCGGTCGGGGTGAACGCCGTCCGCCGCGCCGAGGAACGCGACCTGCCGATGGGCGCTGAGGTGGTGCTCGGCGGCCTGATCGCCCTCGCCATTGCTGGTGTGGTGCGCCTTGTCCCCACGGGGATCGGCGCCGTGATCGCGATTGCCGCGGGGATCGGCATCCTGCGTGCCGCCGTCGAATGGGAGCTGCGACTGCGCCGGAGCGGCAGCGGCTCGCTCCACCGCGATCGTGTCGCAAGCCTGGCGGTATTCACTCTCGTCCTATTCGCCGCCTCGATCGGCATCTCCGCCCTGGTTCCAGGGATCGTGACGCTCCCCAGCACCCCATCGGCGCGTCCAGACCCCGTTGGGTCGCTCGCCATCCTTGCCGTTGGCATCGGGAGCGCCGCAGTGGCCGCCCTCCTTGCCGCAGGCATGTCGAGCCTTCGACGGGAGCGGACCTCGGCGATCGTGCGTGACGCCCTCGGCGCTGCGGCCCTGAACGGCGTCGCATCCATCATCTTCGCCACGGTTGGCGTCGCACGGCTCGCTGGTCCGGCGGGTCTCGCCGTCCTCTTCTATGCCCGTGAGATTTGGGCGGCAACCCCTGAAGGGGAGCGCCGTGACCCGCGGCTCATCTTCGAAATCCTTGCGCTCACGGTCGCCACGGGGGTCGCCCTCCTCTGGATCGGGGTCGGTCGCTAGCGATCGGCTATCCTTCGCCAACGGCATAGCGGGGGGCATCAGCCCGCATGCGCTTTATTGAGGAGGAGCCCGTGACCCTCGCCAACGAGACCCCAACCACCCAGAAGCCGAGCCGCACCGCCAAGGAGCAGGCTGAAATCGCGTTGAAGGCCGCCTCTCAAGGACGTTGGAAAGATGCGAGTGAGGCGAACACGGCAATCCTCGACCTCGGTGACGCCATCAAGGTTGAGGAGCGCGTCGAAGCGCAGAACCGTCTCGCCAAGTGCCTTTGGGAGCAGGGCGACCTCGCCGGCTCAAAGAGGGAGTATCAGGCAACCCTCGCGCTCGATCCACTCAATCGCATTGCCGAGCGCAACCTTGAGCGCCTGAAGGGCCTCATTAAGCAGGTCGGCAAGAAGACCACCGCGAGCACCGAGGGGGCGACAACGCCCGCCGGCATCTTTATTCAAGAGGCGGGCACCACCGGGTTCGCTGCGCTGACGAATGTTGCCGATGCTGGAACGCTCGCGCAGGTAAATCCTGGCGACTTGGTCGAGCTGATCGTTCTTGGCAATCGGCTGATCGCCAAGGCGAACGGTGTTGAGATCGGTCGCGTCGAGCCACGCATCGCTGCACGACTGGTCAAACTGATCGGTGATGGCAATAGCTACACATCGGGGATCACTTCAATCAGCGGTGGCGACATTCGCATCATCATTCGTGAAAAGCACGTCAGCGCTGGCAATGTTGGCAAGGTCTCCTTCCCAACGGCCACCCGTAACAGCGATGAGCGACCATACACGAAGGGCTCGTTCTTCCGCGATGACGAGGGCTTCGGCGACGATGATGAGGATTCGTACGAAGATGAGACGCCAGTCGCCGAGCGACCGAGCGTTGCGCCGCCAGAGAAGACCTCTGACGACGCATTCCTTCCTGACAGCGAAGAGGCTGGCAGCAACGACGATTAGTCGCAGATAGGCGGAGAGCGTTCACGTGGATCGCAGCGCCGCCCGACTCACCGTCGCACTCGCGCCGTCCGCAACGACTCCCGTCGTATCAGCACGCGATCAACTGACCGTTGATCTCACCGCGCGCAGTAGCGCCTTGGCGTTGGCGAGCGTTTCACGTGAGCATCGCAGCCTCCTTCATGCGCGCGATGCTGTGGATGAGTGGGCGATCTCTGCCGAGCTTCGCCCCCCAACGGTGCGCGCCTATGAGGCGGCCGCAGCGGAGCTGCTGGCATCGGCATCGGAGGCGCTCGAGGCCGGATGGCAGAGCAGCTGTGCCGCCTGTGGGCAGGCCGTGCGCGTCGCCGCCTGGCGCTGGGAGGAGGCGCTTGATGCGGACCAGGAGCGTGCGCAACCAGCGGCGCGTCGCGCCACCTGTGCCGCCTGCCGTGCCCTCGGGCGACGTGGTGGTGACGCCGCGACCATGCTGCCGAACGAGGTCGCCTCTGCTGGGCTGCTCGAGCCTGCGGTTCGTGCCCGAGTTGATAGTCGCTTCGCTGGCGTCGTTGACGGCGCTGCGGCACGCTGGAGCACTCGACAGTTGCGCTCGCTTGATGCGCTGAGTAGTGCCCTAGAGCGCTCGAGCGAGAGCGCCGTGATGCTGGGGGCACTGCGCCTCACGTTGACCGAAGCGGCGGCGGCGATGGCTCGACCACAGCGCGCCGGGCGAACCTGGTGGGAGATCGCGCCATGGCAGGCGCTTCTCGATGCCATCGATACCCGTCGCCGAATCTACCTGACTGCCCAGCCGGTGCCGCCACAGCTCACCATGAGTAGCGACCTCTCCGCGCTCACCTACCCAGGGAGCGGCACGATCGTTCTGCGCGGCGGAGCGGCCGCGCGCACGTCGCTGGCAACGCTCGTGACGCGCACCCCTGCAATTCGTGTCGCGCTCCTGCGCGTCACCGTGGGCGGCAGCGCCGATGAACTCGTCGACCGCGCGATTGCCGCGCGTTGGGCTGGCGAACAGAGTGAGCCCGACCCACTCCTCGCCGCGCTGCAATCAAACGATGCCGTAACGATCGCCGCCGCCCTGGCGCGACTCCTCGTGGCGATGAATCCACTGATGCGTCACGACCCGCTCCTCGTGATCGATCTTGATGATCACGCTGAACAGCTGGCCGGCGTCTTAACGGCGATCAGCCTTGCGGGCGCTGCAGGCAGCGTGGCCCGGCGTCTCGACGACGGCCGCACCCCCGGACTCACCGTGACGGCGCGAATGAGCGAGCCACCGGCAAAGGTCCTGCAGTCCCGCAGTCAGATCGCGCTCATGAGTGACCTTGTGGTCGCTCATGGCGAGCCTGCTACGCCGCGACAGATCCTCCCCGCCTACGCAGCGGCGCGCGCTGGTGCAGCACATGCGGCAGGGGAGCTGCTCGATGCAGCAGCGTTTGCCGAAGAGCTGCGCGGCGTTGCCGATCTGCATGCGAAGCTCCGCCCCGCCGGCTCATTCGATCAACTCATTGCCGTGGCTGATGGACGCATCTTTGTTGAGGGGCGCGCGGAGCGTGAGCGCTTGGCCACCCCAGCCTCTGATCGCGCCGATGCCGCCGCCTTCGCGCTCGTCGACGCACTCAGCGCAGGCGACGGCGTTGACGAGGCCCTTGTGGCACTCGATGCCGATCTGGTCGGCGTTAGCCCAGAGCCTCGCAGCGCGATGCTGGATGCGTATACGAGCGTGGTTGATGGCGCTCGAACGGCGCGCGCATCACGAGCGGATCTCACGAGTGAACGTTTCACTATCGTTGCGGGGCTGCTGGAGCTTGGCCCCCGCATGGGCCTACATGTTTCGGTCGCACCTGCGCTCGCATCTACGGTTGTTGCCGGTCGCGCCCTCGGGGCGCGGGCCACGGTTGATCCAATTGAAAGCTCGCCACCGCTGCGCCTTCGCTCCGATCGCGCCGCCTATGACGCCGTAGACGCGGTGCTCTACCGCCGCGGTCGTGCTGTGCTCTTCTGCGAGGTCGTTACTGGCCCTCTCCCCGTTGGCGAACTGCTCTTGCAGCGTCACGCGCTCATCGCGAGCGACCGCGAGGTCGTGCGGCTCCTCGTTCTTGCGCCAGCGCTCGTACCGCTGCTGCAACTCCGCCTGGCGCGCGATGAGCGGCTGAGTGCTGCGTGGGAGACGGGGAACTGGCACCTCTTGGCGGCCGATCGAGTCGCAGCACTCTCTCGTCTCGCGGCACCGCGGCTCGCCGATCTTGAGGGGCATCTTGGCGTCGAACCGCCGGCGCGAGATGCGGCGCAACTTGACCTCAGCTCGATGGGCTGGGGCGTTGCCAATAGCGAAGCAGTAGAAGGAGTTGATCGTGAACCTCTCAGCTGACATCTTGAGCGCACTCTTCCTTGCAGCGACGATTGGCGTTGGGCCATTCTGGTTCCTGATGGCCGTACGCCCAACCGCAGAGATCACCCGACGCACCATGCTGACGCCGTGGCCAGTTGTTGCGATTGGACTCATTTATGCAGCCCTGGTAATTCCCAGCGCTGGTGCCATTCTCGGAACCCTGCTCAATCCAACACTGAGTGCAATCTCAACGTCACTCGCAACCCCAGAGGGGAGCCTCGCTGTGTGGCTCCATGTGCTTGCCTTCGACCTTATCGCTGGGCGGTTCATCTGGCTCGATGGCCTCAGTCGAGGTGTGGGCGCGCCGCTCCGTATTGCGGCGTTGACGCTCGCCCTCATGTTCGGACCACTCGGGCTACTCCTGCACCTCGCCCTGCGCCCCCGTCGCCCCCGAGAAGGGGCACAAGCCGTATCCTGAGCGGGAGGCGCCCAGCACTTGGGCGCAGCAGTCCCGGAGTCCCGGGGAGGAGCCCAGATCGTGTCGAAGCCACTATCCGCGAACGACCAGGCCGTTAAGACCCTCGCCGACGACCTCTGGAAAGAGATGCTCGCGCACTCTCCAATCTGGGGAACCTTCCTCGGCATTGAGGTGAACGACGGTGCGCTCGACGACACCTCTGACGCTGCGCGACTGCGCGACCGCGCCATGTGGGAGAAGTACGCCAAAGCGGCTAAGGCCATTGGCGACGAGGGGCTCGACATCGAGTGGAAGATCACGCGCGACCTGATCGCCGTCGGTGGCTCGATCGCCATTGAGAAGGACGATCACCGCATGGACCTTCTCTCCTCGGTTGACCACATGGATGGCGTGCAGACACTCCTGCCGCAGATCGTCACCTTCCAGGATGCGAAGACGCCAGAGAAGTTCGCCAAGCTGGTGAGCCGACTCAAGGCCTTCCCGAAGTTCATGGACGAGGCGATCGCACGCGTGCATGAGGCGGAGAAGCGTGGCCTTGTTGCCTCCAAGATCTCGACCGAGCGACTGATCGCCCAGCTCGACGGCTTGATGGCCATTCCAACCGAACAGTCACCGATCGTCACCGCCGCTAACGTTGCCGGTGACGCGGAGCGAGCCGAGCTCGTCACGATCGTGGCCGAGTATGTCGACCCGCAGATCAAGCGCTACTACGAGGCGATCACTGGTAGCTACCGCACCAAGGCGCGCGAGGTGCCGGGCCTCTGCTCCGCACCAAACGGCGCCGAGCTCTACAAGGTGGCCATCCGCAGCTGGACCGGCCTACAGCTCGATCCGAAGGAGCTCCACGAGATCGGCCTGCAGGAGTGGGCCGATATCCAGGAGGAGATGAAGGTCATCTCGACGAAGCTTGGCTTCGGCGGCTCCATCGACAAACTACGCGATGCCGCCGAGAGCGATCCAACGAACGTCGCCGCGTCGAAAGAGGCGCTCATCGTGCGCATTAAGGAAGACATTGATCGCGGGTACGCCGAAGCGGGGAAGGTCTTTGGGCGTTTCCCGAAGGCTGGCTGCGATGTGAAGGCGGTCGAAGACTTCAAGGAGAAGGATGCACCCGCCGCCTACTACTTCAGCCCTGCGGCTGATGGTTCGCGTCCAGGGACGTACTACGTGAACGGCTACGACCTGCCGTCGCGCTTCCTGCACGCCCTTGCACCAACCACGTATCACGAGGCCATTCCAGGCCACCACTTCCAGATCGCACTCGAGATGGAGTTGGAGTTCTTGCCAGACCTGCGCAAGCACGCCTCGCACCTTGCGGGGAACGCCTACGTTGAGGGTTGGGGCCTCTACTCGGAGCGACTCGCCGACGAGCTCGGCCTCTATCGCAGCGAGATGGAGCGCTTCGGCATGCTTCAGGGTCAGGCGCACCGCGCGGCGCGCCTCGTCGTTGACACTGGCCTCCACGCCTTCGGCTGGGACCGCGATAAGGGTGTGGCGTTCATGGAGTCCGTTGGGCTGCCGCGAACCGACGCCGAGATTGAGACCGATCGCTACATCGCCTGGCCAGCGCAGGCACTCTGCTACAAGGTTGGGCAGCGTGCCATTCAACGCACGCGCGCCGCGATCGAGAAGCGCGATGGCGACAAGTTCGACATCAAGTCCTTCCACGATCACGCCATTGGACACGGCCAGATTCCGCTCCCGGTCTTTGAGGCCGAGATGCCGAACTGGGTCAAGCCGAAGGCATGAGCAACGCTGGGGGGACCGCGGGCGCGGCTCGCGGAACCTCCCGGCGAACGGTCGGGATCCTCTGCGCGATCGGCGCCTCACTCGCGTGGGGCTTCGGTTCGACAACGTCGGATTACGTCCTTTCGGCGGGGGTGGGGAACGACACGTTCCTGGTTATTGAGCTTGGCGTCGGCTTTCTAGTGCTGCTCGTGCTCGGTGCAATCCGTGGCGAGCTGAGCGGCTTCCGACACCCAGGGCTGCTGCGGGCATCTTCGACCGGGATCATCGAGCCGTGGGGGGCGTACACCCTCGGTAACGTCGGCATCATCTTCTCGAGCGGCGCCTTCGTCGCCCTCGTCTCGTCACTGAATCCGGTGTTGATCGCCATTCTGGCCGCCCCATATCTCGGCGAGAGGGTGAGTCGTCAGGCCGCCATCCTCATGGTTGTCTCGATCTTCGGCGTGGCCCTCGTGGTCGGCGGCGCTGGTGTCGCGGGCACGCTCAAGCCGGAGGGGATCATCTTCGCCACACTCGGACTCTTCTGCGGCGCCGCCTATGTGCTCATCTCCTCAAAGCTGGTGCGCACCATGCCGGTGCTGCCGCTTGTCGCATCGCAACTGCTGGTGGCGGCACTCGCCTCGCTCGCCCTCCTGATCGTGCGCGTCACGATCTTTAACGGCGACCTTCAACTGCCAGCAACCGAGATCCAGTGGGCCGTCTCAGTTGCAACTGGCGTCTTCGGCGGCGCTGCACCGTTCATCTTCTATCTCGAAGCGACGCGACGCATCCCTACGACAACGGTGAGCCAATTCAGCACGCTGGTACCGGTGGTCGCGCTGGTTGGTGGTGTGGTTTTCCTGAACGATGTGACGACCCCGATCCAACTGCTCGGTACCGCGATCGTGGTGGTCTCGCTCTCGCTCCTCGCGCGCTACGCCCGCGCGCACTGAGGTAGGGGTCCCTCTAGGAGCTCGTCACTGCGCGCACCAGGGCAGCGGCCTTGCGGGCTCGTCCCACCACCGGCCGATGAGGCCGCCGCAGGCCGAAGCCGTCGCGCTCGATTTGTCGCAGGATCTCGCGATAGAGGTGCGCCGCCACGCGAATTGATCGGCCGCCGTTCTGTAGGTACCGGATCCCTGCAGTGCCAACCTCGTAGTCGGCATCGGCTCGAGCAATCTCGGCCAAATAGAGCGCGCGCCGATCACCATCACGAAGTGAGGTCGGGCCGCTCGTTGCTGCAGGGTCGAGTCCAGCGCGCCGTAGGGCGCTCGCGGGGAGATAGACACGCCCGTTGGCAAGGTCCTCGTCGATGTCGCGCAAGATATTCGTGCGCTGCATTGCCGCACCAAGGGCACGGGCGGCACGATCTGCCTGCGCATCGTCGCCAGCGTGCACACCGAGGAGCGCCGCCATCAGGCGACCAACGGTGCCTGCAACCTGGTAGCAGTAGAGATCAAGATCGGCATCGCTCTCCATCGCAGGGCCGGCGAGATCGCCCTCCATGCCGTCAAGGAAGGCGCCGATCGCATCGGTGGGGAGCCCTGGGCTGCGACGCTGCAGGTCGACGAAGATCGCTAGCTCATCGCCATCAGCGCTGTCGATTGCTCCGCTGCTGAGCCAGGTACGAATTGCCGCTAGGCGTTGCGCGGCCTCGGCGCGCCCTACGGAGCCAGTCGGCGCCTCAAGGTCGACTAGATCATCGAGGTGGCGCAGCGCCAAATAGAGGAGGTTGATGTCGTCGCGAACCTGCCTTGGAAGGAAGCGCGCCGCGAGGGCGAAGCTGCGTGCGACGCGGTTGATGGTTGCCTGGGCCTCGGGGAGGAGTGCCGCCACGCGCGGATCGCGCTGGGGGGTCATGCCGCTACGGGCGGACGAGATTTCCGGTCGGGCCGGTGGCACGCGACGTGAATGGGGCAGGGTAGTCCCCGCGAATCAGATCTTGGGTTACCTGGGAGGTGAGGAGCGCGCCTGGCATCCCTGCGCCTGGGTGCGTGCCGCCACCCACGTAGTAGAGGCCGGCGATGGTTCGGTCGCGGTTCGGCTGTCGGAAGTAGGCCGACTGCTCGAGTGATGGCTCAACGGCGAAGGCGTTCCCGTCAGGGGCGAGCAGCTCGTCGCGGAAGGTGAGCGGCGTCCACGAGCGTTCGACAACGATGGAGTCGCGCAACCCAGGCAGACCCCAGTTCTCGAGCCACTCCAGGGTGCGGTCGCGCATACGCGGCTCCGCCTCAGTCCAGTCATCACCCGAGCGCAGGTTCGGCACGGGGAGCAGGATCGCGATAGAGTCGCCACCGGGCGGTGCCATTTCAGGCTCCGTGCGCGATGGCGCATGGATGTAGACGGCGTTGCTGCGTGGCATGCGACGCTCGCGGGTGACGTCCTTAATGAAGCCGTAATAGTCATCACCAACCACGAGGGTGTGATGCAGGAGCTTCTCAAACTTCTTGTTGGTGCCCAGGTAGAGCATGTGCGCCGACATGGTGGTGCGCAGTGGGCGCAGGCGCCATGGGAATGCATCGGGAGCGTCTGGAAGAAGGGCATCACGCGCCGTCACATCGCCGTTATAGATGACGAGGTCGGCGTTATGTACCTCGCCATCGGCGGTGCGAACCCCAGTTGCGCGACCGTTGCGGTGCAAGATCTGATCCACCTTGCTGTTGATGTGAATCACGCCGCCCATCTTGGCGATGATCTTGCCGAACGATTCGATGATGCTGTAGACGCCACCCTCGGTGTACCAGATGCCATCGGCGATCTGCAGGTAGGCGAGTGCCGAATAGATGGCGGGAACGCGCGATGGATCGCCACCGATGAAGAGCGAGTGGAAGCCGAACGCCTGCTGCACATGTGGCTCCTTGAAGAACTTGCCAACCCATCCCTGGAGGAAGCGAATTGCATCAAGGCGCGCCATGGTCGGGAGGAGCTTGACGAAGTCCTTAAGGTTCAAGAAGTTCTGGCGACCGGAGACGAGAATCCCCTCGCGGTGGATCGCGCCCGATGCGGCCAGGAACGCCTCGAGCTGATTGGCGTCGTCGTTCGAGAACTTGCGCATCTCGGCGAGCAGCTGCTCGCGGTCGCTACCGAAGTCAAAGTGGCGATCTTCGCCCGTCCAGAAGATGCGGTAGCCCGGCTGCAGTTGGCGCAGCGTGACGTGGTCCGACATCTTCTCGCCAGCTGCGGCGTAGACCTCTTCGAAGAGCCAGGGCATGGTGATGAGCGACGGGCCAGTGTCGAAGGTGTAGCCGCCCTCCTGGATGCGCGAGGCGCGGCCGCCAATCTCGGGGCGGGCCTCCAGGATGGTGACCTGCCAGCCGTCGGAGAGGAGGCGGATGGCCGTGGAGAGGCCGCCGAAGCCGCTCCCCACGATGATTGCCTGTCGACCCCCCTGCGCCATGGAACCTCCTGGGTGCTCACCATGGAGGCAGCGCCCCCTGTTGACACCATCTTAGAGGTCTCGCGCGCGTCGCGCTGAGCACGAATACGGCCTCCCATTGACGAGAGCGCCCTGCGGGCGGATCATCCGCCCCCAAGGGAGGAACACCATCCGATGAGTACTGAGCAGGCACGCGGCCGCGCCGCCCAGAGCCCTGATGAGGGTCTTGACCATGTCAGCGGCGCCGTAGCGCCAGGCGCAGACGACGCCGCCGTTCGCTCCGTTGATCGCGCCGCCGCGCTCTTGGTCTGCCTCTCCGACGCCGACGGCTCCGCCTCGGTCACCGACCTCTCTCACTCCCTTGATCTGCACAAGTCCACAGTGAGCCGACTCCTCTCCACCCTCGAGCGCCGCGGCCTCGTGGAGCAGGACCTTGAGAGTGGGCACTTCCGTCTCGGCGTCGGCATCATTCGCCTCGCACAATCCGCCGAGCGCACCCTCAACCTGCGCGCGATCGCCCTCCCCGAAATGGAGGCACTCGCCAAAGTCGCCCACGAGACGGTCAGCCTCGAAGTCTTCGACGGTGTCGCTGCATCGGTAGCGATCTGCCAGATTGACGGACCGAACCTCACACCGATGCCCGACATCACCGGGCGACCACTCGCCATGCACGCTATCGCCTCAGGGAAGGTGCTCCTCGCCTCACTCCCAGAGCGCACCGTCCTCTCGATCGCTCGACGCGGTTTAGTTCGCTATACACCACGCACCATTACCGAACCGCGTGCCCTCCTTGAAGAGCTCGCCACCATTCGCCGCCGCGGCTACGCCGTGGCGATCGGCGAGTGGGACGACCGAATCTCCGCCGTCGCCGTGCCGATCTGTGATGCGCGCGGCGCCGTGATCGCCACTGTTGTCGTATGGGGCGCAGCCACCCGAGTCACTCCTGGGACCCTTCCTGCCCTCGTTACTGCGGCGCGAGACGCCGCACAGCAGATCAGCACCAAGTTGGGCTGGAGCGGCAGCCAGCGCCGCGCCGGCATCGTGCCGCACCTCAAGGACAGCGATGTTGAGGAGCAGGAACACGAGGTAACCGACGACGACGAGGCCGCCGGCTAGTGGGCGACGCGCCAGAGCAGCACGGGATCGAAACCTTCCAAGCTGAGGGCCTCTCCTTCCCACCCGACGCGGTAACCGCTGCGGAGGCAAATGCGCGCGCCGATCTCTATGAGCGTGCCAGCGCCGACCCGGTTGCCTTTTGGGCCGAGCAGGCACGCGAACTTCTCACCTGGCGGAAGCCTTTCACCAAAACCCTGGAGTGGGAGCTCCCATTTGCGAAGTGGTTCGATGACGGTGAGCTCAACGTGTCGGAGAACTGCGTCGATCGCCACGTTGCCGCCGGTCGTGGCGATAAGGTTGCCTTCCACTGGATCGGCGAGCCAGGTGACCGCCGCACCGTTACCTACAACGACCTGTTGCGCGAGGTGCAGAAGACCGCGAACGCGCTGAAGGCGCTCGGCGTGGCCAAGGGCGACCGCGTTGCCATCTACATGCCGATGGTCCCTGAAGTCGCAATCGCCATGCTCGCCTGCGCCCGCCTCGGCGCAGCACACAGCGTGGTCTTCAGCGGCTTCCCCGCGAATGCGCTCGCCGACCGAATCAACGACGCCACCGCGAAGGTGCTGATCACCGCCGACGGTGGTTACCGCAAGGGAAACTTCTTTGAGCTGAAGCCGATCGCCGACGAGGCGCTCAAGAGCAGCCCATCCGTTACGGGCGTTCTGGTCTACCAGCGTCGCCAGCCAGGCACCGCCGGAACAACAGCGATGCAGGCTGGTCGCGACCACTGGTGGCACGAGTTCGTACCAGGTCAGCCGGCTGAGTGCCCGGCCGATCCGATGCCCGCCGAACAACTGCTCTACCTGCTCTACACGAGCGGCACAACGGCGAAGCCGAAGGGGATCATGCACACCAGCGCCGGCTACCTGCTCGGCGCCACCTTCACGCATCGCGCCGTCTTCGACATCAAGCCCGACGATGTCTACTGGTGCGCCGCCGACGTTGGCTGGGTGACCGGACACAGCTATATCGTCTACGGCCCGCTGAGCAACGGCGCAACGCAGGTGATGTACGAGGGAACCCCCGACACGCCGGCGTGGGATCGCTGGTGGTCAATCGTCGAAGAGCTGAAGGTCACGATCCTCTACTGCGCGCCAACGGCGATTCGCGCCTTCATGCGTCAGGGCGATGAGCATCCGCAGGGGCACGACCTCAGCTCGCTGCGACTCCTCGGCTCCGTGGGTGAGCCGATCAATCCCGAGGCGTGGCTCTGGTACCGCGAGATGATTGGTGGCAACCGCACGCCGATCGTCGACACCTGGTGGCAGACGGAGACCGGTTCGATTCTGATCAGCCCGCTCCCTGGCGTTACCACCACGAAGCCTGGCTCTGCGACCTTCCCGCTCCCTGGCGTCTCGGCGGATGTCGTTGACGACTCAGGGGCGAGTGTTCCGCTCGGTTCGGGCGGCTACCTCACCCTCACCAAGCCGTGGCCGTCGATGCTGCGTGGCATCTGGGGCGACCCAGAGCGCTACAAAGAGACGTATTGGAGCCGATTCCCCGGCTCGTACTTCGCAGGCGATGGGGCCCGTCGTGACGCCGACGGGTACTACTGGCTCCTTGGGCGTGTGGACGATGTCATGAACGTCTCAGCGCACCGCATCAGCACTATTGAGGTTGAGTCCGCACTGGTCGACCATCACTCCGTCGCCGAGGCTGCGGTGGTGGGAAAGAGTGACCCGCTCACCGGCCAGGCGATCGTCGGCTTCGTGATTCTGAAGAGGGGGATCGACCCAACGCCCGCCCTGCTTGAAGAGCTTCGCGCCCACGTGGGAAAGAACATTGGCGCAATCGCCAAGCCGAAGCATCTCGAATTTGTGCCTGAGCTCCCGAAGACCCGCTCCGGGAAGATCATGCGGCGCCTCCTGCGCGACATTGCTGAAGGGCGAAACCTCGGTGACGTAACCACCCTTGCCGATTCGTCGATCGTTGAGGTCATCCGCGCCGCCACGGGCGCCGCTGACGAGTAGGGCGGCACTTTTCCACAATTCCGCCCACTTCGGTGAAAACGGTGGAGAACTCCCGCAGCGCTAGGCACTACTTCGTTGATAAGTACCTTCTGATACGAGTCCCTCCCCGCGATGCTACTCGTAGCCCGAAGGGGCCAGCGGTGAACCCGCCGACCGAGCAATCGGCCAGGCGGAACGAACTGTGGCGATGACGGGATCGAACCGACAGGCAACTGACGGTGCTGGTGAATGACCACCAAAGTGCGAGGCAACTCGTAGCGGCGGAGCGGAGGGTCACCTGGGAGCTTCGGCTTTACGGCCGGGGCGACTCGATCCGATCTCACAGCGGAGGGGAATCGGCGTGCAAGCGTCGCCCCCAACATCGGATGGCCTCTCGGGTGAACTCTTACCCCCTACGGAGCAGTGCTCTCTGGCGCGCTCGGCGATGCGTCAGGACTCATCGACGGCGAATCCGATGGGCTTGGTGACGGTGATGGCACCGCTGGGAAGGCGTTCGCAATTACCCCTCTGATCTTGGCGATCGTGGCCGCGTCTAGATATGCCGGATAGGCACTCGGCGCAAAGCGGTAGAGGCGGACCTGCGCCGTGGCGGCGCGCGAGAAGAGGTCAACGAGATTCGGCAACGAAGAGCGCGGGAGATCGGTCCACACGTACCCCTTCGCCGCCGCAGCAAGTGCCGGGGCGTTCAAGATGGTTGCAGCGCCGAGCTGATCGCGAATCGCCAGCAGTAGTGCCTGCTGCCGCCGCATGCGGCCGTAGTCTGAATCTTGGTGGCGACTTCGGGCGTAGGCTAGAGCGAGCCGCCCATTGAGGTGTTGCTGGCCAGAATCAATACGCAGTTGGATCGAGCCGAGCACCGGATCCGGATAGTTCTTGTCGTAGATCGGCTCCGTAACGTTCATGTCAATGCCGCCCATCGCGTCAACCACCTTGATCACGCCCCAGAGGTCGGCGACTAGAACCGCATCAATTGGCCGCTGCGCCAGCTCAGAGATTGTTGCGCGGACTGCGGCGATCCCTGAGATGTTCCCCTCGCCGGGCCAGAGCTGTGGGTAGTAGAAGGTGGCGTCGGTGTACACCTCGTTGAGTAGTTTCTGGAAGCAGCCGCACGGGCTGGCGTTGCGCGCCGCACCAGGGGGGAGCGGCACTCTCATCATGTTTCGTGGGAAGCCAAACATTGCCACCCGTCCGGTGGCGACATCGACCTCAACGAGCAGCATCACATCCATGCGTCGACTCCAGCGGTCTGAGCCCGCATCGGAGCCGAGCAGGAGCAGATCGAACTTGCCGTCATCACCCCACGGGATCTCTCCAGGTCGCGCCCACGGCGTCGTGACGGTGAGGGAGGGGAGCGTGCCGGTTCCGCTCCCGCGTCCTATCGAGCTGCCAGGACTCGCCACGGGCGATGCATCTGGGGATGGGCTCCCCGCACCTGAGGCGGTGGGATCGAAACTCGCCGAAGGCGTTGGTGATGTGTCAGCAAACGTTTCGTTCAGGAGCTCATCGAACGCGATCAGCGAGCGGCCCACGGTGAGGTGAGGCGCCACAACGAGCAGCAGGGTTGCAGCGGCGACCAGCACGCGCTCGCGCCGCGGCAACCGTGCACCGCGGAGCAGGTGCGCGAGGGCACCGAGGCGCCACGCGGCGAGAAGGAGATTGAGCACCCCCAGGAGGAGGAGGGCACCTGGGGTCACGAGGATGATCAAGAGTTGCGTGGTGCCGCCAAGGAGCAGCAGAACCAGCGTCGCCCCGATGATGGCGAGTGCCGGTGCGGCGAAGAGTGAGGCACGGCGCCGATCACCACGCGCGAGGTGACCGAGTCCAGGGAAGGCCGCAGTCAAGAGCGCGGCGCGTAGGGGTGGACGCTTCAGGGGATTATTTGAGGCGGTGGCGGGTTTCATTGCCCCCATCCTCTCCCATCTGGGAGCTGCGTGGCGGCTCGCGGCTTATTCAGCCAGTGGGAGCGCGCGACCCTTCACCTTCGCTTCGGCAGCCTTCGCCGCCCATGCGCCGAGGACCTCATCCTTATGCGGTCGAATTGGGCAGTGGCCGTCCTTGTTTCCCGACTCATCGCAGTAGCCGAGCGGCACGCACTTAGGGGCGAGGAAGCTACCAAGGAACGGGCTCACCGCAAACACCTCGTGGCGGATGAGCTGGAAGAGGCGGCGAATCTCCCACTGCGCCATGGTGCAGAGGCGTAGCCCCGACATGTGGATGAGTGCGCGCAGGTTGACGGTCATGATCAGGTTGGTGCGCGTGGCGTTGGGGAAGACGAAGCGCGCATCTTCGGCGGGGATGCCTGCCGCCACGAGGTCGCCGTAGAGGCCGAGCGCACCCTGGGTCGCCTCCTCGAATCGCGCACGGACCGTCTCATCGGCCTCGGCGATAGATCCAGGGAGCATCGTCGCCGCCTTCTTGAAGGTCACGTAGCGCTGCGACTGCTGATCAAACGCCACGCCGGCGCGATGGCGTACGAGTTGGTGGCTGAGCGTTCGGGTGACGCCCGTAATGGCAAATGTGAAGACGATGTGTTCGATGGTGCTGCCGTGACCCGACTCAATGACGCGGCTGACCAACTCGCGCTGCTTCGCTGGATCGATCTCACCCGCTGCGGCGCGGCGATAGATCTCCTCTGGTGGCAGCTCGGAGTAGCAGGTGCGACAGGCGGTGTAGATAATCGGCACATACGAGTGCTCAACGATCTCGCGGTTCGGGAAGAGCATCGTGGCCTTCATGCCAAGCTCGTGACGACCAGGGTTCTTCGGAATCCCGCTCTTCTGCTTCTCGCTCATCTCAGTAGTAGTCCGAGCAGGAGAGGAAGTAGCCACACTCGCAGATCATCTTGCACTTGCGATCAATCATTTGCTTGCCGCAATTGGCGCAGCAGGTCATCACCAGGCCCGGATCAATCTCAGCCACGGGCGTTGAAGCGACCACAACTGAGGTGCTCTCGTCACTCGTCGGGGCTGGGGCAGGTTGGTTCAACATCTGGAGGATCCTATCGCTCCGCGGGAGAGGGTGCGGGGTGCGATGCCTCCCAGGGGGCGCCAAGGCCAAGTCGCGCCCCGATCAGCAGGCGGGCCTCAGCCAGCACCAAGCTGGTGGGGGTGCCGCTCGGCAGCACGTGCACGACATCAAGGTCGGCGGGGCCAACCACCAGGCGACGCCGAACGAGATCCACGAGCTCTACCCAAGCATCGCCAACAAGCAAGAGTGGCCGCGCATCGCTGACTTGCAGCAGGTTCCAGGCAACGGCGATCTCGGCGAGGGTGCCAACCCCGCCATCAAGGCCGATCAGTAGATCCGCCTCCGAGAAGAGGCGCAGCCGGTCGAAGAGGTCGGCGGAGTCAACACGGCGCGTGACCGCCTCATTCGCTTCTAGGCCATCCCACGAAGTCACCGTGTAGCCGAGCACCTCACCCCCCTTTGACTTGGCCCCGCGGGAGGCGGCGCCCATGATCCCCTCGTAGCCGCCGGTGGCAACCGTGAACCCGGCCTCGGCGAGCGCCGCACCAAGGTCGAAGGCGGCAACCCACCGCGGATCACTGTCAGGGAGGCGCGCCGAACCGTAGACGCCCACGATGAGGCGCTCAGTCATTGCAGCGCGTGTTCTCAGGGGGCAGGGTGCCGCTCACAAGGAAGGCGATGGCCGCCTCGTCAATGCAGGCGCTCTTGCCACCAACGCCGGTGTGTCCCTCGCCGACGTAGGTCAGCAGGTGGCCGCTCTCGAGTAGATCTGCCATGCGCTGCGACCAGGCGTATGGCGTCGCAGGATCTCCGGTGGTACCTACCACCAAGATCGGTGCGGCACCAGCGCCATTCACAAGCGTCGGTAGCGGGTCGGCACTCGTATACGGCCATACGCCGCAGAGCAGGCCACTGGAGGCGTGACCTGCGGCGAAGTCTGGCGCCTGGCTGACGAACTTCTCGTAGATTGCCCTGTAGCGCGCGATTGATGGCGTGGTTGGTGAATCAATACAGCTGATCGCCGGGAAGGCCTCCATGATGTTTGAGTTATACGTGCCGTCTTCGCCACGATCCATGTACGCGTCGGCGAGGAGGCTCAGCAGGTATCCATCGCCTTCGCTCGCCCCTGCGAGCCCCTGCACGGCGTAGTCCCAGTAGTCGCGGTTGTAGAGCGTCATGATCACGCCAGTCCATGCGAGCACAGAGTTCAGCTTGCGTCCATCTTCGAGTTCAATCGGCTGGTCATCGAGGTTGTTCATCAGCGCATCAAACGCGGCGCGCGATGAGCCGTCGCCGAATGGGCAGGCGGCATCGGCATCGCACCAGGCGAAGAGGCGATTGAGTGCCCCCTGTAGCGAGACACCCTGCTCGCCGTACTCGGACTCGTCGGTCGGCGCCATGTCAACGGCGCCGTCAAGGATCATGTGGCCGGTTGAGGTGGGGAAGAGGGTTGCATAGACCGCGCCGAGTGCGGTGCCGTAACTGAAGCCGAGATAATCCAACTTGGCTACGCCAAGGCCGATCCGAATGCTCTCCATGTCGCGTGCTGAAGCGGTGGTGCCGATGTAGGCGAGCATCTCGCCCGTGCCCGCCTTGCACTTGTCGGCAAACCACTGCGCGTCGTTGAGCGCTGAGGCCCAGTCCGCTGCGGTCGGCCGATCGGTGATACCCGGCGTTGCCGCATAGTCGTCCATCTCCGTGTCACTGAGGCACTCGACGGGCGCACTGCGCTGGACGCCGCGCGGGTCCCACGAGACGAGGTCGAAGCGATTGCCGATCTCGGCTGGCACCACGCCACGACCCGACTCGGCGAGGATGTTGATGCCCGATGCGCCAGGGCCACCAAAGTTCAGAAGGAGTGGGCCGACCTTGTTCGCCTGGTCGGCGGCTGGAAGGAGGGCTACAGCGATGTCAATCGTTGGGCCATCGGGCGTCAGGTAGTCGCGCGGGACGGTGATTGTGGCGCAGAGGAGTTCTGGGTTGCCGCCAATGACCGGGTCGGCGACCGGACAGCTCTGCCAGTCGATCGTGCCGCTGGGGATGAAGCTGGCGGTTGGGCTCGGCGATTCGGCGACCGGCTCCGCACAGGCACTGGTCGCTAAGGCGACGACGAGGAGCGTGGCGATGGCGAGACGAGCCTGGCTCCCTTTGGCGTTGCGCATCGGGGCCTCCTCTCCGTTCAGTTGTAGCAGCACGCCCCAGCCGCCAAAGGCGACTGGGGCGTGCTCTGCACCAGGTTCCGCGTTAGATCAGCTGCAGCCGCTCGTGGTACCGCAGGTCATGCACTTGTAGCAGGCTGCGTTGCGCACCATGATCGCGCCGCACTCCATGCACGCCGGTGCATCGGACTGGTTCTGGAAGCCGAGCCCAGCGACCGCCAGCACACCGCCCGTTGCCGCAGGTGCGGCTGGAGCAGCTACTGGCGCTGGGGTTGTGATCGCAATGGGAGCCGAGACCGACCCCGTTGCGCCGCCGCCCTTGCCGCAGGCGCAGTTCGGACCGCACGACTCCACCGCACCCACGCGAACCGTGGTTGGGAGGGCGCCGAGGACCGGACCGCCATCGGTGCGCTCCTGCAGGCCGAGGATCTCGCGATCGCCGGCTGGCAGGAAGCGGCTTCCGAGGTAACGGAAGACGTAGTCCACGATCGACTTCGCCAGTGGGATCTCGGCGTTGCCGGTGAATCCGCTTGGCTCGAATCGCACGTGGGCGAACTTGTTGACCAGGTCACGGAGTGGCACGCCGTACTGCAGCGCCACGCTGACCGAGGTCGCGAAGCTGTCGACGAGGCCGCTCACGGTGGAGCCCTCCTTCGCCATCTTCAAGAAGATCTCGCCCGGCTGTCCATCCTCATAGAGACCGACCGTGAGGTATCCCTCCTGGCCGGAGATCTCGAAGCGATGGGTGATCGCCGTGCGCTCCTTTGGCAGGCGTCGTCGCGCTGCACCGGCACCAGGCAAGATCGCAGAGGCGACTTCGGCAATTGCCGCTTCGTCCTTCTTCTTGCTGGTGTTGAGCGGCTGCGAGCGCTTCGAGCCGTCGCGATAGATCGCGATCGCCTTGAGGCCAAGCTTCCACCCTTCCAGGTAGACGCTCTCAATCTCTTCGGCGGTGGCAGCCTCTGGCATGTTCACCGTCTTCGAGATTGCGCCGGAGAGGAACGGCTGCGCCGCCGCCATCATGCGCACGTGGCCCATGTACTGGATGGAGCGCTGGCCATTCTTCGCCTTGAAGGCGCAGTCGAAGACCGAGAGGTGCTCGTCCTTCAGGCCTGGGGCACCCTCAATCGTCTCCTGCTCGTCAATGTACTTGAGGATCGCGGCGACCTGCTCGGCGTTGTAGCCGAGCTTCACGAGCGCCTCTGGGACCGTCTGGTTGACGATCTTGAGGAAGCCTTCGCCGACGAGCTTCTTGTACTTGATCAGGGCGATGTCTGGCTCAATGCCGGTCGTGTCGCAGTCCATCATGAATGCGATCGTTCCGGTTGGCGCCAAGACCGACACCTGTGCGTTGCGGAAGCCGTGCTTCGTGCCGAGATCGAGCGCTCGATCCCAGGCATCGGTTGCCGCGTTCGCCAAGTCCTTCGGCAGCGTTGCCGTTGGGATCTGGCGCGAGGCATCACGGTGCTTGCCGATCACGCGAAGGAACGGCTTCTCGTTCTTCTTGTACTCAATGAACGGTCCGCCGTGTGCCGCCGCCGTCTCGGCCGACTGCGCATATGCCTCGCCGGTCATGATCGAGGTGATCGCGCCTGCGTAGGCGCGCCCCTCGTCGGAGTCGTACGCCAAGCCGCGGCTCATCAAGAGCGCGCCGAGGTTGGCGTAGCCGAGCCCGAGTGGGCGGAAGCGGTGGCTGTTCTCATCGATCATCGGCGTTGGGTACGAGGCGTTGTCCACCATGATCTCCTGCGCGAGCAGGGTCAGCCGCGAGGCGTACTTGAAGGACTCCACGTCAAACTCGCCATCTGGTCGCACGAACTTCATGAGGTTCAGCGAGGCCAGGTTGCAGGCGGTGTCGTTGAGGAACATGTACTCCGAGCACGGGTTCGACGCATAGATGCGGTCCGTGTTCGACGACGTGTGCCAGTCATTGATCGCCGTGTCGTACTGAATGCCAGGGTCGCCGCAGACCCACGCAGCCTCCGCCATCTTGCGGAAGACGTCGCGTGCCCTGAGCGTCTCTACCGGCTCGCCGCTCACGACGGCGCGTGTCTGCCACGTGCCATCGCTCTCAACAGCCTTCATGAACTCGTCATTGACGCGAACTGAGTGGTTACCGTTCTGGAAGAAGATTGAGCCGTAGGCCTCACCGGTGAAGCTGGCATCGTAGCCCGCCTCAATGAGTGCCCAGGCCTTCTTCTCTTCGCTGACCTTCGAGTCAATGAACTGCTCAATGTCAGGGTGCTGCACATCGAGGATGACCATCTTCGCGGCGCGGCGCGTCTTGCCACCGGACTTCACGACACCGGCGAAGGCGTCAAAGCCCCTCATGAACGAGACAGGGCCAGAGGCGGTGCCACCACCGCTCATCTTCTCCTTGGCGCTGCGAATTGGGGAGAGGTTGGAACCTGCACCCGAACCGAACTTGAAGAGCATCGCCTCGGTCTTCGCGAGGTCCATGATCGATGACATCGAGTCCTGCACACCATTGATGAAGCAGGCCGAGCACTGTGGGCGCTTCTCAACGCCAACGTTGAACCAGACTGGTGAGTTGAAGGCCATCTTCTGGTTGACGAGCAGGTGGGTCAGCTCGGCAATGAATGCGCCGCGGTCCTCATCGGACTTGAAATAATGCTGCTGCTCAGCCCATGCATCAATCTGACCGGCTACACGACCGATCAGCTGGCGAACGCTCGTCTCGCGCTCTGGGCTACCAACATGACCACGGAAGTACTTAGAGACAACAACGTTGGTGGCGAGCTGTGACCATGAGGCGGGCACCTCAACGTCCTTCTGCTCGAAGACGCTCTTACCGCTCTCGTTGCCGATGGATGCGGTGCGGATCTCCCACTGAATTTCGTCGTATGGATGCGTGCCGGCGGTGGTCCAGCGTCGATCCCAGGCGAGGCCCTTTGTGCCCTTGCCATCAAAGCTCAACGGTGGCAACGGCTGCGCCGTTGACTTCTCGATCGTTGCCTTTGTTGCCGCCTTCGCAGCGTCCACCAAGCCCGCCATGTCTCTCTCCCTCTTCTGCCTCAAAATGTGAGGCCACCACATCCGTTCCCAACCAACGATTGGGCGCACAGAGCCCCTGCCGTGTAGCAGCGGGAGCCGAATCCTACGCCCACTCTGGTGTGGCGTCAACCCCTCAACCACTACATATGGTGGTGTTAAAGGGGAGTGTTACCGCACATGTTGTGGTTTGGCTGCAATCTGACTTTGTTACATAATTCGCCGCACGACCTGCGCTTGGCCCGCGCTCAGGCGGGCCGCCAGCTGGGCTGATTAGGCCAGGGAGGGGCCTTGTTACAGCCCCGAGTAGGTGTGGAGGCCGGTGAACCAGAGGTTCCCCGAGTAGGTCAGCAGTACCGCGACAAAGCCGATGACCAGGAGGAGGGCGGCGGGTCGACCCTGCCAGCCGCGCTGGCTGCGGGCGTGCAGGTAGACGGCGTAGATCAGCCAGGTGGCGAGGGCCGAAGTCTCCTTCGGATCCCACCCCCAGAAGCGACTCCAGGCGATCGAGGCCCAGATCGATCCAAGGATGAGCATTCCGGCGAAGAGGGGGAAGGCGACGGCGACGGCGCGGAACGCAACAAGATCGAGACGCTTTGCTGGCGGCAACCAGCTGAAGCGATCGGTGTCGCCTTGCAGCAGATAGGCAACGCCTGCCGCAAATGCGAAGGCGAAGATGCCGTAGCTGAGCATTGCCATACCGACATGGATGGTGAGCAGAAACGGATGCTGTAGCGCTGGCACTAGATCAACCACCGCATTCGGCAGCGTCGTCGCGTAGGCGAGCAGTGCGAGTGCCACACCGTAGGCGATAGTGCTGAGCGCTGGCAGACGTCGCTTGCGATCGAAGAAGATCGCTGCGGCGCAAATGCCGAAGGCAAATGAGATCGTGAACTCGTAGAGATTTCCCCACGGCCCGCGGCCCACAACGATGGCGCGTGCGATCAGCGCAACGCCGAGCGATCCAGTTGCAATGATTGCGAGCGCACCCGCGATCGCACTGATCGGGCTCGTCGATTCGGCGGAGGTCGGCGCGCCACCATCAAGCTGCTCGGCGAGGTTGCCGCGCATTGATGCTGCGGCGATAGCGAGTCGTGGCGTAACGGCGCGGTCGCCTTGAGCTACGAGGACAAGGTGCACGACATAGAGGGCGAAGGCGCCGACGAGGGCAATCGCCCCAACGACAACGAGATAGAAGGAGAGGGTTGCCACTTAGGCGCGAGCCGCGCCGCCAGGAGGCGGTCCAGCGGGGCGCTCCACGGCGATCAGCGTTCGGGCGCGCAACTCGAGGCCGCAGGCATCGCAGGTGCTGCGCTCAGCCACTCGAACCGCGAGGCAGCTAGGGCAGGCGATCAGCAGCGGCTCGCCGCGGAGTGAGCGGGTGCTCCCATTTGGGTAAATGGCCGCCTCACTGGTGGCGTACGGGCGTCCGGCGGGGAAGAGCGGTCGCCCATCGGCACCGAGCGGGGCGGGGGTGGGGAGGGGTGCGCCGACCTTGAGCTGCGCGCCGCGCTTGGTGATGCCGACCAGCGTCCAGATGCCACCCGTGTAAAGGAGCCAGAGCAGGACGAGGGGGGCGACAAATAGTGGGAGGAGACCGATCAGGGCGGCCCAGTCTGGCGTGACAAAGGCGGGGACGATCGTGCTGAGCCAGGCGAAGAACTCGGCGATGCGAGCACCAATTTCACTCATAGATGAATCCTAGCGGGGGCGCGGCGGACGCGTTGAGGGGCCGCGCTTCTGGGTCGCGCCACGCCCCGGGCGCCAGCGTCGTTCGGAGTCACCCTCATCTTTACTCGGCGCCGCACGCCTCGGGCCGGATCCGCCGATGCTTGGGGGGCGTGCGCCCGTTCCAGCGAGAGGAGCACGCGGCGGGCCGCCGATGGCGTCGCGGAAGTAGCGGGCGCTGACGACGGAGGCCCCGAGGGCGGTGCACCGCGCGGCAAGGCCGCGGTCGTCAGTAATGACAACGATGCGGTCCGCTGAGCCAGGATCTGGTGCGCCGATCGCCTCGACGATCTTGTCGTCGGCGGAGCGGGCACCCCCATCACGGAAGACCTCGATCGCGACCCCTGGGGTGATGGTCCGACGCAGCTTTGCCTCGAGGTTATTGAGGCGCCCCTCATCCCGGCCGCCAACGAGGTTGTTGCCGTCCACCAGCAGGCGCTTCGCGTTGCGTAGGGTGACGCGCTCCTGATCTACCATCGCCTCATGCTCCTTTGTGTTGACCTTGACGGGGTTGTCTACCGCGGCAGTGAGCCGGTCCCTGGCGTTGGCCCACTCCTCACCGAGCGTGTTGCCGTTGGTGACCGCGTGATCTATGTCACCAACAACAGCTTCCTGCGCCGTGTTGAGTATCGCTCACGCATCGAGGCGTGTGGTGCTCCGCTCTCAACGCACGGCATCATCACCGCCGCCTCAGCTGTGGCGCAGCGTTTTGTTGATGAGGGCTATCGCCACATCTTGGTCTACGGGGCAGAGGGCCTCGCCGCTGAGCTGCGCGACGCTGGGCTCGACGCATGCCGCACCGCCGAGTTCGATGGACCAGAGTCACTCGCCGTTTGGGGAGTGGATGCGGTGACAGTGGGCCTCGATCGCGAGTCTGATTGGCACGACCTTGCCGTTGCCACCGACGCCGTGCGCGCCGGTGCCCCGCTGATCGTGCCGAATCGCGACGCCAACTACCCCGATCCTGGTCGCCTCGTGCCGGGCACGGGTGCAGCGGTGGCGGCGCTTGAGGCGGCGACCGGTGTGCGCGCCTCGGCGATCGGCAAGCCGGCGCCCGACCTACTGCTTCAGGCGGCGGCGCTCGACGGGAGCGACATTCGCGACGCGATCATGATCGGCGACTCTCCCGCGACCGACATCGCTGCGGCGAACGCGGCGGGGTGTCGCTCCATTCTCTTGATGACGGGCGTTGGCGCAGGCGTTGGCGCCGTACAGATTGACGACCTACCGGCGGCGCAGCGGCCGACCTGGGTCGCGCGCGATGCGGCAGAGATGGCGGGCATCCTTGCTGCAGTTACTGCGAGCGGTGTCCCACGTGGCTGACAGCTTCCTCGACCTCTGGCGCGCAGCGGGCCGGGAGCGCCACGCAGGGAAGACGGGTTCGCTCCCCGCCCCACTCGACCGACTGAACGGCGAGGCGTTGGCGGCACGCGACGGCGCACACCCACTCGCATTCCTGACCGGGGCTGAGCTCCTGACGCCGTGCACCGACGCGCTCTCGGGCTCGATAGAGGTGACGCCTGGGAGCCTGGTCGGTGGTGAGATTCATGCCCGTCTTCGTGTTCGCGCGACCAAAGAGATCAAGGCGCGAGGGACGCGCGTCTCTGTAAAGGGACACCTGGTGCGCGAGGTCACGCAAATGCAGACACAGAAGAACGGCGATCAGGAAATCACCACAACTTGGGTTGAAGTGCTTGCTAGCGAGTTCGCCAACGTGCCGCTGATGGAGATCGCCGTGCCAGCAACGCTGGCCCCGGGCGACGAGATTGACCTCAAGATCCTTGCTCCCGCTCCAAAACTCGGGCCACCCTCGGTGCATCTCGGTGCCTACATGGTCGTGTGGACGCTGCAGGTGGAGTGGGATATCGCTGCAGGCGGTGACGAGCGCGTGGCCGCCGTGATCAACATTGCGCAGAACCCAGACCTGCTGCGCTCCGGCGTGATGTCGCTTGGGCCGTCGGCAATGATGGCCGCCTGGTCCGAGGGCGAGGTCTCCATGGATGTTGAACCGGCACCACCGATCGCTCCGGGTAGCGCGCTGCAGGTCAACGTTCGTTGGCCGAGCGCCTCTGGTGGCCGCGGCGCACGTGTCGAACTGTATGTTGACGTGAAGATGGCGCCGGACGTGCGCATCGCCGCAGCAGAGTTGCAGACGAGTGACCTAGCGAAGGGGAGTCTCGTCACCTTTGAGATTCCGAGTGACGCCCCACCTGTGTTCGACGGAGTTAACGGAGCGCAGTTGACGGTGCGTTATCGCATTCGGGTGCTCATTGATCGACCGATGCGCAGCGACCTTGCCGCGGAGCGCAACGTGGTGATCGGCTAAGCGACGCTGCGCAGCGCCGTTACGGCGATGCTCGTACCGAATCCAATGATCAGCACCTGGCCGACGATGCGCGTTGCGGTGACCGCGCGCTCCGGAAGGATGCGGCCTGCAGCGGCACCGATCGCCCCCAGCAAGAGTTGCCACGAGAGGCTCGCCCCCGCCGCGCCAACGGTGAAGGCGACGGCGTTGATCGGGTCGCTCCCGAGACCGGGGAGTCCGATGGCGAGCGCCAAGAAGTAGAGGACCGTCGCAGGGTTCATCGCGGTGAGGGCGATGAAGCGGAGGTAGAGCTGTCGGGCGCTGCCACGCACACGCGGGTCGGTGGCCGCATCGGCGCTGGTGCTTGAGGTGCGCAGCGAGAGGAGCCCGCGGACCCCGATCGAGATCAGAATTCCGCCCGAGAGGAGCTGGAGTGGCATCAGGGCAGCGGCAAGAAGTTGGTTGAGGAGGCCGCCAACAACGAGCGCCAACGAGCAGAAGAGTAGGTCGACGGTCGCAGCGCCTGCGCCGGCGGCAAGCCCGCGACGGAGGCCGCCCATCATCCCCGTCTCAATGATGAGCACGGCGATCACGCCGACGGGGACAGCGATTGCGTAGCCTGCGAACATACCCGCGAGCAGTGCGCCAATCATCGGTGCATCATAGAGTGGAGCGGTGGCCCGGAGAGGTCCCGGAAGCGAAGAGGGGGTTCTATGGCGCGAGTCTTTCTCACCGGTGCAACGGGATTCGTGGGGAGTCACGTGTTGCCAGCACTCCTCGGCGCCGGACACTCCGTTACCGCCCTCGTACGCAGCGACGCACGGGCTACTGCCCTGCAGGCGCGCGTCGCCGCCTCGCCCGGCAAATTCGAAACTAGGATTGGAACGGTGAACGATCGTGCGTCACTCGACGCGGCGATGGTTGGCTGCGATGCGGTCGTGCACCTGGTGGCACTAGCACGCGACTGGAACGACGGCGCCGACCTTGAGCGCGTCAACGCCGTTGGTACCGCCACGATCGTTGCGGCGGCCGAGGCGGCCGGCATCAAGCGGCTCATTCATCTCGGTGCGCTCGGCGTGCTGGAGCGACCGGAGTTGCACTACGCCAGCTCCAAGGCGCGCGGCGAGGGCTTCGTTCGCGCCTCATCGCTCGACTGGACGATCCTCAAGCCGAGCCTCATCTGGGGGGAGCGCGACGGCTTCTTCAATATCGTTGCGGCGCTCGTCAAGATTCCTGCGCCAGCGGTGCCAGTTCCTGGCAACGGGAAGAGTCGCTTTCAGCCGGTCTGGGTTGGTGATGTTGCCCGCGCCATCGTGCAGGTGCTCGATGCACCGAAGGGGAGCATCAAGGCATCGTTCGAACTGGGCGGTCCGCGCTACTGGACGTATGCCGAGATCACGCGTGAGGTGGCGCGTGCCCTTGGGAAGCGCCGCATCATCATCCCAATGCCGGTGTTGCTGATCACCCTCGTCGCGCGCATCTCCGAGGCGATTCGCCTCCCATTCCCCGTTGCAACTGACCAGTTGCGCCAGTTGGCACTAGATAACATCGGTGCGACGGATGCGGTCGAGCGCGAGCTCGGCTTTGCCCCAGTCGATATGGGTGGCCGACTCGGCTACCTCAGGCGCAAGGTCAGCAAGCAGTAGGCGTCAGAGGCGCGAGGAGGATCAGATGCGGATCATCATCACAGCCAAGGGTGCTGCGGCCAAGGCGGGTGTCTTCGTCACTCCAGTCTTTAGCGATCAGCTCGACGCACCATATCTTCGTGAAGCTGACAGCAAGAGCGGCGGACGCATCGCTGCACTCCGCGCGATCGGCGAGGGGACAGGGAGCCGTTACAGCTGCACGCTGACAAGTGCTGGCCGCCTTCCCGCTGATCACCTTCTTTTGGTCGGCGCCGGCCCTCGCGCCGACTTTAGTCGACAAGAGCTACAGCGTTGGGCCTCGGCGGCAACGCGTCGCCTCGCCGGACGCAAGATCACACGACTCGCCATTGATGCCACCGGCATCATCGCTGCGCTAACCAGCACATCACCGGCACTCCGCGCCGAAGGTGGCGCATCATTTGGTCCAGGCCTTTCCGCGAACGCGGCAAAGAAGAGTGACGCTGCGGTGATCGCCGTTGACTTCATTGTGCGCGGCGTCATTGACGGCTCATTCCACGAAGGGATCGGCGGGAAGAGCGTCATCGAGGCGCAACCTGCAGCACTCACCGTGCTCGAAATCATCGTTCCGAGTGGTACCGATCTCGCCGCTGCAAGCGAGGGCGCCCGTCGCGCCGAAATCATTGCGAGCGGTGTTGTGCGTACACGACGCTGGTCTAACTATCCGGCGAACGAGATGCCGCCACTCGGCATTGCCGAAGAGGCGCGCGATCGCGCACGCGCCGTTGGCCTGCGCGCCACCATCATCACCGCTGCACAGTTGCAGCGCATGGGCGCCGGCATGTTGCTCGCCGTCGGCAAAGGCTCGAAGAGCCCACCCTGCCTCGTTGTGCTGTCAGGTGGAAAGCCTGGCGCGAAAGATCCTCTTGGGCGACGCCTCGCGATGGTTGGCAAGGGCGTCTGCTTTGATACGGGCGGCATCTCGCTGAAGCCTCCCGCCGAAATGGAAGAGATGAAGCACGACAAGAACGGCGCCATCGCCGTGCTTGAGGCTGCGGCAACCATTGCGCGGCTCGACCCAGGTCGCCCAATTCACGCCGTGGCGGCCTGTGTTGAAAACATGCCGGGCGGAAACGCCACACGACCTGGCGACGTCGTTACCGCCCTCAACGGGAAGCGCGTCGAGATCACCAACACCGACGCCGAAGGGCGTCTCATCCTTGGCGACGCGTTGCACTACGCCGAGCGCGAGCTCGGCGCAACGCATCTCGTAGATGTGGCAACGCTGACCGGAATCGCCTATTCCGCATTCGGTGGCGAGGTCGCCGCCACCTGCGGCACCGATGCAGCCTTCCTCGATGAGTTCCACCTCGCCGCACGCCGCGCGGGAGAGGTCTACTGGCCGTACCCGCTGGCTGAGGCCTATATGAAGAACATGTCGACCTGGTCGGCCGACTTCCAGAATTCAGGCTCGCGCGAGGCTTCGCTGATTCGCAGCGGCCTCTTCCTGCGCGAGTTCGTGACCGTGCCGTGGGTGCATCTCGATATTGCTGGAACCGCCTATCGCCGCAGCGTTGCCTCGTTCGCTGGGCGCGGCTCTACGGGCGCGGCCCACACCTCGCTCGTTGAGCTAGCCATGGGGGGTGGCGTCCGTCGCTGAGGCTGATACTCTTGCCGTAGCGGAGGAGAGGAGGTCACAGATGGAGCACCCGCCTGCGCAGAAGCAACGTACCTGGCGCGCCCGACTCGGCGTCCTGCTCACCATCCCTCTCCTTATTGTTGGCCTCGGCTTGGCACAGGCTGGACCGGTTCGCGGCGACCCTCTCGATGACGCCCTCGCCCAACAGAAGGCGCTCGCCGCGCAGCTCGCCGCCCAACAGAAGGCGCTCGATGCACTGATCGCGCAGCAGGGTGCCCTCACGGCGCAGCTCGCCTCCACCTCTGCAGCCCTGGCCAAGAACACCGCAACGCTGACAAGCATCACGACGCAGGTGGCACAGCTCACGACCGCGGTGCAGCAGGCACAGGCTGGCCTGAATAAGCTGAACGCGGCGGTGAACGCGCTTGACGCTGAGATCAGTCGGCTGGTGAAGGCGCAACAGGCGAAAGCCCGTGACCTTGCGGCACGTCAGGCGATTTTGGCCTCTCGCATCCGCGAGGCGTACATCACCGACCAGACGCCACCGCTGTGGGTTCTGCTCTCCAGTCAGAGCTTTACCGACATCCTGCTCGACATCGCCGGGTTCAACGCCCTCGGCGCAGAGGATGTGAAGCTCGCGGACGGCATTAGTCGTGACGCGGCGCGCCTTGCGGAGATTGAAGATCAGGTTCGTGTCAATCGCGCCGCAACGGAGAAGCTGCGCGTTGCTGCCGCAAAACAGAAGGCGGCGCTCGATAAGCAGGTGTCACTGTTGAATGCGGCAAAGGCACGACTTGCCGCCGCGATCGCTGCGCAGAAGAGGGCAATCGCCGCGCAGAAGGTGGCAATGGAGAAGGTGATTGCCGACAAGAAGAAGCTCGCCGCCGCCGTTGCTGCCCTGAAGGTCGAAGAGGCGCGCGTCACCGCAACGGTAAATGCGCTGCTCAAGGGCCAGTTCGGCTCCGGTCTCCCCACCGTCTACAAGGGTGGTTGGACGTGGCCGATCGTCCATAACGGATCCAGTTTCATCAAGCCGGTTGGCGGCACTCGGCCATATATCTCGCAAAAGTTCGGCTGCGTTAGCTGGAAGATCTATCCGAGGAGTTCCACCTGCCCGTCGGCGTATCCATACCTGCACAACGGCGTGGATATCGCCGCTGCACCTGGCACGCCACTCTATGCGGCCGCGAGCGGGAAGGTGATGATCGCCGGAATCTGTAGCTACTGCGTCGTCTGGAAGGGGATGCGCCCACTCGCCTGGATTTGGATCGCCCATTCAAAGAGCATGGTCTCTATCTACGCGCACATCGGTGATGGGAAGGTTTCTAGTCAGCCGAAGTGGCGCGTGAAGGCGGGTGAGTTTGTGGCGGCTGGGCAGCTGATTGGCTTTGTTGGTTCAACCGGGAACGTCACCGGACCTCACCTTCACCTCTCGCTCTTGCTGAACGGCAAATATGTCTGCATTCAGAAGTACCTTCCTGGGGGAGCCTGCTCTGCGTACTGATCGCACCGTTGCGGTGATCCTTGCCGGCGGTGAGGGGAACCGGCTGGGCGTGCTCTCAGGCGTTCGGGCAAAGCCCGCCGTGCCATTCGGCGGCAAGTACCGGATCATCGACTTCACCCTCTCAAACTGTGTGAACAGCGGCATTGATGACGTGCTGGTGCTCACGCAGTACAACCCTCGGTCGCTGAACGACCATATCGGCCGCGGTCGGGCGTGGGATCTCGATCGCACCATCGGCGGCGTGCGGCTCCTGCAGCCGCAGGTCGGTCGTGGCAATACCGCCAACTGGTACAGTGGCACGGCGGATGCGGTGCGGCAGAACCTTCGTGAAGTGGTGGCGAGTGGTGCCGAGACCGTGCTCGTGCTCGCCGGCGACCACATCTACAAGATGGATTACGAGCGCCTCATTACTGCCCACCAGCGCAGTGGTGCCGACGTGACCGTCTCGGTGCGCGAGGTGAGCCTCAATGATGCGCGCCGCATGGGTGTGGTCGACATGGATGAGCGGAGCCACATCACCGGCTTCCAGGAGAAGCCGAAGCGGCCAACCAGTCGCCTCGCCAGCATGGGGATCTACGCCTTTACCGCCGATGCGCTGGCCGCGTGGCTCGATGAGGCACGCCCCGACTTCGGCGCCAACGTGTTGCCGGCAATGCTCGCCGGTGGCGCAAAGGTGATGGCCCATCGATTCCGCGGCTACTGGCAAGACGTGGGGACCCTCCCCGCCTACTTCGACGCGAACATGGCGCTCCTCGAGGCGAAGCCCGAGCTCGACCTCTACGAGCGCGATTGGCTGATCCTCACCCGCTCCGAGGAGCGAGCCCCCGCACGAATCGGCGCCGACGCCCGCGTCGAGCGTTCGATGATTTCGCACGGCTGTGTGATTGAGGGGATCGTGGAGCGCAGCGTCCTTTCGCCTGGTGTGCGCGTCGGTCGGGGCGCGATCGTGCGCGATAGCATCGTGATGTTCGATGCCGTGATTGGGCGTGGCGCCGTCATTGATCACGCCATCATCGACAAAGAGGTGCGCATTGGGCGCGACGCAAAGATCGGCGCCGGCGAGCTGCCAGGTGCACCGAACCGCGCCAACCCCGAGATGCTTGCGACTGGTCTCGTTGTCATTGGCAAGCAGGCTGAGGTGCCTGACGGCGCATCGGTTGGCCGCAACGTCTTGGTGGATGCCGAGGCCAGCCTGAGCGATTGGCCCGACTCTGGCAGCGTGAAGGCCGGCGCAACGATCAAGGCTGGGCGCACCTGGAACCAGCGCCGCACGGCGCGGTAGCCACGTGACACTCCTGCAGGTCGCATCAATCCCCGCGCTGCTCGAACGGCATGGTGTCGTGGTGCCCGCACCACACCGACGCGATGATGCAACGGTGTGGGATCTTGAGCTCGATGGAGAGCGCCGCCGTGCCTTGCGCCTCTCGCTCATTCACGATGCGCGCCCTGGTGGCGTCCTTGTGGTGTGGGCGCATCTGGCGCCACCGCTCGGTGACGGCTTACGCAAGGCGTATCGCCGACTCTTGGAGTGGAACGACAAGTATCTCTTTGCGAAGTTCGGCATTGCCGAAGATGGCCGGCCGGTGCTCAGTATTGAGCTGCGCGCCGAACAGGCGACCGAGCATGACCTAGTCGAGGCACTCGCCCGTACGGTGTTGATTGCGGATCGCCTCCTCGATGAGACCGCCGCATGGATCTGGATCGGCGGCCGTATCCCCGCCGACGACGGTTCTCCGCGCCGGAACCAGCCCCTCTTGCGCGCCGTCCCCGATCTCGCCGATCGTCTGGAGGGGTAGCCTCCGACCGCTCGCCGCAGGGCTATGCTTCGCCTATGGCAGAACTTGATCTCCCCACGCGACCCGTCCCACGGCCGCTTCCTGCGCTCCTGATCGGCGAGAACGCCGATGTCTACTTCCTGCGCACCGAACGTGTGTTGGCGGGGGAGGGGCGTAATCCAGTCGTAACGTTGGAGGTCTTCTGTCGTCGCGCCGGCGCCACCCTCTGCGGCATCGATGAGGCGAAGGGGCTCCTCTCACTCGCACTCGAGGCCGATGCAGCCGCCGGCCGCGCCACGGTCTGGGCGCTGAAGGATGGCGATCAAATTGAGGTGAAAGAGGTCGTCTTACGCATTCGTGCGCCATATCAGTCGATCGCACGCCTTGAGACGGCGTATTTGGGAATGATGGCCCACGGCACCGGCTGGGCGACCGCCGCGCGCGCCATCGTCGAGGCTGCTGCACCAACCCCCGTGATCGCCTTCGGCGCGCGCCACGTGCACCCCAACGTTGCCGATCGGCTCGACTACGCCGCGATCATTGGCGGTGCGACGAGCGCGTCGACGACGGCGGGGAGCTCTCGCGCTGGTCGGCTGGCAGTTGGCACCATGCCACATGCGCTGGTGCTGATCTACGGCGACACGGTCGAAGCTGCACTCGCCTTCGATCGCCAGATTGAGAGCGAGGTTCCGCGCATCGTGCTCGTTGACACCTTCCGCGATGAGTCCGAGGAGTCGGCGCGTGTCGCTGCAGCGCTGGGGAGCAAACTTAGTGGCGTGCGGCTCGATCGTGCAAGTGAGCTTGGTGGGGTAACGCCCGCCCTTGTCGCAGAGGTGCGCGCCGCTCTCGATGCCGCCGGTGCAACGGCGGCACAGATCGTCATCTCGGGTGGCCTCTCGCTGGAGCGCATCGCCGAATTCAAGGCTGCGGGATCACGCGTGGACACCTATGCCGTTGGGAGTGCGATTTCGGGGATTCGACCGATTGACTTCACCGCTGACATTCATGAGATTGACGGCCAGCCGATTGGGAAGCGCGGGCGACCGTCGGGGGCGACCGCATCGCCGCGGCTCCGCGAGGTTGATCTAGCCGCTTGGCGTGCCGCCCTCACCCCAGCGACCCGCTAGGATCTGGCGATGAGCCTGACCATTGAAACCCCCGGAGCCGAGGCCCGCGACCTCTTGACGCAAGTTGAGGCTGCCGCCCGCGCCGCCGCTGTGGGTGATGTGCGCTACGAGCTTCGGCTCGACCTCGCTGCGAACGTGGCGACCTTCCGTGGGCACCTCGTTACACGCTTCTCTCTCGCCGCTGGGCACACTGGGCCGATCTTCCTCTGCTTCCGCGGGCGCACCATCCACAGCCTCACGCTTAACGGCGTGGTCATCGACGCCCCTGAGTGGAGCGGGTATCGCCTCACGCTGCCAGCTGCCCACCTAAAGGCGGGTTCCGAGAACCTCTTCGACGTGTCCTACGAAAACACCTACGACTCTGGTGGCGATGGCGTCTTCCGTTTCATCGATCCCGAAGATCAGGCCGAATACGTGTATACGAACTTTGAGCCGTATGAGGCACATCGCATGGCGCCGATCTTCGATCAGCCCGACATCAAGGCGAAGCTCTCGTTGGTGGTCGCCGCCCCCGCCGCATGGCGGGTCTTCGGCAATGGCGCCGAAACAGCGACGAGCGCCGATGGTGCTGGCGGCACGCTGCACACCTTCGCCGAGACCCCGCCACTTGCGAGCTATCTCTTCGCCTTCGCCGCCGGCCCGTTTGTTGGGCGACGCTTTGAGGTGGCCATCCCAGGCCGCGCCACCCCAGTGCAGGTCGGCCTCTGGTCGCGTGGCTCCCTAGAGAGGCACCTCTCGTACGACCTCTTCCAGAAGATGACGAGCCAAGCGTTCACCTACTTCGGTGAACTCTTCGGTCGCGAGTACCCATTTGAGAAGCTCGACCACGTCTACTGCCCCGAGTTCAACGTTGGCGCGATGGAGAACGTCGGGCTGATCACCTACACCGAGCGCTACATCTTCCTGAGCACGCCAACGCCGAGCGACGTGACCGATCTCGCCGAAGTGGTCTTCCACGAGATCGCCCACATGTGGTTCGGCAATCTGGTCACGATGCGCTGGTGGGACGACCTCTGGCTCAACGAATCCTTCGCCACCTATGCGGCCGCCCTCTGCCTGACCGAGGGGTCGGAGCATACGACCGCCTGGCAGGAGTTCAACGTGCAGTTGAAGCGCTGGTCGCTGGTTGAAGACGACTCACCAACGACACACCCGATCGCGGGCACCGTCGCCGATACGGACCAGACCTTCCTGAACTTCGACGGAATCACCTACGGCAAGGGAGGTGCGGTGCTGAAGCAGCTCGGCGCACGTCTCGGACGCGCTGGCTTCTCTGCAGGGCTACGCCTCCACTTCCAGCGACACGCGTTTGGCAACGCAACTCTCGCCGACTTCCTGGCCTCGCTCGAAGAGGGGAGTGGCGTCTCGCTCGCCGACTGGTCGGCACAGTGGCTGCGCACCAGTGGGCCAAACAGGCTCGGCGCCCTGATTACCTCGAGCGCTAGCGGCACCATCGGTAACCTCACGGTCACCCAAGAGGTCGTCTCGGGCGACAACGTGTTGCGCGAACACCTCCTGCGCGTCGCCCTCCTCTACCCGGGCGATGCACAATCAGTGACCATTGAGCCGCACGAGGTGCTGGTGACCGGGGCGCGCACCGATGTGCCGAGCGCCGCTGGGCGGCCACTCCCGCTTGCCGTGATCCCGAATCACGACGACCTCGCCGTTGGCAAGCTCGCCCTCGATGAGGCGACACTCCGCTTCGCTGAGACACGGATGGAGTCGATTCCCGACGGGCTCTTGCGCCAGCTCACCTGGATGGCGATCTACGAGCTCGTGCGCGACGGCCGCTACCCGGCGCCTCGCTACGCGCAGCTGCTGATCGACCGCCTCCCGTATGAAGTTGACTCATCCATCGTGCAGGGCGTTGTTGAGTCAACGCTGAGCGGCCTCCTGCTTCGCTATCTCCCTGATGGCGAGCGCGAGCGCTGGGGGAGCCTCATCGTTGATGCCGCACGCGCCCGGCTAGCCCGCGGTGGCAGCGAGGGGATGCGCATCGTCTGGTCGCGCGTCATGGTGATGGCCTCAGTTACGCCTCGAGATGTTGAGGAGACATGGCAGGTTGCGGCCGGCGAGACGCCACTCGACGGCGTCGAAATTGATCAGGATCACCGCTGGTCGCTGCTCGTACGCGCGGCCTCATTCGGCGCACCGAACGTTGCGGAACGACTTGCGGCAGAGGCGCAGCGCGACCCGAGTGACCGCGGCGAACGTTCGCTCCTTGCCGCCGAGGTAGCTACGCCAAACGTTGCGGCGAAGCGCGCGGCATGGGCGCGCATCCTGCGCTCTGGCGGATACGGCAGTGTACGTAAGACACTCGCCGCCGCGAGCGGGTTCGCCTGGCCGTGGCAGCACCAACTGCTTGCGCCGTATGTTGCCCAGATCCCAACGGCACTCCTCGCCCTCGGATCAGCCGACGCAACGTTTGCGCGCGACCTGGTCACACGTAGCGCCTCACTCGGGCTCTGGGGATCACCAACATCAATGCTCGCCGCTATTGACGCACTCCTTGCGAACATTGCCGACCCAGCGCATGGCATCCCAGCGGTTGACGCGGTACGCCTGCGACGCTTCGCGCTGCTTGAGCGTGATGGCCTGATGCGCGTGTTGCGACAGCAGGGCACTAGCGGCAAGTGACCCCCTACCTCTCCGCCGCCACGAAGGCGGCGACGGCCCGACGTGCACTCCTCCTGTTAGCGCTCCTTGCCCTAATTGCCGCGGGGACGGTCATGGGCTACTTCTCGGTGCTCGATCTCGTCGCAATTAATCGAGCAACTGAAGATGATGCCTCGCGCGCCTTAAGCACGGTCCTTACAGCGAACGTTGTCGTGCTCTGTGCGGTGCCAGTGGCTTGGTTCTTCCTTCTTCGATGGCTAGCCGCCAGCCTTCGGAATGCCCACGCACTCGCAACGCCGCGACCCGTCGTGGCGTTGGCGATGATCAATCGTGAGGTCCTGCTCGCCGCACTCCCCGGCCCGCTGATTGGCCAGCCTAGTCGCCTGATGGCTGCACACACGAGGAGCCTGGCCGACGCACACCTCCACACGGGCGCTTCGCGCCTCAAGGCTGACGACAGTTCAGCTCGCTGGGCTGGTCGACTCTCTCTGATCGTTGCGCCTCTTTGGGTGTTTGGCTTGATGAGTTCAGGTACATACGCCCAGTCGGTGATTTGGGTACCAGCTGCCTGGGTTGCCTTGAGTGCCGTCGCGATCCTCTTGCGGCAAGCCATCGCAAAGATTCAGCTCAGTGAGGAGCTTATGAGTGCCCTACAAAGGGCCGATGAACGTTCGTCAGCGCGCGCGGCAAGATAGGGGCAGACATGGCCACTCGCCGACTCCTCCCCAAGAACGAGACCATCTTTACCGGCGCGATTGTTGCCAGTGCACTGCTGCTCGCGCTGCGCGGGTGGCTCCTCTTTCGTAGCGGCGACAACATCCTCGCCTACGCGGCAGATCCCGTCGCCTCAGCTCCAGGAATTCTTGGCGAGCAGCTCGCCCTCTCAGTCCTTCGCCTCGTTGCGGTCGTTCTCGATGTTGCCGCTGGCCTTGCAGTTCTCAGCTGGATGGCGCGCCTGCAGCATGAGGGGCTGCTCTCGAGCCGCGAGCGACGCCTCGCCATCCTTGCTGGAGGCCTCCCGTGGACCCCACTCCTTCTCGCCCAGTCAATCGCCACGCCACCGGTTGCCCTGCTCGTCTTCACTGGGCATGTGGTGTGGGTTGGTCTGGTAGCGCTGCTCGTGCGCCGCGCACGCGTAGCGCGCCTGATCACCGATGGCCCATTCGCCTTCGGGGGTGTCCTTGCCGCGCTGCTCCTTGGCGCGTGGCTGTTGGGCGGCGCGGCGGCTCCTTGGGTCTATGCGCAGCCGTCGCTCGGCATCGCCGAGGCGCTGAACACCAACGTACAGGCACAACTGAACGAAATCGTTACCGCCCAGCGCGTGAGGGGTGTGATCATGATCGCAGGGGGAGCCTTCACCCTCGTGGCGGTACTGCCACTCATGGGGAGCGTTCGTGCGGCAACCGCCGTGCTTGATGAGCGCCTGCGACAACTCCGCGAGGAGAGTTAGCGCGTCAGTTCGGCGGCCAGCTCCTCAAAGACGCCCAGGTAGTGGTCGGCGTCAGCGGCGGTCATTCCGATTGAGAGGGTCCACTCCTCGTCACGACCCGGCGTTCCAAAGATGCCGCGATTCATGTTCCAGAGCCAGACAAGGTCAATGATCTCTTTCTGCTGGGCGGACTTATACGAGTCATAGTCCACAACCTTCGACTGGGCGAAGGTAATGACGCCCTTGGACTGAATCCCCACCGCGTAGGCGGCGAGCTTGTAGCGATTGATGATCCCTTGAGCACCGTCAAGGAGTTGGCTATTGAGGCTACCGAGATGCTTGTAGGCGTCTGGTGTCATCACGCGCTCCATATTGGCGCGCGCCGCCGCCATGGCGAGCGGGTTGCCGTTGAAGGTGCCCACCATATACACATCGCCAGAGTCGACCATCGCCCAGATCTCGTCGCTGCCGCCGATAGCACCCGTAGGGATGCCAGCGCCGAGCGCCTTCGCCAGGCAGACGAGGTCAGGTTTGATGCCGAAGAGCTCTGTTGCACCGCCGGCGGCAACGGTGAGGCCGGTCTTCACCTCGTCAACAATCCAGATCACGCCGAACTTCTTGGTGATGCGTCGAACATCGGCGAGGTAGCCGGGCTCTGGCAAGATCACGCCGCAGTTCATCATTGCGGCCTCCATGATCAAGCAGGCGGGGAGACGTCCCTCACTCTGCAGCGCAGTGAGTCGTCGCTCAAGAACGCCAGCGTCATTAAATGGCACGGCCGTCGTCATCTGCGAGACGGAATCTGGAATCCCCTTGCCGTAGGCGATGGACGGGTAGTTCTCGCGATCCTTGCCGTCGTACACCGAGAGGCCGATGTCGACCATCACATAGTCGTGGTGGCCGTGATAGCTGCCAAAGATCTTCATCACGCCATCGCGCCCCGTAGCGCCACGGGCGAGTCGGATCGCATCCATGGTGGCCTCGGAGCCAGAGTTCACGAAACGCCAGCGGGGGAGGCCCCAGCGCGCGGCGAGCTGCTCCGCAACGATGTAGGTGTCCTCGGTTGGTGCAGCGAAGTGCGAGCCGAGACGGATGCGTCGATCCACGGCCTCGGTGATGATTGGATGCGCATGCCCTTGCACCATGCTGCCGATGCCGTTGTGCACGTCGAGGTACTGATGCCCATCAACATCCCAAACGTACTGTCCCTGTCCGCGGTCCAGGTAGATCGGCCACGGCGCGCGCTTCTGGTAGCTCGACGAGACACCGCCAACGAGGGAGCGCTTGGCGCGTTCGTAGGCGGCCGCTGAGCCCTGGGTGCGGCCGTCGAGGCGCTCGGACTCGCGGGCGGTCAGTTCACGAATGCGGGCAGGGTCAATCTGAACGGTGGGTCCGAGGGGTGGCTCCGCGCGATGGGGAGCCGGCGCTGAGGTTGGCGCGAGGTGCCGAAGTGGTGCGATTGCCATGTCCATACATCCTTCTCTGCGGATTCCGCAGTGCGGACCCCTGTGGGTACGATTCTAGCACCGTAGGGGGGGTTGGGGTGCGGATATCGCAACTCACGAGGGGCTTACGCACGAGCCGTGCGGGGGCTAGCGGGTGGCGAGACGCTCCGCTGCGGCGATCGCGACCAGGCTCTTGGCGTCAACGATGGCCCCTCGACGGACCGCCTCGGCCGCCTCCGCAATGGTCAGCCGGACCGCCTCAATCGCCTCATCCTCGTCGGGGGTGCGGGCGCCAGGGCCAGCCTCCGAAAGTCCCAGGGCGAGGTAGAGCTCCATGTGCTCGCTCGTGAACCCCGGGGCGGTGAAGAAACTTCGGAGGTGCCGCCAGGTTGTTGCGCGTAGGCCAGTCTCCTCTTCGAGTTCGCGCTCGGCGGCCAACTGCGGCTCCTCCGTCACGCCGTCATGCAGGTCGAGCGTTCCAGCCGGCACCTCCAGGAGCAGCTGCCCCACTGGGGCGCGGAACTGGCGCACGAAGAGGAGTTCGCTCTGCAGAGTGACCGATGATTCACTGGCCGCATCAATGGCAAGGATGGCCACAGCGCCCGGGTGACCAACGATGTAGCGCACGTACTGATCACCGCCGGTGCGCTGCACCGTCGTTCGTCGCCACTCCATGTACGCCGCCTGCAGCACGAGGTCCGAAGAGACGACGACCTCGTTGAGATCGCCAGGCTCAAGCAGCGCGGCGAGGCGCGCACCGAGAGCATCGCCACCAAATCGCATGCGCTGCTGCCGATCTAGCGGATTGCGGCGCCGGTGGCCGAGTCGAAGAGGTGCAGCTTCTCGAGAGAGAGTCCGAGCTGCACCTTGGTGCCGCGCGGCGTCTTGTGCTCCGAACCAATTAGGGCCAGCACCTCGCCGCTCTTTGTAGAGAAGTGGAGCAACTCTTGAGCGCCGAGATATTCAACGACGTCAGCGGTGAGTTCGATCTGTGCTGAGCCCTTCTCGGCCTTACCGAACTCAAGGTGCTCTGGTCGGAAGCCGATCGTGACGCTGGTGCGCCCCTCAAGCTCCTTTGCACGCGCGTCGCTGATCTCAATGGCGATATCGCCCGCTGTCACGTGGCGACCATCAACGGTCGCCTCCAGCAGGTTCATGGCTGGTGAGCCGATAAAGCCAGCAACGAAGCGATTTACGGGCAGGTCGTACAGATCCTGTGGTGTGCCAACCTGCTGCAGCTTTCCGTCGCTCATCACCGCGATCCGCGTCCCCATCGTCATCGCCTCAACCTGGTCGTGCGTCACATAGACGACGGTGGTCTTGAGGCGGGCGTGGAGGCGCAAGATCTCGGCGCGCGTCTGCACACGCAGCTGCGCGTCGAGGTTGGAGAGCGGCTCGTCCATCAGGAAGACGGCTGGCTCGCGCACGATCGCGCGTCCAAGGGCAACGCGCTGGCGCTGGCCGCCGGAGAGCTCCTTCGGCTTGCGGGAGAGGAGCTTGGTCAGGTCAAGGATCGCCGCCGCCTCGTTGACGCGGCGTTCAATCTCGCCCTTCTCAATCTTGCGCAGCTTCAGGCCGAAGGCGAGGTTCTCGCGCACGGTCATGTGCGGGTAGAGGGCGTAGCTTTGGAAGACCATGGCGATGTCGCGGTCCTTCGGGGCGATGTCGTTGACGACCTTGTCGCCAATCAGCAGGGTGCCGTTCGTGATCTCCTCCAGCCCGGCGATCATGCGCAGCGAGGTGGTCTTGCCGCAGCCCGAGGGGCCCACGAGCACCATGAACTCGCCATCGTTGATCTCAAGGGTGAGGTTGTCAACGGCGAGGACCTCGCCGTACTTCTTGGAGACACCCTGGAACGTCACCGTAGACATGCGCACCCTCCTCGCTGGCTGGCCCCTCTATGGGGGCATCCCGCCGCGCCGCGAGTCTATCAGCGCGCAGGGGCCAGGGCGGTGGGTGGCGCTACTTCTGGGCGACCCTGGTCGGCATCTCCTTGATCTTCCAGACTGGCCCAAAGAGGAGGGGGACGAAGGCGAACGTGCCACCGATCCCGCCAATGATGAGCGCCTCGCGCAGGCCGAGGTTGGTGCCGATGATCCCGCCGAGCAAGGCGCCGATTGGAATCGTCCCCCAGACGAACCAGCGCATCGTGGCATTCATGCGCCCAGACATCTCTGGCGGCGTGAGCGCCTGGCGCAAGCTGACCTGGTTGATGTTGTAGAGCGTCCCCGAGGCGGCGGCAGCGAAGAAGCCGCCGCCTATCACGAGCGTATTCAGCAGGTCGTTCCCGGGCTGGCAGAAGGCGAGCACCGCCATCATCGGTCCGCCCAACGGGATGGTGAGGAGAATCGTTCGTCCTACGCCGATCTTCTTGGAGATTCTGTCGGCCAACACGGCGCTGAGAAGCCCCCCAGCCGATCCCAGCGTTGATGCGAAGCCGATGAGCGCCACGGAGAGGCCGAGCACGTTGTAGGCGAAGAGCAGTTCGACGGTTCCGGCAATGCTGCCAAACAGGTTTGACGTTGCGGTGGCGCCGCCAATCGTGCGCAGCGCAGGGTGGCCGAAGACGTAGCGAAGGCCGGCGGCAATGTCGGATCGCAACGAGGCGCGCGGCTTGCTTGCCGCTGGTGCCGCTGCGTCTCTCTGTTCGGCAACGGACTCGTGATGCGGCTTAATGGAGAAGATGAAGAGCGCCGAGAAGAGGTACGAGATGGCATCAATCACCACCGCCGCAGGCGCTTTAACAGCGGCGATCAGTGCGCCAGCGAGGCTCGGTCCTAGAAGCCCCGCGGCAGAACGGCTGATCTCGAGCTTCGAGTTCCCCTCAACAAGATCCTCCTTCGGAATCAGTGATGGGAGGTAGGCCTGATAAGCGACATCGAAGAAGACGGTGAGGGTGCCGAGTAGTAGGCCAACGATGACCAGCTGCGGAATGGAGAGGACGCCGAGCGCGTACGAGATTGGCAGGGTGAGCAGCAACAAGGCTCGGCCAAGGTCAGCAACGATCAGCACGCCGCGTCGTGGCAGGCGATCCACGAGCGCGCCAACGAGCAGGCCAAAGACCAGGAAGGGGAGAAAATCGGCGAGGTTGATTGCCGCGATCTCCATTGGGCCGGCGTTCAGCAGTTGGATGGCGACAATCGGCATGGCCAAGCCCGTAAAACTTGAGCCGAGGTGGCTGATCGTTTCGGCGGCCCAGAGGCGAACGAAGCCGGGGTCGTTGATTAGGCGGCGGCGAGGTGCGACTGTGGGCACGGGGCGCTCCTCACGTGTGGTGGGGTGGCCAGAGGGAATTGAACCCTCATCTGCGGCTCCACAAACCACGGTCCTAACCATTGAACGATGGCCACCAAGTCAGCCGTTATCTTACCCTGCGGTGAGGGGCGTGGCGCAGTGTAGACTGGCGGTCAGCGCCGTCGCACGGTGGTGGCGCCTGTAGGGAGGGTTAGATGAAGGTTCGACGCGCATTGCCCGCGATGGGCCGCATTCCTGCCGCCGAGTTCGGCGTGACGCTGGGCGACTTCTTCTTTCCGGTCTTCCTCGGCGAGCGTCTAGGCGCCCGCCTTCAAGGCCTGGCGCTCGCAGTCGTTGGCGCCCTCATCGTGGCCGCCTCCGCCCAAATCGTCATTCCGCTCCCTGGCACCCCTGTGCCGATCACCGGGCAGACCTTCGGCGTGCTCCTGGTTGGCGCAGCCCTTGGCGCGCGCCGCGGCCTCACCTCTATGAGCCTCTATCTTGCCCTCGGTATTCTCGGCGCCCCGGTCTTCCGCGAGGGGAGCCACGGCATTGAGAAGTTCCTCTCCGCTGCCGATGGCGGAGCGCTGCAGCTCGCGCCAACGGGCGGCTACCTCGTCGGCATGCTCTTCGCCGGATGGATCGTTGGGCGCCTCGCCGACCTTGGCTGGGATCGCAGCGTGTTCGGCACCGTTGCGGCCATGGCGATTGGCAGCCTAATCATTTACAGCGTGGGCGTGCCATGGCTCGCCGCCTCTGCGCATCTCGAGATCGGCGTTGCGATCGAGAAGGGTGCGCTCCCATTCCTGCTCGGCGATGCGATCAAGCTCGGGCTTGCAGCTGCGGTCTTCCCTTCGGCCTGGTGGTACGTGAACCACGGCCGGAGCGACGGTCCACGCTGATCTAACGGCGACGCACCTGATGCGTCGACCCGTTCGCGCCGCACTCCTCGCCTTCGACCTCGGGAGCACCTCGGTCAAAGCGCTCCTGATCAACGCTGAGACTGGTGCGCCGATCGCTATTGCGCGGCGTGCGACCAGTGGCGGATCAGATCCGCGCGAGCAAGATGCCGACGTCTGGTGGCGCGCGATCTGCGCCGTCTCCCATGAGGTGTTGGCCCTGGCCGCTGCCCAGAGCGCAGAGGCGATCGAGGTTCGCGGAATCGGCGTCGACGGTCACGGCCCATCCCTCGTCCCTGTACGCGCTGATGGAAGTGCCGCTGGGCCAGTCTTGATGTGGCGCGACCGCCGCTCAGCCGACGACGAGGCCGCACTTGAAAAGATTCTCGGACGCGGCGGATGGCTGCTCGGCGAACTGCCGAAGGCGCGCTGGCTCCTCCGTGAGCGCCCTGAGGTCGCCGCGGCGTCAACGTGGCTCCTCTCCTCGTGGGATGCGCTCACGCTGCGGCTCTCTGGTGAGGCGGTCAGCGCCTTCTGGGATCCGGCGCGAAGCGTCTCGCCCGCGCAGCGCAGCGCCCTGCTCGCTGCAGGCCTCGATGAGCGCGCACTCCCGCCTGAGGTATTCCCGGGCACCAGAATCGGCACACTGCTCCCTGGCCCAGCTGCAGATCTCGGCCTCCCTGCTGGGCTGCCGATCGCGGCAGGGATGAACGATGGACTCGCCGCCGTGATCGGCGCGGGCCTTACCGAGCCTGGACTCGGTGTTGATGTGGGCGGCACCGCGGGCGGCGTCGCCGTGGCCGCGACGCCATCGGAAGCCCAGCGCATCACCGCCGCACTCCCTGGGCGTCTCTGGGCGGGACCAGCCCCTGCGCCGTTCGGCGACGGGGTGATCCTCGGCGGCGCCTTCGCGGGCACCGGTCGACTCTTGGAGTGGGTCGTTACGGAACTGCTCGCCAACGATCCAGCGGCGGCGCCAGAGCGCCGCGCTGAGCTCTTCCGCGCCGCCGCCTCGCTACCGCTCGGCGCTGATGGACTCATGGCGAAACCGATCTCCAATCTTGGTTGGAGCAGCCCGCGCTCCGCTGATGATGCGTTCGATGGGCGAACCGATCGACACACCGCGGCACATCTGGTGCGCGCAGCGATTGAGGGGGGCGCTCTTGCGGTTGCGCACCTGCTTGCACCGGCAATCGAGTCTGGGCTGCAGATCAGCGAGATGCGACTCTCAGGCCCAGCGACCGGTGCAGCGCCAGGACCGCTCTCTGGCGGCGAGCCAGTCTCCGCGCCACTGGTTCAGCTCCGCGCCGATCTCTTCGGCATCCCTGTAGTGGTGGGCCAGAACGCTGAAGCCTCGGGCGCTGGCGCTGCCGCTCTTGCCGGCGTGGCAGCTGGCGTGTTTGCCAGCCTCCGCGAAGCGTCAGAGGCGGTTGCGGCGCCAGCGCAGCGCATTGCGCCGAATCCAAGCGCGCGCGATCGCGCGGGGGAGCTGCTGCAGAGATACGGTGCGCTCTCGTCGGCAACGGGGGAGAGCGGCGCGGGCCGCCGCGAAGACTAAGCCTTCCGCTTCGCCTTCGGAGCGGCTTTTGCCGCCGCCTTCGGCCTCGCTGCAGACCTAACCTTCGGAGAGTTCGCAGCCTTAATGGCCTGTGTAATCTCCAAGCGTCCGGCGGCGGTTGTTGCAGCGGCACCATCGGCGAGAGGGAAGTGGCAGGCCACGTTGACCGTCACATCGCGGGGTGTGGCGACCAGCTTCGGCTCTTCTGCTGAACACTTCTCTGGGTTGCCGAGCTGTTCACGCAGCCAGCAGCGCGTGCGGAAGCGGCAGCCCGATGGTGGTGAGATCGGCGATGGAATTTCACCCTCAAGAATGAGGCGATCCTTGACGTCGTGCGCCTCCACCTTTGGCACTGACGAGATTAGCGCCACGGTGTACGGGTGCTGCGGCTTGGTGAAGACGCGATCGACCGGGCCAATCTCGACGATCTTGCCGAGGTACATGACGGCGACGCGGTCCGAGAAGTAGCCGACAACATCGAGGTTGTGGCTGATGAAAAGGTAGGTGAGCCCCTTCTCGTTGCGGAGGTCGGTGAGCAGGTTGAGCACCTGGCTCTGGATCGAAACGTCGAGCGCGGAGACCGGCTCGTCGAGCACGATGAACTCTGGGTTCACGGCAAGGGCGCGCGCGATGCCGATACGCTGGCGCTGGCCACCGGAGAACTCGTGCGGGTAGCGCGACGCATAGTTCGGATCGAGGCCAACCAGGTCCAGTACTTCGCGCACACGCTTCTCGCGAGCCGCAGGGTTGCCGAGCTTGTGGGCGAGGAGGCCCTCTTCGATTTGGTCGCCGATCGGGAGGCGTGGATTCAGCGAGCCGAACGGATCCTGGAAGACGATCTGCATGCGCTTGCGCAGCGCTCGGCGTTCGGTGACAGAGAGCTTCTTGATCTCACGTCCATCAAAGGTGACGGTGCCCGCGGTGGCTGGCTGCAGGCCGAGGGCCACTCGGCCGAGCGTTGTCTTGCCAGAGCCCGACTCGCCGACGAGGCTGAGCGTTTCGCCGCGTGCCACTGTGAGGTCGACCCCGTCGACGGCACGAACCGCAAGCGGCTTGCGAATCAGTGGGATGCCACCGCGCACCTGGAAGTGGCGCTTCACGCCAACGAGCTTCAGCACCTCGCGTCCCTCTGCAGGCTTGCCGCTCATCGTGCCGCCCCCTGCTTGGTTGTTGCGGCGGGGCGCTTCCCTGCGGCGGTGCCGTCAAGCACCTCCTTGGTGCGAATGCAGCGAACGAGGCGACCATCCTTGAGCGGCTCAAGCGGTGGCACGGCGGTGGTACAGGCGTCAATCGCGTAGCGGCAGCGCGGAGCGAAACGGCAGCCCGCTGGGAAGGCATCAGGCGACGGCACCATGCCGGTGATCGTGTTCAGCTTCTTGCCGCGCGCCGCGAATGAGGGGATCGACGTGATGAGGTCTCGCGTGTAGGGGCTCGCCGGCTCGCGCAGCACGCTGGCGGCCTTGCCGGTCTCAACGATCTGGCCGGCATACATCACGGCGATGCGGTCAGCCGTCTCGGCAACGACGCCAAGGTCGTGGGTGATCAGTAAGAGTGCGGCACCACGCTCGGTGGTGGTGCGACGCAGCAGGTCGAGCACCTGCGCCTGAATGGTGACGTCGAGGGCCGTGGTCGGCTCGTCGGCAATGATCATGGACGGCTCGCCCGAGAGGGCCATGGCGATCATGGCGCGCTGGCGCATACCGCCCGAGAGTTGATGTGGGAACTGCCTGGCGCGTTGTTCTGGCTGCGCGATCTCGACCTGCTCGAGATAGCCGATCGCCAACTTGTGCGCCTCTTTCCAGCTCAACTTGCGGTGCGCAACGATCACCTCGGCGATCTGCTCGCCAATCGTGGTGACCGGGTTGAGCGCCGAGAGCGGCTCCTGGAAGATCACGCCGATGCCGCCGCCTCGAATTGGGCGCAACTGATCTTCGCTCAGGCCAACGAGCTGTCGCCCCTTGAACTTAACCGAGCCCTCGATGATCGCCTGCTTGCGACTGAGCAACGAGATGATCGCCATCGCCGAGACGGTCTTGCCGGAGCCCGACTCGCCGACGATCGCCAGGCACTCGCCAGCGGTGAGATCAAAGGAGACGCCGTCAACAACCTTCAGGATGCCGCGGCTGGTGCGGAAGCTGATCGCCAGGTCCTTCACCTCGAGGAGCGGTGCAGTCGACGTCGACGCGCGCTTGCTCACGGGGCTCCTCTTCACGGCGCTCACGACCGTCGACCCTCTGGCTCAAGGCTCTCGCGGAGTGCGTCGCCAATCATGTTGACGGAGAGCGAGGTCATGATGATGAAGAGGCCGGGGAATCCGAGCCACCACCAGTTCCCTTGCAGGAGGAAGTTCTCAGCGTTCGAGAGCATGTTCCCCCAGGTTGGGGTCAGCGCGGAGACACCGAACCCGAGATAGCTGATGAATGCCTCTCCGACAATGGCACCGCCAACGGCGAAGGGGAACGAGACGACAACAGGACCGATCGCGTTCGGTAGTACATGTCGAATGGCGATGCGGATCGGACGAACGCCAAGGGCACGTGCCGCCTCAATGAACTCCATCTCGCGGAGGGCCAACACTTGGCCCCGGACCAGGCGAGCGGTACCCATCCAACCGAAGACGATGAAGACGATGATGACCGTCTGTAGGCCAGTACCGCCAAGGGAGCTCAGGATCTTTGCCCCCACGATGATAACGAAGAGACTTGGAATCGCGAGGAAGACATCAACGAGGCGCATCAGGAATGAATCTAATTTGCCGCCAAAGTATCCAGAAACGATACCGACGAAGGTTCCAATCGTGATGGAACCAATTGCGGCAACAAAGCCGATGAAGAGTGAAGCACGCCCACCGTTCACAACAAGCATGAAGACATCGAGCTGCAGCTGCGCCGTTTCACCGAAGATATGTTCCGCTGACGGGCCGCGCCCCAGGAAGACGAATTCGCTTGGCTTTGGGATCTCTCCGACACGGTACGGGGCTAGCAGCGGCCCAACGACCACAAGGAGGAAGACAAACCCGAGGATGGCAAGTCCGAGTGGCCCTTGGCGACCAGCGAAGAATCGCCGTTGTGCCAGCACCCATGGGCTCTCAGCCCTTTGAATTTTCGTTCCCTTCGTAGCGCGAGCTGCGGCGGTCACAGGCGAACTCGCGGATCAAGGATGGCGTAGAGCAGGTCAGAGATCAGGTTGCCGATCACCACCATCAGGGAGCCGATCAACAGGATCGCCATAAGAACCGGGTAATCCAAGCCATTCGTGGCCAAAAGCGTCAGTCGACCGACGCCGGGCCACGAGAAGATGGTCTCGGTGATGAGCGCTCCTCCGAAGAGGAAGGGGAAGGCGAGTCCGAGGTTAGTCGCAAACGGGACTAGCGCCGTGCGCATTGTGTGCCGGAGGATGATGCGCCGCGAGGAGAGCCCCTTTGCTCGCGCCGTGCGGACGTGCTCGGAACTGAGTGTGTCAATGACCGACGCGCGTACATACCGCGAGTCACCGGCGACGCTAATGATGACGAGGGTGGAGACAGGAAGGATGAGGTGGCGGGCGAGGTCAAGGATGGCGACCAGTGGCGCGCTGGCGAAGTACTGCCAGTACGCTTCGCTGCCGAAGGCGGGTGAGAGTCGACCGTCGGTCATCCCGCTCACCGGAGTCAACCCGAGGGTGACGGCAAAGATCCAGATCATCATGAATCCGAAAATGAATGTGGGGAAGGTCGAGCTGACATAGGTGACGGTCGTGACCGTGTTGTCAAACCTCGAACCAGCCTGGAGCCCCGTCCACACGCCAAGGATGACCGCGAGGGTCAACCAGATAACAATGGAGAGGCCTGCGAGGAGTAGCGTTGGAAGCGCGGCGGCCGCAATCAGATCGCCGACGCCCTCCCCCGTGGCATAGGAGTAGCCCAGCTCTCCATGAAGAATGCCTGTGTAGATCCCTGAGATCTGACTCGGGAGGAATGTGGGGAAGCCCGTCGGTCCGACGAGCGCATCGAGGCCATCCTTGTCGCGGCGGCAAGCACCAAGCCAGCGGCAGTACTGCACAGGGACTGGCTTATCGAGGCCGAGTGACTTGAGGTAGCCCTCTTTCTGCTCCTGGGTGTACTTCGGGTTCTCGGCGAACTTCTGCTCCGGGCCGCCGGGCGCAGCGAGAATCAGCGCGTAGATGAGCACGCTCGACCCGAGCATGATCATTATTCCGAGCGCGATTCTGCGGAGCGCGTACCTGATCATTGGCCGACCTTTCTACGGGTCTGATTTGGTAGGGAGTGTAGCCCTCAGCCTAGTTGATCGCTAGAAAGGCCAGATATCACTCGCCGCGAGGCCCTCCCGAAGGAGGATCCTCGCGGCGAGAGTGGTTTCTACCGCTGTAGAACCCCTAGGAGCTCTTAGTTCGCGACTGCGACGTCAAGCTCGTAGGCGTTCCAGATAGGGCCCCACGCCTGATGCGGGAGGTACCCGGACACATTGGCCGAGACCAACGTGATATCGAGCCAGTAGTGCAGTGGAATCACGACGGTGTTTGCCGCCATGAGGTCCTGCACGGTGCTCATCAACGTCTTCTGCTCTTCAGGGTCTACCGAGACCTTGATCCCTTCAAGGGCTGCATCGAGAGCTGGGATGTTGACGAACTGGTCATTGCCGCCACCATTTTCGTTGGTCTGCGTCGAGTGGTACGAGTCGTACCCGCTCGGCTCAACCGACGTAATGCCGAAGGCGTGGAGCGCGACGTCATACGAGCCGTACGCCAAGTTGCACTTGGTGCCCGCCTCGATGTCGGTGCGCTGACCGAAGAGTGTGCCTGCGCCAACCTGGTCAACGATGCCCTTGATGCCAACGTCCTTCAGCGCTGCAACGAGCAGCTGAAGCTTGGTGCCACGGGTTGGCTTCATCGTGGTGCAGAAGTCAATGATGGCCTCATCCTTGTCTCCGTCACCATCGAAGTCCTTGTCAACGATGCCATTGTTGTTGCTGTCTACCCAGCCTGCCGCTGCAAGAACTGACTTGGCAAGCTCCGGGCTGTTGTCAGTTGGAACCTGGCTCGAAAGATCCTTGTAGAAGAAGAATGCCGGGAGCTCCGTGTTGGTTGCTACGAAGCCGGTGCCGCCCTCGATCTGATCAAGGTAGCCCTGGCGGTCTACGACGTGAGCGATCGCCTGGCGGATCGCGAGCTCAGATGCTGGGCACCCGCCACCGCGCGCTTCGCGGGTTGGGAGCACACCATCAATGTCTGCCTCGGCGGGAGCCCCGTCGCTGCAGATCGTCGTGGAGAAGTTCGGGCGAAGGAACTCAACCGTGAATGCTGGAAGCGTGCGCTGTGCATCGGCCAGGTCCAGGGTTGGGGCGTACTGGCTGCCGTCAAGGTCGGTGACCATGTCGAGCTCGCCAGTGCGGAACTTCGCGGTACAGGTTTCAGGTGAGCCGCACACGACGTACTTGAGTCGTGCAAGCTTGGCCTGCTTGCCGTTGCGAGGATCCTTCCAATATGGGTTTCGAACGATCACCGTCTCGACGCCCGTCGTGCGGCTCTCGTACTTGAACGCGCCGCTCGTTGGAGCGTTCGGCAGGTCCTTGGTGCGGTAGCCCGCGCCCAAGAGCATGTCGTTCGAAACGTCAGTGGCAGGGTTTCCGCCAAGGACGCTACCAACGGTGAACTTGCTGAAGTAGTGCTTCGGCGCAACGGCCGGACCGTACTTCAAGTTTGCATAGATCTTCGAGTAGTGCACGACCATCGTGTTGCCGTTGCAGTCGATCGCCGAGATGTCCTCGGTGCCGACCTTGGAAACGGCGGTGTTATTTGGGTCGAGGATCCACTCGCGCGCATACTGGTAGTCGGCGCAGGTGAGATCAACTCCGTCAGACCACTTCCACGCGCGGAGCTTCCAGGTGACGGTTGCGGCATCGCCGCCCACGCCAGGAACCTGAATGCCGCCGTTGGCCTTGTTTGGAGCCTCTTCGGCCATCCATGGCTCGAGCTCAAGCTTCTCGTTGAGTCGAAGCAGACCATCATGTGTGGCGCCGACGATGTTCGAAGACATCACGGTGCTGTAGAAGAATGGGTTCAGCGAGTCCGCGTCCTGATAGTCACCAATGAGCAACGTTGCTCCGGTAACCGTCGAACCGGTCGACCCGCCGCATGCCCCGGCAACGAGTGCGGCAGCGACCGCAAAGGTTGCGAGTAGCGACCTCTTTCGCATGTGTTTCCTCCTTAGCGGCTTCCCCGACAGGGTCACCGTCAGACTTGAAGCGCGATCTGCGCTTGGCGGAATCCTATCTGATGCGGGGCGGGAAATACCAGAGGGGGAGCGCAGGGTGGAGCGCGGCGGCCTGGGGGGATTGTTACGGTTGCAGGCGGCGGGTCTCCCAGGGGCCATTAGGGGTGGCTCGGAGGTACTCAAAGCGGTCGTGGAGGCGGTACTCGCCCCCTTGCCAGAACTCCCACTCGGCAGGGGTGACGCGGTAGCCGCCCCAGTGCGGGGGGAGGGCCGGCAGGGCCTCCGGGGTGGGCGCATGGCTGGCCGCCGCCGCGCTCAGGGCGGCCTCGAGTGCGGCACGATCGGCGATCGGCTCCCCCTGGGCGCTGGCCCAGGCACCGAGCTGGCTCTCGCGCGGGCGGCTCGCAAAGTAGGCGGCGGACTCGGCCTCCGAGAGACGGGCTACCAGCCCTGAGAGACGCACCTGTCGCTCGAGGGTCGGCCACCAGAGGGTGAGGGCTGCCGCTGGCCTGGTGGCGAGGTCGCGCCCCTTGCGGCTCCCGTGGTTCGTATAGAAGTCGATCCCCTCGGGACCGATGCCGCGGATCAGGATCATGCGGACGCTCGGGTTCCCGGCCTCGTCGGCGGTGGCGAGGGCGGCGGCGAGTGGCTCGGGGACCTGCTGGGCGATCGCCTCGTTGACCCAACGATGGAACTGGTCGACCGGGTCGGAGAGAAGATCGTTGGCGTCGAGGCGTCCGCGCTGGTAGTTCGATCGATCGCCGAGCGGCTGACTACTCATCGGCGTCAGGCGAGTCCAGCCGGCGCCTCGAGTCGCGACTTGAGGTCGCCGAGGAAGGCGGCGACCAGAGCGCCATCAACGGCGCGGTGGTCGGCGGAGAGCGTTGCGGTCAACATCGTACGCGCCAACACGGCGCCGTCGCGCACCACGGCGCGCGACTCGCTGCGACCCGTCGCCAAGATCGCCACCTGTGGCGGCGTGATGATGGCGGTGAACTGTGTCACTGGGAACGAGCCAAGGTTTGATAGGGTAAACGTCTGCTCGGTGAATTCTGCAGGGCGCAACTTGCCGATCTTGGTGCGCGCGACCAGGTCACGCAGCTCCGCGGAAATGGTGGCGAGATCTTTCGCTGCGCAATCAAGGAGTGCCGGCGCAACGAGGCCATCGGGAATCGCAATCGCGATGCCGATGTTGATCGGCGTGGAGCGCTCGAGCGCCTCGCCCTCCCACACCGCGTTGAGTGCGGGGTAAGCGGCGAGCGATTGCGCGAGGGCGCGCACCAACCACGCAGTGAGGGTGACGCGATCATCACCAGTGCGTCCGGAGTTCAGGGTCTCATTGGCGGCAACGACCGCATCCATCTCAATGTCGGTGGAGACATAGAAGTGTGGCGCCTTTGATTTGGATTCAACCATGCGACGGCTGATCGCCGTGCGCATTGGTGTGAACTCAACGGGCGTTCGCCCTGGCTTCGGCATGCGCGAGTTCGGCTTACTTGCCGTCTTCGACGTAGGCGATCACGGCGCCAACCGCGACTTCGGCACCCGCGGCATGCACGATCTCCACAAGGGTTCCAGCCACAGGGGCCTCGAACTCGACGGTGGCCTTCTCGGTCTCAAGCTCGCCGATTGGCTGGCCTGCGGTCACGGTGTCGCCGACCTTCGCCGTCCAGGCGCCGATCTTGCCGACCTCGCTGTCGTAGCCGAGTCGGGGCATCTCTACTGGTACGCGCATCGCTTCCCTCCTTGGGCGGGCCACGGGCGGCTCGCACGCTCTTGCCTCCCCACGAGGGGTGGCGTTGGGGTTAGTGTAGCCCCGCGCCTAGCGCTGTGACTCGAGGGCCGCCTCGACGGGCATCTCTTCGCCGTGGTGGATGCGCGTCGCCGTATTCCAGTCGTCGCCCACGTCGGCGGTCGCCGCCGCCACGAGGCGGAAGGCCCCCGTGATGATAAAGATGCCGACGTAGGTGGGGTAGGCGACGGGGAGCAGGGCCAGCACGACCACGCCGGCTAACTGGCCGACGGCGAGCGCCCCCGCGGTGGTGGCGCCGTAGGCCGACTGCGCGCGAATGGATTCGCCAGGGGCGGCGAGTCGTAGCACGCGCTCCTGTGCCGAGAGGATGCCGGCGGCGAAGCCGACGGTGATGATGACGATGACCACGAGCAGTACCAGCGGCGCATATGGATTCCATGGACCGGCGAGGATTGATGAGGCCATGCCAACGCCGCGAACGACCAGTGAGATGCGATAGAGACGACTCGCCGAGCCGCGCTCCAACCAGTTACCAATAAGGATCGCGCCGACGAGCGCCGCGGCGGAGCCGATGGCCGCCATGAGGATGGCGTACGCCGCATCCTGTTTCAGCACGACGATCGCGTATACCGAGAGATACGGCGCGAACCCGGCACCAACAGCCGAGATGATGTTGGTGCGAAGGAAGCGGCGCACTGGTGTTGAAAGTGGACCAGAGCTTGCGGCGCGACCCGCCGATACCGCACCAGGTCGTGGCAGCCCGCGCAGCGCGCGCAAGAAGAGGAGGCTGGCGATCAGGCCACCAACGAATGCGGGCGCGTAGATGAGGACGCCCCAGTCTTGCTCGCCAACGCGGACGAGGAGTGCCACGGGCACAAGCAGTACTGAGCCGAGTCCGAACTGAATGGCGAGGGCGCGTGGGGCAACGAAGCGGCGCTCACGCTCGGGGAGGATGCGACCAAACCAGGTCTGCACGTTCGCCCCAGCAATCGCCTGCGCGGTAGCGCCGACGCCGAACCCGATCGCGATCAGGCCGATGCCGGCGAGCGGCGGCAGAACGCCAGCGGCAATCGCCACCACGACGGCGATATAGAGGATGGGTCGCAAGAGTGCGGCCGCGCCGATCAGCAACGTCAGCCGTCGCAGGTCGCCGCCGTTGCGGCGAAGTGCGGCGGGCATAAGCCCCTGCAGAATTCCACCGACAAAGGGGAAGAGGCCGATGAGCGTCGCAAGTGCTGGCGATGCGCCAAGCGTTGTGACGAGGGGGATCGAGAGGCTGTCCCCATTCAGGGCGACGGCGACGGCGTCGGAGACGGCAAGGGTGCGGAAGGCGGCGTAGCGGCCGGTGAGGAAGCGCCGCCAGTCAGCGATCGCCCTACTCACCGCCCGTGAGCGGCGGAGGTGCTTGCTCGGACCTGCTCCTCAATACGATCAATCTCGGTGACGATCGCAGTGCGCAGGGCATCAAGCTCGCCACGGGCCTTGATGGTCGTTGTGTCAATCGCCGTCAGCGTCGTCTTGATCTGCTGCACCGTGCTAATTCGATCGCGCAGCGCGTCAATGGCATCCTTCACCGCCGAGAGGTCGACGCCGCTCCCCTCGGACTTGGCGCGAATCAGCGCCGAGATGCGCGCGAGTCGGTACCCCGCCTCAAGGACCGCAACATCGGGAGCCTCAGGGTCAACAACGCAGTAGACGCCGTGGCGACTGATGGTGAATGGCGAAGCGCCTGCGGGGGCCGCCGCCTCACTGAAGACCATCAGGGCGATCTCAGCCTTGCGATTCTCGCGCGCCTCGGCGAGCTCCTTCTCGATGGCCGGTCCTGTCATCGCCTTGTCTTTCACCTCAACCACAATCCGCAGAACGCTTGCGGAAGCGTCACGGCCGTTGATGGTGATCACCGCGTCGCCCTTCTTGGAGTCGGGGACGGCGCCGGTGACGCCGCCCGTCCCTTCGATCTCATCGTTCGTCGCGCGCAGTAGTTCGGTGTACTCCGCGATGACACGCGACTCAAAGTCGGCGCCCTTCGCCGTCCCCTTCTTGCGCTCGCCCTTCGCCGCCTTCTGCGACGCGTCGAGCTCAACGATCTTCAGCAGCACATCGTCGAAGCGCTTGGCGATCTCGGCGCGGAAGCCGCTCAGTGGCGACGCCTCGCGCGTTGGGTCAAGGAGGTGGGCGAGCTTGCTGGCGTCGCCATCGAAGTAGGTGCCGAGAATGGTGTTGAGCTTGCCGAGCGCCGAGTCGCGGCGGTTCTCGTCGAAGAGGTCCTTGGTGAAGAGGGCGAGCTCGCCCTTATCGCCGAGGAAGCGCTCCAGGGTCGCGGGGAGGGCACCACCCTCGTTTGCGAAGGTCTTGCGCAGGATCTCTTCGACCTCAGCGGTCGCCTTCTTGTTCGACTCGCCGGCGTCGCTGAGCAGCTTGTCGAAGGCGCGACGCACGTGATCCACATCAATGGAGCCGCTGGCGCTCTGCAGCGCCATCAGGCCGACGCGCATGGCGCGTTCAACCGTCTCGGCGCGGTCCTCGGGGGTGCGGCTCTCGAGGAAGCCGGCGAGGGCGCGGTCGATCACCTCGAGCGAGGCGATGCGAATGCGGTCTCCAACGATCTCAACCTGCGTCGGCTTATTCGCCGAACTGATCGGCACGATCTCGGGCACTCGCTCGCCGCTCATCTAGCGGAGTGCAATTTGGCCGCAGCCATCGCAGAGGGCGACGATCGCGTGCTTCTCGCGGGCGTAGCCGGCGGTGTGGAGCACTCCAGGGCAGCCGACGGTGCGGCAGCGCCAGGCCCACGCCTCATCGCCTTCGGCGCCGTCATATGGGAGCGCCTCGGCGCTGAGCTTCTCGGCGAGTCCTTCGCGGGCGCCCAGCGTCCCCGCAATAGCGGCGGCGCGATCCGCCTCGCTCTCACGCTTGTAGGGATACGACTGGGCGACGTTCGTTGGCATGGCCTGAGTATACCGACCACCGAAGACGGGAACCCGTATGCTTCAGAGGTGACTGGATCAATGAAGGCCCTGCTCCTCGGCACCCTAACGTTGCGAACAGCAACGGGGACCACGGGCGCGCTGCTGATCGTCTGGAACAAGTACCTCAACTCCACTGGATCGGTCACGATCACCCCTGTTGATCTTGCAACCATCACGCTCGCCTTTTACGTGACGGAGCTGATCGGCTCGCCGATCTTCGGCATCATTGCCGACCGCATCGGACGAAAGCCCGTGATGCTGCTTGGGCCACTCTTCGGCCTCGCAGCGGTGATCATGACGCCCTTCTCCATGACGATCCCGCTCCTTATTGGTACGCGCCTTCTAGAAGGGGCATCAACGGCGGCTAGCGTCCCCTCGATCCTTTCGTACGTCGCGGCGAAGACGAGTCACGACGCCGCGCTGCGGGGCCGCGTCGTCACCCTCTTTGAAGTGGCGACTCTCGGCGGACTCCTCGTTGCGGGGACGGCCCTGGCTGGCCCGCTCTGGGCGATCTTCGGGCCGGCAGCCTTCGCCGTAAATGGTGTGATCTACGTTCTCGCCCTCCTCTTCTTCGCCTACGGCGTGAAAGATGAACATGCCGCACCACCACCTCAGACTGAGAATCGCCTCCGCAAGTACGTCAAGCTGTTCAGTCAGCGAGGGATCCTGCTCTTCGTGCCAACGTGGGTCTCAATCAACGCCATCATCGGCGTCTGGGTGCCACAAGGGCTCAACCTGCTGCTCGGTGACGAGATGGTGAAGCTCTCTGGTCAGTTCCTGCTCAGCGGCTTTCCGTTTATCGTCGTCACCTCAGGCTTCGCCTTCGTTGCACTCATTGGCGGCGTTGGGCTCTTCTTCTGGGGGAATCGCTTCGCCAACTTCCGCCGCACCACCATGCTCCTCCTCGGCCTGATCGCCTTCGTCGTGGCGATGGCCGCCATCTTTGCCATCAATCGCCTCTCTGGCAACGAGCTGCCGTTGATCGCACTCCTCTTCGCGGTGCTCTGCGGCTCGATGTTCTTCATCGCTGGCGCAACGCCGGCGGCGCTCGGCTTCTTGGCCGACGTCTCCGAGCGGTATCACGCGGATCGAAGCGCGGTGATGGGCCTCTACTCCATCTTCCTCGGACTCGGCCAGGTCATTGGCGTGAAGATCGCGGGCGACCTGGCGGTCACCTTCGGGGTCGACGGCCTGGTCTACGCCACGCTCGGATTCCTCGTGGTTGCGGGCACATTCCTGCTCATCCTGCGCCGCGTTGAGCACGAAATCCTGCTCCCTAGCGCACCCGGGCAACACGGCGCGCACGGCTGATCGGCGCCGATAGACTCTAGGAGACGTGGGGGCGATCTGCCCGCACGCATGCTGGGAGGCAGAGACACCATGGCGAAGTCAACGGTTGCAATCATCACCGACAGCGCATCGGACATTCCACCTGATGCAGCCAAGCGGCTCGGCATCACCATCGTGCCGGTCATCGTCTCCTTCGGCTCCGAGAGCTTCAAGGTGAACGAGGAGCTCTCCATGGATCAGTTCTGGAAGCGACTCACCGCACCTGGGGCACCATTCCCAAAGACCGCAGCTCCGCCACCCGCCGCCTTTACCGCGGCGTATGACAAGGCGTTTGCCGGTGGTGCAAAAGAGATCGTCTCGGTGCACGTCGCCTCGAAGCTTTCGGCGACGTATCGGAACGCCGAGATTGCCGCCGCGGATCATCCGCAGTCGAAGAACATTCATCTCGTTGATACCGCGACCGCATCGGCGGCCGAGGGGCTGCTCGTTGCGCGCGCCTATCATCGCGCCGCCGAAGGCTGGAAGGCGCCACAGATCGTCGCTGAGCTCGGTGAGCTCATTCCAAAGACGCACGTGATCTTCTTCCTTGACTCACTGGACTACTTGAAGGCCGGCGGCCGCATTAGCCCAGCGCGAGCGGCGATCGGTGGACTCCTTTCGGTGAAGCCGATCATCGACATCATTGATGGTGAGGTTGTCACCCTCGATAAGCCACGAACTACGGCGAAGGCGCGCGAGCGTTTCATGGAGCTCATCGGCGCATCACCAATTCAGGAGCTGACCATGCTCCATTCGGAAGCGCCCGACATCGAGGCGTTCCGTGACGAGGTCTGCGCTCGGTTCCCTGAGATCGCCGCCCTGAAGCCAGGGATCGTTCGAGCGGGTGCGGCCATTGGCCCACACACCGGCCCGAAGGGTCTCGGCGTCGCGCTGATCCGCGCCTAGCCACAAAGGCTCGCCGCGCCGCACGGGCGGGAGCACGCCGCAACCTACGCGCAACGTCTTTTTGGGGCGCGTTGTAGGGTGGGGGAGTTCGCCGCACGGCGTCCGCCAGGCACCCGCCAGGGCGGCAGAGGAGAGGTACGAAACGATGACTCCACAGAAGAGCGCCTGGGCAGTTGCGCAGCAGCAGTTCGACCTTGCCGCAAAGCGGCTCGGCCTCGACTCCGGCATCGCCGCCGTCTTGCGCGAGCCACGCCGACAGCTCACGGTGCACTTCCCTGTGCGCATGGACGACGGATCAACCCGAGTCTTCGAGGGGCACCGCGTGCAGCACAACCTCGGACGCGGCCCAGCGAAGGGCGGCATCCGCTTCCACCAGGACGTGAACATCGAAGAGGTAAAGGCCCTCTCCATGTGGATGTCGTGGAAGTGTGCCGTGATGGATCTTCCGTATGGCGGCGGCAAGGGTGGCGTCACCGTTGACCCGAAGAAGTTGTCACTCGGTGAACTTGAGCGCCTGACGCGCCGCTTCACCACAGAGATCGCGGTCATCATTGGGCCAGAGTCTGATATTCCTGCGCCTGATGTGAACACCAACAGCCAGACGATGGCCTGGATGATGGACACCTATTCCATGCATGTCGGCTACACCGTTCCTGGTGTGGTGACCGGTAAGCCGATTGCGCTCGGCGGCTCGAAGGGCCGCAACGAGGCAACGGCGCGTGGTGCAGTCTTCTGCATTCGCGAAGCGGCGGGCAAGATCAACCTCAACCTGAAGGGTGCAACGGTCGTGGTGCAGGGGTACGGCAACGCCGGATCCATTGCGGCGCGGCTGATCAGCGAGCTCGGCTCGAAGGTGATCGCCGTTTCCGACAGCAGCGGCGGCATCCACAACCCAGCCGGCCTCGACCTTGCTGCAGTCGATGCGCATAAGAAGAAGACCGGGAGTGTCGTCGGCTTTGCTGGCGCAACGCTGGTGAGCAACCAGGCGATCCTGGAGATCGCCTGCGACGTGCTCATTCCAGCGGCCCTCGAGAATCAGATCACTGCGGAGAATGCCGGCAAGATCAAGACGAAGATCGTCGCCGAGGCGGCGAACGGACCAACGACGCCAGAGGCGGACGACATCCTCTTCGCGAGCGGCGCCATGGTGATCCCTGACATCCTCTGCAACGCAGGTGGTGTGACGGTGAGCTACTTCGAGTGGGTGCAGAACCTGAACCGCGACTTCTGGGAGGAGGAAGAGGTCAATGTTCGCCTCGAGCAGAAGATGGTTCGCGCCTTCCACGAGGTCTACGACATGGCCCAGAAGGAGAAGAGCCACCTGCGCACAGGCGCATATCTCCTCTCGGTGCAGCGTGTTGCCGATGCCATGACGGTGCGGGGTATCTACCCGTAAACCCTCTGCGCGCTAGGATGCGCACATGGCTGGCCTAGACCACGAAGAGCGCTTTCTCTTTCGCGAGGAGATCCTCGCGCTTGCCGCTGCGCTCACCGAGGGTTCGGCGCTCGACAACGTTGAGGACCTGCTCGTTGACCTGATCACCTCGAGCCACTTCGACGCCGAGGTGGTCACGCTGGAGCGTTCGCTCCAGGCGATGCTCGGCCAGCGCCAGGGGGCCACCTTGGTGACGGCACTCACGGCAGCCCCCGAGGTCTTCGACGAGGTGACAGAGCTACGACTGCCAGCCGAGGTGATCGATCGTCTCGCCGGCTGGCGCGCGCGCTTCGGTCTCGCGATTGATAACGCGCTGAGCTTCCTCTCCAACCCCGACGGCATTCAGGGGCATAACTTCACCACGCAGGTTGCCCATGCCGACGACCGACGAACGTTGCAGGGGCGACTCACCTTCGTGCGCTACAGCAACGAGTCGGAGTTCTTTATCGCCGACGCCAATGTCTTCCTTGAAGTTGCCGCCGAAGTGCTCGATAAGCTCGGCACACACATCAGCCGCGAGGATGTTGACCTAGAGTCGGTGACGCGCCTTAAAGAGGCGGTCAACCTGATTGAGCGTCGCACCGCGCCGCGCGAAGAGGCGTAACCCGATGACCGGCGCCGCGGGCGCACGGCAGCTCTTCCTCGCCGCGACGGGGCAGAACCGCGGCAAGACAACCACCTCACTCGGACTCTTTGCCGCCTTCCGCGCGCAGGGGCTGGACACGGGATTCATGAAGCCTGTTGGCCAACGCTGGATCACCATCGACAACACCCCCGCCGACGAAGATGCCGCCCTGATGCGCGGCGTGTTTGATCTGACCGATGCGGTCGCCCTTCTCTCGCCGGTGCAGATTCCGCGCGGCTTCACGCGCAAGGTAATCGAGGGACAGGTGGTCGAAGACCTCAGCGCGAAGATCATCGCCGCCCAGGTGGAGCTCGCACAGAGGCACGAACTGCTGCTGCTCGAGGGGACAGGGCATGCGGGCGTTGGTGCCGTGATCGGCCTGAGTAACGCCGATGTTGCCGCACTGCTCGGCGCACCGGTGATCATCGTCAGCGAGGGCGGTATCGGCCGACCGATCGACGAGATCGTGTTGAACGCGGCACTCTTCGCCGCGCGTGGCGTTGAGGTTGCGGGGGCGATCGTCAACAAGGTTGACCTTGACCTGCAGCCAGAGTTGCCGCGACTCCTTGAGAAGGGGCTAGAGCGCCACGGAATTCCGCTCCTCGGTGTCCTTCCGTATCGCCAGATTCTTTCGAACCCCACGCTGGCGATCATCGAAGATGGTTTGCAAGGGGAGACGCTCTGGCCAGGCCGCGACATGGACGCAATCATCGGTCGCGTCTCCGTTGCCGCGATGCAGCCTGAGCATGTGATGCAGCGCATCGGCGAGAGCGCCCTCGTAGTCGTTCCTGGTGACCGCGAGGATGTGATCGAGGTGCTCACGCAGCTATGGCTTGACGGGAAAGATCATCCGAACCGACCGCTCGGCTTCGTCCTTAGCGGCGGCTATCGACCGAGCGCCCGAGTGCTGGAGATGATTCGTAAGGCGAACATCTTCGCGGTGTTGATGGAGGGTGATACGTACAGCGTTGCCTCAAACGTGCACGACCTACTGGTGAAGACACACCCTGAAGACCTGCGCAAGATTGAAGAGATCAAGCAGCTCGTTGCCGGCTCACTCGACGTGAGCCGCATCCTTGCGGCGGCACGCCCCGTTCCAACGCGCTAGCCGACGCCCCTACGGGAGCGTGATCGCGTCGATCAGGCGCACTCCATCAACAACGGCGGCGAGAGAGATAAGCGCCTCGCCAGATGCGGCATCACCAACCTGTGCACCTTCTGCAAGTGGCGCGAGCGTTGCGCTCTCGGCGAAGTCGAGGTAGTCGAGCGCGACGCTTGGCTCTGCAGCGATCACCCGCTCGGCGAGTGCCCGGAGCGCGGCAACGCTCGTAACCCCTGAGGCACACGCCTCGGCGATGAGCGAGAGGGCGACGGGGATCGCCTTTGCCGCCGCGATGCGACCGCTCGCTGAGAGCTTCTGATTGCGCGAGCTGAGTGCAAGATCATCACCATCGCGCACCGTTGCCACGCGGTGGATTGTAATTCCGTCGCTGCGCCGCGCCGCCATCCATTCGATGACGCGCACCTGCTGCGCATCCTTCGCGCCGAAGAGAGCCTGGTCGGGGTGTACCAGATCAAAGAGTCGAGATACAACGGTCGCCACGCCAGCGAAGTGCCCGGGCCGCGAGGCGCCCTCAAGCCGCGTGGCGAGCGGACCTGGATCAATTGTTGCAACTGGTTCACCGGGCGGATAGATCTCGTCAACGCCGGGGGCGAATAGTAGGTGCGCACCAGCCGCCTCGGCAGCGTGCTGGTCGGCCGCAAGGGTGCGCGGGTATTGCGCCACGTCAGCGGCAGATCCGAACTGTCGTGGATTGACGAAGATCGAGAGGACCACGGTGGCAGCGGTGCGGCGCGCGGCGGTGATCAGCGCCGCATGACCGGCGTGGAGCGCCCCCATGGTGGGTACGAGCGCAACCGGGCGGGGGAGTTGGGCGAGAGCCTGCTCGAGTTCGGAACGAGTGGTGACGGTACGCATCGCCCAGAGCCTGAGCTAGCGCGGAAGCTCGTCAAGGGCGGCGATCAGTGTTGCGTCGCCAGCAATCCCCTGCGCTGCGGTGGGGAAGCTCCCCGACTCCACGCTGGTTCGCCAGGTGGTGAGGGCGGCGATCGCCTCGTCGCGAAGGTTGGCGATGCGCCCAGCGTGGCGTGGTGCGGCCGCGCCGAGTAGGCCGAGCAGATCGGGGAGCACCTGCACCTGTGCGGTGCAGCCGGCACCCGCGCCGATGCCGATGGTTGGAATCGTGAGGCGGCTGGTGATCGCGGCTGCAAGCTCCTGCGGCACGAGTTCGATCACGACTGCCGATGCGCCGGCCTCCTGCAGGGTGATCGCATCCTCGAGGAGCGCCGCCGCCGCCTCGGGGAGGCGACCCTTCGCGCGCGGCTTGCTCTCATTCAGTGACGACTGCGGCGTGAAGCCAATGTGCCCAATCACGGGAACGCCACTGCGCACGAGCGCAGCAACGACGGGGGCGACGGCGACGCCACCCTCGAGCTTCACGGCACCAGCACCAGCATCGCGGATGAAGTGCGCGGCGTTCTCTGCGGCGGTTGGCACATCCACATACGAAAGGAAGGGCATGTCGCCGATCACCAGTGCGGTGCTCGTTGAGCGAACGACGGCGGCGGTGTGGTGCAGCATCTCGCTCATTCCTACGCGAACGGTCGACTCATGTCCGAGCACAACCTGTGCAAGTGAATCGCCCACGAGCAAGAATTGAATGCCAGCCGCCTCGGCGAACTCAGCGGTGGGGCGATCCCATGCGGTGACAACGGCGAAGTGGCCACCCGCGGCGCGTGCGGCGCGCATGTCGGCAACGGTGTGCCGTGCCATCAGCCTGCTCGCGTTGAGAGGAGCGCCGCCACTCGATCCAGGATGGCGTCGGCCACAACACGCTTCGGCGCCGGGCCCACACGGGTGACGAGGTCGTCGGCCCCAATGATCTCTGCCGCATTCTCGGCGCTCTCAAAACCGATGCCGGGTGCCGTGACGTCGTTGGCGACGATGAGGTCAAGGTCCTTGCCCTGCAACTTCTCGCGTGCCCGTGGTGTTGCACTCGCCTCTGCCGAGAAGCCTACGAGCAGGGTTTGGCGCGTGGCACGTGGGCCGAGCGCCTGCGCTAATCCGGAGAGAAGGTCGGGGGTTGGCGTCAGGCGCAGGGTGATCTCGCCATCGCGACGTAACTTCTCTGTCAGCGGGCCGCCCGCGACACGGAAATCAGAGACGGCGGCGGTGGCAATGAGCGCATCGGCGGGGGTTGCTGCACCGCCGTGCGGTGCGGCGAGGAGTGCGTGGCGCAGTGCAGCATCAAGTGCGTTAACGCTCATGGCGCGCACGATGGTGACCCCATCAGGGAGCGGCACGCTAACACGGGCAGCGATCAGGGTGACGTCGGCGCCTCGATCGCGCGCCGCCTCGGCAAGGGCGATCCCCTGACGACCCGACGAGCGGTTCGCCAAGATGCGCACCGAATCAATCGGTTCTTCGGTGCCACCAGCGGTGACAACGATCCGACGCCCCGAGAGGTCGCCAGCGGGCACCGCCGGCGGACGGCGGCTCTCGTTCGGTTCGCGAATCGGTGCGGCGCCAATGGCAGCCACTACGGCATCAACTATCGCCGCAGTTTCGGCGAGGCGGCCGACGCCGGTGGCACCACTCGCGAGCGCGCCACTGTCTGGTGCAACAAGTGCGTAGCCAAAGTCATCGCGCAGTCGCGCTGCATTTGTTTGCGTTGCGGCATGCGCCCACATCTCGCCATCCATCGCTGGCGCAACGATCACGGGTGCGGTGGTGGCGAGGCAGGCGGCGGTGACCACATCTCCGGCGAGACCGTTCGCCATGGCGCCGATCCACTGCGCGGTCGCTGGCGCAATCAGCATCGCATCGGCGGAGTCGGCGGCAACGATGTGACCGATACGGCCGTCGGGGAGAAGGTCGAGAAGGTCGGCATCAACGGCGTGCCCGGTAAGGGTGCGTAGGGTGAGTGGCGAGACGAACCGCGTGGCAGCTGGGGTGAGGAGCGCCTGCACATCGGCACCCTCAGCGCGCAGTGCACGCACGACCTCTGGCGACTTGTAGGCGGCAATGGAGCCGGTGATGCCGAGGACGATGAGTCGTCCGGCGAGGCGCTTGCTCATGCGCGCACCGCTGCGGGGAGTGCCTTGATCGCACGCAACACAAGCTCGGCGTCGCGATGATCGGCAGCAACAGTGGCGCACCATCCGGCCAGTGCGGCACCACCACTCAGCACCACGGCGGGAGCTGGCGCACCTGGATCTCGGCGTGACATCTCTTCAATCGACTCCCCAATTAGCGCGGTGAGGGCACCGCGTGCACCACGAAGAATTCCGGCGCTGAGCGCTTCGGCGGTGTCGGCCCCAATCGGCCCAGCGAGATCGGGGCTCTCGTCATAGATAGCAACGAGTGGAAGTGCGGCGGCGCCGCTGGCCAAGGCGCGGGAGGCGAGCACCGGAGACGGAGCGATCGCTCCGCCGATGAGGCGGCCACCTCGATCGACGCAGGTGAGGGTGAGCGCCGTGCCGAGGGTCACGGCGATCGCGCCGCGCCCTGCGGGTGCGCCGTACTCCGTATAGGCGAGCCATGCGGCAAGGAGACGGTCGATGCCGATCTGGGCTGGTGGGGTGAGTGCCAGTTCGAGCGGAACATCGGCGGCGCTCACAAATTCGATGGGGATGGCCGCGCCCTTCGCTGCAGCACGGAGCGCCTCGGTGCCGGCTGGCACTACGCTCGCAACACGGAGGGTTGCCGCCCCACCTGCGCGCTGCGCATCGGCGCGTATCGCCGCGATCAGCTCGGCGGCAACGCCACCCCAGGCGACGGCGTCGCGGGGATCGGTCGGGGCGGGGAGGCGCACCACGGCACCGCCAAGCAGGGCGGCCTTCGCCGCACTATTCCCGAGATCAACGGCGTAGCGCACCGCTCAATGATAGGGCGGGCGGCGCGGGTGCGGCGCGGAGCCGCTCTGCGGTAGGCTCTCACCCTCATGGATCACGAACAGCACGACCGCGCCCCCGGCCTCTTCGTTAATCGAGGCCTCGTGGTGCAGCGCGCCGATAAGGCGAATATCCTCCGCCCCCTCCTGCACCAGACGGTCTCCTACCGTCACCTCCGCGATGGCGAGCAGATCGTCCGCGGTCACGGCTGGGTCGAGGAGGTGTTGGGCGACGACCCCGAGGTCTCGTCAATTTTCACCCCGCTCACGATCACCATCAACGTTGATGCCTTCGAGAGCATCGAGTTTGATCTGAGCGAGCCGGGGAACCTTCGCTACGTGCTGCGCTCGGGCGCCGATGCGGTGGAGATTGCGTACCAGGCCGGCACCCAGATTCCAGACTCTGCACCCGTGAAGAGCTGGTTGGAGTATCGCGGCGAGCAGTACGTGCAGATTGAACTCCCAACTGGCGCGTGGCCAACGGCGATCGACGACAAACCGCACTCGAATGAGATCGGCTAACCTGCAGCAATGAGCACCAGCCAGCGCACCCTTGTCCTCGTAAAGCCAGACGGCGTACAGCGCCAGCTTGCCGGTCGAGTGATCACGCGATTCGAAGAGCGCGGCCTAAAGATCGTCGCCCTGAAGATCACGCCGGTGAGCGCGAAGCTCGCTGAGACCCACTACGCCGTGCACGCACAGCGCCCCTTCTTCAAGGGTCTCGTGGAATTCATCTCGTCGGGCCCCGTTGTGGCGATAGTCCTTGAGGGGCCGAACGCCATCGCCGTCGTCCGCTCTATGGTCGGCGCAACGAAGCCGCACGAGTCAGCCCCTGGCACGATTCGCGGCGACTTCGCGCTGGAGACTGCAAAGAATTTGATTCATGCCTCCGATGCCCCAGAGACGGCCGCGGCAGAGATCGCACTCTGGTTCCCAGAGGGCGGCCTCGTCGAGTACACCCGCGCCACCGACGCCTGGATCCTCTCCGACGAGGAGTAGTTCACCCCGCGGCCATTGGTCGCTACGGCGCTGGCGAGATCTCCCCACTACCTGACGGGCTCACATCTGGCGACACCTCTGGTGATGCGGTCACGCTCGGCGTTGGCTCAACGCTCGGAGCCGGGTCAAAGCTAGTTCCTGGCGACACGCTTGGCGCTGGAGGGAGTGGACCAGTCCCACCCGACTCAAGGGCGAGCCAGCCAGATGCCGCTGCCGCAACGAAGAGTGATCCAGCGACGAGCGAGAAGGTGATGAGGTTGGCGAACGGTCGGGTCTCCGCTTCATGCACGGTCTGACTCTGCGGCGTGAAACCGATAAGGAGAAGTCGAGCCGCTGCAACGATCAACATGACTTGACCGATCACCGCAAAGAGTGCGATGAGTGGATTGCCACCGAGCAGCAGAAGATTCAGTCGGGCGGCCAGCACGGCACCAGGCGGTAGCGCAGCCAGCGCAACGATCGCCGCGACGAGCGCAATCCCATTTGCGCCAGTGCGACGCGCCCACCCACCAAGCTCACTAATGGAGGTGGTTCCATATCGTCGGCGAACGCTCACGAGCCAGAGGCCAAAGAGCGAGATGGTCAACATTCCAGGGAGCACGATCAGGCGTGACGAGGTGTCGGTCGGTGACTGTAGGGCTGCTGCCGCGGCGAGTGCCAACCATCCGGCGTTACCCACGGCGATGAACCCAACGATCTCACCGATATCGTCGTGCAGCAGGGCAGAGATTGCACCGAAGATGAGCGTTGCCGCTCCAGCGAGCAGGATACCGGGCACGATCGCACCGCCAAGGGGATCGATGATGCTGCTTGAGAGCGCTGAGAGTTCACTCATCACAATCAGGGCGAGTGCCGAGGGGATCCACACACCAACAAGGAGCGAGCCCACGATCGGGAGCGCCTCAAAGATTTTGATCAGTCGACCATGGAAGGGGAAGACCCCTGCAGCCACGATGAGCACGATGGAGACGCCGAGCGCCGTTCCTGCGGCGAGCGATGCGGGCGTCGCATAAGAGGCGTCGACTGCGGCGTATGAGATTGCGGTGCGCAGAATCTCCGCAATCACAACTGCAGGGAGCAGCAGCGAGACGGTTCGAAGGTCGCGGAAGACGGCACGTGCACGACCCACATCATCCTTGCCGCTCGCCGCTGCGCCAGAGATACCCAAGCTGGCGAAGAGGAGGAGCGCAATCGGCGCGATGCCAGATGGAATCGCTAGTGCCAGGTCAATCGCGGCGATACCGAAGAGGGCAATCTGCCCCATGGTGCCTGCTCGACGACCCTCGCCAGCGCCGACGATGACGGCGAAGACGATGCCACCCAGTAGCACCAGCAGGCGACCCGGCTCGGAAGGGTCGATGGTGATCTGGCCAATCTTGAACGTTGAGAGATAGCCGGCGCCAGCGAGCGCCGCGCCAACAGAGGTCGCCAGCAGCAGGAGCTGTACCCCGAGCGTTTCGTAGGTCGCGGCGTCGTCGCGTTGCGATCCGCGCCAGAGTTGAATGAGTGGAACCAGGGCAAGGGAGGTTAGCGCCGTGAGAACGGGGAAGAGCGCGCGGATTGCCGTCAGGACGCCCTCTTCGGTCATCGCTCCTCCTCCGCATTCGAGATGCGCGTTGCAACACTGCCGCCAACGACCAGGATGCAGGTGAACCCTGCGCTAATCGCCAGCGCGCTGAGCGGGTCAAGCGCCCCAAAGATTGAGGTGCGCAGGAGCATTGTGCCCGCAAGGGTTACGACGGCGGCGCGCGTCGTTGCCTCAATGAAGCGACTCGCAAGGAGCGGCGGCAGGCCGACAACAAGGAGGGCGATGCCGGCGGCTCGAAGCGCATCGCTACTCGATTCAATGGGGAGAGCGAGTGGCACGAGGCCTAGCAGGAGGCCAGCCAAACCGCTGGCGACGACAACAGGGTGCTCGCGCAGTGTGCGCACCAGGGTGCGCAGGGAGAGATCGCGACGCAACGCCTCTCGCTCAAAGAGGTTCTCAGGGACTGCGGCAACGAGGCCGATGCCGATGGCGGAGAGGCGCAGAATCAGGCCGATACGGTTCGGATCTGCGACAGAGAACTCCAGCGCGCTCGAGCTCAGCGCCAGGACAGCGATGGCGACCCATGCACCCCGACTGGCGCTGGTGACGGCCAGCGTGCCAGAGAGGATGGCGATGAGGACGAGTGGCAGTTCAAGGTCGGGCATCTAGGGTGCAGCCTGTCGGTAGGTTGGCGGAGTGATGATGGTGAGCAGGTCAATCGGGAAGTAGCGCAAGATGGCGCGCCCGATCACGCTTGCTGTGGGAATTGGGCCGTAGGCACGCGAATCGGAGGAGTTCGAGCGGTGGTCTCCGAAGACGAGGAGCTCAGTTGCTCCCAGAACCCAACGACCGGACTCTCCGGCCCCGCCGCCGCCACCATCGCGATAGGTGTAGGTCTCGTCAATCGGCACCCCATCCACGCTGATCACCCCATCAACCATGTCGATCGTCTCGCCGGGAAGGCCGATCACGCGCTTGATATACGGGGTCCCGGCTGCGTCACCAGGCCAGGTGCTGGGGGGTCGGAAGATCACGATGTCGCCCCGGTGGTATCCGGTGAGCGCCGCGGTGAGCTTGTCGGCAAGCACGTACTGGCCTGGCTCAAGGGTTTGGCGCATGGAGCCCTGCTCGACCCTGAAGGGCTGCGCCACGAAGGTCTGTAGGAGATAGAAGGCGAGGATGGTCAGCGCCACCGTCTGCACGATCTCTATGGCAAGTCTTCGGAGGCGCATCCCGCTGAGTATAGGCGGGGGAGGGTGTGCGGTTGACCCACGGCGGGGCCTCCCCGTACCATCACCTCACCAGGAGCCCGTCCTGGCGGGTCGCACTTGCGACCTGCAGCCCGACAGACGCCCGACCCGAAGCGCGGTGCCAAGCACCGCGGCCACGCGACGGACTGGACGCATCGGAGGAAATACGAATATGGAAATCACGTCACTCATGCTGCAGGGGCTCGTGCTCCCAGCAGCGGTTATCGCAATTCTCTTCGCCTTGTGGATGGCCAGCGATGTGCTGCGCCGCGACAAGGGGACGCCCGCCATGCAAGACGTTGCGGGCATGATCTTCGAGGGGGCCGTCGCGTTCATGCGACGCCAGTACTTCACCATCGGTGTCCTCTCCGTGGCAATGGCGGTGCTGATCGGCGTGCTCATCGCCAACTTTGAGACGGCCGCTGTTGCCGCCACCCCAATCTATGGGGCGGACCTCGGCATTCGTACCGGAATCGCCTTCATCTTTGGCGCCGCCTGCTCGATGGTGTCGGGCGTCGTCGGCATGTACGTCAGCGTGAAGGCAAACCTGCGCACCACCGCCGCCGCCCGTCAGGGCGTCGTCAAGGCGGTGCAGGTCGCTATGCGTGGTGGAGCCGTCTCAGGCTTCCTCGTTGCGGCGCTCTCACTGCTCGGCGTCTACGCCGTCTTCGTCTTCTTCGGTGGACTCGAGCGCCCAGCAGAGGCGCCCTTCCTGATCGTCGGCTACGGCTTCGGCGCATCGTTCGTTGCGCTCTTCGCCCAGCTCGGCGGCGGCATTTACACCAAGGCCGCAGACGTTGGCTCCGACCTCGTTGGCAAAGTCGAGAAGGGGATCCCAGAGGATGACCCCCGCAATGCAGGCGTGATCGCCGACCTCGTGGGCGACAACGTTGGCGACTGCGCCGGCCGCGGCGCCGACCTCTTTGAGTCGACCGCCGCCGAGAATATCGGCGCAATGATCTTGGGCGTTAGCGCCTACAACATCGCGCAAGCCATGGGCTGGGCGCACCCGGAGTCGTGGATCTTCTTCCCACTCGTGGTGCACGCCTTCGGACTGCTCAGCACGATCCTGGCCATGGCCTTCGTGCGCGGCAACGACCAAGAGAATCCAATGAACATCCTGAACCGCGGCTACTGGGCAACGACCATCTTCTCCGCAGCGGGTCTGGCACTCGCCTGCGCAGTGATGTTGAACGCTGGTGACTCCAACGCATGGCTCTGGTTCTTCGGTGCTGGCCTGGTGGGCCTCGCCACCAGCGTCGCGTTCGTCTACATCACCCAGTTCTATACGGCTGGCTCGTATCGACCGGTTCGCGAGATCGCAGAGGCGAGCCGCACGGGCGCAGGCACGAACATCATCGCTGGCACCGCCGTTGGTTTTGAGACCACGCTGGTGACTGCAGTCTCCGTCTCGGCGGCGATCTTCGCCTCGAACTGGCTCGGCACCCAGGCTGGACTTGCCGCAGGCCTTTCGGGCGTCGCGCTCGAGAAGTTCGGCATCTTCGGCACCGCCGTTGCAACGGTCGGCATGCTCATGACCACCGCCTACATCTTGGCGATGGACACGTTCGGGCCGATCACCGACAACGCCGGTGGTATCGCGGAGTTCAGCCGCGCCCCGCAGAAGGTGCGCACCGTGACCGACAAGCTCGATGCCGTCGGCAACACGACGAAGGCCCTCACCAAGGGGTACGCGATCGCCTCGGCATCGCTCGCCGCGTTCTTGCTCTTCTCGGCCTATCTCGACAAGGTGAACTTGATCTTGGAGCGTGCCGGCAAGCCGCTCATCGAGTCGGTCAACCTGGCGAACGTGAACGTCTTCATCGGCGCCTTCATCGGCGCGATGCTCGCGTACTTCTTCAGCTCGCTCGCCATTCGCGCCGTTGGGCGCACGGCGCAGGCGATCATCGTGGAAGTTCGTCGCCAGTTCCGCGAGATTCCAGGAATCATGACCTACAAGGCTCGTCCGGATTACGCGCGCGTCGTTGACATCACCACCATTGCCGCCCTGCGCGAGATGATCGCCCCAGGTGTGGTTGCGGTGGCGACCCCGGTTCTCGTTGGGCTGCTGCTCGGCGCTGAGGCGGTTGCAGGCTTCTTGATCGTCGGAACGATCAGCGGCGTGCTGCTGGCCACGGTGTTGAACAACTCCGGCGGCGCATGGGATAACGCCAAGAAATTCATCGAGTCGGGCGGACTCAAGGACGAGAAGGGGAAGGTCCTCGGCAAGGGGAGCGACGCCCACGCGGCCGCCGTTGTTGGCGACACCGTCGGCGACCCATTCAAGGACACCGCTGGTCCATCGCTGCACGTTCTCGTGAAGCTGCTGGCAACGGTCACCCTGGTGCTCGCTCCGCTCTTTATTCGCGGCTAGTCCGCGCGCTCAAGCAGTCCGCTGAGGCGGCGCTTCCCATTTGGAAGGCGCCGCCTCATGCTATGCCCCCACAGCGCCAGCTAGGCGCATAGCGGCACGAGAGGAGGGGCGATGAGCAGCGATCCAGTATCTGCGGCACTCATCGCCCTGCTGCTCGGACTGGTGCAAGGCGCAACCGAGTTCTTGCCGATCTCCTCATCGGCACACCTCTATGCGATCCCATATCTCTTCGGCATCAGCGATCCGCTGCTCTCGTCGCTCGCCTTCGGCGCGGTGATTCACTTGGGCACCCTCGCCGCCGTACTCGTGGCACTGCGGCGTGACGTGATGCGACTGACCCGGGTTGCGCTGCGCACCCTTACCTCGTTCGGTCGCCACCGCGGCGAGCCTGCCGACGAACGGCTGATCCTTGCGATCGTTATTGGCACCGCCCCCGCCGTACTGCTGGGCGTCGCAGCCGGTGATCTCCTCGAGAGTGCCGTGCGCACACCACTCGTGGTTGCGGGCGCGGTTACTGCAGGAGCACTGCTGCTCTGGTTTGCGGAGCGCGTTGGCTCGCGCGAGCGACCGCTACAGAGTGTCGGCGTGACCGATGGCCTCATGGTCGGCCTGGCGCAGGCGTTGGCGCTGATCCCTGGGATCAGTCGCTCTGGCGCAACCATTAGTGGTGGACTCCTTCTCGGCTTCCGTCGTGAAGCGGCGGCGCGCTTCGGCTTCTTGCTCGGCATCCCCGCTATCGCCGGCGCTGGCACAATTGAGCTGAAGCACCTTCTTGAGTCGAGCGAAGATCTTGCGGCGAGTGCGCCACTCCTGGTGATCGGTGTGGTGAGTGCGTTCATCTCAGGGCTGTTCGCCATCAAGCTGCTCTTCCGCATCTTGGATGGCGGAAGCACGCGCATTTTTGTGGCGTATCGTTTCGCCTTCGCCGCCGTGCTCGTTGCCTCTGTCGTGCTGCAAGGCGGTCTGTAATGGATCTCGGCAAGAGCGTTCGCCACCGTGCCCTGCGCGATGTCGTTTCGCGGCAGGCGATCCGCACCCAGCGGGAACTTGCGACGGCGCTCAAGCGGCAGGGGATCCCCGCCACACAGGCAACACTCAGCCGCGACATCACCGAGCTCGGCCTCATCAAGGTGGATCGCGGCGGCTCGCCGGCCTACGCCTTCGCCCCAGGTCGCTCGATTGAGATCGCTTCGGAAGAGCGGTTGCATGCCCTGCTCGGCGCGATCCCACTCGACGCCTCGGTGGCAGGGTCGATCCTGGTGCTCAAGACGCTCCCCGGGAGCGCACACGCCATTGCCGCCTCCCTCGACCGCCTTCGACTCCCCGAGATTGTTGGCACGGTGGCGGGGGACGACACCCTCTTCGTGGCTGTGCGTGATGCGGCGGCGATGCGCAAACTCCGCAAGCGCTTGACCGAACTCGCCCAGCGAGGCTAACCGCCGCCGCGGGCGCTAGGATTCCCAGCATGTATTGGGCAGACGAACTCGCCGCACGCGTCTCCGGGCCCCAGGTCGTCAACGACTCGAAGACCCCGTCGGGGACGGTGCACGTTGGAAGCCTTCGTGGGCCAGTCATGCACGACACCATTGCTCGTGCCCTGCGCGACCGCGGCATCCCCGTGCAATTCCGCTACGGCGTCGAAGATATGGATGCGATGGATGCGCAGGCGCTACTCACCCCCGATGCGGTGGAGCGCTACATGGGCGTGCCGCTCGCACACGTCCCCGCACCTGAGGAGAGCAGCGCCGAAAACTACGCACGACATTTTGTTGGCACGCTCTTCTTCCCGACGTTTGCGCGCCTCGGCATTCGACCTGAGTTCTACTGGCTCTCCGAGATCTATCCAACCGGGCAGCTTGATCCATTTATTCGCACCGCCCTCGACAAGGCGCAGGTGATTCGCGATCTCTACGTGCGCGTCAGCAACGTGGAGCGCCCCGCCGGCTGGCTGCCTATTCAGGCGATCTGCGAAGCCTGCGGTCGCGTTGGTACCACCCTCTCCGACGATTGGGATGGCGAGACGATTCGCTATCGCTGCCTCCCCGACTATGTGAAGTGGGCGCAGGGGTGCGGCCATGAGGGGCGCCTCGCACCATTCGGCGGCAAGGCGAAGATGCCGTTCAACGTGGAGTGGGCGGCGAAGTGGTCGCTGATGGGCGTCACCATTGAAGGGTGCGGCAAGGATCTCGGCACCAAGGGCGGATCGCGCGATCGCAGCGAGGCAATCTCGCGCGAAGTGTTCGACCGCGAGCCGCCGATCAACGTGATGTACGAGTTCCTCAACGTGGGTGGTAAGAAGATGTCAACCTCGAAGGGGCTCGGCGCCGCGGTGCACTCGATCTCCGAGTCGATCCCTCCCCAGGTGCTGCGCTTCCTCTTCCTGCGGCCACGACCGAACCACGCGATCGACTTCGATCCGGCGGGCAGCGACGCGATTCCGCGCCTGCATGATGAGTACGACCGCATCAGCGCCGCAACTGCGGGCAAGACGGTGCGCGGCGAGCTGCCACCCGATCACGAGCGACTGCAGTTCTTCAGCCAGATCACCGACAGCACCGCCGAGGCGGCGAAAGAGGTTGCCGCAGCGTGGCGTCCAGCATTCGGGCAGCTCTCGCTGCTGCTGCAGCTTCCTGGGGTCAACGTTGTTGAGCGTGCCGCCGCCGAGAAGGGGAGCCCACTCACCGCTGCCGAATCGGTCGAACTGAACGAGCGCATCGCCGCCGTCACCACCTGGCTGCGCGATTACGCCCCCAATGAGGCGCGCATCGCCGTGCGCCCTGATCTACCGACCGATGCCGTTGCCGCCCTCAGTGCCGAGGAGCGCGCCTGGCTCGGTGCCCTCGCCCCGCAGATTGAAGCCGCAATCGCCGCCGATGCGGCCGCCCTCGGCAGCGGCGACGCCTGGCAGGCGCTCATCTTCAGCGCCGCCAAGGAGGCTGGCTTGCAGCCGGTTCGTGCCTTCGCCTCGCTCTACGCCGCCTTCCTCGGGCGAACCAACGGCCCACGCGCGGGTTGGCTGCTCGCAGCGATCGATCGCACCCTTATCCTTACTAGGCTGCGCGATGCCGCAGCGGTACAGGGGGTAAGCGCATGAGTGTTGGTACACAGCGACTCCGCGACGACGCCGACCGGCTGCGCGCGGGCGCGATCGCCAAGCGCGAAGATCCGAAGGTTGTTGATGCCGCCCTTGAGGCAGACGCCGCACGCCGCGCGCTCTCCGTTCGTGTGGACACGCTGCGCACCGAGCGCAAGCGCCTCTCGGCCGAAGTCGGGGCGCTGCTCGGCGGCAAGCCGGCCGTCCCTGCCACTGATCCGAAGGTCGTCGCGCTGAAGGCTGATTCCCAGAAGGTCGCCACCGAGATGGAGGGGCTCGAGAAGGAGCTCGCCGCCGCCGAGGCACAACTCGAAGATCTACTCCTGCGCATTCCGAACCCGCCCGACGAAGATATTCCTGTTGGCGGCGCCGAGGCGAACACCACGATTCGCACCTGGGCACCTGCGGGGCACCCTGCAATCGGGGCGAAGGGTGAGGATCCAGCCACTGCAGCAGCGCCAGAGCACGACGTGGTCGCGGAGCGACTCGGCATCTTTGATCTTGAGCGCGGCGCAAAGGTGGCGGGTGCCGCCTTCCCTGCGTATCGCGCCGATGGCGCCGCACTGATCCGCGCACTGATCAACCTCTTCCTCGACACGCATGTGCGTGAGAACGGCTTCACCGAGATCTGGCCACCGATCCTCATCAACGAGGCGTCGGCACGCGGCACGGGGCAGATCCCTGATAAGGAAGACCAGATGTACGTCGTTGGTCGCGACGGCTTTTACCTCGCGCCAACCGCCGAGGTGCCGGTGACGAACATGCATCGCGACGAGATCCTCGACGGTGCGGATCTGCCAATTCGCTATGCCGCCTACACACCATGCTTCCGTCGCGAGGCGGGCGCCGCTGGCCGCGAGACGCGCGGCATCCTGCGCCTGCACCAGTTTGACAAGGTGGAGATGGTGAGCTTTGAGCGCCCTGCCGAATCAGCCGCCGCACTTGAGTGGCTGACCGCCCGCGCCGAGTCACTGCTCAAGCAACTCGAACTCCCGTACCGCGTGCTGCTGATGGCAACGGGGGACATGGGCTTCGTGCAGATGCGCAAATACGACCTGGAGGTGTGGGCCCCCGGCTCGAAGCGCTGGCTCGAAGTTTCGAGCTGCTCGAACTTTGGCGACTACCAGGCACGCCGCATGGCGATTCGCTACCGCACCGCCGCTGGCGAGAAGCCAGAGCTGGTGCACACGCTGAACGGCTCAGGGCTCGCGGTACCGCGTGTGCTGGCGGCGCTCCTGGAACACGGCGCGCAGCCTGATGGCAGCGTGAAACTTCCCGCTGTGCTGCACCCGTACCTTGGTGGGCGGACGCATCTCGCCCCACCGAAGCAGAAGTAGTCAATGAGCGAACGCGTTCAGAACTTTTTCACCCGGCTCGACGCCGCCCGCGCCGAGTTTGAGGCCGCCATCGCCGCAACCCCCGAGGCCGCATGGGCACAGGCTGCCGACGGTGATCTCACTCGCACCGATCTGCTCGCGCACATTGAGTGGTGGGAGCGCCGTGGCACCTATGAGATTCGAACCCTGATTGGGGGCGGCACCCCCGAGATCACCGCGGAGAGCCTCGACGAACTGAATGCCAGAATTACCGCCGAGAACCGTGGTCGTGAGGCGAGCGAGGTGCGAGCCGCCGAGGCCGCCGCGTGGGCGGAGCTTCGCGCGGCAGCGGCAGGGCTCTCCGAGGCGCAGCTTTACGACGAGGCAGCCTTCCCATCGCTCGAGGGCGACCCGCTCAAGAAGATCATCAAGATGGAGAGCAGCGCCCACTGGGCCGATCACTTCGCACACTTCGGCTGAGCGCCGCCGCCGCATCCGATACACTCCCTCGTGGAGGGGTGCCGGAGTGGTTGAACGGAGCTGTCTTGAAAACAGCCCAGGCTGGTAACGGTCTGCGGGGGTTCGAATCCCTCCCCCTCCGCCACACCCCAATCGCTGACTCTGCGCCACACTGCGCCTCATGAGTAGCGGCCTCTGTTCCATCTGCATCCATGCGCGGCTCGTCGTGAGTGGACGCGGGTCGAACTTTATGCGCTGCGGACTCTCCGATACCGATGATCGGTTCCCGCGCTACCCGCGACTGCCGGTAATGCGCTGCGCTGGATTTAGCGCTGAGACTCCGCCCGACGCGTCGCCGCCATCAGCATCGTCCACAGATCTACAAGGTCCTCAGGAGTAAGGGCACCGGCGCCGCGCGCCGCAACGCGTGCAAGGAGTGCCGCCTCGCGCTCGGGGTCGTGTACCGCGCGTCCGAGTGCCGCTTTCGCCGCGCCTGCCTCAAGGGCAAGCTCAGTTCGTGCGGCGAGCAGCGTCAGCAGTTGGTCGTCGATGGTGTCGATGGCGGCGCGAATCTCTTGCAGGCGTGCGGCGGGATCGCTCACTGGTGCCCATCCGCCACACGAGCGGCGTTCCACAGTTCTGCGATGAGGGCAACGGCGCGCAGATAACCGGTAGCACCGCAGCCACGCACCGTAACGGCGGCGAGGTCTTCCACGAAGTTCACGCTGCGGAACGCTTCGCGCGTCGCAGGATCGCTCAGGTGCACCTCGGCGAAGGGTCGCTCCACGGCGAGGAGCGCATCACGCAGGCTGACGCTGGTGTGGGTGAGCCCACTCGGGTTGATGATCAGCCACGAGAAGTCGCGCACATGGAGTCGGTCAATCAGCTCGCCCTCGTGATTCGACTGCACCGCATCAACAAGGTGCAGACCAGCGGCTGCTGCCGCGGTTGCCACAGAAGCCTCAATCTCGGCGAGGGTGGTGGTGCCGTAGGTCTCTGGCTCGCGCTCACCGAGCAGGTTCAGGTTGGGGCCGCTCAACATCAGGAGGCCATCGCCAGCGGCATGTGCGCGGGTTCGTGCGCTCATCGCCGCGAGTTCGATGCGCTTCGAGATCTCCGCCATGGCTCCCCCTTACTTGACGCCGGCCAACATGGCCGCCGCCGCGCGCTCTACGAGGCTAGCAGGAACGTCGTTGCGAATAACGTAGCCGTCGTCGCTCGCGAGCACCCAGCGAATCTTCGCCTCGACCACCTTCTTGTCGCGACCGGCGGCAGCCAGCAGTGCAGCGACGGGCTCGCTGCGTGGCGCAACGCCGAGACCGAGTGCGTCGAGCAGGGCAACACCGCGCGCAGCCAGTGCCGCGGGGGTCACGCCAAGCTCCACGCCAATCTGCAGCGCGGCGCGCAAGCCGTAGCCGACCGCCTCGCCATGCAACAGGTTCTGGTAGCCGGCCGCCTGTTCGAGGGCGTGCCCAAGGGTGTGACCAAGGTTGAGGCTCATGCGTTCGCCTGATTCACGTTCGTCGGCGGCAACGACGCGGCACTTCCACCAACCGGCGCGCTCCACGATCTCGGCGAGGGTGCCGTCGTCGTGCAGTGTTGGATCACCGGCCACAAGTCGCGGAGCCGCCTCCTCGAGGACGGTGAAGAGACGCACATCACCGAGCAGGGCAATCTTCACCGCTTCGGCAGATGCTGCGATCAGTTCGCGAGCGGGGAGGGTGCGCAGCGCGGAAAGGTCGGCGATGACCGCCTGCGGCTGATGAAACGCGCCAACGAGATTCTTCCCCTCGGGAAGATCAACGCCAGTCTTGCCGCCGAGTGAGGCGTCAACTTGAGCGGCGAGTGTGGTTGGCACGGCGATCCAGTCGATGCCACGCAGATAGAGAGCGGCCAGCAGTCCAGCTGCATCGGTGAGTGCACCGCCACCAACGGCAACGATCAGATCGCGACGCTCCACACCGGCGTTGGCGAGTCGCTGTGCCGCGGCGCCAATCTCGTGCAGCTCCTTCGCCGCCTCGCCACTCGGCAGCTCGAGTGGAATCACCGTAATGCCCGTGGCGGCAAGTGCATCGCGTAGGCCGTTGGCAAAGGCGCGCGCCGCATTCGGCTCGGTGGCCAGCACCATGCGTGAGAGGCCGCGCTCGGCGAGCAGGGCACGCAACGCATCAACGGCAATCCCGTCGCCCACCAGCCAACGACCGGAGACGGTCTCGGCATTCAGCAGCGGTCGGGTCGATCGCACAGTGGTTCGCAGTAATTCAATCGCCTCGTCGGCAAGCGAACCTGGGCTGCGCGTACTTCGCAGGTGCGCCCCTGGTCGGTAGAAGCGCTCGCGGTCACCACGAAGTCGCTCGAGTGTGGCGACCGGATCGGCGTGATTCATCAGTGGGCGAACGACACGTGCCGTGCGCAGTCGTCGCGCAATGGAGTTGTCGGGGGCGTCGAGCCAGAAGAGGATCGCTCGCTCGCGGAGCGCCCAGCGACTACGCGGGTCGGCTGCAGCACCACCACCTAACGCCACAACACGGCCAATGCCGAGCTCTGCGCCGATCGATCCGGCAGGCGGTTCAGGGGATACGAGCGAAGCGATCAGCTGACGCTCGCGCAGTCGGAAACCCGCCTCGCCCTCGCGTTCAAAGATCAACGCCACGCTGTCGTTCTTCACGCCGGTCTCCGCGATCACCGCGCGGTCGGTATCAAGGAAAGGAACGCCGAGCTTCGCTGCGAGACGCTTGCCGAGCGAGCTCTTCCCCACGCCGGGGAGGCCAACGAGTGCAAGATCGCGGGGGGCGTTCATGGCAACCTAGTCGTCGCCGCCGGAGCCGGCGCTGGTGCCACCCGCCGACGGGGTGGTGCGCGGTGCTGCGGATCGGGCACGGAGTGCTGCGAGGTTCGCCTGAATCTCAGCGAGCGAGTCGCCGCCCGTCTTCTCAAGCAGGAAGGGCACGATGGCGAGTGCCACCATCGCTTCGCCGATCACGCCCGCAGCAGGGACGACGCTGATGTCGGAGCGCTCGTAGTGCGCCTTCTCGACCTTCTCACCGGTGATCAGGTCGGCAGATGGGAGCGGTCGTGCCAGGGTGCTGATCGGCTTCACTGCACCACGCACTACGATCGGTGCACCGTTCGAGACGCCACCGGTGAGACCGCCAGCGCGATTGGTGCGATGCACCCAGCTGCCGTCGGCCGAACGGCCCTCGATCACGTCATGCACCTCGGAGCCGAAGATGCGCGTCTGCTCGAAGCCGAGGCCGAACTCCACACCCTTCACGCTCTGGATGCTGGCGATCGCCCCAGCGAGCGCAGTGTCGAGTCGGCGGTCCCAGTGCACGTAGCTGCCGAGCCCCATCGGGAGCCCCTTCACTACCACTTCAAAAATCCCACCGACGGTGTTTCCAGCCGTGCGCGCCTCGTCGATGCGCGCAATCATGCGCTCCTCCGCCGCAGGGTCTGGGCAGCGCAGCGGGCTCACGTCGGCCTCGTCGCGGGTGCGCGTGCAGTTCGCCGGATCCACCGCCACGCCGCCAACCTCGGCGGTGAAGGACCAGATCTCAATGCCGAGGGCGTTTAGGAGTGCCTTGGCGACGCCACCAGCAGCCACGCGTGCCGCCGTCTCGCGCGCTGAGGCGCGCTCCAGAACGTTGCGCACATCATCAAAGCCGTACTTCATCGCGCCAGCGAGATCGGCGTGCCCGGGGCGAACGCGTGTCACTGGAATGGCGCGCCTCGTCCCCTCGGCTGCGGCCGCTTCAAGAGCCGCCGCTTCGTCGGCACTCAGCGGGGCGACCTGCATCACGCTGGTCCAGTTCTCCCAGTCACGGTTCTCAATCAGCAACAGGATGGGGGAGCCGAGCGTCGCGCCGTGGCGCACGCCGCTGCGAATCCGCGCGCGGTCCTGCTCAATGGTTTGGCGAGCGCCGCGGCCGTAGCCACCCTGGCGTCGTCGCATATCAATCTCGAGGGCGGCTTCGGTGAGCGGCACGCCCGCGGGCATCCCCTCCACAATCACGCCGAGCTCTGGACCGTGTGACTCGCCTGCGGTCAAGAATCGAAAGGCCATGATCTCCCCCTCTACTTCGCGTTCTGCTTCGCTGCAGTGTCAAACGCTTCGCGCATCACCGCAAGAGGGGCCGGTCGCCCCGTCCACAGTTCAAAGGCCGCCGCACCCTGCAGCAGCAACATCTCGCGTCCGTCGATCGCTTCGGCGCCCGCGGCGCGTGCCGTGCGCACCAGGGCCGTCTCGCCCGGCGCATAGACCACGTCAATCACGAACTGACCGGCGCGGAACGCCGCCGCTGGGAGCGGCAGAGCGCCGTCACTCAAGCCGAGCGTGGTGGCATGTACGACGAGACCGGCAATCTGCGCCTCTTCAATAAGGAGTCCCTCATGCCACGGCGCGGCGCGCACGGTGAGGTGTGGCGAAGCCTTGCGCACTTCGGCAACAAGGCGCTCGGCGCGGGCCAGATGGCGATTCGCAATGGAGATCTGAGCAACGCCTGCGGTCACGAGTGCCGAGATCGCCGCCTTCGCTGCGCCGCCAGCACCAAGCACCAGCGCATGTCGCGGGGTGCGTCGACCGTCGAGCAGGCCGTCGAGCGCGCCGCGGAAGCCCGCCGCGTCGGTATTGCGACCAACAAGTCGGCTCCCAGCGCGGGTAATCGTGTTGACGGCGCCAATCTGTACGGCGTCGTCGGTGAGCGAATCGAGGAGCGGCGCGATCTTCTCCTTGTGCGGCACCGTCACGTTCGCTCCCATTACGAGCGGATCGGCGCGCAACTCGGCTACGACGCGCGCCAAATCAGCTGGCGCCACATCCATCGCCTCGTACTTCACTGGCAGGCCGATTGAATCGAACGCCGCCTGCTGAAAAGCGGGCGAGAGGCTGTGCTCCACCGGATGCCCCAAGAGGAGAATACGTCGCCCGCTCATGCTGCCGCCCCAATGCGCGCCAGGTCGTCGTAAAAGGTTGGGTAGCTCACCGCTGCTGCAGAAGGGTCATCGACCGAAACGGCGGCGCCACTCACAAGGCCAGCAATGGCAAAGGTCATCGCCAAGCGGTGGTCGCCAAGTGACTCAGTGAATCCAGCGGCTGGTCGGCCGCCGCCAACGAAGTGCAGATCGTCGCCGGTCACCGAAATCGTCAGTCCGAGTGCCGCAAGGCCCGCGGCAACGCCGGCAATACGGTCGCTCTCCTTGGCGCGCAGCTCGCCAGCGCCGCGAATGCTGGTTGCGCCGGTGGCCATGGCGGCCGCGAGGGAGAGGATCGGCACCTCATCAATGGCCAACGCCACGTCGGTTGGTGTCATGTCGATGCCGTGGAGGGCGGCGCTGCGCACCCGTAGGTCGCCAACTGGCTCGCCTGAGCCGTCATCGGCGGCAGGGAACTCGTCAATGCGGGCGCCCATGCGCTGCAACAGGTCGATGGCGTGGCGTCGGGTGGGGTTCAGTGAGACGCCGCGAATGAGTAGATCGGCGTCTGGGTGCAGGCTCCCCGCCACCAGCCAGAAGGTGGCCGACGATGGATCGCCCGGAATGGTGACGAGGGAAAGGGCAGAGAGCTCGCCCGGGGCAATTGAAACGGTCGTTCCACTCGCATCGCGAGTCGTTCGCAGCGCAGCGCCACGGGCCACGAGCATGCGCTCCGAGTGATCGCGTGTGGCAACCGCCTCGCGATAGGTGCTTTCGCCCGTTGCCGCCAACGCGGCAAGCAGCACGCACCCCTTTACCTGTGCGCTTGGCGTGGCTGGTGCCCACGTAGCGCCGCGCAGTGCGCCGCCCGTAATGGTGAGTGGCGCGCGCGTGCCCGCTTCGCCAGAACCAACAGCAGACGCCCCCATCGCAATAAGTGGCTCAAGCACCCGTGCCATTGGTCGACTCTGTAGTGAGGCGTCACCGATCAGTGTGTGAGCACCAGGTACGCCGGCCACGAGGCCCGCACCGAGTCGCATCGAGGTTCCCGAATTGCCGCAATCGAGCGGCGCAGTGGCCGCACGCAGAGATCCACGTCCGCCAGAGCGCACGCGCCAGCGCGCGGTGCCCGGTGCGTCACCAGGCTGAGCCGCTTCGCGCGAAACCGAAGCGCCCAGCGCGGCAACGATGCCCGCCGTGGAGCGCACGTCATGGCCGTCGCCTGCGCCCACCACGAGCGTCTCGCCATCGGCGAGCGCGGCGTAGAAGAGCGCACGATGGCTCATCGACTTGTCACCTGGAAGGCGCAGCTCGCCGCGCAGACGATCGCTCATCGCCCTGAGGCCTCGCCCGGATTCGCGTGCATTGGAGAGACGACCGAATGAATCGTTCGCAGCTCGCCAGCCAAGCGCGAGAACATCGGCAGGGTGAGGGACTGCTCGCCGTCGGACCAGGCCTCTTCGGGCTTCGGATGAACCTCGACCATGATCCCGTCGGCACCAGCGGCAACGCCGGCGTACGACATTGGCGCAACCATCCAGCGCTTCCCCGTGGCGTGGCTCGGGTCAACGATTACTGGAAGGTGAGTGAGTCGGCGCAAGATCGGTACCGCGTTCAAGTCGAGCGTGTTGCGCGCCGCCGTCTCGAAGGTGCGAATACCGCGCTCGCAGAGGATTACCTGGCGGTTCCCCGCGGCCAGGATGTACTCGGCAGCGAGCAGCCACTCTTCGAGTGTTCCCGAGAGGCCGCGCTTCAGCATCACCGGCATGCGTGTTCGCCCCACAGCATTGAGGAGCGAGAAGTTCTGCATGTTGCGCGTGCCGATCTGCAGCACGTCGGCGAACTCGGCGACCATGTCGACCTGCGCCGGCTCCATCACCTCGGTGATGATTGGCAGCCCGGTGCGCTCGCGCGCCTCAGCAAGGAGGCGCAACCCCTCGAGGCCGAGCCCCTGGAACGCATACGGCGAGGTGCGTGGCTTGAAGGCACCACCGCGCAGTAGGGTTGCCCCCGCAGCGGCGACGCCAGCGGCCACTTCGAAGAGCTGTTCGCGTGATTCGATTGAACACGGCCCCGCCATCAGCGTCAGTGAGCCGCCACCAATGACCGCATCACGCACCTTGACGACCGTTGGCTCCTCGCGGAACTCTTGCGAGCTCAAGCGATAGGCGCGGGATGGGCGCGCCACGGAGGCAACACCCTCCATTGCCACGAGCTGGTCACTCAACTTCTCATCGAAGCCCTTCGGGCCGAGGAGGGCGAGGGTCAACCCGCGTGCTGATGGCTCGTCGTACACGGCGAGACCGGCTTCCGTAGCGCGGCTACGGATCGCTGCGATCTGTTCGCTGGTTGCCGACTGGTTGATTCGTACAAACATTGGTCACTCCACTCTCTTGGCGGACTCCCTGGTGCCGCTTCTGGGGGAAAAGAAAAGAGCAGAGGTCTCCCTCTGCTCACATCCCGGCAGGACCGCCGGTCAGACGCTTACGCGCCTGGGCTGGTCATGCCGGGTATCGAAAGTAGAAGCGGTTCACCATGCCCAAACTCTACGGCGGCGCGCGCCGTGGGTCAAGAAAGCGGGATTTGTCACAAAAGTTTGGTGCTCCGTACATCGCCGCAGGGCGGGAAATGCGCCACGAAGCGGGGCGATAGCGCAAAAACACGCACAACTTCACCCCATACGCACAAGTTTCGCGTGCGGCGGCGGTAATAGGGGCCTCTGCGTGCATCTGAGCGGGCCAGAGTGTTGATTCCGCACAAAACACCCCCTGCCAAAAGGCGATTTGCTCCGCGCTGGGCGTCAGCACACCCCGTGGCCGGGTATCAGCAGCTCACAGAGAGAGGGGTCAAGAGTGGCCACACGCACGAAATCGAAAAATCACGCTTGCAGTTATCCACATTGTGTTTTAGTTTTCCACAAGCCCCAACAATGGGGTTGAGTTATGACAGTCCGAAGTACGGGCTAGTCAGAGTGGAGGTAATCACATGGCTGTAAAGAAGCGAAAGGCCGCTGCGAAGCGAAAGCCTGCTGCCAAGAAGGTCGCTAAGAAGCGAGTAGCGAAGAAGGCCGTAGCCAAGAAGGCTCCAGCCAAGAAGAAGGCCAAGCGCAAGACGG
>NZ_JBBAWH010000005.1:0-4145 GCF_040397235.1 Candidatus Limnocylindrus sp. | reverse complement strand
GCCAAGAAGAAGGCCAAGCGCAAGACGGCGAAGAAGGCCGTTGCGAAGAAGGCCCCTGCGAAGCGCAAGGCTAAGCGCAAGGTTGCGAAGAAGAAGTAACTTTTAACGATCCGTCGAGGATCGTTCGAGAGGCGTCCAGGCCAACCTGGGCGCCTCTCTCTTTTTGCCCGCATACTTGACTCATGACCCGACCAATTGTTGTCAGCGACATAGATGGCACCCTCACCACCGCTGAAACCTGGCGTGGCGTGCACCAATGGATTCGCGCGAACTACCCGAGTGCCGCCGCGAGCCGGTTCATTACCGTTCGATTACCAATTGTCTTCCTCGCACGCTCCGGCCTCATGAACAAGGAGCGCTTCCGCGCCCGCTGGCTTGAGGATCAGACCACGCTGCTGCGCGGTTTGCCTGCCGAGCAGCTCGCCGTCATGGGGGAGTGGGTGGTGGAGCATCTGCTCTGGCCAGCCCGACGCGTCGAAGCGGTCACCGCAGTGCAGGCGGCACTCGCCGCAGCGCAGCGCAACGATGCAAGCACCGAACTCGTACTTGCAACGGGTGGCTATCAGCCAATCGCTGCCGCCTTCGCGCGCCGGCTCGGAGCCACCATCGCACTCGGCACACCATTCGAAGTAATAGATGGAATTGCCACCGGAAGGCTCGCCGCGCCGACGCAATCAGGTGAAGAGAAGGCGAGGGCGGCGCAGGCCTGTGCGGCAGGTGGTCGCATTCTGGTCGCCTTCGGCGATACGGCGGCCGACATCCCGCTGCTGAAACTGGCGGAGCGCGCCGTGGCGGTGGCTCCTGACAGCGCACTTGCCCTCGAAGCCGCCCGCATGGGCTGGGAGCGCCTCGGCTAGCGTTCAGCGGGTGATTCTGGGATACTCGCGCTCGGTCTCGGAGAGGTCGCATAGAGGTCTAGTGCAGCGGTTTGCTAAACCGCCACGTGGGGTTTTCCTGCGTCGAGGGTTCGAATCCCTCCCTCTCCGCCAGCCGTTGTACGCTGCACATCGCAGATGCGCCCGTAGCTCAGTGGATAGAGCGTTAGGTTGCGGACCTAAAGGTCGTGGGTTCGAGTCCCGCCGGGCGCACCAATTTCCCTCCCTCCTTATAGTTAACCCATGAGTCGCGTTGCCGTTCTCGGATTAGGCACCATGGGCGCCCCTATTGCTGGGCACCTCGCCGCCGCTGGGCACAGCGTGCAGGCGTGGAACCGCGGCACGCACCGCACTGCACCTGCGGGCACCACGCAACACACATCACTAACGGATGCCCTCACCGGCGCCGACGCCGTCGTGCTCTCCGTCTCCGACACGCCCGATGTCGAAGCACTTCTGCTCGGCACGCCAGGCCAGCCTGGCGCCATTGACCTGCTGAAGTCGAGCGCAATCATCATTGACACCAGTACGATCGCCCCGAGCGCCACGCGCGAGATGGGGGAGCTGCTCGCCCAAAAGGGGATCCTGATGGTCGATGCCCCCGTGAGCGGCGGCAGCGAAGGTGCACAGAAGGGGACCCTCACCGTCTTCCTCGGCGGCACCCCCGAAGCGGTCAGCGCGGCGCTCCCATATATAGAGACGTTCGCGAAGACGATTACGCACCTCGGCCCGCTCGGTTCGGGGCAGGTCGGCAAGGCGGTCAACCAGATCGTGATTTCTGGAACGTACCTCTCGCTCGCTGAGGGGATCCTGGTGGGGCAGAAGGCCGGCCTCGACCCACAAACCCTCGTCACCGCATTGAGCGGCGGATCGGCGCGCTCGTGGGCGCTCGAGAATCGCTGGGAGCGCATGGCGAACGACACCTACCCACTCGGGTTCAAGGTGTCGCTGCACCGCAAAGACCTGGGTATCGCCATTGGCCTTGCCGACGAGCTGAACGTGCCCGTGCCAGCCGCCATGCTGGTGGCCCACCTCGAAGACGAGCTGATCGCCACCGGTCACGGCGACGAGGACCTCTCGGCGCTCGCCCGACGACTGCGCGAGATCGCCAACGAGATCGACCCGGCGTGAGCGCCGAACGCGACGCTATCCTCACCGCTCAATACGTGGCGCTGACCACCTATCGCCGCGACGGCACCGCCGTCACCACCCCTGTGTGGGCGGCGGCAGAGGGTGAGAGCCTCTTCCTGTTCACCAGTGCCACGGCCGGCAAGGTGAAGCGCCTGCGCAACAGCAGCCGCGCCGGCGTTTCCCCCTGCACTATGAGCGGCACGATCACGGGCGCCCAGCTCCCAGCCGAGGCGTTCAACCTCGCCAGCGACCAGATGCCGAAGGTGTGGCGGCTCCTTATTAAAAAGTACGGCATCGCCGCGCGCCTCTTCGTGGCCTACGACCGTGCCCGCGCGCTCCTAGGCATGAGGCGCAGCGCTGGCATTGAGGTTCGGCTCTCGGCGCAGTGAAGGGACCCGTAAGGATCCGAACGCGCATCCTTCGCGCAGTATTCGTCGCGCTGGTACGACTTGAGGCACGAACTGCTGGTCGGGAAGCGGCCCGCTGGGGGGGGGTGACAGCCCCGTGCGAACTCGGGCACAATGTGGCAAGCAGCAGGTTGGGCGCGCTGGCGTCTGGATGTTGGGTAGCCTCTAGAGGAGAGTTTGATGCTTGCCCGCCTAGGTAATGCGCTTCTTGCGCTTTCGCTCATCGTCGCGTTCAGCGCCGGTACGGCCACTCCGGTCAAGGCCACCGGTGTCACTGGCCCAATTCAGCTCGGGGGAGACGACCAGAACGACCACGGCGGCGTGGTTACGGAAGACCTCGATAGCGATCCAAACACGGCTTATACCCCTGTGTCGCCCCCTGCAACCACGGGCGGGTGGAGATACGTGATGGTCTCACTGAAGCTGATGCTTGCCACGGAGCAGCGTGCAGGTGCAAGCAATTCGATCGCGGTGATCGGCACCGACGGTTCGGCGGCATATCTCGCCTCGGATCTGCCTGGAGTGACGGCAGACGATGGGGGCGTAAGCTGCGCCATTTCTTCTGCAGCGTCGCAGTGGAACGATGAGAGTTCAGACACCTACTGCATGATGGAGGTCATAAAGGCTGAGCTTGATCGCCTCAACGGTGGCACAGCGGCGCCTACAGTCACCTACTACGAGACGGCAGCGGAGGTCGCAGCCTTCTTCGATGCGCTTACGGCTGGCACGACAAATGTCGCTGTGGTCTATATCACAGGCGATGGCGGACCAAACGACTTAGATGACGGTGACGACAGGGTAGATAATAATCTATTGGACACAACTCTGATGGAGCAGGCGCTGATGGACAGCGCGACTGACATCGCGACCTTCAACGTTCAGGGTGGCGGCCTACTCTCAAGTGGATCGGATCACTACGCCTCGTGGCTGACAGTGCTCATTCCAACTATTGGCGTTTCAGAGGATGTAAGAGATGAGTACATTGGGATGACGACCGACGGTGCAGCCCTGTGGGATGGTTTAACTGACTTCGATATCTCCTCCATTTGGCACAACCACTTCACTGGAGATCTTGGGGCACTCAAAGTGCTTGCCCTAGGTTTTACAGAGATTTGGATCGACGAAAACGGTAACAGTATTGAAGACGGTGATGAGTCTAGGTGGCACGATACGGATGCCGACAACATGATCGATGCTGGCGAGGCAACACCCTTGACGTGGGACGCTGGTCCGGATGCAATTCCGGGCAACGCCGACGATCTCCAGACCATCGTGATCATTGGTGGGGCAGCCGGCGAAGCTGCTATTGGCGGTGAACTTCCAGAGACGAACACGAACGGCGACGCATCAGCTTCATCGGCGCTCTTGGTGGCCGCCTTGGCCGCTATCGCCGGGCTGGCACTGCGAGTGGTGGCGCGAAAGCGCCTCCAGGCGTAATTCCCCGCGTAACTGAATTGACGAAGCCCCCCGCACGGTGTGCGGGGGGCTTCGTCGTTCCCCACGTCTAATGGGCTATTCTCCGCCATGGAAAGGTGGCCGAGTGGTTGAAGGCACCGCTCTCGAAAAGCGGCAGGTTAATAGCCTCGTGGGTTCGAATCCCACCCTTTCCGCCACCGATTGATCGGCGCGGTGTGCACGGTCATCACGGAGAGGTCGCCTAGTGGTCTATGGCGCCGCATTGGAAATGCGGTTTGGGGGCAACCCCATCGAGGGTTCGAATCCCTCTCTCTCC
>NZ_JBBAWH010000004.1:0-157530 GCF_040397235.1 Candidatus Limnocylindrus sp. | reverse complement strand
ACCGGCTATGAGTTCGCCTACCTCGATGAGCCAACCTACGTGCTGCCAGAGACGAACCGTGACGGTTCGGTCTGGACGACGACGCTGGTGATCTTGGCCGGCCTCACCGCTGCGGCCAGCATCGGTCTCCGGGTGCGAGGTGCCAGGCGCGCCTAGGTCTCCTCTGTGCCGAGCGCCGACCTCCGTCGACGACAGGCAACACTGAAGAGCATCTAACTGGATCGATTCTGGTCGCGCTCGCTGCACGAAGCGCAGCGCTGGAGACGCGGTGTCTTGGGAAGCAGACGCTCTACCAACTGAGCTACTCCCGCGTGGGGGGTGAGGATAGCGTATGGGCCCGCCGTGCTGGCTCCGACAGGAAGGCGATGCTCAAGCACCACGAGCCATGGGGGTGCCTCGCACGGGGGATCGGGTTCGCGTGGCGATCCGTTCGAGCTGCTGGGCAACAAAGAGGGTCGCCTCCAATGGTGCCGTGGTGTTTGCAGCGCCCTCTGTGATCAGAGCGAAGTCCTCGATCATGAGTTGGAAGGGGTCAACGGGTGCGAAAGTTTCCTCGACGCCAGCCAGGGTCAGGGCGCTTGGTGCGTGCCACGAGGTGAATGCCTCGCCAGTGGTGAAGTCAATCGTGGTGTCCGAGCCCCTGACCTTAATGTGCTGTACAGGAGATCGAGTGAAGGAGACGACCGACGTTGCGCTGATTGTTTTATTGATCCGCGCCGTGAAGGAGGTTGTCATGTCAACGCCACGTGCGCCAAGCTCCCGCTCGACCGTGTCGTAGTCGATCTGCGCCATGTTTCCAGTCAGCGCCGACCAGAGATGCAGCTGATACGGGCCAAGGTCGAGCAGACTGCCACCACCCATCGCGGGGTCAAGGCGGTAGTTGTCGGGTGCATCCAGGACGAAGGAGAAGCCGGAGTCGATCGTGGTGATTGGACCGATTGCGCCACGTGCAACAAGCTCAGTGAGGCGGCGCATGCGGGGGTGCCACTTGAACCAGATCGCCTCCATCAACGTGCGCTGGCACTCGGCGGCAGTGGCGATCATGGTCTGGGCTTCACTCGTAGATGTGGCGAAGGGCTTTTCGCAGAGCACGTGCTTGCCGGCTTTGAGTGCAGCGATCACCCACGCCGCGTGCAGGTGGTTCGGAAGGCTGATGTAGACCGCATCGACCTTTGGGTCGGCGAGTAGGGCGGTGTAGTCAGAGTAGGAAGTCGTGGCACTCAACGCTCGGGCTTTAGTGAGGTCGCGAGACGCCGCTGCCTGAAGGTGTGCACCTGGGCTGGTGTGAACGGCGGGAGCGAGCGCACGGGAGGCTACATAACCCGCGCCAATGAACCCCCAGCGAAGCGGTGCCATCTAGCGGCTGATGAGCGCGGGCCGAATGAGTGCACCGGAGGTCAGTGCGGACTCCTCGGCCGCCTGCATGATCGCAACGACATCGCGTGACTGCTCAGCGGTAACGGGCATTACTGTTCCGCTCTGCAGGTATGCGCCAACGCTTGTGTGGAATGACGTGGCTGGGCGATCCATGAGGGGAATATGAGTGGCTGCACCATCCTTGTGTACCGTGATGATCGCTGGCAGATCGGCAACCGCGCCAGTCCCCGAAGTGTCCCAGTCGCCAACGATCGCCCCCTTGGTTCCAAGGACGTAGAACTTGGGCTTGCGCGCAGCGGCAAGGTCAGAATTGATGAAGGTTGCCTGCGCGTTTCCCTCAAAGTTGATGGTCACCTGCGCGTGGTCTGCATTCGTCGTGTGGTGCCAGACCCGCTTCTGATTGAGACCCGAAACGCTCTGAATCTTCGCAGGCACCACCGCCATGATCTGATCAATGAAGTGACTCCCCCAATCGAAGATCGCGCCACCTGAAACATCGGTCATTGAGTGCCATAGGGCGCACGGCTCGGAGTAACCGCCAACAAAACTTTCATAGGAGAACACCTCACCGATCTCTCCACGGTCAATCAGCGCCTTCAAGGTGATGAAATCTTGGTCGTAGCGCCGATTCTGGTAGACGACGAGCAGGAGGCGATTGGCCTTGGCCAGAGCCATCAGCTCATCGCACTCGTCTGTGGTCAGTGCCATCGGCTTCTCAAGAATGACGTTCAGGCCAAGCGTCAAGGCACGCTGTGCCCACCTAAAGTGACTGTTTGGAGGCGTGGAGATGACGACAAGGTCGATCCCGGATCGTTCAAGCATTAGTTCGGCGTCCGTGAAGGTTTGAAGGTCGGGGGAGATGGCGAGGGCGGCGCGGATGCGATCCGGATTGGTGTCACAGACCGCGGTGAGGGTTAGCCCAGGAGCCGAGCGGATCGCGCGGTGGTGCTCGTCTCCGATCGCACCATAGGCGAGGAGCCCGACCTTGAATGAGGAGTATGGCACTTGATGCTCCTTTCGGTGTTTGCGCAAGTGTAGAGAAAGTGGGTTCTAGACGTGCGGTGGAGGGGTTGAAGGGAGCCAAGCGCGGGTAAATGTGGGTGCGAGACGCTACGCTCTGGCCATGGAGTTTGAGCACCGTTGGCTCGGAAGAATCGGCTACGACGAGGCGCATGCCCTGCAGCGAGCGCTGCTGGCTGAGCGGGCTGCGGGTCGTGGTTGCGACACCCTGCTCACGTTGGAGCACGAGCCGGTGATGACCCTCGGGCGTAACGCCGACCCTACACACCTGCTCCTCGCAGAGTCGGACTACGCCGCGCGCGGCATCGCCGTGCGACACGTGGAGCGCGGCGGTGAGGTGACCTATCACGGCCCTGGACACCTGGTGATGTATCCGATCGTGGCGCTGCGCGAGAACGGCATCTCGCTGCGCGTGCACATTCGTGCGCTGGAGGCGGCGCTAATGGCCGCGTGTGCGGCGTTTGGCATTGCAGCGGAGCGGCGTGATGGAGCACCTGGTTGCTGGGTGGGCGACCGCAAGATCGGTGCGGTCGGCGTGCGCGTAGAGCGTGGTGTTGCCTGGCACGGCCTCGCTCTCAATGTTGGGCGGGATCTTGCACCGTTCGATTTAATCAATCCGTGTGGTCACGCCGGCGTCGTCTCCACCTCGATCGCCCTGGAGCAAGATTGGGCGGCGGCGGCACGCGGCGAGCGCGATTTGATTGGTGCTGCTGCACCAGATCTTCGGAGCGTGGCGGATCTCGTTGCTCGTGCATACGAGAGCGAACTTGCCGCGTACGGCACGAGCACTAGCGTTCATGTGAACAGCGCGGTTCCTGCAGCTGCCGGGGGTTCACGATGAGCGGTGATATCTGGGAGCTGCGTCGCGATGAGATCACCGGGTGGTGGTCGGCAACCGTGGTGGACCGCGAGTTTGAGCCGCAACGATTCCACGAATCGCGGACGTCGGGTGCTCGGGAAGAGGAGTGCGCTAACTGTGCACAAGCCGATGCGTCGACGGTAACGCGACGCGTGCTGCGCCAGGGCGCCTTTCACTCCGTTGGGACGCGCGCGGATGCCGCCGCAGGGGAATCTGGATTTCTCACGCTGAGCGATGTGGATCGCGCCGGCTCGTGGTCAACGTTGATCGCGCCAGGTCGCGAGCATGGTGAACTCGACGAGGTGCCGGTGGCCGTGGTTTCGGCGTTCTTGATGGCAATCCGCGATCACCTACGCAGCGCGCGCGACTTAGGCGCGACTGCGTACATTCAATATGTGCGCAACGCAGGGGGCCAGGCTGGTGCCATGACCGATCACCTCTGCTTTGAGGCCTACGACCTGCCGCAGGTGCCGCACCGACTCGCCGAAGAGATTGGTGGCGCAGCGCGCCTCTCGATTCGCGCCGGCGGCTGCGCCTACTGCCACCTCGTCGCCGATGAGTCGCAAGGCGGGCGACGCATGCTCCATCGCGATCCGTTCGGCCTGGTCGTTGCCCCATTTGCCAGCCGTTCGGCGTTTGAGACCTGGATCGTTCCGAACAACCACAGCGCCGACTTCGCCGACACCGATGCGGCGACGATCAACGGATTCGCCAGCACCCTGCAGACCGCGGTCCGGGCACTACGGGCGATCGGCATGCCGCCCTACAACCTGATGCTGCATACGGCGCCCCTGCGCGAGCGGGTCGACGGCACCTATCACTGGCACTGGGAGCTCCACCCGCGCCTCCGCCCGATCGGTGGGCTGGAACTCGCCTCAGGCATCCCCGTGGTACCGATCTCCCCTGAGGAGGCGGTTGTGGAACTGCGCCGCGCCCTGGCCTAGCCGCCCTGCTATCGTTCCGCAGCACCCGCAACGTGGTCGGCAGAGATCGGCCGGCGGGGCAAAGGAGTGAGCCATGGCACGACAGGTGATGAACGCCGAAGAGATCCGCAGGGCACTGACCCGCATCTCTCATGAAATCATTGAGAAAGAGGGGACCGAAGGTCTCGTCGTCGTTGGCATTCAGCGCCGCGGCGTACCGCTTGCCAAGATCATTGTTGACGCGATCAAAGAGCACGAAGGCGTCACCGTTGAGTCGGGGACCCTCGACATCAGCTTCTACCGCGATGATCTTTCGACGATCGCCGTTGCCCCAGTGCACCGTGGCACCTCAATCCCTGGCGACATCACCGGCAAGACGATCATCTTGGTTGACGACGTGCTCTATACGGGCCGTACGATTCGCGCCGGCCTCGACGCACTCATCGACTACGGCCGCCCAAAGGCGATCCGCCTCGTCGCACTGATTGATCGCGGCCACCGTGAGCTGCCAATTCGTGCCGATCATGTGGGGAAGAACATCCCAACGACCAGCGAAGAGGTCGTGCGCGTCTGCGTACAGGAGATCGACGGCGAAGAGCTCGTCAAGGTGGAGCTGCTCGCCGAGCATCTCGCCGCGAACGAGGCGGCCGCCAAGGCGAAGGGCTGAACCGGCACAAGGAGGGTTGACGATGGTCACCCAGGCCGCCCCGACTGAGGAGCGCAGCCGCCGCCATCTGCTTGACGTCGCCGGCCTCGATTGGCGTTCACTCCAGAAGCTCCTGGTGAGCGCGGGTGAGATGCAGCAACTCCTCGACTCTCCCGCTGGTGGCAGTGATGCCCTGCGCGGTGTCGGCGTTACCACCCTCTTCTACGAGCCCTCAACCCGCACGCGCATCTCGTTTGAAGCGGCCGCCACGGCACTGGGCGCCCGCGTCACCACCTTCAACGTCGCCACCTCGTCCGTAGGTAAGGGGGAGTCGCTGATCGATACCGTCCGCACCCTTGAGGCGCTGCGCAGCCAGGTGATCGTGCTGCGCCATGAGCGCGCTGGTGCAGCATGGCTCGCCGCACGCCACTTCGGCGGGAGCATCGTCAATGCGGGCGACGGCTGGCATGCGCATCCAACGCAGGCGCTCCTCGACCTCTCGGTGCTCTCACGGCACCTCGGTGACAGTGGCGGATCCCTTACGGGTCGACGAATCGCCATCGTCGGTGACCTGCTGCATAGCCGCGTCGCGCGCTCCAACCTGCACACGCTCACCGCAGCGGGTGCCACCGTGGTGCTGACTGGCCCTGCGTCGCTCACCACCGGATTCGCCGAACATGCGGCGTCGTTCCGCGACACGCCAGGGAGCGTGCAGCTCGTGGCAACCATTGACGAGGCGCTGCATAACGCCGATGCGGTGATGGCGCTGCGCATTCAGCGCGAACGACTCACTCCTGGCGAGCTCGATTCGCTTGAGTCGTATCGGGCCGCGTGGGGGCTGACCGAGGCGCGACTTGCTGCGCTCGCACCACACGCGCTGGTGCTGCACCCAGGGCCCATGAACGAAGGGGTCGAGATCGACCCCGACGTTGCCGACGGCCCACGCAGCCTCGTCCTGGAGCAGGTACGCGCGGGGATTCCGATGCGCATGGCCGTTTTGGCGCAGGTGGTGAGTGGGGCGCGCGCATGACCGATCTGCTGACCGCGAACTTTGCTGGTCACTGGGTGGTTGATCCCGTCGCTGAGCTCGCCGGTGTCGCAGATGTCAGCGTCGCCGCAGGTCAGGTCGTGTCGGTGACCTGGCGCGATGGCGAAGCGGCGGCACGCGCCTGCTGGGCGGCCGGTGCGAACCCTGGCCCTAGCGATCCAACCGTGGCACTCCTGCCGGCGCTGATCGACCTGCATGCCCACTTTCGACAGCCTGGGGCGAACGCGTCGGAGGATGTCGAGAGCGGCACGCGTGCCGCAGCACACGGTGGGTACGGCACCGTCGCACTGATGCCCAATACCGAGCCAGCCGCCGACAACGCCGAGACGCTTCGGGCAGCGATCGCGGGCGAGCGCCACGGCGTGCAACTCCTCTCCATTGGCGCTGCCACCGTTGGTCGAGCCGGAACGCAGGTGAGCGATGTGGCGACGCTGGTCAAGGCTGGAGCCATCGCCATCTCCGACGACGGGAGCCCCATCGCTGATCGCAATGTCTTCCGCGCTGCACTGCTCGCCGCTGCAGCTGCAGGGATTCCACTGATTGAGCATTGCGAAGAGCCGTCACTCACGGCTGGCGGTGAGGCTGCCGACGGACTCGTCGCCTCGCGACTCGGGCTGCGAGCCTGGCCCGCTGCTGGAGAGCTCCGCGCCGTCGAGAGCGCCATCGCCGTGCTGCGTGATGTTGCTACCTCTGCGCCAACAGCGCGTCTACACCTGACGCACCTCTCAACAGCGGCGGCACTCGCGGCGGTACGTTCTGCACAGGGTGAGGGTCTAGCGCTCACCTGTGATGTCACGCCGCACCACATCGCGCTGACCGATGCGTGGATTGCTGGCGATCGACGCTGGGCATGGGAGGTTGCGAGTGGTCACGAGTTCCTCACCCCAACCGCTGATGCCTTCGATTCGAACCTGCGCGTCTGTCCGCCACTGCGCGCCTTTGGCGATGCGGCCGCCTGCCGCGAGGCGCTCCGTAGCGGCACCGCACTCGCAATCGGCACTGACCATGCGCCGCACTCGCGCGAGAAGAAGGAGGTGGAGTTCGGACTTGCCGCCAATGGGATCGCCGGCATCGAGACGAGCCTCAGCGTTGCGCTCGCCGCGCATCGCGCAGGGGAACTCTCACTGGCGACGATCGTTGCTGCTCTTACGACAGGGCCAGCGCGACTGCTCGGTGTCGCCGCAGCGGGTGTGACTCCGGGTGCTGTGGCATCGCTCGTACAGATTGATCTCGCAGCGAGTTGGTGTCCGAGCCGCGCAACGTTGCAGGGGCGCAGCATCAACACGCCGCTGGTTGGGCGAGAGCTCCCTGGCGTGGTGCAGCTGACCGTTCTAGAGGGCCGCCAGGCCTATAAGAGGTACGTCGCGAAGTGCGCCACAATAGTCCCATGAGCACCACACCTACACCCGAGGTCATGCCCGAATACAAAGGGGGGCCACTCAACGCCGACCGCGGCCCCGGCCTCGGCTGCTTCTGGATTCAGGCGGTGGCGCTCGTCATCGCGATGATCATGGCGCCGCTCTCGGCGGTGCTGAACTGGCCCGCCCCGATTGCGATCGGGCTCCTCTTCCTTGTGGTGATCCTCCTCCTCCTCGTGGGGCAGACCTCGATCTTCCTGCTGCGCCTCGTGGCGGCCGACCGGAAGGGGCGCCGCGCACCGATGCGGAGCGCCACGAAGACGGTGGGACAGCTTGAGGATGAGTCGAAGGACGACAAGGGGAGCGGCGGCGTGGGAGAATCCCGCTAATGCCAGTGCTTGCAACCTACTTCTCGATTCGACGGGGGCGCGACCCCTTCTTTAAGTTTTTCATGCGCACCCTCTTCCCGCGCACGGTGAAGGAGTACGAGAAGAAGTTCGGCATTAAGTTCATCGGCTGGTACAACGTGGCGCACGGTTGGGACTTTGACAACGTGATCATGTTCGACCTACCCGACTACGCCACCCTCGACAAGCTCGAAGCCGACGAATCGTCACGCGCCCTCGGCCATCGCGCGGGCGAGTGGATGTTCGAGCGCCATCACTCCATGTTCCTGCGCGAGCGACTCTCTTCAGATCTGGAGTACACGGGCTGATGATCTTCGGTCGAAAGCCAAAGGTTGAGGCTCTCCCGGTAGAAGGGACGCCCGTGATCTCGCAAGATGCTGCGCGCCGTTACGCCGACGCCGCCGAAGCGGCAGGCTCCGAGCGAATGCTGGCGATTGAACATGCGACCGAGCGGCTGAGCCGCTACCTACGCGAGCACCGCAACGTGTTGCAGAGCGCAGGCCCACTCATCCTCGCGGGCACGGCTGACGCCGCAGAGCTCGTGTTGGAGGAAGAGGGCGGCTTCACCATGAGCTCAACCGATGCTGAGGGCGTTGCCTCGATGGACCGCGTCAGCATCTCTGAGGTGGTGGAGCTCTGGGGCGCCGCTGACCTTTACGACCGAATTGAGGCGGCACTGCGTGCAGCCGCTGGACTTGCGCCACGACCAACCGGTGCGATCGTGGCGGGCCTCGGCGTGGCCGGGGACGACCGCGCGTCGGTCTGATTCGCGATGGGCAGCACGCCCGTCGCCGGTGAACTTCTCGCGATTGGCGAACTAGCCCCTGGGCGCATCTCCCTAGAGTTCCGCGCACCAAACCTGATCGCCGCACTGCGCCCTGGTCACGCGCTCCACCTGGTACGTCCGGAGTCGGGCGGCTATCGCGTGCGTCGCGTCGCTCCCGTCTCGCGCGTCGACCTCATTCGCGGGAGCGTTGAGGTTGCGCTGCAGCCACGAGCCGATGGCGGCCAAGACGCACTCGCCGGGCTACGCATTGGCGAAGTCATTGAACTGATCGGACCGATCGGTCAGCCGATCCTGATCAATAAGGCCACGATGCGACTACTGCTCATCGCCGACGGCGAAGGGTTCGCCTGGGTCCGTGCGCTGGCAATTGCTGCTACGAGTGCGGGGATCAGTGTGACGATGCTCCAGCAGGCGGAGACGGCGGCTGACCTGCCACCAGCCAGCCTCCTCCCCGATGTTGTGGAGATCGTCGCCGCTACGAGCGATGGCAGCATCGGCCACCGCGGCACCGTCGCCGACCTGCTCGCCGAATACGCCGCCTGGGCGGATCAGGCGGTCGTCGCAGGTGCCGCCGACATTCGAGCCGCTGCAACATCTGCCGCCCTTCGGCGCCGCACCGCAGATCGCACCACGGCAAGTGGCAAGCCTGCACGCGCCCGCACCGCGCCTGCTGGCGACCGTGCGCCGTGGCTCCAAGCGCTGCTGGCACACGAGATCGGCTGTGGCATTGGCGCCTGCGGTGGCTGCACCGTGGCAACGCGCGCCGGCCAGGTGCGCCTCTGTCGCGAAGGTCCAGCGGTCGACGCAATCGGCTCCGCATCGAAGGGTGGTGCATAAGTGCCCCCACGCAAGCGCACGAAGGTGGCTGCGCCGCGCACGAGCCGAACCGCGCAGATTGCGGTGCAGGCGAACGAACGCATCAATCCGCTCACCGTTGACCTTGCCGTCACCCTTGGCACCGAGCACCCGCTACGACTGGAGCGACCGATTGTTGTCGCCAGTGGGCCACTCGGCTTTGGTAACGAGGCTGGTGGCGCAATTGACCTGCGAGAGGTCGGCCTCTTCGTTGTGCGCGGCATCTCACTACGACCACGCTTTGGCGGCCTGATGCCACGGCTGGTGGAGGTGCCTGGCGGCCTGATGCATGCGGTGAACCGCGAGAATCCGGGTGCTGATGAGGTGATTGATCGACACGGCGCAAGTTGGCGCTCCGCTCCGTGCGCAGTTGCCCTCTCCCTCGTCGCCTCCTCGGTGAAGGAGCTTGCACAGCTGATCGCCCGAGTGGAACGGCGTGCCGACGAGCTCGGCATCGCGGCGCTCGAGATTGATCTCACCGCCCCGTGTGACGGCCTCGATGGTGGCCGATGGGAGTCTTCGGCGGATGAGTCGCTGCGCCTGATTGACACGGCACGCGGCGCGACCGACCGACCACTCATCGCGAAGGTCTCGTCGGCGGCGAGTGAGCTTCGCCGTTTGGCGAGCGAATCAATCGATGCGGGGATTGATGTCCTCTCTGTGAGCGGATCACCGCACGGCTTTCTCCCTGATCGCGCGCGGCGTGGGCCAGCCTTAGCGGCGGGCATCGGTGAACTCTCTGGGCCGCTGGTGCGCCCCGTCGCACTCGCGGCGATCGCTGAGGCGGCGAGTGGTGCCGGTGCGCCGATCATTGGCGGGGGAGGGATCGGCTCACCGGCCGATGCTCTCGACGCCTTCGCTGCGGGCGCAAGCGCAGTGAGTCTTGGAACCGCACTCTGGGCAGACCCGCGACTCCCTGGAGCGGTGGGTGATTCGCTGCGGCGTGCTGTGGCTGCCCGTGGTGAGACCAGCGTTCTCGCGCTGCGCGGGAGCGCGCTAGGCTCTCGCCATGAGTGAACCACTTCGCCCACTGCGCGAGTCACTGACGCCGCCCACCGGCTACCCCGCCGCCCCGGTTGATCCGCGTGATCGCGCAGCAACGGCGCAGCGAATCGAGGGCCTGCTGCTTGCCACCGGCGCGCTGCAACGCGGCCACTTCCTGCTGAAGAGCGGACGCCATGGCGACCAGTACCTCGAGAAGTGGTCGCTCCTGCAGCATCCATCTGCCGCTGCAGAGATCACGCATGCACTCGCCGTGCAGAGCCTTGAGAACGTTCAGGCGCTTGGTGGTGACATTGACCTCGTCGTTGGGCCAACTACGGGCGGCGTCCTGTTGGCATATGAGGTGGGCCGACTCCTCGGGGTGCGCGGCCTCTTCGCTGAGGAGGTGCGTGGCACCGACGGCGCCACGCGTCGCGAGTTCCGTCGTGGCTTTCAGATTCCACCACGTGCTCGCGTCCTGTTGGTTGATGACATTCTGACGACGGGCGGGTCACTGCAGGCACTCCTCCCGCCGCTCTATGCCGCGGGTGCCCATCCGATCGCCGCCGCGGTTGTGGCAAGTCGCACGCCGGGGCTCAGCTCCATTGAGGCAGAGGGACGAGATCCAATTCCACTGATCGCTGGGATCACGCTGAACTTGCCGACATATGAGCCAGCTGACTGCCCACTCTGCGCGGCGGGGGAGCCGATCGGCGCCCCTGGGAGCAGTGGGCGCTAGTTAGTTCGCGGCGAGTTCGGCGAGCGCAGCGTCGAGCTCCTCTGGGCTAACGATCCCCTCGAGGGAGCGCAGGATGCGCCCGTCGCCTCCGACCGTAAAGATCCATGGCTCAACCGGCACCTGCCACGCCGTGACGATGCTCGTCGCCTGAAGCCCTCCGCCGGTTGCAAGTACCGGGAGCAAGCGGGTGCCGTTCCAACTCATCTGATACGGCTCAACGTGCAGCATCACGACCCCCGGATGTCGATCGGCAGCGTCCTTCAAAAGTGTGAGTGTTGGCCCACACGCCTGTGAGACACAGAACGCCGGCGAGGCGAAGGCGATGAGGAAGGGGGTGCCTGTTGCAAGGAGCTCTGTGGCTGAGTTCGTGTAGAAGTCGGCGCGTGGCTCTGTATCTGTTGATACGCCCGCAACGCCCTGTGGGCTTGTGGCTGCGATCGGTGTCACCACGTTCGGCGCCGCATCACCTGGACGCGGTGCAGTGCCATTTGCCTGCACGAAGGAGGTGAAGCGGACGAGCACCGTAGCGCCAGCGGCGTCAGTGCCACTGATGACGAGTCCGATCTCACGCGCGCCAACGGGGATTTCGGTGGTGCCGATGAAGAAGCCGCGTACGTCGGTGATCGCCCATGCGAAGGGGAGTGGCGATGAAGCGGCGAGCGGTGTGCAGCCGTCGGTAGTGATGTCGAAGATTTCGCTCTTCAGCGTCCAGGCGGGGGAGCCGAGTGGGAAGCTGGCGCCGTCGATGAGTCCGAGGATGAGTCGAGTTGCACCAGGGGCAAGGTCGCTATTTACCAGCATGGGGAGTGGCCCAGTGGAGCTCGCCTGACCCGCGGCTGGCCATACGTCGGTGCAGCCGCTCCTAGCGCTTCCGCCACCGCTGGCGCTGGGGGAGGGGGTGTCGCCACCGCAGGCGACGAGCGCCACACAGAGGGTGGCGAGAACGGTGCTCTGCAGGTATTTCTTCACATACTCAGTATATCCCACGTTTCTGGGGCTCGGCGTACCATCTACGTATGAAGAGTTTCCGCGCAACACTACGAATTCTGCTCGGTGCCACGATCGGCCTCGTGGTGATCGGCGTCATCGTTCGTGCAACGGAGTCGGGGATGGGCTGCCCAGATTGGCCCCTCTGCTACGGTCAGGTGATCCCGCCAACGACTGATTCAGGCGACGTCATTGCCTATAAGGCGTGGCTCGAGTGGATCCACCGCACCATCGCGGCGGTGATTGGACTGATCGTTCTGGCGTTAGTCTTCATCGCGCTGCGAAACCTGAAGGGCCGCCGATCGCTGCAGGGGGCCTCAATCGCCCTCCTCGCGCTCGTCCTCTTCCAGGCCTGGCTCGGACGTCAAACCGTTCTTGAATCTAACTCAGGGGCATCTGTGACCGCGCATCTCGCCTCGGCGATGGCTTTCGTCGGGTTGCAAGTTTGGATGCTTGCCAGGAGTGGATACGATGAAACCCTCGCCGGTATTCGCCGCGCGAGCGGGAGCGTCGTGGCACCAATCGTTGCCGCGGGAGCCATCTACGCGCTGCTCCTCTTCGGCTCGAATGTGACGGGCACCGACACGGGCCTGCTCTACCCGGACTGGCCACTGATGGGTGGCACCCTCTTTCCGCCAATTACCGAACTCTCGACGCCGATGATCGTGCACCGCTACGCGACCGCGATTGTGGCGCTCATCCTGATCTCGGCGCTCTGGATCGTTCGCCGCGAGAAGGGGAGTCCTGCTCGCGTCCGCCAACTGCTCACCTACGCCGCAGTGGTCTTCACCGTGCAGTGCGTGATCGGTGCCATTCAGATCTTCACGAAGCTCGCACCGTGGACTCAGACGCTCCATGTCGCCCTCGCAACCATGATCTGGATCCTGACCGTCGGCGCCGCGTCCATCGCACTGCTTGAGGGGCGTGGCGCGGGTCGCAGCTTAGCCGTCGCAGCAGAGCGCGCGCCACAGACTCGTCGTGAGACGCTCGCCGCCTACATCGCACTGACGAAGCCGCGGATCGTCGAGCTGCTACTGATTACCACCGTTCCGGCCATGCTCCTCGCAGCGCAGGGATTTCCGCCAATCACGCTCATTGCCGCCACGCTCGTTGGTGGGAGCCTCAGTGCGGCGAGTGCCAACGTCTTCAACTGCATTATTGACGCCGATATCGACGCGCAGATGGCGCGTACCGCCGCACGCCCGCTCGTCACCGGCCGTATCAGTGTTGGCGCGGCACTCCTCTTTGCGAGCACTCTTGGCGTTGCGAGCTTTATCTTTCTGGCGCTGACGACAACGATCATGGCGGCGTTCATCTCGCTTCTCGCCATCGCCTTCTACGTGCTCATCTATACGTTGATCCTGAAGCGCTCAACCCCACAGAACATCGTGATTGGTGGAGCGGCGGGTGCCCTTCCACCGGTGATCGGCTGGGCCGCGGTGACGGGCGATATCTCGCTGGTGCCGATCCTCCTCTTCGCCCTCGTCTTCTACTGGACGCCGCCACACTTCTGGGCGCTCGCACTGCGCATCGGTCCCGACTACGCCGCCGCGGGGGTGCCGATGCTCCCCGTCACCGCTGGACCAGTAGAGACTGCGCGGCAGATCTGGCTCTATACGATTCTTCTTGTGGCAATGAGCCTGATGCTTTGGGCGGTGGCTGGGATGGGCCTCGTCTATCTAGGAGTCGCCGTAGTGGGCGGCGGGATCTTTCTGCTGCGCGCCTGGCGCCTGCGCAGCGATGTGCTCGGCGATGGACTGCTGCGTGGCGCGACGCGCCTCTATCGCTTCTCGATCAGCTACCTCACGCTGATCTTCGCCGCGATCGCGATCGACTCAATCCTGCCGCGCTAACGGCAAGGCCTTAGCGTCGATCGGCCGCCGCTGCCTGTCGCTCCGCGCGACCGCCACGATCAAGTCTGCCGAGCCAGAACTGCACCTGCGGCCCGATGGTGAAGGCGAACCAGATCGTGCCGAAGCCGAAGGTGCCACCGAGCACGATCCCCAAGACGCCCACCACGACCTCAATGGCGGTGCGCATCTTCCAGATCGGTTGTCCGGTGCGGTGGTGGAGCCCGGTCATCAGACCGTCGCGCGGTCCAGGGCCGTTACCGCTGCCAATGTAGATGCCGGAGCCGATGCCAACGATCGCAGTGCCAGCGATGGCGAGTGCACCAGCGAGCAGTGGCGCTGTGGCGATCTCTGCTGCGGGCGGGACGCCAGCAAGGGCGAGGAGGGCAAGCTCCACGTTCATCATCCAGCCGATCACCACGATGTTGCTGAGGGTCCCCAATCCAGGGCGCTGTCGAAGGGGGATCCAGAGAAGCAGCACGAAGATGCCGCTGAGCTGGGCGGCGGTGCCGATCTGAATGCCAAGCTGAAAGCTCAGTCCTTGATGCAGGATCTCCCATGACGGCAGTCCGACTCCTGCCGCAAGCATGAAGACGAGTCCTGTGGCGAAGACCACCTGACCAGCGATGGATTGCGGGAAGCGCTTCAGCGCATCGGCGGTGATCGCTTGCGAGAGCCAGTTGCTGCGCGGTGTGGTCATGCGATCCCCCTTACTGCGGCGTGGCTGCTGCGCGGCGAAGGCGGTCCGCAATTGCCGAACCGAGGCCGCCCTCAGGATAGGGGGCGGCGATGATTCTCGCGGCGGGTACTGCACGGCGGATCAGATTGGCCTCAAGTTCATGCAGTCGCTCGAAGAGGTGGGCGGCGGCGGCGACTGGATCCAGCGTTTCGGAGAGCGCAACGCTCGCATAAACGGTGACCCCCGCAGCCGCGGCGAGCGCCTCCAGGCGCGTGAGGGCTGCACGATCTGGTGCGAGGAGTGCGCACTCTGTAACGCCAGGAGGGAACGTCGTCGTTACCAAAAGAAGCGGGACCATCGGCGCATAGTGCGACTCGGTCATACCGGGCGCCTGCAGCCGCACGCCAGGCTGCGCCGTTGGTGCAGCAGCAACGGCGCCGCCGTGATCGGCGAGCACACGTGCGAGATCCTCAAGGGGGATGCCGCCGTGCCGCAAGAGGCGCGCAGGCCCGGCACTGTCAAGCGCGACCACGCTCGACTCAACGCCAATCTCCGTTGCCTCGCCGAGCAGCACGGCGTCAATGCGTCCATCGAGCTGTTCGAGCACATGGTCGGCGGTGGTGGGCGAGAGGCGACCGAAGCGATTCGCGCTTGGTGCAGCAATCGGCGTTCCCGCCGCGCGAATCAGTGCCAGCGCCGTCTCGTGTCGCGGCAGGCGCACGCCAACAGTCTCGAGCCCGGCACGCACCAAGCCAGGCACCTCAGGTCGCGCCGCGGCAACGATCGTGAGTGCTCCTGGCCAGAAGGCATCTGCAAGAAGTGTGATGCGCGGATCGGCGAGCGCAGCGTCGGTGAAGAGGTGGGTTAGATCGGCGCGATCGGCGATGTGCACGATGAGCGGGTCAAAGGTTGGGCGACCCTTCGCCTCAAAGATGCGCGCGACCGCTGGCGCATCAAACGCGCTCGCTCCGAGTCCGTAGACCGTCTCGGTGGGGAAGGCGACGAGGCCGCCAGCCCAAATGATCGCCGCGGCACGCGGCATTGACTCGGCGGCGGAGTGTGGCGTTCGTGCGCGCAGGCGTTCGGTGATCACGCCGGTCGCGCCACGTCAATCATCAGCGCGGCGTGATCCGATGGCGACTCACCCTTGCGTCCGTCACGGTCCACACCGCTGCTCACGATCGCACCAGCGCGTGGCTCCACGAGCAGGTGATCGATGCGCATCCCCCAGCCGCGGTGGAAGGCGCCGCCGCGGTAGTCCCACCAGGTGAACGGTGCACGCTCCCCATCAGGGGCGACGGCCTGCGCCGCATCAAGCAGCCCAAGGTCAACGAGGGCGTTCCAAGCGCCGCGCTCCCGTGGGGTGACATGTGTGGCGCCGACCAGTGCGGCTGGGTCCCACACATCGGCATCGGTCGGAGCCACATTGAAATCACCGCCCAGAAGTAGCGGGGCAGGCTCGGCGATGCGCGCCGCCGACCAGGCGCGCAGTGCGCCGTACCAGTGCAGCTTGGCGTGGAAGTGTGGCGCGTCCACCTCGCGTCCATTCGGCGCGTAGACCGACGCAACGCGCAGGCCGCCACAAATGGCACTGATCAGGCGCGGCTCACTGAGCAGGTCGGGAAGTGTGGCGTCGCCTCCCTGCGGCGCGTAGTCGGCGATGCTCTCCTGCACCTCGCTGAGGCCGTGTCGCGATGCGATCAAGACGCCGTTGCGCCCACCTGCGCCGAGGGCGGCAACTTCGTAGGAACGCGTCGAGAAGAGCCCTTCTGGAATCTGGGAGGGGTCGCACTTCGTCTCCTGCAGCAGCACGATGTCTGGCTGCGCTGAATCGAGCCAGGCGGCGACGCGCTCAGCGCGGGCGCGAAGGCCGTTGACGTTCCAGGTGGCGATGCGCAGGGTGGGTGCGGTCATGGGTGCCCCAGGCGCTAGGAGCGAGGTCCGCGCAAGATTGCGCCGATGATTCCCGCGTCGAGTGGCGCGCCCTCCTCGCCGGTGGGATCTGACTCTTCTGTGATGGGGTGGAGTCCGAGTGCGGTGAGTGCGGCAATAGCCGTCTGCAGCTGCGCGTCGGGGACGCCGAGGTGGAGCGATCCGTCTGACTCCGGGGCGCCCATGATCCCGTCAACAGGGATACCCGCCGCGGCGAGCGCAGAGGTAACGGCGGCTAGGCTGCCGACCTTCGGGGAGACCGCAACGGTAAACCAGCCGCTCATGCGCCAATCATAGGGGTGGAGCTGCGCCGACGGGTGCGATCCGGGCGCACCCCCAGAGGGGCACGCCCGGAGCCACTTACAGTTCGGCTGGTGCGCCCTTTGCTCCGCCACGGAGCGGGATCTCCTCGATCAGCGTTGCGGCGACAAGCGCCACGAGGCTGGCCACCACGGAGAGCCAGAAGATCGAGCCGATCGCATCGGCAATACCAGACTTGATCGCCGGAAAGAAGGCGTCAAGATACTGCACAGGGATCAGGCCGATCAGGGCCTGGTCGAACTTTCCACCAACATTGGTCAGCTGCGAAAGGTTGCCGCCAATCGCGGTGAAGAACGGGGTGAAGGTGCCCGCTGGGGCCGCCTTCGCCAACTCGGTTGGGATGGTGGTCGCAAGCTGCCCACCGAAGTAGGAGCCGACGAGCGCCAAGCCTACCGACCCGCCGACCTGGCGGAAGAAGGTGAGATTTGACGTCGCTGCGCCAAGGAACTTGAATGGCACCGCGTTCTGCACCACGATCGTGAAGACCGACAGGGTCGGCCCAATGCCGAGACCGGCGAGGAACATCCAGAGGCGCAAGGCCCATGGATCGGTGTCCGCCTTGATGTTCGTCAGCAGCACTGAGGCTGCTGCAACTACCACGATGGCACCGAGGATTAGCGTCTTATAGCGTCCACTTCGTGCAACGATTAGCCCGGCGGCGACCGAGCTGATGATCACACCCAGTAGAAGCGGAAGTGTGGCGTAGCCAGAGCTCGTCGCCGTCTCACCGAGCACTGTCTGGAAGTAGCGCGGCAAGAAGATGATCGAGGTAAAGAATCCGATTGAGGCGAAGAACGAGGCCGCAGCGGCGGCCGCAAATGTGCGGTTACGGAAGAGCTCGAGCGGAATGATCGGCTCTTCGACCCTCGCCTCAATGAAAAGGAAGAGGCCAAGGAGTGCGAGTCCGAGCGAGATGAGCCCCGCAACCTCTAGGGTCGCAAATGCGTTGGTCTGTACGTTGGTGAGGCCGATAAGTACAGGAATAATTCCGGCGGCAAAGACGAGAGCGCCCAAGAAGTCGATCTTCTGATTTGCTCGTCCCTTAATGGTTGGCAGCTCAATCAAGATGATTGCAATGCTGATCAGGCCGATTGGCAGGTTGACGTAGAAGATCAGGTGCCAGCTGAAGGTGTCGGTGAGCCAGCCACCGAGCGCTGGGCCAATGAGGCTTGCCAGTCCGAAGACGGCGCCGAAGAGCCCCTGGTAGCGACCGCGCTCCTTCGGTGAGTAGAGGTCACCAATGGTTGCCAGTGCAATAGGGAAGAGCGCACCGGCGCCGAGTCCCTGGATGCCACGGAAGATGATCAGCTGTTCGATGTTCTGCGAGAGGCCAGAGAGCACAGATCCGATGAGGAAGAGGCCAACTCCGATAAGGAGGAGCGGCTTGCGGCCGTACATGTCGGAGAGCTTGCCGTAGATCGGCACCGTAACGGTGCTGGCAAGCAGGTAGATCGTGACCACCCAGGTGTAGAGGTTTGCACCACTCAAATCGGTGATGATCTTTGGCAGAGCTGTGCCGACGATCGTCTGGTCGAGCGCACCCAAGAAGAGGGCCATCATGATCGCGAGGATGATCCCTTGCTTGGCGCGCTTCGAAAGGTCTGCCCCTGCGGGTGCAGGCGCCGCCTTCGCGACTGTGCGCCGCTTTGCCGCAACAGGGCGACGAGACTTGGCTGTGGCCATCCGGTAAACCTCCATACCGCGCCGCCAGATCTCCGACGATATTTCGCGTTGCAACTACCTTACCCCTCACCGCGGATGCCTGCTGAGCGGTAGGGTTCCCCTATGCAGATTGCCGTGGTCATTGAGGGGCAGATGAACCTGTCGTACGAGCAGCAGCTCGCCGCCGCCCGTCGAGCCGAGGCGGTCGGCATCAGTGGCTTCTTCCGCACCGACCACTACCAATCATTCCCAGGCTCCGACGACCAGGCGACCACCGACGCTTGGAGCGTGTTGGCGGGAATCGCGCGTGAGACGACATCAATCACCCTCGGCACGCTGGTCAGCCCCGTCACCTTTCGGGCGCCAGGCGAGTTCGCCAAGGTGGTCGCCACCGTGCAAGAGATGGCGGGGCGGCCGATCCATGCCGGCCTCGGCACCGGCTGGCATGAGTCGGAGCATCGCCGCTACGGCTTCCCGTTTCCTGAGATGGCCATACGCGCAGAGATGCTCGAAGAGCAGCTCGAGATCGTGCGCGGTCTCTGGGCCGGACCCGACGGCTGGTCGTTCAGCGGCAAGCACTACAGCGTGAGTGACGCCCTCTTCCGTCCGAAGCCATCGCCCGTTCCGTGGATCATCACTGGCGGAGAAGGCTCGCCGCGCGGCATGCGCATCGCGACGAAGTACTCGGATGAATTCAACCTCACCTCATCCACCCCCGAGACCGCCCGCGAGAAGTTCGCGCAACTTGATGCCACATGTGTCGCAGCGGGCCGAGCGCCAGAGAGCCTTGCGCGATCGGCGATGACGGGGATGATGATCGGTCGAACTGAGGCTGAGTATCTCGAGAAGATCCGCGGCTTCATGTCGCGCATTGGCGCCGCTGGTGATCCCGAGGAGTATCTTGCACCACGCCGAGCGCGATGGCTGGTCGGTACCCCCGATCAGGCGCTGCTGCAGATGCGCGCATTCCGCGATACGGGGGCGAACCGTCTCATGGTGCAGCACATGGATCCCACGGAGACCGCATCACTCGATCTACTTGCGGAGCTGCACGCGCAGCTCTAGCGCGCGCCATTAGCGCGCAGCGGGGATTCGCCCCCTACGGCCACGCGGCCCAATTCGAAAGAGCACCCTGCCGCGGAGTGCGCTGAGCGGCTGTGCGCCGTCGTGGCGCGAGTCGCGCGAGAGCGCGGCGTTATCACCAAGGAGCCAGAGCCCTGAGACGCCAGCGGGCGGTTGGGCGACGCGCTTTACGTCGAAACGACCCTCGCGCTCAACGATCACCACGCTACCGATCGGTGGTGCGCCTCGGAGGCCAGGGAGACCGTTAGGGCCCGCTGGAAGCACAAGGAGCCGGTCCCCCGAGATGAGGGCCGGCTCCATTGAGCGTTCAGCAACATCGGCGACCCAGATCCGTCTGGGTCGGTTGATCACAGTGGCGCGTTACGCCTTCGACGCGACGAACGTAGCAGCGAACGCCTCGGTCGCAGCGACAAGCTCTGCCGCCGCCGCCGCATCTACGTTCTGCTTGTTCTTGGAGGCCAACTTCAGGAGCTTCCAGACCTGATCGTGCAGGTCGGGGAACTTCGCCAGATGCTCTGGCTTGAAGTAGTCGGACCAGATGACCTGGACCTCGTGCTTCACCTTCTCGGCGTGCTCCTCTTTAGCGGTGATGCAGCGCACGAGCTTATTGCGCGTGGCGCTGTCGGTCACCTCGAGCTGGCCGATCAGCTCGACCATGCGAGCGACCGTCTTGGCGGCCACCACCGCACCTGATGGGTCGTAGATGCCACACGGCACATCGCAGTGCGCGTGGACGGTGACTGGTGTGAACTCGGCGAATAGGTTACGCATGTAACTCTCCTCTCTACTTAACAAATACGGAAACGGCCACGTTGAGTAGCGCCAGCACGCCGATCGCGTGATAGGTGTTCGCTGCAATGGATACGTCCTTACGACGCGGCCACGCGAGCAGCAAGATCACTGCCGCTACGGCAATCTTGATGCCGAACTTGGCATAGTTCACCGGGTCGGCGCCCATCTCGGCGATCCCAATGAGCAGTACGCCAGTCAGGAACTGGAGCAGGGTGCCGTGGGTCATCCCCGCCGAAAGGCGCTTCGGGGAGATCGATAGGCCCGTGAAGTATCCCCCCACGATTGCGGCCATGCCGAGTAGGTGAATGAAGACGAGGACGAGATAGGCACCCTCCATGGTTTCCCCTTTCTACTGCGCGGCCATGGGGGCCGCCCCTCTGTACGGTAGCGGACTGTGCGGCGCGCGACGAGCCTCGGTCGTGGGGGGTAGGAGCGTGTAGGGTTTCAGGATATGAGCGAACGAAAGGTCCGGGCCTACAGCTCGTACAGCCGAGATGCCTTGATCCCTCCTGCAGCGGGCGAAGGGGTCGCGTGGCTTGGGCGTCAGCCGTGGGCCCACGCAAGCCTTGCCTATCGTGCGCTGCGCTTCACCCTGCGCGTGGTGCTCGGTGCGTTCGGGATGCGCATACGGGCCAGCGGGCTTGAGCGCCTCGCCACGTCTGGACCGCGAATCCTGGTCGGTGCTCCGCACCGTCGCTACTACGAGGCCTTTGCGCTCGGCATCGTCGCCCCCGCAGCGCCGCGGATCTGGTGGCTCGGCCTTGGCCCATTCATTGTTGGTCGCGGTCGCGTCCGCTCGGTGCTACTGCGGCGACTCGGTGGCCTCCTCCCGGTGTGGCGTGGCACGAGCGGCATTGAGACGCACCTGAATGCGGCGACCGCCGTCTTCGCCGCTGGCGCCCACTATGGCGTGATGCCCGAGGGTGGAACCGGCGGGCCAGCAGATCGCTTCGCAGAGTTCCGCCCCGGTGCTGCGATTATCGCCATGCGCACTGGAGTGCCGGTCGTGCCGGTGATCTTCCGATTCCGCAATCGCAGATTCGGCCTGCCGAGCGTTGAGGTGATCGCACTCGACGACACCTCGCCATGCACTGATCGCCCAACTCCGGAGGCGGGGAGCCGAGAGGAGCTGACCTTTGCCGCCGCGTGGAGCGAAGCTCTGGCCGATCGTATGGAGAAGATCTGGCGTAACGGGGCAGGATCGCCGTCATGAGCGCCAACGTTTGCCCCTTTATTGCGACGGGGGCAGACTCCTCGAAGCGATCGTCAGGGCCGAGTGCGGCGCACTCCTGTTTCGCGACGCGCCCCGCAGAGCCGATCAACCTGCAGCGGCAGAGTGACACCTGCCTCACCCCAACATTTACCGCCTGCCCAATCTTTCTTGCTTGGGCCTCGCGCGAGGCTGCGCAAACGATCGATGCCCCCGCCCCCCAGCCACTCCCGTTCGGTACCCCCGCAGCAAGTGCTCCAGTCGATCTCGCCGCTGCAACGCTCGGCATCGATGAGATTGATGGCGAGTACGAGGATCTCCCCGAGGGGAGCATCTGGTCAACGGCGCCGGCGCCAGGTGAGCCGCGCTACGAGCTAAGCCCCACCGAAGAGGAGCGCGTCCGTGTAGTTCCGCTGCACAAGCGTCGCTCCATGGACGACGAGGCACCACGTGCCGCACTGCGGCTCCCGAAGATTCCAGGGGGAACGCGAGGCGCCGCTGCGCTGCTCGTTCTTGCTGCGGTAGTTCTCTTCTCAATCCCGACGATTCTGAAGGGGGTGAACGGCTTCATTGCTGGCGTGACGGCTACACCTTCGCCAAGCGCCTCACCGACCAGTGACGTCAGCCCGTCGCCAACCCCAACGCCGACAGCAGAGTCGCTGCTCTATCGCGTGAAGTCGGGCGATACGCTGGGGAAAATTGCTGCGTTTCACCAAGTGAGCATTGATGCCATCTTGAGCGCGAATCCCACCATTGATCGTCAGACTCTAACAATCTATGCGGGTGACGAGCTGATCATCCCGCAGGGGATTCCCGACGTGGTGACGTCACCGAGCCCGTAACGGGCGAGGGTATTAGCGGTCGCGCGGCGAGAAGTTGATCGCGGTGATCTTGCCAGCTTCGACCTTGATCGTTGCGTCAATCTTGCTGCTCTTGGATCCGGGTCGCACGACCAAGATGTCGCACTCGACCTGATGGCCGGTGTCCTTGACTTCGCCTGGGATCATGCGCAGCCCCTTGTCGGCGCGCAGGAACCAGCCGCCAACGCGTTCGTGTCCCTTCAACAGTTGAACGCTGTCGGCGACGTGCACGCGCATCTCGATGCGCTCGTCCATGAGCTTGAGAGCGCCTACGCGGTCATCCGCGTTCAGCAGCTCAAAGAAGGCGTCGGTTGTCTCTTCTGCACCCATTCGCTGATGGTACCCTGCCGACGATGATTGATGCCCTCGACGCCGCCGGCCTCCTCGCCCGCTTCGCTGCACTGCACCCAGTTGCGGCCACGGGGATGGGGATCCATGACTACGACGGATCGTGGGGCGAGCATGGCCCCGCCGGTCGCGCGGCGCGGCTGGGCTGGTGCGATCGCGAAGAGGCACGGCTGGTTGCCATCCCGGTGACGAGCCTCAGCCCCGACGACCTCTGCGATCGCGACCTAGTCCTTGGCACGATTCGCGCGATCCGGTTCGAACTACAAGAGGTGCAGCCTGAGGCGTGGGACGCCCTCCACACGGTGTCCGTCATTGGCGGCGGGCTCTCCCCCCTCATCGCACGCGGCTTCGGAACGGCAGAGCGTCGTGCCAGCGACCTTGCCAGCCGGCTCGCGCAGGTTCCCGCCCTTCTCGATGCCGCCGTTGCCGACCTCACCGGCCTCCCTGAACTGCGGGTGCCCGCCGACGATGGCGCACCGCGACGCGGGGGAGATCTCCCGCCGGCAGGCACAGCCACGCTCCCAGCGCGGCCAGTCAGTCGCCTCCATACCGAAACGGCGATCGCACAGGCACCAGGCATCGCCGAGCTCGCTGAGCTCGGGGTCACGACCTACGGTGAGGCGCTGCGCGGCCCAGCCGATGCGGCCATCGCCGCCACAGATCGGTTCATCGAGCGGCTGCAGCGCGAGGTTCTCCCGAAGAGTTCCGGCGAGGGGCGCTACGGCGCAGCACTCTACGACCGCGCCTTGCGCCACACCCTCTTCGGATCACACGACCGTGCCGCAATTGCAGCCAAGGGGGAGCAGGAGTTCGCCGCGGTGCGCGCGCGCATGATCTCGATCGCCCAACGCATTGCACCGGAGTGGCTCGGGGAGCGGGCAACCGCAGCACTCAGCGGCGATCGTTCAACGCTCGTCGCTGAGGTGTTGCACGCGATTGGCGGCGATCACTGCGCCCCCGAAGAGATGCTGGATCGGTCACGCGCCGAGACGGCGCGGTGCGAGGCGTTCATTCAGCGCACTGGGCTCGTTGACCTACCGAAGGAGCCGCTCGAGATCATGTGGACGCCGCTCTTCTTGCGCGCCTATGCTGGAGCCTTCCTTGATGCGCCAGGCCCACTTGATCGTGGTGAGAAGAGTTTCTTCTACGTGACGCCAGCCCCCGATGATGCAACTCCCGAACAGGTTGAGTCGAAGATGCGTGAAGACAACAACCGGATGTTGGCGCTGCTCGCGATCCACGAGGCGATCCCAGGTCACTACCTGCAGCTAGCCGCCGCGAATCAGACGCCGCGCCCACTTCGCGCCGCCTTCGGCTCTGGCGTCTTTGCCGAAGGGTGGGCGGTCTACGTCACGCAGGTGATGATTGATGAGGGGTTCGGTGATGGCGACTTGGCGCTCGAGCTGGTGCACTGGAAGTTCTACCTCCGCTGCATCGCCAACGCGCTACTTGATGCAGGCATTCACGCGGATGGCCGCGATGAGGCGTGGGCGCTGGACCTGATGGTTGGCCAGAGCTGGCAAGAGGAGGCGGAGGCGAAGGCGAAGTATCTGCGCGCACGTCTCATCTCTACGCAGCTGCCGACCTACTTTGTCGGATCAATGGGGTGCTGGGAGGCTGAGGATCGCGCACGGCGTGCCGCTGGTGGGCCAGTTGCGCATGTTGACGGCGCGGATCTGCCTGGGAACCGAGTGGAGACGCCGGGCTTCTCGCGACCGGACCACCTGCGCGCGGTGCTCTCGCACGGCACGCCACCGATCCCGCTCCTCGAGCGACTCCTCGGCCTCGCCGAGTAGAGCGACTAGGAGGGGAGCCCCTCCTCTGCAGTGATGTCACGGCTCAGGCCGCAGGCATGCTCGGTGCGTACGGTGACTGCTGCGTTCGGCAGAAGCTCAATGGAGCGCACGAGGTGCAACGAGCTTCCCTGGTATACGCGCTCGAATCCACCCTCCGAGTTGGAGATCGTTTCGATTGGCGCCCATGCGGCGGCCGCCTGCGGCGCACTGGTGGTCGTCAGTGCAATGCCGAGATAGTCGTTCCCTGAGCTGAGTGGCGCGCTGGCTTGCGCCTCGCCCGGTGCGTCATGCGCAGTGCGCGCCCCCGCCACAGTCCAGTGCGCCGCGGGATTACCACCGCCACCGAGCAGCATCAGGTTCCACTCTTCATCAAGGACAGCGCTGAGGGCTGGGCCGCCGGTGTGCGCGAGCGTTGTCTCAACGGCGAGGGTCGGATCCATTCGACCCCCCGCTAGCCGAATCGTTCGCGTCGCCGCGATGGTCGTGCCAGCAATCTGCTGCGTAGCGGTGAGCGTTGCACTGCGATCGTCATGTTCCGTCAGCACCCAAGGTGTTGAGACAAGGGTGCAGATCGCCTTGGCGGCGCCGTCGGCGATCGCGCGACCGCTCGTACCAGCAGGGTAGAGGCGCAGTAGGGCGGAGCGGCGTTCGTAGTCGTCGTACTGCAGCTTTGCCGCCAGACCTGGCTCTTTCACGGAGACGATTTCGTGAATCGATGCCACACCACCACTCTCGCTTGCAGGGTTCGCCGTTGTGCCGGCCGCCTCAGCTTTGGCATGTGCGCGCAGCTTCTCGTGATACGCCTCGGGGCGTCGGCGCATCACCGCCAGGAGCGCGTGGTGGGGGGCGCGTAGGTCAAACGAGGTGATCGCACCACCTTCGGTGGGGTCGATCTGCAGTCGCGCACCGGCGTTGGCGAGCTGGAGCTCACTGGCCCCATCAAGGTCGAGATCGGCAAGGAGCGCTGGCAGCGCCGCGCCCGCACTCGTGCGGCGGTAGGTGCCGTCGGCGATGTCTTCGGCGGCGATGAGGTGCTCGAAGGTGGCGAGGCGCATGTGCGTGATGTACACACCGCCGAAGAGTCCGTGCCAGTAGCAGTCATTTGATTGGCCGCGGTGCAGATGATCCTCGGCGGCTAGCCGCACCGGCCCCGCGGGCATGGCGGCCACCTTGGCACTGGTGCGCAGCATCTGCTTATGCAGATCATTGATCTCGCTGTACTTCACCTGGAAGTTACGCCAGAAGCCGCCGCGCAGATAGCGCGCCTCAGGGCTACGCGCATCCTGTGCCGCATGCAGCGTCGGCCCAAAGACCTGTGACTCCTCTGGTGGCAGCACCCAATCGCCCATCTCGGCATACGACGAGGTCGGCAGATAGACGCGACCGATCGGGCCGCGCTCATCGAGCCAACGCGATGGCGTGGTGGTGGTCAGCCAATCAGCGTTCTGCTCAAGGGCGGTGAAGAACTTCTCCACCCATTCCCCCTCGCCCCAGCAGTGATCCCAAGTGGTTGGCCACGAGCCGAACTTCTCACCGTCGTCACCCATCGTGCCGATGCGCTCGCCGTCGGGGGTGGCGTGTTCACGCAGATACTCAATCACGCTCTCGACTGTGCCGAAGGGGATGCGATATCGCAGCCCCTGCTCGGTGCCGAAGACGGTGAGCGGCTTCCCCTCATCTTCGGTGAGGTAGGCGCCCCAGAGTGCATCTTCTGGGATGGCAGCGGCGCGGAAGTGCGCATCGTCGAGGATCGTCCAGCGATAGCCGCCATCGTGCAGTGCCGCTGGTAGTGATGGCTCCCAGACGCGCTCGGCGAGCCATGCACCCTGCGGCGCAACGCCGACGAGCTCTTTAATGCGCTCGCGCATGCGTCGTAGCTGCGCGACGCGATCCGCAGCGGGGAGTGAGGCGAGGATCGGCTCGTAGAGTCCGCCACCAACGATCTCAACCTGGCCGCGTTCCACAAGTGTGCGCACGCGCGCAAGGAAGTCTGGATGCGCGGCGGCAAACCACTCGAGCAGCGGTCCGGTGTAGTGCAGTGAGAGTCGCACCTTCGGGTGGCGCTCCAGCGCCTTGATCATCGGCAGGTAGGCCTTCTCGTAGATCTCATCAAAGACCCAGCCGAAGTTGCCGACCGGCTGGTGGTTGTGCAGGGTGAGCGCGAGCGAGATCCGACGGGGTGCGCCACTGCTACTCATGGGGAGAGGTTAGCGGTGGGACCCCGTTTGTGGGGCGGCGGCGGGGAGGTAGAGCCGCTCGCAGTACTCGTGGAGCATGCGGGTGGTGCTGAAGCGCCAAAGGGTGCTGCCGATTGATGCACGCGCCAGGTCGAGCCAAGCGGCGGGGAGGCCATCGGCGCTGCGATCGTAGTAGCGCGGTACGACCTCGTTCTCCAGGATGCGGTAGAGGCTCTCGGCGTCAGCCGCGTCTTGTGCCGCGTCATCCGGGTTGATGGAGGTGTCGCCGATCGCAAAGCCGTTGCTGCCCGTGTACCCCTCGTCCCACCAGCCATCAAGGATCGAGACATTCACGGCGCCATTGGCGGAGGCCTTCATTCCAGAGGTGCCCGACGCCTCAAGCGGTCGACGCGGCGTGTTGAGCCACACGTCGCAGCCGGCGACGAGATAGCGCGTCGTGCGCATGTCGTAATCCTCCATAACAAAGATGCGCCCACGGAAGGCGTCGGCGCGGCTCTTCTCCCAGATGTCGCGAATCACCTCTTGGCCGGCGCGATCAGCCGGGTGCGCCTTTCCGGCGAAGACAATCTGCACCGGCCGGTCACTGTTGCTCAAGATGCGGGTGAGACGCTCAATATCGGTGAAGAGAAGATTAGCGCGCTTGTAGGTGGCGAAGCGGCGAGCGAAGCCGATCGTCATAACGTTGGGGTCAAAGAAGGTGTCAGCCTCGCGAAGTGCGTCGGGCGAGTCACCGTGTCGCCCGAGCTGTCGGCGGATGGAGTCACGCAAGAACTCTCCGAGTGCCACCTTCTGCCGAGCGTGGGCGTCCCACCAGGCGCGCGCATCAACGCCCCCGAGGCGCTCCCAGAAGCCTGCCGCCTCTGGTCCATCGGTGTCGAGTCGATCGAGGTCGGCGTTCAGGAACTGCTCATAGACGACGCGCGTCTCGCGCCCCACCCAGGTCGGCATGTGCACCCCATTGGTGATCCCAAGGATCTTGTTGGTGATGACCGGTGACCAGGTGGCGTTGGCCGTCTCTGCGTGTAGCTTGCTCACGGCGTTCGCGCCAACGCTCAGTCGAAGTGAGAGGGCGGTCAAATCAAAGGCACCACGATCACCCTCAGCGCCAACGGCGAGATCAAGCATGCGCTGCAGCGGTACGCCGCCGGCGTCGGCCTCACCGGTGCCGTCACAGAGTGGCCCCACCACGCGGCGCACCAGGTCAACGGCGAACTTCTCATTCCCTGCCGAGACCGGGGTGTGAATGGTGAAGACGGTGTGACGCTTGACGTGATCAAGCGCGCTATCAAGCGTCTCGCCCGCGGCGACGAACTCGCGTGTGCGCTCCACGAGGTTCAGGGCCGAGTGGCCTTCGTTCAGGTGATAGACCGACGGGGCGACGCCGAGGGCGCGCAGGGCGCGAATGCCGCCGACGCCGAGCACCATCTCCTGGTGCAGGCGCATCTCCCGGCCACGCACGTACAAGATGTGGGTGATTGGTCGGTCAGATTCGCTGTTGGCGCTGATGTCTGTATCGAGGAGCAGAACAGGCACGCGACCGATCTGTGCAACCCATACCGCCGCCGAAACTCGGCGGTCGCCGAGCGGAATCGAGATAACGAGCTGCTCGCCGGTCGGACCTGCGGCGCGGACGAGGGGCAACAGCGAGAGGTCAATCTCTGGGTAGGCGTGCTCCTGATGCCCATCGGCATCGATGGCTTGGCGGAAGTATCCGCGGCGATAGAGGAGTCCGACGCCGACGAGTGGGAGCGCCATATCTGAGGCGGCCTTCATATGGTCGCCGGCCAAGACGCCGAGGCCGCCGGAGTAGAGGGTGAGGCTCTCGTGCCAGCCGAACTCGGCACAGAAGTAGGCGATCGGGTTGGTGAGGTCGGCACCGTGTGCGCGAGGGAACCAGTGGTCGCTGCCGCCGGCCATGTAGTTGTCGAACGCAGCAACGACCTCGTCGACCTGGGTCAGGAACTTTGGATCCTCAAGGAGCGGCTCCCAGTCAATTGGGCCAGAGCAGATCGCAACGGGGTTACGCGTAGCGATCCAGCGCTCGGGATGAATGCGGCGGAAGAGGGCGCGAGCCTCAGGGTGCCACGACCACCAGAGGTTGTACGAGACGCGGCGCAGCCCCTCGAGGCGAGGTGGGACGCGGAACGAATCAGGTGTCGGTAGCGTGCGCAGCACGACGGAGCTCGTCATCAGTTCGTATCCTCCCCCCAACTGGCCACTCCGCCGTACGACGGCTCGTGGCACGGGCGGATTCTAGCGCCCGCCGCGCCCCTGTCGCTCGGCATCGGTCTCGGGGTACGAGACTGGTGCGGAGAGCGCTGCGGTTGCTGCCGCCGAGTAGGCCGTATCGGCTGGGCTCGACGAGCCCTTCACCGTGACCGACTTTGCGCCAACTGGCGGCTGCTCCGTTGCAGGCAGGATCGAGCGGCCGGGGAGCCGATGTTCGAGCTTGACCGTTACGTCGTAGTCCTCGCAGATGTCGAGGAATGGATCTGGATCCATCATGTCGGGCGACTTGACCCCCGCGCCACCCCAGACGCCCTCGGCGATCAGCTCCATGGCCATGATGGGCATGACACCCGTCTGCCAGGCGACTGGCTGCAGGTTGTATCGACCCATCGTCTCCGCGGCATCGCACACCTGATAGTGGAACGTTTCGCGCGGGCGGCCATCCTTTGTGCCGCTGACTAACGTTCCAACGATCGCACGACCGATCATGCTCTTACCGAGCGTTGATGGGTCAGGCGAGAGGGCGGCGATCACGTCGCGCGGTGCAACTTGGACGCCCTTCACGTTAATTGGGTTCTTGCCGTCGAGCCCGAGCCGATGCAGCAGCTGCAGCGTCTCGATGAAGTCGGCGCCGAGCGCGTACTTGAAGGTGATCACATCGGCCTTCATGCTGCGCGGCAGCTGCACGATCTCTTCATGCTCGACGTTCACGCACATCACGGGGCCAACCCCTTCAGGGAAGACGAAGTCCTCCGGCTCGCTGAACGGCTCGCGCACCTCAATCTTGCCGTTACGCCAAACGATCGGCGGGTTCAGGCACTCCTCGATGACGGTCCAGAGGCTGAAGACCGTCGCAAACGGGTAGCCCTCAATGCGCAGGTCGCCACCGTCTCGCACGTGCACCGCAGAGATGTCGTCGAAGGTCCACTTCTTGGCGTAGGCGGCAAAGATGTTGGAGAGGCCCGGGTCCATCCCCATGCCGATGAGCGCCAACTTGCCGCGGTCCTCCCAGAGCTTCTTGCGCTCCTCTTGATACGCGCCGAGCATCACCCCTGGAACGGTGAATGGGTTCTGCACATCAGGGACCGAGAGGCTCGTCGCCATGTCGATGTAGTGCACGCCAGCCTCAAGGGCGGCGTCGAACACTGCAGGAACGAAGCGAGGGTCAACGGCGTTCAAGACGAGGTCTGCCTTGGAGCTCGCGATGAGCTCCTTCAGCTGCGCCGCGTTCCCCGCGTCAACCTGGGCAACCTTGTACCCAGCGCCGACCGCATCGGCGACCGTGCGTGCACGGTCGAGGGAGTAGTCCGCAAGGGTGAGGGTGCCGAGCCACTTCTTTCCTTTGATGAGGTGGGCGATTGCCTCGCCAACCGTGCCAGTACCGACTACCAGAACGTTCATCGTTCAGTGCCTTTCACGCGGGGGCCCAGGAAGCCGGGCTGCACCCGCACCAGGGGGAGTCCTCAGAGGGCTCAACCCAGTTGCTCATGGCAGCCTACGCCTACCCCCCGGGGGGTCGTCAAACAGCACGGAGTTCGTGCGGGGAGTGGTCGTATACTGAACCTAGGCGACAGATGTCGCCACACGCGAAGTGAAGGGGGATGCCATGGAAGGACTACTACCGGTTCTCGTGATCGTTGGTGTACTCGCACTCGTTGCGATCTCTGCCTTTAACGGGCTGGTGAATGGGCGCAACCGCGTGGACGAGGCGCTCGGTCAGATTCAGGTGCAGCTTAAGCGCCGCTATGACCTCATTCCAAATCTAGTTGATGCAGTCAAGGGGCAGATGGGCTTCGAGAAGGGCGTTCTCGAGAGCGTCACGAAGGCGCGCGCCGCTGCCGTCAACGCCGGTACCTCTGGCGACACCGCGGCGCAAGCGAAGGCTGAGAACATGCTGACCAGCTCGCTGCGCACCCTCTTCGCCAACGTCGAGGCTTACCCAACCCTGAAGTCGAATGAGAATGTGATTCAGTTGCAGGAGCAGCTCACCTCAACCGAGAATCAGATCGGGTTCAGCCGACAGCATTACAACGCATCCGTGCTCTCTTACAACAATGCCGTGCAGACCTTCCCAGGCCTGCTCTTTGCGAGCGCGTTTGGATTCATCAAGCGTGAGTTCTTCGACGCCCCTGATTCCGAGGAGGCCGTTCCGAAGGTCAACCTCTCCTAGTCGGCACCGGTCGACGCGATGGCAACCTTCTATGACCTTGCGGCGGAGAATCGACGAAAGTCGCTCCTCCTCGTCTTGATCGTGGTGGCGATCCTCGCCGCCTTCGGGGCGAGCGCAGGGATCGCCCTCAGCGGCAGCGTTGACGGTGGCATCCCCTTCGCCCTCGGCGCGTTCGTCCTCGGGTTCTTCCTCACGCTCGGCGCATATTTCAGTGGCGATAAGGCGGTGCTTGCCGCCGCGGGTGCCAAGGAGCTCGACCCCTCGGCCGGCCGAGAGGAGCGCGAACTCGACAACATCGTCAACGAGCTCTGTCTCGCCGCGAATATGCCGAAGCCGAAGGTGTACACCATTGAAGACACGGCGCTGAATGCGTTCGCCACGGGGCGCGATCCAGAGCACGCAAGCATCGCGGTCACCGAAGGGCTCATGCGCACGCTTGACCGTGAAGAGATGAGTGGCGTGATCGCCCACGAGCTCTCGCACGTGCGCAACTTTGATATTCGCTACGGGCTACTCGTGGCCGCCCTGGTGGGATCGCTCGCACTGCTAAGTGACTTGGTGGTGCGCTGGGCGTTCTGGGGCGGCGGTCGCCGACGCAGTAACGACCGCGAGGGTGGAAACGCTCTACAGGTGATCTTTATCATCCTCACGATCGTGCTCGCCGTCCTCGCGCCGATCGCCGCGCGGCTGGTTCAGCTCGCCGTCTCGCGCCAACGCGAATACCTAGCCGATGCATCAGGGGTGGAGCTCACGCGCAACCCCGCCGGGCTGGAGCGGGCGCTGGCTAAGTTGGCTGGCGATAAGGAGGTCCTCGAGGTTGCGACCAAGGCCACGGCGCACATGTACATCATCAATCCGGTGAAGCACTTCGAAGAGCGCTCAGCCGGATTCTTGGCCACGCACCCACCGCTCGTTGATCGCATCAACCGTCTGCGTGCCCTCCGTAGCGCGAAGCCGCTGGAGTCGGTGACCGAGGCTTAGTCGCGACACTCCGCAACCCAGGCGGCCCACTCCGTTGGGTACAACTCGGAGTAGCGCGGCCCGCTCCCTGAGTTATAGAGGCGGATCAGATCGCCGCGTCGCTCACATTCAGCCAGGTTGACCGCGGTGATCAGCAAGGCGACGAGGAGTCCGATCGCGATCGCCCCGACCGTGAGCCCAACCCAGAGCCCCTGCCGGTCGCCGTAGTCATCCATGCCGCCTCCTTGCTATGGTGTGTCTCGCGCGGGAGTAGCTCAGTTGGTAGAGCACTTGCCTTCCAAGCAAGATGTCGCGAGTTCGAGCCTCGTCTCCCGCTCCAACCCCCTCTTTGTGGTTAGGCGTGCGTGTCGGCGATGATCGCGCGCGAGACCCGCTTTGCGACGGCCAGGATCGTGACCATCGGGTTCACGCCGAGCGCCGTCGGGAAGAGCGACCCGTCGGCAATATAGAGACTCTTGATCAGGCCGCCGTGCGGATCGTTCGGGCGAGGTCGTGGCGTAGAGCGAACGCGGCCCCACGGATCACAGACATGGTAGTTCGAGTCTGATCCCATGCGGGCCGTGCCCATCTGGTGCGCAGAGAAGACGGTGCCGCGATTTGGGGAGAAGTCGAAGCGGTGCAGCCGGCGCAGGTAGACCTCCAAGGCCTTGCTCCCTTCGCTGCGGCGCCAGCTCATCGGTGGTGATCCCGCGGCGATGATCTCGCTCGCGCCAGCCGCCTCAGCGATGCGTGACATTGAACGGAGTGCGTGGCGCAGTCCGCGCTCGTCACGCGGCGTGGTGCGGTAGTTGATCTCGGCAAAGCCGGCGCGACTCGCCGATACGCTGCCGCCGGCGTCATCTTTAACGATCGCCAATATGGGGGCGATGTATCGACCCAACTTCATCAGGCGCTCATGTTCGGCGCGAGAGGTCCACGGAATGCCGAGTGCGAGAAGGCCAGGGTGACCAGGGGCACTCTCAATGATGTAGCCGTTGCGCTCCTCATCTGGGTCAATGAAGCGCGAGCTCTTCGCCGCCTGCATCGTGCCGCGCCACATTTCAACCGGCTCGTCGAAGACTCCCGCAACCAGGCTGACCGGATGTAGTCGCAGGTTCTTGCCGATGGCGGGGTGGGTGAGGCCGCTGCGCTGCAACAGAACAGGTGTCCGGAGAGCGCCACCTGAAACGACCACCGTCTTCGCGATGATCTCCAGCGTGCGAGGCGACCCAGCGCGCGCGCCGAAGGTGGTGATTGCACCAGTCGCTGTGCCCTTCTCAATGACAAGTCGCTCCGCCTTGCAGTCGGGCAAGATGCGCGCACCGTTAGCAACCGCCTGCGCCAAATGGAGGCGAAGAGAGGATTGCTTCGATCCGACCTTGCAGCCGAACGTGCAGGTCCCACAGTCGCTGCACTCAGCGCGGTTGACCTGAAGCCGCTCGCTGCTCCAGCCGAGCTTCTCGGCGCCGCGAATGATCGCCGCATCCTTGAGCGGCACGTTCTGGGATTCCTTCGCGCCGATCTCCTTCAGTACCGCGTCGAGGTCTCTTCCGAACTCGACTCCAGCGGCACCGGTGACGCCGTGCTCCCCCTCCCACTCCTCGCGCACCGGCTCGGGGGTTGGGATTGAGGCCATCCAGTTCACGGTGGTGCCGCCACCAACGGTGCCGCCGGCAAGGATCGCGATATGTGCATCGGCCGTGGCGGTGAAGCCAGAGTCGAGATAGAGGCGCTCGTAGGCATCGCGTTCCTTTGTTGGGAAGGTTGCTTCGGCATAGAGGCCACCCGCCTCAATGACGAGCACTTCGCGACCTGCGGCCGATAGGTCACGTGCAATGCTCCCGCCGCCAGCTCCCGAGCCGATCACCAAGACATCGACAGCAATGCGCTCCGCGTCGCCAGGGTCGAAGGCGGTGATCTGTGTGACGTTGGCGGTCGTGGGGTTCGGCGTTGGGTTGTAGCCGAGAGCGCTCAGTCGCGTGCGCACGAGCTCATCGGCCGGCTCGTCGGCATCGGAGTAGGCAATGAACGAGAGGAGCTTGCGGAAGACGGCGGCACCGCTGCGGAGCATTGGCACCGGATGCTGAACCCAGCGGCGCAGGAACTCGTCTCGCTGCGTCGCCTTCAACGTGCCGAAGCGCGCCAGGCGTCCGCCAATGAGCAGGCTGCCAATGCGTGTGTCGAGAAGGTTGAGGACCAGCCGCAACTGGCCGTGAAGGGCGGGGTCAACCACCTTGGCGATCGCCGTCTCCGCGGCCGCGGCGCGTGCGGCACCACCGCCAGCGACGAAGCCCTCCGCTAGGGCTGTGAGGGTGCGGCGCTGTGCCTCGCTAAAGATGCCCACGGCGGGCGTCGATGGGGCGGCGGGCGTCAGTCGCTTATCGGTAGCCATGCCGCATATCTTGCCTCTTTATGCGTGCGTCGGCAGACGGTGGCGCGCCGCTGGGGTACGATCGGCACCGTTGGCGCGTGGCCAAGCGGTAAGGCACCTGCCTCTGGAGCAGGGGATCCTAGGTTCGAATCCTAGCGCGCCAGCCAACTATTTTCGTGCGAAACGCGCCCGCTAGCGCAGCGTGTCGAGCCAGCCTCCGACCGCGCCAATGAACGCGGGGACATCCTCTTCAAATGGCACATGCCCAATCCCTGGCAGCACGACCCACTCCGCCTCTGGCCGGTCTGCGCGGAGCACCTCACCGCTCGTCAGTGGCACCCAGCTGTCGTCTATGCCCCAGAGGATCAGCGTTGGCGGCGTGCCGGCCGCCGCACTCAGAGTGGCAATAGTTTCAGGAAGTGTGTTCTTGGCACCGTCACGAATGATGCCGAGGAGTGCCAGGTCCCAATCGCGCAGCAGCGATGAAGCGGCGTAGCCGGCGACCAGGGTCGGAGTGGCGGCGCTCTTCACGGCGAAGGCCGAGGAGAGCAGTTCGCCAAACGTCGCGGGGCTGAAAGCGTTGCGGATCACAATACGTGCGAGGCGTCGGATCGGCGGCACGTCGAGCAGCAGAGCGGCAGCGGACGGTGAGCTGCTGACACCACTCTTCGGCTGCACAACGGCGGCATCGATGTAGGCAAGGCCAGCAACGCGTTCGGGGGCGAGGGTAAGCATCCAACTAATCACGTTGCCGCCCATGCTGTGGCCGAGCAGCACGGCGCGATCAACCTTCAGCTGGTCTAGGACCGCGAGGGCGAAGGTGGCCTGCGCCTTATGGCTGTAGTCGCGCCCCCATGACTTCTCGGAGAGGCCAAACCCTGGAAGATCGATCGCGATCACATGCCAGCCGCGCGCGGCGAGCGGTTCCATCACATCGCGATAGCCGAAGGTACTCCCGCCAAAGCCGTGAATGAGCAGCAGGGCAGGATCTTGCGGATCACCCGCCTCGGCGATGACGCTCTGCACCCCATCGGCAGTGATCAGGCGCGCGCTTGGGGCGGCCGCCGTTGCCAAGAGCGTTGCGGGGTCAGCATCGGCACCCTTCGGAATATCGACCAGGTAGGGGAGCGTAGTAAGGCCCACCAGAACCACGAGCAGTGCGATTCCGAGCTTACGCAGACGCTTCATGCCACGAGGATAGCGCGCTGGTAATGGGGCGATAATCTATGTCGCTAGAATGTTCCCATGAGCAGCACACGCGTCCTCTTCCTCTGCACCCATAACAGCGCACGGTCGCAGATTGCCGAGGCGCTCCTGCGTTCGCGTGGACGCGGCGCCTTCGAGGTTGAGAGTGCCGGCACCGAGGCGACCCTGGTTCGCCCCCATGCCCTTACCGTCCTGAACGAAATCGGCATTGATGCCTCCGCCCAGACGAGCAAGACGCTTCACCAGTTCCTTGACGAGACATTCGATTACGTGATTACCGTCTGTGACGCAGCGAACGACGCCTGCCCGATCTTCCCCAATGGCGGACAGCGCGAGCACTGGTCGCTGCCAGATCCCTCAAAGGTAGTAGGGAGCGAGGAACATCAGTTAGAGGCGTATCGCGAGGTGCGCGACGATCTCGAGATCCGCATCATGGAGTTCATCCGCCAGGCTGAGGCGAGCGCGAAGAGCTAGCGGCGACCTCGCTGCAGGCGAATCATCTGCGCCTTGGCGATTAAGTCGCGCGGGAAATCGAGAAGGATCGGTTCGTAGCCGAGTGGAATCTCCATGTGGAGCCCGGCCTTCGTGAGCTTGCGTACCAGGCTCAACTTATCCATCTCATCGGGGGCAACGAAGCTGACCGCCTCACCGAGTGCGCCAGCGCGACCGGTGCGGCCGATGCGATGCACGTAATCCTCAGGGTCGAAGGGGAGCTCGTAGTTGATGACCGCGGGGAGTGCCTCAATGTCGAGGCCGCGCGCAGCGACATCGGTGGCGACCATCACGCGCGCCTCGCCTGCCTTGAACGCCGCAAGCGCACGGTTGCGCTGCTTCTGATCCTTGTCACCGTGAATCTCGACCACGGAGTGCCCATCGCGATGGAGGAAGTCACCAAGGCGATTCGCCTCAACCTTACGGTTCACGAAGACGAGCGCCTGCTCCCACGGCTTGGTGCGCAGCAGGTCACTGAGCAGCTGTCGTCGGCGTCGATCATCGACGGCCATGATCACCTGGCGAACGTTCTCGGCGGTCTGGTTGCGCCGCGCGACTTCGACGGTGATCGGGTCGCGCAGGAAGTCCTGCGCCAAGGCGCGAATCGGCTCAGAGAAGGTCGCCGAGAAGAGGAGGCTCTGGCGCTGCTTTGGGATGAGCGCAAGGATGCGCTTCAGGTCGGGCATGAAGCCCATGTCGAGCATGCGGTCGGCCTCATCAAGCACCAGGATCGACACCTGCGAGAGGTTCACCGTCTTGGAGTTGGCATGGTCGAGGAGTCGACCCGGTGTGGCGATGAGAATCTCGAGCCCTGCGAGCAGCATCTTCTGCTGTGGTGGCATCGGCACGCCGCCGTAGACGACGCCGCTGCGCAGTGGCAGGTGTCGGCCGTAGGTTGCGGCGCTCTCGGAGATCTGCACTGCAAGCTCGCGCGTCGGCGTGAGGACGAGCGCGCGCACCGGATGCCGCGCCGGGCTCGGCGATGACGATGCCAGCGGCTTCAGTAGCTGCAGGATTGGCAGCACGAAGGCGGCAGTCTTTCCTGTGCCGGTCTGGGCAGCGCCGAGAAGGTCGCGACCCTGCAGCACGTACGGGATCGCCTGCGCCTGGATCGGGGTCGGTTCGGTGTACCCCTCGTCGGCGACGGCTCGTAGGAGTTCGGGGGCAAGTCCTAGTTCAGAAAAATCGGGCATCAGTCGGTCAAGCGTACCCGAGAGCGGCGCGAAGGGTGCGATGATCAGTGAGATGAAAGAGAGGGCAACGCTCCTTGGTAGTCTCGCGCCAGCGCAACCCCTCGCCGCTCGGATGCGCCCAACGACACTCGATGAGGTGGTCGGCCAGGGTGCACTGGTCGGGCCAGGCGCACCGCTACGGCGACTCCTTGAGCGCGGTGAGGCGCCCTCGCTGCTGCTTTGGGGGCCACCGGGGAGTGGAAAATCGACACTCGCCGCTGTTATCGCCGCGTCGCTGAAGGCGGTCCCCACGAGCCTCTCCGCGACGAGCGACGGCGTGGCCGAGGTCCGCAAGGCGGTCGCTGCAGCGATCGAGCGTCGTGAACACGGCGAGCAGACGCTCCTCTTTATTGACGAGCTGCACCGCTTCTCGCGCACGCAGCAGGATGCCCTGCTGCCACACGTGGAGGCGGGCACGATCATCCTGGTCGGCGCCACGACTGAGCCGCCACCACGTGCGATCTCGCCGGCACTCCTCTCGCGCATGCGCACCTTCCGCCTGGCTCCACTCGGCAGTGACGATCTTGAGACGCTGCTCGACCGGGCGCTCAGCGATGCGCGTGGCCTTAATGGCCTCGTACAGGTTGATGCCGACGCACGCCGCCAGTTAGTCGGCTATGCATCGGGTGATGCGCGTCGACTCTTAACGCTGTTAGAGATGGCCGCCCTGATGACGACAGAGGGGAGGGAGATCACGCCGCGCGAAGTGCTCCTCGCCGCGCAAGACCGAAGCCTGCCGTACGACCAGTCTGGCGTCACCTCAGCGCTGATCAAGAGCATTCGTGGCAACGATCCTGATGCGGCGATCTGGTGGCTGGCGACAGCGCTGGAGGGCGGCGAGGATCCACGCGTGATCGCGCGACGACTGCTCGTCTCCGCATCGGAGGATGTGGGCAACGCTGATCCTGCAGCGCTCCCGCTTGCCGCGGCTGCAGCACAGGTTGTAGAGCTGGCGGGATCACCAGAGTGCGATTGGGCACTTGCGCAGGCGGTCACTTATCTCGCCTCTGCGCCGAAGTCGCCACGCGCAGGCGAGGCACTCGCCGCTGCGCGTGAGCAGATCGCCGCCAGCGGACAACTGCCAGTCCCTGGCCATCTGCGCGCGTCGGCAAAGACGTATCAGTCGCCACACGCGGCCGGCGAACCGTTTGACATCGATCAGGAGTATCTGCCGCGCGAGATTGCGACGAAGCGCTTCTATACGCCGTCGGGGAGTGGCGCGGAGGCGGAGCTGCGCGATCGCATTGCCGCGCTGCGCGCCGCGCGCGCCAAGGGGGCGAACTCTTAGGCGAGTCCGTGCGCGAGCAGGAGTTCGCGGTTCGCCAAGATCTCGCTCGTTGATCCATCGGCCACGATCACGCCGCGATCAACCACGATGCTGCGCGGGAATGCGGCGCGAGCCAACTCAAGATCGTGGGTGCTGACGATGAGTGTCTGCGTGAGCGACTGCAGCAGCTCAATGAGTTCACGTCGCCCGCGCGGGTCGAGCCCAGCAGATGGCTCATCGAAGACCAAGATGCTCGGGTTCATCGCCAAGACGGTGGCCAGGGCGACACGCTTACGCTGACCGATTGAGAGGCGCATCGGCGCGCGCTGCGCGAGGTCAAGCGCGCCAACGGCGGCAAGTGCGCTCTCTACGCGGTCATGAATTGCACTGGAGGTGAGCCCCATGTGCGTTGGGCCGAAGGCAACGTCGTCCCACACCGTTGGACTGAAGAGCTGGTCATCGGGATCTTGAAAGACGAGTCCCACCTCGGCACGTACACGACCGATCGTCTCGTTCGATACCTGCGCCCCAGCCACATGCACGGTGCCGTGGGTGGGTCGGTGAATCCCGTTGAGGTGCAGCATCAGGGTGCTCTTCCCCGCGCCGTTCGGCCCCAAGAGCGCAATCTTTTCGCCGCCGGCGATCGCTAGATCAATGCCGCGTAGCGCCTCGGTTCCATCGGGGTAGCGGAAGTGCAGGTGGGAGATCGCGATGGTGCCGTCGCCAGTTGGCGCGAGTGCCGCATCGTGGGCATGTTCGTGACCATGGCTGTGCGGCAGCGGTGCCCCTGGATGCGTATGTGGGTGCTCGTGCTGATCAGTCATTCGTTCAGCCTACAGTCGCGGCAGCAGCGCGCCAAAGAGCGTCAGGGCGAGCACCAGAGCGAGAACGCCGATCACCTTGATCGTGAGGCGCGGGTCGGCCGTCGGCATGGTCCCGACAGAGAGTGAGCCAGTCGCCCCGCGCGAGGCGGCGGCCTCCTCAATGCGCTGCGCTCGGGAGTAGGCGCGCAAGAAGAGCGAGCCGACCAGGTTCCCTGTTGTTCGCGCACGCCACGAGATGCTGCCGCCGATTCGCTCTCGGCCAGAGCCCTCAGGGCTCGCGGAGCGTGCGGTGCGGGCGCGGAGCATGCGTCGCGCCTCATCGCGGAGGAGCTCGAGATACCGAATGGTCAGCCCAGCACTCGTGGCGATCACTTCGGGGAGCTTCATGCGGCGGAGGGCGGTGACGATGGAGGGGGCACTAGCAAACGCCAAGAGCAGCATGGACGCCTGCACGCTGATCCATGCCTTGATGAGTGCGGTGAGCGCAATGCGCAGCCCCGCCCCAGAGACCTGCAGGGTAAGGGGGCCGACTGAGCCAGCCCAGAGCAGCTCGTCGCTCCGCAGGAACACAATCGGCACCGCTGCGACCACAAACGGCAACGCAACCAGTCCTCGTCGGGCAAGGCGCGTTGGGCCTATGCCGAGCAGTGCACCGGCAAACGCGAGCAGGATCCACGAGAGCAGCAGTGCCAGATACGAGCCAGGGGGCAGAAGTGCGACCGCGGTGACAAAGGCGAGCGTTGCAATGACGGCAGCACGTGTGTCACGGCCAACGCCACGCGGTTCGGCGATCACGATTGTGCTCGACTTCGCGCGAGGCGCCCCAGTGCAAACAGCACGCCAATCACCACGATGATCCCAAGTACGCCGGCGACAGCGGTCGATGCGCCGCCATCAAGTCCGGGAATGGTGTAGCCGGGGAAGAGTTCGAATGGTGACACCTCTCCAGCGTTCAAAAATCCAAGCTGCACTGCAACGGCCTCGAGGCCATCTGGATCAGTCGATGCGAAGAGGCTCGCGAGTGTGGCCACCCCACCTGCAATCGCTACTCCGGTCACCAGGCGACGTACTGGCGATGCCTTTGATGGTGCGCTCACTCCCGCCAAAATGTCTGGGGCCGTTTGTGCGATGAAGGTGAGCGCGGCAACGGTGATTAGTGCTTCGCCAATGCCGATGAGGGCATGCACGCCGAGCATGGCGGGAAGCCCAATAGCAACATTGGTCGTGCCGGAGAGGCCGAGTTGCAACGTAGTGAATCCTGATGCTGCAACGACTGCAAGCCAGGCGGCGGCTCCTGCGCCGAGGATGGATGCGCTGCGGCTGCCGCCGAGCGCCGTGCCGACACCTCGAGCGACAAACGAACCGCCAAGCGTTCCGATGATCCCCATGTTGAAAATGTTGGCGCCGAGCGCCAACAGACCACCATCCTGAAAGAGGAGTGCCTGGATTCCAATCACCGTTGCCATCACGATCGTGCCCGCCCACGGGCCGAGCAGATAGCCGGCGAGTACCCCACCGAGCAGATGGCCACTGGTGCCCGTGGCGACCGGGAAGTTGAACATCTGCGCCGCGAAGATGAATGCACCGAGCACCCCCATCAGGATCGGCTGCGATGCGAGCAGCCTCACATCAGCGCGCCCGGATTTCCGCACGGCGATCCCCACGAGCACTGCAGTCGCGACCCAGAGCAGGAGGGAGAGCTGCGGCGACAGGAACCCGTCGGGGATATGCAACTGTGGGTACATCAAACCTCCTCAGCTCCAGCATCGACCGCTGGGCGACCCACCTAGTCTATCGCAATGCATTGCAATAAGGATTCCCGTATCCTCCCTGGGATGAAGCCCACGCCCGATCCGCAAGGCAGCCTCGCCACCCGCCTGCAGGCGGCGGTGCAGGGGCGCGGCCAGCGTTGGACCGAACAGCGGCAGCTGATCGCCGACGTGCTCGCCGCCTCGGACGGCCATGCGACTGGGGCCGAGCTAGTGGAGCGTGTGCGAGCCGCAGATCCGTCGGCAACCCCCTCCACGGTCTACCGCACGCTCGGTCTCCTCGAAGAGCTGGGGTTCGCCAGCCACCATCATGGGGTCGATGGGCGAGAGACTTACCACTTAGAGGAGGTTCTCGCGCACGGGCACCTGCACTGCCAGGGGTGCGGCGCCGAGGTGGAGCTTGATGCCGCGGCGGCGAAGCCGATCCTTGCGGCTATCGTGCGGGTCACCGGCTACGCCGCCGACCTCGACCACCTCTCGCTCCAGGGGCGCTGCCCCTCCTGCCGAGCCGTCGCCGCGCGGTAGACTCAGCCCGATGGCGCGCCACATGTGCGCCGCACAAGTAAGGATGGACCCATGGCTGAGAAGTTGAAGATCACGTACGCCACACTGAACGACTCCAATGAGGAGATCCATATTGGGTACGAGGCCGGCCTCGCGCAGGCTCGCGCCATGATGGGCGGCACACACGGCAACTTCATCAACGGCAGCTGGTCTACCGCGGGTGACACCTTTGTTAAGAAGTCCCCAATCGACGGCAGTGTCGTCGGCACCTTTAGTAAGGGCGACCGCAGCACCGCAAAGGCGGCGATCGCCGCGGCGAAGGCGGCGTACCCAGCCTGGTCGAAGCGACCATGGCAGGAGCGCGTCGCGCTGATTCGCGCGGCGGCCGAGCTGATCAGCGAGCGACAGTTCCTCTACTCCGCACTCCTCTCTATTGAGGTTGGCAAGAACCGCCTCGAGGCACTCGGCGACGTCGAAGAGACCGCCGACTTCTTCCGCATCTATGCGGGCGAAGTTGAGCGCAACAAGGGCTACATCCACACCATGGGGAATCTTGGTGACGCAAAGGTTGAGACGACCACCGTTCTGAAGCCGTACGGCGTCTGGGCGGTCATCAGCCCATTCAACTTCCCCTTCGCCCTGATGGGCGGTCCAGTTGGTGCCGCACTCGTTGCCGGCAACTCGGTGGTGCTGAAGCCTTCGTCAGAGGCGCCGCTCTCGGCGGTGCTGCTCGCGCAAGCGATTAGCGATGCAGGAATTCCTGCCGGTGTCTTCAACATGGTGATGGGACCAGGCGAAAGCGTCGGCGCGGAGCTGCAGGAGAACCACGATGTCTCCGGCATCACCTTCACCGGCTCAGCCGAGGTGGGCATGCAGGTCTACCGATCGTTCGCCAAGAACTATCCGAAGCCCGTCATTGTTGAGATGGGCGGGAAGAATCCAACGATCATCTCGAAGCACGCAGATCTCGAGAAGGCGGCCGAAGGGGTCCTTCGCTCTGCGTTCGGTCTCGGTGGGCAGAAGTGCTCGGCGAATAGCCGCGTCTATATCGAAGCGTCGGTTCATGACGAATTCGTGAAGCACCTCGTAGAGAAGACAAAGGCGCTGACGGTCGGCGACCCAACGGTGCGCGGCGTCTTCCTTGGGCCAATCATCAACCAGCGCTCCGTCGATACCTTTATGCAGGCTTGCGACGAGGCGAAGCGTGATGGAACGATCGAGATCGGCGGCGGTCGCCTGACCGATGGCGATCTCGCCAAGGGCTTCTACGTCACACCGACCGTGGTGACGGGCCTCCCCGCAACGCATCGCCTCTTTACGGACGAGCTCTTCACGCCGTTCGTTGCGGTGGCGAAGATCGCCTCGTTCGAAGAGGGGATCGCCCTCGCCAACGAGAGCGAGTACGCCCTCACCGCCGGTTGCTATACCGAGGATGAGGCCGAGATCAAGACCTTCCTCGACACCATTGATGGCGGGGTCATCTACGTAAACCGCCGGGTGGGCTCCACGACCGGCGCATGGCCGATGGTCCAGCCGTTTGGCGGCTGGAAGAAGTCGGGCACGACGGGGAAGTCGGGCGGTGGCCTCTACTACGTGCCGCAGTACCTGCGTGAGCAGAGCCAGACAATCGTCCGCTGAACGGGGGTTCTCCTCGTATACACTCCGCATAGAAAGCATCCATAGGAGGGGCACCATGACGATCGCCGAGAAGCCTGCAACCTGGCCAGCCACGCTGCCGCACCTCGTCACCAAGGTGCCCGGCCCAAGGGCCCTCGCCCAGGTTGCTGCCGACCAGGCCGTCGTCTCCGGAAGCCTGCCCCGCGCCTATCCGTTTGCCCCCGTACGCGGCTTTGGGATGGGCGTAGAGGATCAGGACGGGAACGTCTTCCTCGACTTCTGCGCCGGCATCGCCGTGAACTCCACGGGTCACTGCCACCCGCGTGTGGTCGACGCGATCGTGCAGCAGGCGCAGCGCCTCTTGCACTACAGCGCATCCGACTTCTACGAGCAGCGCTACCAGGAGCTCGCATCGGCACTCGCCGCATCGGCACCTTGGAAGGGGCCATCAAAGGTCCTCTTACAGAACTCAGGAACCGAAGCGGTTGAGGCCTCCATCAAGTTGGCGCGCTACATGAGCGGTCGCCAGTGGATCGTCGGTTTCGTCGGCGGCTTCCACGGACGAACCCTCGGCGCACTGACGCTGACAAATTCCAAGGCGAAGTACCACGCGCACTTTGGCCCACTGGCGCCAGGCTTCTTGCACGTGCCATTCGGCAGCGAGGGCCTCGACGAACTTGAAGAGCGCATCATTGCGCGCACCATCCCTGGCGACGAGATTGCCGCGTTCGTTGTTGAGCCGGTGCAGGGTGAGGGTGGCTACATCGTTCCCGACAAGGACTTCTTCCCGCGACTGAAGGAGATCGCCGACAAGTACTGCATCGCCATCGTTGTCGACGAGGTGCAATCAGGCATTGGTCGCACTGGCAAGATGTGGGCGATCGAAAACTTCGGCATCGAGCCCGACATCATCGCTGCGGCGAAGGGTCTCGGTTCAGGAATGCCGATTGGCGCAGTGATTGCCAAAGAGCATTGGATGCGCTGGAAGCCTGGCTCACACGGCTCTACGTTCGGTGGCAACCCAGTCGCTGCAGCTGCGGCTATCGCCACCTTGGAGGTGATTCGCGATGAGAACCTGATGCAGAACGCGATCGACCGCGGTGCACAAGCGCTCAAGGGGCTGCGCGCTGGCCTTGCGGGAAATAAGCATGTCACCGACATCCGTGGCATCGGCCTGATGATCGGCGTCGACTTCACCGATGCCGACATCGCCGGCGAGGTTGAAGTTGAGGCGTTTGAGCGCGGCCTCCTTGTGCTGACATGTGGCGACCGCGGCGTCCGCATGAGCCCACCACTCGTCGTGAACGAAGCCGAAATAAATACGGCCGTCCGCATCTTCTCTGAGGCCGCAGCGGCAGTCGCCGCACGGCACTGAGCGAGCGCCCATGCGCGGGCCTCTATCAGCGTGCGCAGGGGTGAGCAGGTGAGCACCTCGAAACTCGTCGATATGCGCACGGCGATCGCCGCGCACGTGCACGACGGCGACACGGTGGCAATTGAAGGGTTCACCCACTGCATCTCGTTTGCGGCCGGGCACGAGATCATTCGACAGAGGCGACGCAATCTGACGCTGGCGCGAATGACACCCGATCTCGTGTACGACCAGATGGTTGCTGCAGGCTGCGCCAAGAAGTTGATCTTTAGCTGGCTCGGCAATCCTGGCGTCGGTTCGCTGCATGCGATTCGTCGACGCACGGAGCCAGCCGCGCTCGCCCCCGGCGAGAGACTCCTTGAGATCGAGGAGTACAGCCATCACGGCATGGTCGGTCGCTATGTGGCGGGCGCGCACCGCCTCCCGTTCTACCCGCTGCGCAGCTACTCCGAGAGCGACCTGCCGAAGGTGAATCCGCTGATTCGCACCGTACAGAGCCCGTTTGGTGGTGAAGGGGTCTACGCCGTGCCGCCGCTCAACCCCGACGTGACGATCATCCATGCCCAGCGCGCCGACGCTGAAGGGAACGTACAGATGTGGGGCCTACTCGGCTGCCAGAAGGAGGCGGCATTCGCTGCGAAGCGCGTGATCGCCGTTGTTGAAGAGATCGTGCCAACCAGTGTGATCCGCGCCGATCCGAATCGCACCATTGCTCCTGGGCTGATCGTGAGCGCCGTAGTGTGCGAACCGTTCGGTGCGCACCCGTCGTACGTGCAAGGTTCGTACGATCGCGACAATGCCTTCTATCGCGAATGGGACACCATCAGCCGCGATGCCGCCGCCACCGAGGCGTGGCTGCAGGAGTGGGTCTACGGCGTAAAGGATCGCGCCGCCTACGTGGCGAAGTTCGGTGGCGACTACTTCAAGGGGCTCACCCCAACGAGTGCCCCATCTGGTTCGGTTGACTACGGAGACTACCGATGAGCGCGCAGCGTCCGGCGAGCAAGAGCGAGTTGATGGTCGTCGCCTCTGCGCACGCCCTGACCGGAAAGCGCGTCTGCTTCGTGGGGGTGGGCCTCCCGAACATCGCCGTGAACCTCGCCAAGCGCACCGTCGCACCAGAGATGGAGCTGGTCTACGAGGCGGGCGTCTTCGGCGCAAATCCCGCACGACTTCCACTCTCGATTGGTGACCCAACGATCGTGACCGGCTCCACCGCCACCGTCTCCATGCACGACCTCTTCGGCCTCTACCTGCAGGGGGGTCGCATCGATGTGGGCTTCCTCGGCGGCGCGCAGATCGATCGATTCGGCAACTTGAACACGACGGTGATCGGCGACTACGCGGCACCGAAGACGCGCCTCCCTGGGTCGGGTGGCGCATGCGAGATCGCGATCAACGCCAAAGAGATTCTGGTGATCATGCGCCAGAGCACGCGCAGCTTTGTGAAGGAGCTCGACTTCCGCACCTCGCCTGGCAATCTTGGCGGCGCCGTCGCGGCGGCAAAGACGCGCGCGGCGCAGGGCTGGGGCGGCAGTGGACCATCGGGCGTTATCACCGATCTCGGCGTTTATGGATTCGACGACGACGGTGAGATGGCGCTGCGCAGCCTGCATCCGGGCGCAACCCTTGATGAGGTGCGTGCATCGATCGGTTGGGAGATCCGCATCCCGCAGAGCTTCCCCGCCACGCCGACGCCGACCGACGAGGAGCTGCGCCTGATCCGCGAAGAGCTCGATTCGACCGGGGCATACGTCTCGTGAGTAGCGGCAAGATCTTCAGCCGCGGCGGTCCCGCGCTCCCCATCGCCGCCTCTGGTGATGGTGCCTACATTTCCGACACGTCGGGGCGTCGCTACCTCGATGCCGCAGGCGGCGCCATTGTTGTGGGGATCGGCCACGGCCGACGCGCCGTTGCCGACGCCGCAGCGGCAGAGATGGCAAAGATCGCCTACGCCCACGGGAGCGCCTTCACCGCCGAGGCGCTCGACGCCTGGGCGAGTGAGATTGGTCCACTTCTACCAATGAAAGACCCGTCGCTCTACCCGGTCTCTGGCGGTTCGGAGGCTGCGGAGACGGCGCTCAAAATGGTGCGCGCCTACTGGCTGGCGCAGGGTGAACCCAATCGCACCGTGGTGGTGAGCCGCTGGGGGAGTTATCACGGCAACACCCTTGGTGCCCTCGACCTCTCCGGCCGCACTGGTTTGCGCCGACCGTATGAGCCTTGGCTCGGGCGCTTTGAGCATGTCTCGGCCCCGTATTCGTATCGTGCTGGTCTCGACGGCGCCAACGCGATTGCCAGCGGCGCCGAGGCGGTCGCCGAACTTGACGCGCTGCTAAGCCGCGTTGGCCCAGGACGCATCGCCGCCTTCGTTGCCGAGCCGATCGTTGGCGCAACGCTCGCCGCCGCCGTCCCACCCGACGATTACTGGCCAGCGGTCAGCGCCTGGTGCGCGCGCAACAAGGTGCTGCTCATTGCCGATGAGGTGATGACTGGATTCGGCAGAACTGGAACCTGGTTCGGCGTGAATCACTGGGACCTGCAGCCGGACCTGCTGCTCGCCGCAAAGGGAGTCACGAGTGGCTATTGGCCGTTTGGCTTTGTTGCAGCAGCCGGCCACGTAGCTGAGCCGATCTTGGCGAGCGGCTTCGTTCACGGCTTCACCTATAGCCACTCGATTCCTGGAGCCGCCGTCGCGCGCTCTGTGCTGAAGATTCTGCGCGACGAGAACCTTATTGAGGCCGCCGCCGCAAAGGGTGATCAGCTCCGCTCGGCGCTCAGCGAAGAACTCGCTCATGATGCGTGGGTCGGCGAGATTCGCGGGCGTGGACTTCTGCTCGGCATCGAACTTGTTGCCGACCGCGGGAACAAGGCTCCGCATGCGCGTGCCAAGCGCGTCACCGAGCGCGTGTTGGCGCACGCCAAGAACGCGGCCGATGTTGGCCTGCTGCTCTATAGCGCCACGGGCCAGGCCAACGGCGTAGACGGCGACCAAATTGTGATCGGTCCACCGTTCGTCATTGGCGACGAGGAGATTGCGCGCATCGCGCGCGGGACCGCCGCAGCGATCCGCGCGGTACGCGACGAGGCTTAGGCGTTAATCGAGAGGGTGATCTCGACGTTCCCTGCGAGCGCTGCTGATATTGGGCAGCCGCCCTTCGCCCCTTCGGCAAGCTCCGCAAACTTCGCAGCATCAAGACCCGGAACATCGCCCTTGAGGGTGAGCGCCGACTTCGTTACGCGCCAACCCGCCTCGACCTTTTCAAAGGTCACGGTCGCCGAAACGTCGAGCTGCTTGGCCGGAGTTTCGTTGCGCGCCAGGCCGCCCGAGAGCGCCATTGCGAAGCAGGATGCGTGTGCTGCAGCGAGCAACTCTTCTGGAGAGGTTGATCCATCGTGCGCCTCTGATCGTCGCGGCCAACTCACTGGCAGTGTGCCGATCGCACCGCTCTCAAACGAGGTGATGGCCCCAGAGCCCTCGAGAAGTGTGCCGTTCCATGTGGCGGTAGCCGTTCGCGTGGTCATGATTAACCCCCCTTAATACGTTTTTAGCCCCGCAGCATCATCGGCGGGATTCCGCGATACTACGCCTGTTGGGCATTGTTGCCCACTCCAATCGGTGAAATAGAGGGAGGCTCCATGTTTTTCCTGACCAGGCTCGCGGTCGCTCGACGCAGCGTGACCATTTTGATCGCACTCGCAGTCTTCGGCGGGGGCGTGGCGAGCTGGGGGAGCCTGAAGCAGGAGTTGCTTCCAAACATCGACTTCCCAATCATCACCGTGATCGCGCCATACCCGGGCGCAGGCACCGCCGACGTTGCCGAGCAGGTGGCCGCGCCGATTGAGGCCGCTGTGGCCTCAGTTGCAGGCGTCGAGTCGCTCCGCTCAGTCTCAACGACCGGACTGGGCTTCGTCTCCGCCCAATTTGCCTACGGGAGTGACGTCAAGGAGATCCTGCGCCAGATTGAGGCCGCGATCGACGGTTCGCGCCTCCCCGCTGGCGTTACGCCAGTGGTTCGCAACTTCAACATCAACTCTGCTGCCGTTGTCATCGCCACACTGACCCCAAAGGGCGACACGACGTTGACGGAGCTGGCAACGCTTGCGCAGGGCGAGCTGATGCCGAGCCTCCGCGGCATCAGCGGCATCTCGGCCGCCGATCTCTCGGGTGGCAGTGAGACCCAGGCCTACATTCAACTTGACGCAGCAAAGCTCGCCGCCACGGGCGTCAGCATGTCGCAGGTTCAGGGCGTGATTCAGGCGAACAACCTGACCTATCCGGGTGGCCAGCTCCCAATGGGCAGCACCCTCGTGCCCGTGTCGGCCACTGGCCGCTTCACCTCAGTTGCCGACCTTGAGAACCTCATCGTTGGTGGCGGAGTGACGCCAGCGGGTCAGCCGTACCCCGTTTTTCTGAAAAATGTTGCGACCGTATCGCTCGCCGAAGTGCGCACCACCGGCTGGTCTGAGACGAACGGCACCCCTGGTCTAACCATCAGCGTGAGCAAGTCGGCTGATGCCAATACGGTCACCACCGCCCAGGAATCGATTGCCGCCATTGAGAAGTTTGCCGAGGCACACTCGGCCCAGGTGAAGGAGTCGGTCGTTACCGACGCGTCGATCTTCATCCTGGAATCAATCGACTCGCTCTTGCAGGAGGGTGGCCTCGGTGCCGCCTTCGCCGTCGTCGTCATCTTCGTCTTCCTGCTGAACCTCCGCTCAACCATCGTTGCTGCGGTGAGCATTCCGCTGAGCGTCTTGTCGGCAATTATCCTGATGTCAACGACCGGCATCACCATCAACATCATGACTCTCGGCGGACTCGCCGTTGCGGTCGGTCGAGTCGTCGACGACTCCATCGTGGTCCTCGAGAACATCTATCGGCACCGCAGCCAAGGGGAGCCCATCGGCGAAGCGGTGCTCAACGGCACGCGCGAGGTTGCCTCGGCGATCACCAGTTCGACCATCACGACGATTGCGGTCTTCTTGCCGCTCGGCGTCGTGGGCGGCCTGATCAGCCAGTTCTTCCTCCCCTTCGCACTCACCGTTACCTATGCCCTGCTCGCATCGCTGATCGTTGCGCTCACAGTGATCCCAGTGCTCGCCTACTTCCTGGTGAAGGTGAAGGGCGCTAAGGCAACCATTCCGTACGCGGTTGATACCGACCACGAAGAGATCTCCATCTGGGGACGCCTCTATCTCCCAGTGCTCGGACTTGCGCTGCGTCGTCGCGCGACGAAGCTCGTCACGCTGCTCATCGCGTTCAGCCTCTTCCTTGGGGCAACCTCGCTCGCAGGCTCCATTCCAACCCAGTTCTTGAACAGCGGAAGCGAGAAGGTGCTCACCGTGACGGTGAATCCGCCACTCGGCACCTCCACAGAGCGCGTCCTCACGCGTAGCCGCGCTGCTTACGAGATCCTCGCCAAGGACCAAACGGTTGAGTTGGTAACGACCTCGATTCCGAGCGCGGATTCAACAGGCACGCAAACGCTCGTCGCCGCGACAACCGGCCGAGCGCCAAATGCCGCCCGAATGACCGTCGTTCTTAGTGCTGATACAGACCTTGCCAAAGCGAAGACGCGCCTGGCAGAATCGCTCGCAGAGGTGGGCACCCAGGGATGGACCGTGACGATTGAGGAGATTGGCTTTGCAGCCGGCTCCAACGCCATCTCGGTCATTGTTACTGGTGAACGCGCCGCTGACGTAGAGGCCGCATCGGACCTCCTCGTTGCAACGCTGGCCTCGAACGGCGACCTCGCAAACGTCAAGAGCGATCTCGTAAAGGCTGGCCGCCAGATTGAGATCACCGTCAACCCATCAGCGGCCGCGATGGCCGGCCTCTCAGCGGCGCAGGTCGCTGGCGAGGTGCGCAATCTCCTGGTCGGTTCGCAGCTCGGACAGATCACGATTGACGGCTCCAAGGTGAACCTATCCATGAAGATTGACAGCAGCTCCATCAGTGACATTGCCCAGCTCGGTGCGTACCTGGTTGGCGGCGCCAATAAGGTGCCGCTCAGCAGCATCGCAACGATTGAAGAGCTATCCGTTCCATCAAGCATTACGCGCATCGACCAGGCGCTCGCCGCAAACGTGAGCGGCGAGATCGCGGTCGCCGACACCGGCGCCGTGAACACCGCCGTGAAGACAGCGGTTACCGAACTGCAGGACGCAGGGAAGCTGAGCAAGGTCGACGTGCGCCTTGCCGGCGTGACGGAGCAGCAGAACGAGTCGTTCAGTGGCCTCTTCACCGCCATGGCCGTCGCAATCCTGCTCGTCTACCTGACCATGGTGTTGGTCTTCAACTCGCTTGTTGATCCGCTCGTGATCATGTTCAGCCTGCCACTCGCCGTGATCGGTGCCTTCCCGGCACTGCTGATCACCAATCGCCCGATTGGCATCTCGGCACTCATCGGCTTCTTGATGCTCATCGGTATCGTGGTAACGAATGCCATCGTGCTGCTCGACCGCGTTGAGCAGCTACGCCACGAGGGGGTCCCAACGAAGGATGCCCTTCTGCGCGCCGGCGCAACACGCGTTCGCCCGATCTTGATGACGGCGGTCGCCACGATCTTGGCGCTCCTGCCGCTCGCAGCAGGGCCGAGCGAGGGCTCGATCATCGCCGCCGAGCTCGGCACGGTGGTGATTGGCGGACTCCTCTCATCGACGCTCCTCACCCTGCTCGTGGTGCCAGTGGTGTACAGCCTTATCGACGGGCTCAAGGAGAGCCTCTCACGCGGCAAGCGGGCGAAGGCCGCCTAAATAGGGGTCCCGAAGCCAATCCTGATAGAATCAGTCGGGATTACCCCACAGAGTCCAGCAGGGAAGAGGAGGCTCCATGACGATCGCCAAGGAGACGGTTCGCGACGAACGAGAGCAGTACGCCTTCCACGATGACATCACCTACCTGCGCGAGACGAAGGCCGGCCTGACCGAGGCCACGGTTCGGGAGATCTCCGAGACGAAGGATGAGCCAGCCTGGATGCTGGAGTATCGCCTCCGCGCCTACAAGCACTTTGAGGCCCGTGCGATGCCGATGTGGGGCGGCGACCTCACGAAGCTCGACTTCTCGAAGATCGTCTACTACCGCAAGCCATCTGAGCGAGAAGAGAAGTCGTGGGACGACGTCCCCGACCAGATCAAGAAGACCTTCGAGCGACTCGGCATCCCTGAGGCGGAGCGCAAGTTCCTTTCGGGCGTTGGCGCGCAGTACGACTCCGAAGTCGTCTACCACTCCGTACGCGAAGACCTGCAGAAGCTCGGCGTCGTCTTCATGGGTACCGATCAGGGGATGAAGGAGTACCCAGAGATCTTCAAGAAGTACTTCGGCACCGTGATCCCAGCTGAAGACAACAAATTCGCCGCCCTCAACTCGGCCGTCTGGTCGGGCGGCTCGTTCGTCTATGTGCCGAAGGGTGTCGAAGTGCCGCTTCCGCTGCAGGCCTACTTCCGCATCAATGGACAGAACACCGGACAGTTCGAGCGCACCCTGATCGTTGTTGATGAGGGTGCAAGCCTGCACTACATCGAGGGCTGCACCGCGCCAAACTGGGCAACCGACTCACTGCACGTTGCCGTCGTTGAGGTGATCGCACTTCCGGGTGCCAAGGTTCGCTACACCACGATTCAGAACTGGTCAAACGATGTCTACAACCTGGTGACGAAGCGGGCGCACGCGCACGCTGGTGCCACCGTTGAGTGGATTGACGCCAACACGGGCGCACAGCTCACCATGAAGTACCCAGGCATCTACCTGCTTGGCGAGAAGGCGCACGCCGAAATCGTCTCTGTCGCTGTCGCCTCAAAGGGTCAGCGTCAAGACACCGGCGCGAAGGCAATACACCTCGCGGCCAACACCACGAGTCGAATTGTTGGCAAGTCGGTCTGCAAGGACGGCGGCGTGGCAACGTACCGCGGCACGGTCCGCGTGGCGCCTGGCGCAACCGGTGTCACCACCAGCGTGCGCTGCGATGCACTGATCCTCGATGAGGGGAGCCGCTCCGAAACATATCCGTACATCGATATTCAAGAGGACGACACTTCGATGAGCCACGAGGCGACTGTCGGGCGCGTCTCCGATGATCAGATCTTCTATCTGATGAGCCGTGGGATGACGGAGAACGAGGCAACGAATTTGATCGTGCAGGGCTTCCTTGAGGTCTTCACCAAGGAGTTGCCGATGGAGTACGCCCTTGAGTTCAATCGCCTGATTCGACTCGAGATGGAGGGGGCCCTCGGGTGACCCGTCGCGCTCTAGCTGATCTCCCCCTCGAGTGGGCGACAACCGACATGATCACCACGCTCAGTCCAGGGGGCGCTGGCTTAGCTGAGCGCACGGCGGCACTCGCCGCGTTTCACGCCCTGCCAACGGAGTCGAACCTGCTCTTCACCGGATACGTCGACATGCGAGCGGCAGAGGTAGAGCGCGCCGCGCCCGCCCCGCTCCCACAAGAGATTCGTTCCCTACCCGGCACTGCGCTGCCAGAGGGCGCCGCTGCACTGATTGAGATTTCGAGCGCAGGTGTCGGCGCCTACCTTGGTGCGGAGGCCATCGCCGCGGGCTTGAGCGCCACGCCGCTCAGTCCATCCACACCGATGGGTGGCGCCAGCGAGGACCGCACCGCCGCGCTCGTCGCCGCACTCTGGAACACCGGCGTCTCGATCACGCTCAACGCCGGTCGCCTGAGCGCACCGATCGTGATTCGCGTCGTCGCCCCAGAGTCTGGCTCCTCACTTCTTGCCCGCATCGCCGTGCAGCTTGGCGATGGCGCACAGGCCTCGATCGTCGAAGAGATCAGCGGCAGCGCCGCCGTGCCCGGCGTCGCCACCTCACTCTTGGCGATCAGTAGTGAGATCACGCTCGGCGCCCGCGCATCGTTGGCGCTCTCATCCATTCAAGACCTCCCTGAAGACCGTGCCTATGTGACGGTTCGTCGCCACACCTTTGGCGAGAAGGCGCAGCTACAGCTCACCGTTGCACAGGTCGGCGCACGCCTGGTGCGCGGGCGCATCGATCACCTCCTTTCGGGCGATGGATCTGGTGTTCGCCAGGTTGAGGTGGTCTTCGGCGCCGGCGATCAGATTCACGACCTCACCACCTACAGCCTGCACTCCGGCCAGAAGACGGTCGGCGACCTGTTGGCGAAGGGTGTGTTTGCCGGGAACGCGCGCGGCTACATCAAGGGGGTCACGACGATTCCGCGCAGTGGACGTGGCACCAACTCGTATCTCGGTGAGTTCGGCATGCTCCTCTCGAAGACGGCGCGCAGCGTGGCGATCCCATCACTCTGGATTGACCAGCCTGACTGCGAGCGCGCGGCGCACGGGAGCTCCGTTGGGCCAATCGATCCCGCCCAGATCTTCTACCTCCGCTCGCGCGGGCTGACCGATGCCGAAGCGCGCCGCACCATCGTGATGGGATTCCTCGAGCCCGTCGTTGCTGCACTCCCGCTCGATGCCGACGCTGAGCGCCTGCGAGAGGTGCTTGCAGCGAAGCTTGATGCCGCGCTGGCGAAGCAGCCTGCGGCGCTCGCCTCTTAAACGGCGCAGATGCCAGCAGAGCGCCTCTTCCCCGCCGTAGAACTTCCTGACGGCACGATGCGCCTTGCGTGGCCAGGCGGCGCGGCCATCCTGGTGGTGAATCGTGGCGGCAAGCTGCTAGCGGTCGACGGCGTTTGCACCCACGAGTATTGCGAGCTGGATCGCGGCTTTCTCTCGCCAGCCACCGTTGACCGGCCCACGGTGACCTGCCCCCTGCACCTCTCGCGATTTGACCTCGAGAGCGGGGAGCCGCTCGATCCACCGGCCGAGATTCCGCTCGGGGTTCATGTGGTGAGCGTCGACGATCAGGGGTGGGTGGTGCTTCAGACCTAGCCCTGCGCAGCGCGCTACGATGAGGGCGACGCGCACCAAATGCGCAAGAGGGGAGCCCCAATGCAAGAGATCAAGGATCGCGCCGCAAGCATCGCTGGCCTCGCCTTAGAGTGCGACGCAATCTTCTTGTACGACGCCCTCGCCAAGATCGAGAAGGATCCTGCGCGGCGCAGCGCCTTTGAGCGCATCGCCACAAGTGAGCGCCGCCACGCCGCCATCTGGGAGGCGAAGCTCCTCAGCCTCGGCGAGCAGGTGCCTGCCAGCAAGCGCCCAAGTTGGCGCGTGCGCCAGATCACGCTCCTCGCTCGACTCTTCGGCACACGTGCCGTGAGTGACATGGTCAAGGCACTCGAAGGGTACGAAGAGGAGATCTACGGCGCCCACAGCGACGTTGCAGAGGTCACCGATATTGCCGCCGATGAGGCGAAGCACGCCGACATCTGGCGCGAACTCGATGCTGGCAAGAGCGAGGGTGCATATCGCGCTGGGCTCGCTGAGACGAAGGCGCGGGAGCCGTGGCACCGCGCCGGCAACAGCGGCACGCTGCGAGCGACCATCTTCGGCGTCTCCGACGGGCTTGTCTCTAATGCCGCCTTGGTGATGGGCATCGCCGGAGCAACCACAGCCAGTGGCCAGGGTGACTTCGTGGTGCTTGCCGGTGTCGCCGGCCTCCTTGCCGGTGCGTTCAGCATGGGCGCGGGCGAGTACGTATCGATGCGCAGTCAGACCGAGCTCCTTGAGCGCCAGATCGAACTGGAGCGCGCAGAGCTCGAGGCGATGCCTGAAGAGGAGGAGGCCGAGATCGTAGCGATCTATCAGGCGCGCGGCTTCCCCGATGAGGAGGCAAAGTCAATCGCCAAGCGCCTGATGGCCGATCCGAAGATTGCACTTGAGACGCTCGTTCGCGAAGAGCTCGGCCTGGACCCAGAGCAGCTTGGATCACCTTGGGGTGCATCCATCGGGTCGTTTATCGCCTTTGCGATCGGTGCATTTGTGCCGCTCTTGCCGTTCATCCTACTGGACGGCTCCACCGCACTCTTGATCAGCATCGCCTTGACGGCGGCCGCGCTCTTCGGTGTTGGCGCCGCGGTGAGCCTGTTGACTGGAAAGTCTGCAATCTATACAGGGCTACGCCAGCTCGCCATCGGCGCCGCAGCGGCAGCCATCACCTACGCCGTTGGATCGCTCATCGGGGTCAACATCTAAATGTTCCCGCTGCCGCCTGATCCGGTACTCATCGCGCTCGGACCACTCGCCATTCGCTGGTACGGCGTGCTGTACGCCGTAGGCCTGCTGGTGGCTTATCTCTTCATGGTGCGCGAGGCGCGTCGTCGCTCGTTGAACGAGAAGCTCATCCTTGACGGGCTGATCATCATCTCCATTGCGGCACTTGCTGGAGGCCGCCTCTATCACGTGATCGATGCGTGGGACCGCCTCTATGCGGCAAATCCCATTGCCGCGATCATCCCGCCGTATGAGGGGCTTGGGGCACCAGGTGGACTCATCACGGGAGCCATCGCCCTCGTTGTGATCTTGCGCCGCTGGCGCCAAGAGCCGTGGGGCTGGGTCGACGTTGCTGGTCCGGCGATCCTGGTGATGCAGGCGATTGCGCGCTGGGGAAACTGGTTCAACCAGGAGCTCTACGGCACACCGACCGATCTTCCCTGGGGGCTCGCGATTGACTGCGTCCATCGTGCGATCAGCGTCTCGTGCGCAACCATCGGCGACGCAGCTACGTTCCATCCGCTCTTCCTTTACGAGTCGCTATCGGGTCTGGCGGGCGCACTGATCCTCCCCGCGCTCGGGCAGCGGCTCAAGGGGCATCTGCTTCCCGGCATGGTCGGCCTCGGCGCCGTCGCCTGGTACAGCGTGACCCGCCTCGCCCTCGAGGGCCTTCGACTCGAGAATTGGCGGGTGGGCGGCATTGCAACCGCCTACTTCGTGATGGGGGCGGTCTTACTGGCCACCCTGGCCGTCGCGATCGTGCGCCTGCGAACTGCCGCCCCCGCCAAGAAGCGGCGCCAGCGGTAGGATCAGCGTGCTCGGCGACACCGCCGAGGGAGGAGGGCTCATGGCCAAGATTCAGCGTCGCAAGGTCACCGTTATTGGCGCAGGGAACGTTGGCGCCACAACTGCACAGCGCATCGCTGAATCCGGGCTCGCCGATGTCGTCCTGATTGACATCGTTGAGGGGCTCCCACAGGGGAAGGGGCTCGACCTTGCCGAGGCGGCTCCGATCGTGGGTCACGACGCCCACATCATCGGCACCAATAACTACGACGACACGGCGAACTCCGATGTGATCGTGGTCACCAGCGGCATTGCCCGCAAGCCGGGGATGAGCCGCGACGATCTGCTGAACACCAACGCTGGCATTGTTCGCAGCGTTGTGACCGAATCTACCAAGCGTTCCCCCGACGCCATCTTGGTTGTCGTCACCAATCCGCTCGATGCGATGTGTCACGTAGCGCTGAAGGCCTCGGGCTTCCCGAAGCATCGAGTGATCGGCATGGCCGGTACCCTCGACTCCGCTCGCTATCGCACATTCATTGCCGCTGAGGCTGGTGTGAGCGTTGAGGATGTGCGGGCGTTCGTGCTTGGCGGCCACGGCGACACGATGGTGCCACTGCCGCGCTACTCATCGATTGGCGGCATTCCGCTGCCAGAGTTCCTCGCTGCAGATCGCATCGAGGCGATCGTCAAGCGCACTCGCAGCGGTGGCGCGGAGATCGTTGAGCTACTGAAGACCGGCTCGGCCTACTACGCGCCAGCCGCCGCGACCTTTGAAGTGGTGGAGAGCATCCTGCTTGACCGCCGTCGGTTGATTCCGTGTGCCGCGCTCCTGGAGGGCGAATACGGCGTGAACGGACTCTACGTAGGGGTCCCTGTCGTGATTGGCGGGAACGGCATCGAGAAGATCATTGAGATCACGCTCACGGTTGATGAGTCGGCCGCCTTCCAGCGCTCTGCAGATGCGGTGAAAGAGCTCGTCGATCTGCTCTAGCGCCAGCGGCGCTCTCGTTTAGAACCAGCGAGCGGTGATGACCTTCTTCGTAGTGTAGAACTCCACCCCATCGCGACCGGTCGCGTGCAGGTCGCCGAAGAAGCTCTTGCGTCGACCGCTGAACGGGAAGAAGGCCATTGGGGCGGCAACACCCACATTTACGCCGAGCATCCCCGAGGTTGCCTTGCGCTTGAACTCGCGCGCCGCAGAGCCGGAGGCGGTGTAGATGCTCGCGGCATTGCCGTACTCGTTCGTCTCGGCCATCAGGCGGAGTGCCTCATCAAGGTCCTTGGCGTAGAGCACGGAGAGGACCGGCCCGAAGAGCTCCTCGCGTGCGAGCGGCGACGTTGGTGTGATCTCAAGCAGCGTTGGGCCAACGAAGTAGCCCTTTGCAGGGCCGGTGCCGCGTCCGTCACGCAGCATCTTGGCGCCAGCGGCGACCCCTTCGTCGACCAGTCGGTGAATGCGCTCGCGCGCCTCGCCGCGAATCACGGGACCGAGCGAGATGCCAGCATCAAGGCCGAATCCCATCTTGAGCGTGTCGGCGTGCTCAAGGAGTCGCGGCAGCATACGTTCGCGCGCCTCACCAACAAGGGTGAGCACGGAGCCTGCAAGGCAGCGCTGCCCCGCATTGCCGAAGGCAGACTCCGCGATGTTCGGCACGCTCTGGTCAAGCACGGCGTCGGGCATGGCGATGATGTGATTCTTTGCGCCACCGAGCGCCTGCACGCGCTTGCCACTCTTAGCCGCCGTCTCGTAGACAATGCGCGCCACGCGCTCTGAGCCGACGAAGCTGATCGCATCAACACCTGGGCTCGTGATCAGGCTGGTGACCGTCTCAACGGCGCCATGCACCAAGCCGACAACGCCCGCCGGAATGCCGGCCTCTTCGCAGATCTCAATGATGCGCTGCGCCGAGATTGGGGTGCGCTCGGACGGCTTCAAGATGAAGGAGTTACCGCAGGCGATCGCGAGTGGCAGCATCCACATGGGAACCATGAATGGGAAGTTGAACGGCGTGATGCCCGCGACGACACCGACGGGGAAGCGCACCATCTCGGAGTCGATGCCGCGCGAGACCTGGTCGAGGTTCTGGCCCATCAGGAGCGTTGGGGCGCCACAGGCAAAGTCAACGACCTCAATGCCGCGGCGCACCTCGCCGGTGGCATCGCTCAGCACCTTCCCGTTCTCGGTGGTGACGAGCTTGGCGAGCGCCTCGCGGTTGTCGAGCATCGCCTCGCGCAGCTTGAAGAGGTAACCGGCGCGCTCTGGTGGCGGCATCTCCCCCCACTCGAAGGCGGCGGCTCGGGCCGCGTCCACGGCAGCCTGCACGTCGGCGGCATTGGAGAGGGGCACGTAGGCGAGGGGGGCCTCGGTTGCCGGGTTTGGCACCACCAGCCGCTCGCTCGAAGAGGAGGCGACCCAGTGCCCGTTGATGAAGTTCTTTAGGGTGGCCGGGGCGCTCTGTGCGGCCAAGCTTTCAATAGTTGTTCCCATGGCGAGATTCTCGCCGATCTGCGCCCCGAGCGCAGCCCACGGTGTGATTGTCTCGCGCCACGCACCACCAGAAGGGGGGTATCCTGAGGGGTAAGAGGGCGCGCCTGCGCCTAACCGGCGGGAGGGACCATGAGCGCAGCCAAGAGAACCCCAATGAGTGGGCCAGAGATGGTGGCTCTCTCGAAGCGTCACACCATGACCGAATGGTCTGCGCAGGCTGCAGCGAACCCTATTCCAATTGCCCGCGCGAAGGGCTCCTGGTTTTGGACCCCCGAAGAGGAGAAGTTCCTCGACTTCAACAGCCAGTTGATGTGCACCAACATCGGCCACGGCGATGAGCGTGTGCTGAAGGCCATCACAGATCAGGCGGCCACCCTGGCCTACGCGAACCCATTTATGGCAACGGAGCCACGCGCCCGACTCGGCGCGAAGCTCGCCGAGATCTGCCCTGGCGATATCGACGCCTTCTTCTTCACCAACGGCGGCGCCGAAGCGGTCGAGAACGCCTTCCGCATCGCGCGCCTCTACACAGGTCGGCACAAGATCGCCGCACGCTATCGCTCGTATCACGGCGGAACCTCTGGAGCGCTCAGCGCAACGGGAGACCCGCGTCGCTGGTTCGCGGAGCCCGGCATGCCTGGCATCTTCCGCATCCCAGACTTCCACGAATTCGGCGCTGCAGAGCCACGCCCCGCTGCTGATGTACTTGCGGAGACCGAGAAGATCATTCGCTTCGAAGGTCCACAGACCGTCGCCGCGATTATTGTCGAGCCGGTTGTGGGCACCAACGGCATCCTCATTCCGCCCGATGGCTATATGCAGGGCCTGCGTGACATCTGCGACCGCCACGGCATTCTGCTGATTGCCGACGAGGTGATGGCCGGATTCGGCCGAACAGGGAAGTGGTTCGCCATTGACCACTCAGGCGTCGTGCCCGACATGATCACCATGGCGAAGGGTTTGACCAGCGCCTATGTGGCACTCGGTGCACTTGGCATGCGACGACCGATCGCCGATCACTTCGCCGAGAAGGTGTTCGGTGGTGGGTTGACCTACAACAGCCATCCGCTCGCCTGCGCGACCGCCCTCGCCACCATCGAGGTCTACGAGGAGGACGACCTGATCACCCGCGCCGCAACGATGGGGAAGACGCTCCGCGCGCATCACGAGCGGCTGAAGGCGAAGCACCCCTGCGTTGGGCCGATTCGCAATATTGGCCTCTTCGGGATCATCGAGCTTGTGCGCGATCCGAAGACGCAAGAGCCGATCGCGGCGTTCAATACGAGCGCACCAGAAATGTTGGCGCTCGGAGCATTCTTTCGGAAGAACGGTCTCTATACGATCGTGCGATGGAATGGATTCTTCACGAATCCACCGCTCATCATCACGAACGAAGAGCTCAACTTTGCGTTTGATGTGATCGACCGCGGCCTGACAGAGGTTGACAAGGCCCTCGGGCTGGCATGAGCGACGCTCGCGTCGGCGAGGGAGTGCCACCACCGGTGATTACGGTGGTGCAGCGTGGCCAGATCACCGAGGTGGCACATCGCGGTGACGTGGCGGTGCTGGCCGATGGCGGCCGCCTCGCCGCAAGCGTCGGTGAGCCAGATCGATTGATCTCATTGCGGAGCGCGGTGAAACCCTTCACCGCAGTGGCGGTGCTCGCCGCAGCAGACGAGGCCGGCCTCACGCTCGACGACGAGATGATCGCACTCGCCTCGGCGAGCCATGCGGGCGCGGACGAGCACACGGCGGTGGCGCAGCGCATGGTTGACATCTTCGGGCTGAACCCAGCACACCTGGTGCATGGTCGACCACAAAGCTTGCGTGGTGGCAGCGGTGATCTGCTCGCGCACATGTGCTCTGGGCAGCACCTCTCACTCTTGCTGCTGGCGAAGGCACGTGGATTTGATCCGATCGGGTACGACGCCTTCGATCACCCCGTGCAGCGCGAGCTGCGCACCGTGGTTGGTGAGCTGCTGAGCGTTGACCTACACGCAGCTCCGTGGGGGATGGATGGGTGCGCTATCCCCACCTCTGCGATTCCACTTCGCGCGGCGGCTGAGGGGGCGCGGCGCTGGGCCACCCCGCACGACCCACTCGTACCAGAGCGCTACCGCGCGCTTCTAGAGCGCGTTCGCGTCGCCGCCGTCAAGAACCCGCGCCTCATCTCTGGGGCAGGCTCTCTTGATACCGATCTCATTCGTGGCGGCGAGGGTCTCGTTGTGGCGAAGCAAGGGGCTGAGGGGCTCTGCCTCGTTGGCCTGCCGGGCTACGGCATCGCCGTGCGCACCGAGGATGGCGATGCTGCGGCGCGCTCTGGCCGCGTCGCAACGGTCGCCGTACTTGCGGCGATCGGTGCCAGCGTCGCCGCAGCCTCATCGCTCGAGGCGCATCGCATCGTGAACCTTGCCGATCCGCGGGGCGGCGCAGCACTCGCCACGGTATCTCCAGCAGCAGCGCTTTCGCTGCTTAAGGTTTCGTAGGCCATGTCAGCAGCGAAAATGCGCGTAGAAGAGGCGTGGCGAGTACTTGGTCTCCCTGCTCGGCCTTCTGCACTTGCCGTCAAGATTTCCTTCCGCCGATTAGCAAAGTCAACGCATCCTGATGCAATTGGGGGTGGTGAGGCGACGACTTTGCAGTTTGCGCGGATCACCGAGGCGTACGACGTTGCACTCGCTGACGCCATTGCAGCGGGTCGACTTGTTGGACCCGGTCGAGGCCAGCCACCAGCGCGTCCAGCACCGGCGACTCGCCGTGCAGCGCAGCCGCCGCGGCCGAAGTCTGGTGCACAACCAACCGCTAGTGCACGTCCCGGCTCCACGACATATGACGGAGCGACGGAGGAGGAACCGGTCTGGGATGGGGCCGCCTGGGTTGGTGCCGACTCCGGTACGTACTGGACGGTGAATCCGCGCGAGTACGCCGACCCCCGCAAGCATGGCCCCGAGTATCGAGCCCGAGGAAAACGACCTGTTCGGCGAACGCCGCGCGAACGCACGCAAGCGCAACCTGTTGCGCGACCTCAGAGAGCAGGGACACGTGGCGTGGCTCGATCGACCTCTCTCGCCGTTGGCGCCGCCTCGCTCGTTCTCATTGCGGTGCTGGTGAGTGGCTCACTTCGCCTGCTCGCGGCTGCGGCCCTCTTTGCACTTCTTGCGTTTGTGACCTTGAGTCGGCGTCGCAGGTAGGATCAGAACTATGGCAACCACACGTCGAGCAGCTATCACGGCGGCGGCGCAGGAGTATCTGCTCGCCTTCCGCAGCCACAGCGACGACGAGGGGGTCACCCCGTCACTCGTCGCGAAGGATCTCGAGGTCAGCAAGCAGGCGGCCGCTGAGATGTTCCGCCGACTCGCCGATGACCGACTGATCGCGCCGTGCAGCGGGCATGCGCGGCTTTGGAAGCTCACCGCCTCAGGCGAGAGCGCCGCCGATGCCGTCTTCCGCCGGCACGCGCTTTTGGAGTGGCTTTTAACTGGGATCGTCGGCATGCCGTGGGCGGCGGCCGATGTTGAGGCGCGACGACTGCACTCGTCGATCTCGCCCGAATTTGAGACGCGCCTCGAGGAGATGCTTGGCCATCCGCAAACCTGTCCGCATGGGAATCCGATCGACCGGGCAACCGAGGCGCGGCGGCCGAAGGGGGAGCCACTCGCAGCGCTCGAGGCGGGCGAGGCGGCCACGATCTATCGCGTTACCGAGGCGGCCGAGACTGACGCCGCACTGCTCAGCTACCTCGAGGCACGTGGGCTCGTCCCTGGTGCAAAGATCACTGTCCTCTCGCGGAGTGCATCGCTGGATTCACTCACGCTGGATGGACCGATCGGTCGAGCCTCACTTGGCCTCCGTCCCGCTGCGCTCGTGCACGTCATACGCGGTGCCGTTGATGCTGCCCTCTTCCACCAGATTCCGGTCCGACCATGAGTGACGTTGTGCGCGTTCGCATTGCGCCGAGCCCAACAGGGCCGTTCCATATTGGTACGGCACGCACAGCGCTCTTTAACCTGCTCTTCGCACGTCGCCACGGCGGCACCTACGTCGTGCGCGTGGAAGACACCGATACGGCCCGCTCCACCAAGGAGTTTGAGGCTGACATCCTTGCTGGTCTCGCCTGGCTCGGCCTTGCCGCCGACGAGGGGGTGGTCACAGAGGGGGAGCGTGGTGACCGCGGCCCCTATCGGCAATCAGAGCGCAGTGAGCGATACACCGCCGTCGCGAATGAGTTGCGTGCCAAGGGGCTGACCTACCCCTGCTTCTGCACCCCAGGCGATCTCGACGCAGAGCGCAAAGCGCGTGAAGTCGCCAAGCTCCCGCCGCGCTACTCCGGTCGCTGTGCCGCTATTCCCGCCGAGACCTCGGCCGCCCGCATCGCAGCTGGCGAGTCGGCAGCACTGCGCTTCCGTATTAAGCCGGGCGTGGTCGTTATTGAAGATCTTGTCCGCGGGCGAGTGGAGATCGACAGCGATGCACTGGGTGGTGATCTGGTGATCTTGCGCGCAGATGGCACGCCGCTCTACCACTTCACCGTGGTGGTCGACGATGCCGACATGGGGATCACCCACGTTATTCGCGGCGAGGACCACCTCTCCAACACGCCGAAGCACATCCTCCTCTTTGAGGCGCTCGGCGTGCCGCTACCGAAGTTTGCCCACCTGCCGCTGATCCTGAATCCAGACCGAACGAAGATGAGCAAGCGCAAGAGTCAGACCGCCCTCGTCGACTACCGAGCGGAGGGCTTCCTGGTTGAGGCGCTGATCAACTTCCTGGCACTGCTCGGCTGGTCAACGGGGAGCGAAGATGAGGTGCTCTCCATTGACGAGCTGCAGGAGCGGTTCAACCTTGAGCATGTGCAGAAGGCCGGCGCGGTGTTCGACCGCACCCGACTGGAGTGGCTCAACGGCCAATGGATTCGACGGCTGAGCAACGAGGAGTTGCTCGTGCGACTACGCCCCTTCTACGAGAGCGCTGCAGCAAACGGCACGTTGCAGCGAGCGGCCACCGACGCGGAGATCGTTGCGCTGATCCCGTTGATCCGTGATCGCATTCCGCTCCTCTCGTCTGCGGTCGCGCTCACCGACTTCCTCTTCGCCACCGCGCTCGAGCATGATCGTGCCGCGCTGGTACCGAAGCGTTGGGATGCCGCCACCACCCTGCAGGCGCTCGCGGCGGCGCGCCCGCTGATCGCTGAGGCGGTTGGCGAGGGCGAACAGCCACTCCTTGATGCCGAGGATCCGCTCGAGGCGCAGCTCCGGGCGCTCGCCGAGACGTCGGGCTGGAAGTCGGGCGACCTCTTCATGGCACTCCGTGTCGCGGTGACAGGGCGAACGGCAACGCCGCCACTCTTCGACAGCATGCGTCTCCTCGGCCGCGCCCGCGTGCTGGCGCATCTCGACGCCGCCGTCGCACTGGTGAGTGGCACCTAGCGTTTACATGGCGATAACACCCTCCCGTCAGAGTTTCGCCGTGGCTGAACAACCGATCAAGATTCTGCTGGTTGAAGATGAGCGAGCCCTCCGTGAGGCGCTCGCCGATGCGCTGACGGGCGAGGGATTCGTTGTCACCCAGGCCGACACCGGCGCTTCAGGGCTCGCCGCCTTTCGCGCCGCTCCACCAGACCTGATCCTGCTCGACCTGATGCTCCCCGAAATGGGCGGCATTGAGGTCTGCCGATCGATTCGCAGCAGCTCGCGCGTGCCGATCATCATGGTCACGGCAAAAGCGTCTGAGAGCGATCGCATCAGCGGCCTTGACCTTGGCGCCGATGACTATGTGACGAAGCCCTTCTCCTCCCGAGAACTCGTCGCGCGCATTCGGGCAGTGCTCCGCCGCGCTGAGACTGGGGCTAGCCCCGTTGCGGTGGGCTCTCGCCTCCGCATTGCCGAGGCGGAGGTTGACCTCGAGGGTCAGCGGGTACTGCGAGACGGCACCGTGGTGCACCTCAAGCCGAAGGCCTTCCAGCTGCTGGCGTTCCTCATTGAGAACCCGGGTCGTGTGTATACCCGCGAGCAGCTCCTCGACAAGGTGTGGGGCTATGACTATGCCGGCGAAACACGCACGGTCGACGTGCACATGCACGCCCTGCGCCAGGCCATGGAGGCGATCCCAGCCGAGCCGGTGGCCCTCCAGACGGTTCGCGGGATCGGCTACGTTCTCCGCCGCCCAGCCTGATCCACACACCCCTCCTGAACGAGAGCCCCGCGCGCGGGTAGGATTGACCACATGCGCATGAGCGAACTCTTCTTTACGACCCTCCGGGAGGACCCCGCCGACGCGGAGATGCCTTCCCATCGCCTTCTGCTGCGCGCTGGGTATATTCGGCCGCTGGGTGCCGGGATCTACTCGCTGCTCCCACTCGGCATGCGCGTCAACATGCGCGTCACCCAGGTGATCCGTGAAGAGATGAATGCGATCGGCGCCCAGGAGATGTTGATGCCGGTCGTGCATCCCGCTGACCTCTGGCGCGAGACGGGGCGCTACGACCAGATCGGCCCAGAGATGGGCCGCTTCAACGATCGCGGTGGCCGCGATATGGTGCTGGCGATGACGCACGAGGAGGTGGTGACCGACCTGCTGCGCAAGCTGATCAACTCGTGGCGTCAACTCCCACAGCAGATGTACCACTTCCAGACCAAGTGGCGCGACGAACCACGGGCGCGCGGCGGACTCATTCGCGTGCGCGAGTTCACGATGAAGGACGCCTACAGCGCCGACCGTGATGAGGCGGGCCTCGACCGCTCCTACAAGCTCTACTACCACGCCTACACGCGCATCTTCGCGCGCCTCGGACTCGAGGCAATCGCCGTGGCGAGCGACGTTGGCATGATGGGCGGCTCGCTCGCACATGAGTTCATGGCCTTCAGCACGTTTGGCGAAGATAGCCTCGTGCTCTGCGATGGCTGCGGCGCTGCGGCAAACCGCCAGGTCGCCGCCGTGCGGCGCGAAGTCGGGGCGAGTGCGCCACAGGAGCCGCTCAAGGAGATCGCAACGCCAGGTGCCTCAACCATCGATGAACTCGCGGCACAGCTCAAGGTTCCTGCATCAACCTGTGCCAAGGCGGTCTTCTTTGCCGACCGCGACGGCCGGTTGATCGTTGCCATTGTGCGCGGCGACGATGAGGTTGAGGAGACAAAGCTCACCAACGCTATCGGCGCACGAGACCTGCGGCCCGCCCGCGAGGAGGAGATTCGCGCCGCCGGCATGGAGCCAGGGTACGCATCGCCTGTTGGGATCAAGGGTGCAACCGTGGTCGTAGATGAGCTGGTCGCGTCGACCACCAACATGGTCGCTGGGGCGAACAAAGCGGGTTATCACCTTACTGGCGTGAACGTCGGCCGAGACTACACGCCGACCGCCGTCGCCGACATCGCCTCAGCGAAGGTGGGCGATGCCTGCCTCGCCTGTGGCGGCCAGCTACGCATCGAGAACGGCATTGAGGTTGGCAATATCTTCAAGCTCGGCACGCGCTACACCGGCGCTTTGGGTGCGACGTACGCAGACGAGGCGGGGGTCTCGCACCCGATCGTGATGGGCTCCTACGGGATTGGCGTTGGCCGCGCGGTGGCCTGTATCGCCGAGGCGCACCACGACGAGAAGGGCCTCTCCTGGCCGATCTCGATCAGCCCATTCGACGCGCAGGTTGCGATCGTTGGCGCGAATAAGGATCCGAAGGTTACCGAGATCGCACTCGCCCTTGAGGCTGAGGCGGAGGCTGCCGGCATCGAGCTGCTGGTCGATGATCGCGCCGAGACCCCTGGCGTGAAGTTCGCCGACGCCGAACTGATCGGTGCCCCATGGATGATCACCATCTCACCACGCTCGCTTGAGGCTGGCGGCGCAGAGGTCACACGTCGATCGACGGGCGAGCGCAGCGTCCTCCCAATCGGGGCAGTGCTCGACGCAGTTCGTGCCGCACAGGCCAGTGATCGCGCCGCCGTTGAGGCGGAGCTACTCGCGCGCGGCTATCCACCGCGGCATGCGGCGCGCGATCCTCACCCAGCCGCCTGATGCCAGACTTCGTCATCGGGCTCGCAACGGTACTGATCTCTGCAGGGATCACCTATCTGATCGCCCGCCGGTTCTCTGAGCAGGGTGTTGCAACCGAGGCCGACCGCGCAGTGCGTGAGAGCAGCCGGGCAGACGTCGCCTGGGACCGCGCCGATCGCCGCTCTGAGCGCCTGAACGCCCTCCTTCAGGCGACCGATGACGCCATCCTTCGCGTTGGCTCCGATCTCGTAATTCGTGCCGCGAGCCCGGTCACCGGCGAGATCCTCGCCCGTGGCGACGTGCAGTTTCGTGGGATGCCACTCATCGAAGCGACCGTCGACTTCCGGCTGGAGGAGCTCACCATAAAGGCGATCGCAGGCGAGGTCCATCGCGGCGAGATTGATATTCGCGACGGTCGCATCGATCACTCCGATGAGGCACGGCACGTCTCTGTTGTGGCGGCACCTGATGGTGACGGCGGAGCCTGGCTCGTCTTGCGTGACCTCACTGAAGTGCGTCGACTGCGACAGATCCGCACCGAGTTCGTGGACAACCTCTCGCACGAGCTGCGCACACCGCTCTCAACGATTCGCCTCCTCGCGGAGACGATTGGCGGCGCGGCGGCGAAGGGTGATGTCTCTGGTGTGGCAAGCCGCAGTGCCAAAATCGAGGTTGAGGTGCTCCACCTCGTGCAGATGGCCGATGAGATGCTTGACCTCGCCACGCTAGAGGCGGGCGAGATCCCGCTTCGCAAGGCCGAGTTCGACCTCGTCGCCTTGGCCGAGGAGGTCGCGCAGCGGTTCGCTCCGGTTGCGGCGCAGCACGGTGGTGGCATTGATGTGATCGGGGCGGGCCCGCTCCTGATTTCTGGCGACCGCGATCGCCTCCGCCAGGCGGTGGCGAACCTCGTCCATAACGCCGTGAAGTACAGCCGCGAGGGCGGGCGAGTAGAGCTACACATTGACCGACTCGGCGATGGCGGGACACAGATTGCGGTGGTTGATCACGGCATTGGCATTGACCGCGCCCACCTCTCACGCATCTTTGAGCGCTTCTTCACAGTGGAGCGGGTTGACGGTGGCGCAGGGGCCGTCGGTGGTGGTGGAACCGGACTCGGCCTCGCGATCGCCCGACACGCCGTGCTTCGTCACGGTGGCGACATCACCGTTACCTCAACCGCTGGCGTTGGAACGACCTTCACGATGACGCTGCCAGCCGCCGGAGCCGAATCCTGAGCCGTCGCTCGAGCGCGATCGGTCACGCCCGCGAGACACTCCAGCGCCCGATTCTCCTCGCACATCGCGGGGCCCACGATGCAACGCTCCGTGAGAACAGCCTCGCCGCGCTCGTTGCGGGCGCGGCGCAGTGCGATGGCGTGGAATTTGATGTGCGCTTTAGCGCCGACGGGGAAGCGGTGATCGTGCACGATGAGACGCTTGATCGACTCTTTGGGGTGCCACGGCGTATCAGTGAACTCTCAGTTGGCGAGCTAGTGGGCTTAGGTGTGCCGACGCTCGCGGAAGCGCTGGCTGCCATGCCGGCCACCACGCTGATCAACCTAGAGCTAAAAGAGCAGCCCACCGACGCGCTCTTTACGATACTCATTGCCGCGCGCGGAGCAGTTGCGGAGGGGGTCGTCATCTCAAGCTTCTACCCGGGTGTACTCCGTGCCGTCAAAGAGCGCGCGCCCGACTGGTCGCGTTGGCTGAACGCTGAAACCACGGTGGAGGCGGAGCGAGCGACTGAACTTGGCTGCGTCGGCCTCTCTGTGTCAATTGATCTATTGGACGATGCGAGCATCAGCCGCTGGCGAGCAGCGGGGCTCGAGGTTGCGGCCTGGACCCTTCGAGGCGTGCAGGGTGTCAGATGGGCGAGTGATCTGCGTCTTACTGCCCTCTGTGTTGAGGGTGAAGGGGCTACTGCCGCTCGCGCGGCGACGCGTTAGCGCTCGCTCTTCGGAGCGCGTAGGTGCGCGGGTGGAACAAGCGCAACTAGGCGGCCGCTCCCTGGTGTGTATGGGGCGGGGATGTCGATGCGGATCATCGACCCTTTCTCAACGGGAATTGTTGCGATGCCGGTCAGCTCGGCGATCAGGTTTCCAAGGTGCGGCTGGTGCCCAACGAGGAGTAGGGCGTCGTTACTGCGCCGAGAGAGGAGCTTGGCGACGTAGGCTGCTGTTGGGCCACTGGCAAGCTGCTCGTCAATGGTGGCGGTGGTCTCTAGCGCTGCGGCGATAACGGCGCAGGTTTCGGTGCAGCGGCGAGCTGGGGAGGTTCGGAGCGATCCGACGTTGGTGCCAGCGGCAACGAGTGCCGCCGCAAGTCGGGCGGCCTGCTTGACCCCCTTAGAGCTGAGTGGTCGCTCTGCATCTGGGCCAATCCACTCGGCTGGATCACCAGCGTCGGCATGGCGGACGATGTATAGGCGCTTCAACTCGTTGGTTGACGTTGAGCTGTCTGAACTCAAGGATTGAGGTCCTCGACCTCTCCAGAGGCAAGGTAGACGATGTCTTCGGCGATGTTGGTGGTGCGGTCCCCGATGCGCTCGAGGTAGTGCGCTGCGAAGAGGAGGCGAGTCCCGCGGGCCACGTTGGACTTATCCGCCTCCATCAGGCGGATGCACTCATCAAACGATTGGCGGTAGAGGGCGTCAATCTGGTCGTCGCTCACCGCCACCTCACGGGCCCGTACTGGGTCGGCGTCAACGAGCGCCATCAGGATGCCGTGCAGCTGCGTTGCCGCTAGCTCGCCGATCTCAGGCAGGTGGAGGTAGCGCTGCAGCGCTGGCTCTGGGGCGAGCTGCGCGGCAATCTTCGCGACGGAGGCGGCATGATCGCCAATTCGCTCGAGCTCGTACGCCACGTGGTTCATCATCAGGAGGTTGCGCAGGTCGCGGGCCACCGGGCTCTGTGTTGCGATGGTGGTCGTGATGGCGGTGATGACCTCGTGCTGCATGTCGTTGATTTTCCGGTCGCCAATTATCACGGCGAGTGCCCTGTCGGCGTCGTGGGTGACGAGCGACTCGAGAGCCTCGCGGATTGCGGACTCCGCCATGCTCCCCATGCGGATCACGGTCTCTTTTATTGAGCGAATCTCACGATCAAGCGGCTCACGGGCACCCTGTGGCGCAGCCGTGGCTGCACCATTATCGGTGCGTGCAAGGATCTCCTCGATCTCGTTCTCAACTCGGCCGTGGTCGTCTCCTGTTGCCATTTTCCCTCCTCGCTCTCTGCTGAATTGTTCCACATCCTACCGCCCTAGCCCCTCCAAGAGGGAATCGCGGTTCACGGTTAGGATGCGTGGATGTTGCCTGCTCGTCGTTCACGCAGTGTTCACGCGGAGAGGCCGCGTTCAGGCGGCGCCCCTCGCCCCCCCAAGGCTGCCCGTGGCCGGGTGGGGAGCTCTCAGGCAGGGATCCCGCGGGTCTGTGCCGTGGTCGATATTGGCTCCAATTCAACCCACCTGTACGTGGCGGTTTCGGACGGGGTGCGCCAAGAGGTGATCGCCGATGAGTCGATGCCGATTGAGCTCGGTCGGCTGGTGGAACAGGATCGAATGATCGGGCGCAAGGCCACGACGGCGATCAGTGAGGCGCTTGCCGCCTTTCGCACGCGGGCCAGCATCCTGGGTGCCGACGAGTTGTTTGTCGTTGCCACCGAACCGTTTCGCCGCGCCCGTGATCGGGAGAGTGTGCTTCGCGCCCTGCGCTTACCAAAGCTCAGCGCGCCGATTGTGCTGACTCATGAGGAGGAGGGGCTCCTCACCGTTCTTGGCCTTCACCATGGACACGACCACTCTCTGCCACAGCTTGTCGTAGATATTGGTGGTGGCTCGACCGAAGCCGTTGAACTCCACCCTGGCGAACTTCCGCGCGCGATCGGTATCTCGGTTGGCTCTGCGCGCCTCATGGCGCGCGTCTCGTACCAGGACCCACCACGTCCGCGAGAGTGGCAGGAGCTCCGTCGACACGCCCAGATTGCGCTGGCCGACCTTACCGTTGCCGATGTCCACCGTCTCATCTTGGTGGGCGGAACTGCAACGCGCCTGCTCAAACTTGTTCCGGCAACCCTCATTAGTCGCACTATTCACCGCGATGATCTCGCAGCGATGGGGGAGCGGCTCGTGGCGCTGACTGCGAAGGAGGTTGCGGAGCGCTTCGCAATTTCGCAGCGCCGCGCGCGACTCCTTCCAGCTGGTATTGCGATTGTAGAGGCGCTCCTGCAGCGAACCACCGCGCGCGAGGTCACCGTTGACCGCGGCGGTATTCGCGAAGGCTTGGTCGTCGCCGTGGCACGAGCGAGTGATGCATGGCGCGAGGCCCTCCCAACCCTCGTCATGGAGACTCGGGCAGGCTCTTCGCGCTAGAGCGAGATTGAGAGCAGCCGAGCTGCACGGTCAACCTTAGATTCGCCGCCGAGCGTAACGCCGGGTTCCGTCGTGAACCACGCGCTGAGTTCGCCGGCTGCACGATCACGAGCCTCGAGCGAAACGGTGGCGAGGAACTCAATCTCGAGTTCCGTCCAGCGGCACTCTCCTTCGGGTATCGGCGCACCCGCGCGTACCTCGTCCACGCTGAGCAGCGCAATCTCTCCGTCGCTATTCGAGAGCGCCGCCGGTTGGCGCTCCTGGCGCAGTGTGAGATACGGCTGCAGGCGATCGAGCACTTGGGCGACGTCAACTCCAGCCTCCGTGAGCTTCGCGACAATCTCAGGGGGGAGCTCTTCGTTCCGTTCTGGTGCGCGCTCAATCTCTGTCCGTTCACTCAGCGGCCCTGAGGTGCCATTGGATCGCTCGGACTTGAGCGTGTACCGCAGCGTGTCACTATCAGATCGGCGCCGTCGCAGCCGCCAGCCGGCGGCGAGAATTTGGCCGCGATAGTCCAGGTACTCATCAAGGAGGTGGAGCCTGGGCTGAGCTTCGGCCGCTCGGTAGCCGTTGGGGAGTGCGGGGATGCGCGCGTGATCGAGAAGAAATTTTAACTCGCGCTCCATGGCGAGATTATGCCTGAGATGCGGCGATTGCCACCTGTCGCAAGGTTGCGAACGATGAGTTGCCCGTCTCTGTGAGGCGCTCCCAGGCCCCGTCTGGCTGTAGCTCCCAGGCGTTTGAGGTATCGGCGAGTAGCGCGGCGAGGATCTCTTCCGTCTTGCGGCGCACTTCACCCTCTTCTAGCGGGAAGAGCACCTCAACGCGCCGGTCGAGGTTGCGCTCCATGAGGTCGGCACTTCCGGCGAAGAGCTCAACCCCATCTGGCCCCGCAAAGCGATAGATGCGGCTGTGCTCGAGGTAGTCACCGATGACCGAACGGATTCGAAGGCGAGCCCCATGGCGCGCCGAATCTGGCAGAAGCCCGCACATGCCACGCACGATGAGGTCCATCGAGACACCCGCCTTGGCGGCGTGGTTGAGGGCCGCAATCATCTCTGGATCAATCAGCGCGTTCACCTTGATGGTGATGGAGGTCTCAGCGCCACCTCGTGCCTGCTCGGCAAGCCGCTCAATGCGCCCCCTGATCTCACTGCGCAGGTGATCTGGCGCTACGAGGATGCGCTGGTAGGCCGAGGTGCGCGCAGCACCAGTCAGGAAGTTGAAGAGGACCCCCACATCGGTGCCGATCACATCGTTCGTGGTGAAGAGGCCGATGTCGGTGTAGCCGCGTGCCGTCTTCGGGTTGTAGTTGCCCGTGGAGAGGTGCACATAGCGGTGAATGGAGGAGCCCTCTCGCCGCGCGATCAGCGTCGCCTTGCAGTGCGTCTTGAGGCCCATCACGCCGTAGACCACATGCGCCCCCGCCTCTTCGAGTCGTCGCGCCCACTCGATGTTCGCCGCCTCGTCGAAGCGGGCCTTCAGCTCAACCAGCACCACCACCTCCTTGCCAGCCTGGGCGGCACGAATCAGGTGTGCAGGGATGCTTGAGGTCGCTCCGGTGCGATAGAGCGTGGAGCGGATTGAGAGAACATCGGGATCATCGGCAGCCTGGGCAAAGAACTGGTCGACGCTCGCCTCAAAACTCTCGTATGGGTGGTGCACCAGCAGGTCACCCTCAGCGATCACCTTGAAGATGTCGCCGTTTGGTGACGCGCTAGACTTACTCGCAGCGATGCGCGCCGGCGTGACCGGTTGCCAACGCGGAGCACGCAGATCAGGGCGAGGGAGGCTTGCCACTTGCAGTGCGACGGAGAGGTCAAGCGTCCCCTCCACAACCTGCACCTCGCTCTGGCCGATCTCAAGTCCCACCAAGAGCATCTCAAGTAGCGCGCTCGGCATCTCGGTCCCAATCTCTAGGCGCACCACGCTGCCGAATCGGCGCTGGCGGAGCCCCTCTTCGATTGCTTCCAGAAGGTCGTCCGCTTCGTCTTCAGCGGTGTCGAGGTCGGCGTCGCGCGTGACCCGAAACAGGTGTGCGTCGAGGATCTCTGTGCCGGGGAAGAGGAGGTCAAGGTGGGCCAAGATCAGCTCTTCCATCAAGATCCAGTCGCCGTTACCAAATTGCACCATGCGCCCAAGGATTGTTGGCACCTTTACGCGCGCAAGTGAGATCTCCTGGTCGTCATGTGCACGGAGCCGTATCGCGAGCGAGAGGCTGAGCGAGCTAATCAGCGGAAACGGGTGGCGGGGGTGAACTGCGAGTGGGGTGAGGACGGGGAAGATCTCTCGCGTGAATCGCTCCGTCAGGATGGACTGCTCGGCGGCATCGAGGTCGGTCCACCTTCGAAGCGGCAACCCAGCGCTGTGCAACTCTTCGACGAGGGCGCCCCAGCTCTCTTGCGCCGATTCGGTAAGGAGGTCGGTCGCCTCGCGAATCAGTGCAAGTTGTACGTCGGGGGTTCGGCCGTCAGGCCCAGGGGTGCGTACGCCGGCGACCTGCTGATCTTGAATGCCGGCAACGCGCACGCCGTAGAACTCATCGATGTTCGATGCGACGATGCCAAGGAAGCGGAAGCGATCAAGAAGCGGACGCTTGCTGTTTGACGCCTCAGTCAAAACGCGCGCATTGAAGGCGAGGAGCGAGAGCTCGCGACTGACGCCAAGCGTCATCGTGGTGCACTCATGCAGGTGGCACATGAGCAGCGTTGTCGCAGCAGCGACCAGGTGTAGTAGCCGGTGCGATGGCCATCGCCCCAGAAGAGGCAGAGCGCATAACTGCCAACCATTTCGCCACCTTCGAGCTTCGTCTGGCTCGGGCTGAGGGTCGGATTAGCGTCGAGCCAGCCAGGGAGGCCAGCCTCACCGCGACAATAGGCACAGGGGCAGAGCCATCGCAGTGGAATCGACTCATAGGTGCTCACGTGCCCATCGCGCCAATCTAGTTCAAGGCGCTGTTGCTCACGGAGGATGCGAATGGCGACGGGGGCTCCCTGTGCTGGTTCCTGCATGCGGTGATTCTAGGCTTCGCAGGTAAACGCCAGATGAGCGGCTACGATGATGCACATTAGTGGCGGTATTGATGCCAGAAAAGCGCACCAGCACACGTCAGGCGCCTCGCACGAACCGAGCGTGGCTGGCCGTCGTTGCCCGCCTGGTCGCCTCGGCGACGCTGCTCCTCGTACTCCTAGTGGCGCCAAGCCCTTGGACGCTCCCAACCGACACGAGTGCGCCCGTACTCCTGCGCGCCATCATCGTCTCCCAGCCGCTCCCAGGCGAGGGTGGATCCTCCGGCAGCGCGACCGTCGAGTTGCTTGAGGGCCCACGGCTTGGAGAGCGCCTCACCGCCTTAGTCGATCAGGCGAGCGACATTGCAGGGTCAATTCCGTACAACCAGGGCGATGAGGTCCTCCTCACGCAGATCACCGACGTCGGTGGGGCAGAGGTCTTCGCCGTTGCGGATCGCTCCAGAGGGACTGCGCTGCTCATCGCTCTTGCAATCTTTGGCATCGCGGTCGTAGCGATTGCAGGAGCGGTCGGTGCACGTGCACTCCTAGCGCTCACCGTTACCGGCGTCGTACTCCTGCGATTCGGGATTCCCGCGCTCCTCTCCGGAGCCTCACCCCTGGTCGTCGCCGGGGCGATCTCCCTGGTCGTCGGAGTGTCATCTGTCGTGATTACGGAAGGGCTCAATCGTCGCTCAACTGCAACGATCTTGGGGATTGGAGGTAGCCTGATCGCCGTCGCACTTATCTCGGTTGTTCTTGATCGCCTCCTCGCCTTCACACCGTTTGCCGGCGATCCAGACCTTGTGAGCCTCATTCCGATTCTTGGTGGCAACGTCGACCTTCGCGGCATTGGACTTGCCGCGGCAATGATCGGCACGCTCGGCATCGTCGATGATGTCGCCGCCACACAGGTTGCCGCCGTTGAGCAGATTCGCCAGGCAGATGTGCGGGCTGGCACGCTCGATGTCGGCAGTCGGGCGCTGGCCATTGGGCGCTCCCATGTTGGGGCGGTGATTAATACCTTGCCGCTCGCCTATTTCGCCGCATCACTCCCACTTGTGGTCGCCGCCCTGATCGCCCCCGGTGGTATCGTAAGCCGACTCAGCACGGAAACCGTTGCCGTGGAAGTGGTTCGCGCCCTCGCTGGCACCGCCGGTGTCCTCTTGGCAATGCCGCTCGCCACCGCGAGCGCACTCTTGATTGGCGTAGGCGAGGAGTAGTTAGCTCGTCCCCAGTCGGTAGCCAACCCCACGGACTGACTCAGGGAGTGGTCCGCAAGCCTCCTCAAGCTTGCTGCGTAGCCGTGCGACGTGTGGCTTCAGCAGGAGCGGGTCCGGGGTGGCCTTGTTGGGCCAGGCGGCGACGAGGAGTCGCCGCTGCGGCACGACGCGACCCTTGACGGAGGCGAGGGCCTCCAAGATGTTGAACTCTGTCTTGGTGAGGGCGAGGAGCTTTGATCCGACGTGGACCTCATGCCGACTGATGTCGATGCGCAGACCTGCAGCACCAACAATCGTGCGGTCGCGAGCAGAACCGTCGGCCGGCTCACCACCGCGTCGCAGGGCGGCGCGTACGCGGGCAAGAAGCTCCTGGCGGCCGAACGGCTTGGTGACGTAATCGTCGGCGCCAGCGTCCAGGGCATCGACCTTCGCGGTCTCATCAGCTTCGCCAGTCAGCACGATGATTGGCGTGGCGCTGCGGGTGCGAATCTCGTGAATGACGTTTAGCCCGTCGCGGCCGGGCATGGCGAGGTCGAGAAGCACCAGTGCCGGCTTCGTGGCGTCAAACTTCTCGACCGCCTCGACGCCGTTATAGGCGGCGTGCACCAGGTAGTCGCCGGCGGTTAGCAGGGCCGAGATCGCACCAACGAGCGCCGGGTCGTCATCGACCACCAAGATCGATAGGGGCGTGGGTGGCGTCGCTTTGCTCATGTGGCAAGTATGCCGTGAGATGCGGAGGCGAGTGGCAACGTGAGAAGGAATCGGCTCCCACCGAATCCGTTCGGCTCGATCTTGATCTCGCCCCCCATCGCCCCCATCAGGCGGCGTGCCGCGTACAGGCCGATCCCGGAGCCGCTCATGGAGGGGCGTTGCGTTCGGCGAACGAAGGCCTCAAAGACCTCCTCCCAGTCTTCGCGCGGGATTCCCACCCCATCGTCGGTGAGATAGAGCTCGGCACGACCGTCGCGAGCCGAGCATCCAATCGAGACCGGTTCGCCCACGGGGGCGTACTTCGCCTCGTTCTCTAGGAGGTGTCCGAGCACCTGGCGAAAGCGACTCTCATCGGCGAGCACGATGATCGCCGACTCTGGCTCCTCCCAACGAAGGGAGTGATTGCGCAGGAGTGGCGCCATCTCCCGAATTACCGCACCGGTGATCTCACCGAGGTTCATCGGCGCGCATTGAAGTGGAAGGCTTGAGCCCGGTCGGGCGGCGGTGAGGATGGAATCAATCTGCAGGTTAAGGCGACCAACCTGCTGCATTGCCGCCTCACGCCAGGCGGCGAGGTCGGCCGGCTTCGCGGGAGATGCGCCAGATGCTGCATCGGAGAGCAGCTCAACGTACGCGCTCAGTACAGCCAGTGGTGTGCGCAGTTCGTGGGTGACGAGTGAGAGGAGTTCGGCGCGTGCGGTGTCAATGAGAGCGATCTCATCGTCGCGACGCGACACCTACGACCTCGAGGCGTCGCGCTCCGCGAGCCAGCGCTCCGCGTCAAGTGCGGCGCGACAGCCATCGCCTGCGGCGGTGACCGCCTGACGGTAGCGGTGGTCATGCACGTCACCGGCAATGAAGACACCGTCAATCTGGGAGGCAGACGTCTCGCTCTCAAGCTGCAGGTAGCCCGCCGCGTCAACGGGGAGTGCGCCGCCGAGCATTGCCGTATTCGGCTTGTAGCCGATCGCAACGAAGAGCCCGCCAGCGGCGAGTCGCTCTGGGGCGCTGGTAGCGCCAGGAGTGGTGTCGCGCAACATGACGGCCTCTGTGCTCTTCTCTCCGAGCACCTCAATCACTTCGCGGTTCATGTGCAGCTCGATGTTCGCGTGTGCTTCGACGCGCGAGATCATGATCTTGCTGGCGCGGAAGGTTTCGCGACGATGCACGACGTGCACCTTGGTTGCGAAGCGCGTGAGGAAGAGCGCCTCTTCAAGAGCGGTGTCGCCTCCGCCAACCACAACGACCTCCTGCCCCTTGAAGAAGAATCCGTCGCAGGTTGCGCAGGCGCTTACGCCACGCCCGCGAAGGCGGGTCTCAGACTCAAGTCCGAGCCAGAGCGCCGATGCACCAGTCGCGACGATGATCGCTTCAGCGCGGAATTCGCGACCAGCGCTCCACACCCGGTGAGGCTGAGCACTCAGGTCAACCCGGTCAACATCTTGGTCGACCATGACCGAACCGAAGCGCTCCGCCTGCGCGCGCATCTTTGCCATCAGCTCCGGGCCGTCGATCCCATCAGGGAATCCTGGGAAGTTTTCGACTTCGCTGGTCAACATCAGCTGGCCGCCAGGGGCGTAGCCACCGATCACGACAGGGGCCAGGGCGGCGCGAGCGGCATAGATCGCCGCCGTCAGGCCAGCAGGCCCAGAGCCGAGAATCAACAGCCTCGTCTCCGTTGGGGCGGCGGCTGCGGCCTTTGTGGCGACGGCAGGCTCGGCTGCTGGCGCAGCTCCACCGAAGTCAATCGTCAGCCCGAATCCCTTGGGGGTCTCTGCGCTTGTCATGGGGCGATTCTACGCCCCTTGCAGAAATGGGCTGATGGCCTACCGGAAGAGGTCCCAATCGGGGGGCATCAGGCTCGACCGGGCGCTCCCATCCTCTGCGACCTGAGGGTGTGCACCGCGGATCAGGGCGAGCGGACGACGGGCGGTCTTGCCGAGGGCGAGTTCGGCAGTAGCGGCGATCTGGTCGGCAACCGCGCGCACCGTTGCCGCCATCATCCGCCCATCGGCGTCGGGCTTGCCGCGCAGATCCTCAAGTGCCGCAATGCCAGCCACGCCAATCGCAACATCGGTGATACCGAGGCGCCACGGGCGGCCGAAGGAGTCGGTGATGATGACTCCGGGCGCCACGCCGGTGCGCAGGCGGATCGCCTCGCGAATCGCACGCGCCGAACCATCCGGATCGCGCGGCAGGAGTGTGACGACCTCGCCACTGCGCGGGCCAACGTTGCTGGCGTCAACGCCAGAGTTCGCGAGAACAAATCCGTGCGCGGTCTCGGTGATGATCACGCCGCGATCCATGCGCACGACGCGCACCGCCTCTTGCAGCACCACTTCGACCTGGCGCGCATCGCGACCCCACTTCGCCGCGTACTCCACCGCCTCTGGTCGTGGCGTGATGGTGGTCAACTCAACGATGGCCCCCTCCGCTTTGGAGACGATCTTCTGGGTAACGGCGATTACATCGTCGCCGCGCAGTCCGCCAATCGCGCTCGTCGCTGCGATCGTCGCCACGCAGCTGGCGATCATGGCTGGCAGGTCGTCGCCCGGTTGGATCTCGCCGAGCCCGTCAATGGGGAGTGCGAGCAGGCCCTCGGTCGGCGTTGGTGTGGCTGCTGTCCGCTCGCGCTCCATGGCGATCTGCAGGTCTTTGGGGGTATCAAGGTCGGCGGCGAGTGGTGAGCTGAGCGTCTCCACCGCGCCCCCATCGCGGCTCAGCTCGTTGCGATGCGCCGCTGCACTGTTCGCTCCGAACTGCGGCGTAAAGGTGTGCGGGAGTGGCACCAAGATGGCCGAGGTTCCGCCATCTGGTGATGCGAGGAGGCCTGGCTGTGACCCCGACCAACCGCTCAGGAGCGCATCGATGTTTGCCGCCGAAATCTCGGCAAGGTCCACCGGCAGAATCAGCACCGCAGATGCGCCGCTCGTTGCCGCGTGGCGTACGCCGAGTGAGATAGCCACATTGAGGTCAACGCCACCGTCATCGAGTGCCTCATGCCCGCCACTGCGCGCAAGGGCGCGGGCGAGTGGATCGGGCGAGACCAGGATGACGCCGTGGAGGCTCGCGGCGCGGCCGAGCGCCAAGAGGGTGCGCTCAAGCAGGCGTGCAGAGAACTCGCGCCGCTCCTCCTCACTGAGGAGTGGCGCCATGCGCGACTTCGCCGAGTCGATGGAGCGGAAGGGGAGTACTGCGGTGACGGTCACGAAACGGCGAGGACGGCGCGTGCCACGGCGAGGCGCGCAGCATCGTCAGACATCACGATCGGCGCAGCAACGCTCTTGCGGACGTGTGGTGTGAGTGCGGCGGCAAGCGCAGGCGTGAGGTCCGACGTCTCAACAAGGAGCGCATCCATCAGTCCAGTCAGATGCTTGGCGACACCCGCTGGTGAGACGTCGAGCCCTGCGGCGGCGAGCATGCGATCGGCCGGCCCCTTCAGCGCCTTTCCGCCAACAATTGGCGAGACTCCCACAACGAGTGCGCCACGAGAACGTGCCGAAGCGATCGCCTCGCGGATGCCAGGGATAGCGAGAATCGGGCTAATCGAGATCAGCGGATTCGATGGTGCAATCACGATGCGCTCGGCAGTGGCGAGGGCACCGAGGGTTTCAGCGGTCGGGCGTGCCGCCTCGGCGCCGTCGAAGGCAACCTCAAGAACCTCAGGCTTCGCCTGAGCGCCGACAAACCACGGCTGGAACTCCATCCAGCCATCTGGAGTGCGCAGGCGCGTGCGCAGTGGATCGTCGGTCGCCATCAGGATCGGCGCTTCGCTGAGTCCGAGCTTGCGCTGGATCTCGCGATTCACCTCCGTCAGGCGCCCGCCAGCGCGCAGCTGCGCGGTGCGATGAATGTGGAGGGCAAGATCGCGATCGCCAAGCCGGAACCAGTCAGGTGCGCCGATCTTGCCGAACTGCTCGAGGGCATTCCAGGTCTCACCGGCGAGACCCCAGCCGCGCTCGCGGTCGCCGAGATCGGCGAGGGTATAGAGCAGGGTGTCGTGGTCTGGGCAGATGGTGAGACCGTGCAGCTCGAAATCGTCGCCCGCGTTCGCGATGATCGAGAGATCTCCAGCCGGGAGTGCTGCGCGGAGGCCGTGGGCGAGCTTCGCTCCGCCAACGCCACCTGCCAGGAGTGCGATGCGCGGGCTCACGCGCTAAGTGCGGGGAGCACCTCGCGCCCGAAGGCGGCGGCCCATTCGGCTTGGTTCCGACCCACGTTGTGCAGGTAGATCTTGTCGAAGCCCATGTCGAGGTAGCGCTGAATCGTCTTGCGGTGCGTCTCAAGATCACTGGAGATCACCATGCGCCCAGCAAAGTCCTCTGGTCGCACGAGCTTTGCCATCTGCTGGAAGTCGGAAGGGTTGCGAATATCTTGCTTCGGGAACTTCATCCCGCCGTTCGGCCACTCGCGTAGGGCGTTGGCAAGTGCCTCCTCATCGGTTGGAGCCCACGATAGGTGTAGTTGCAGAATCTTCGGCATGGTGTCTGGGTTCTTTCCAGCTGCGCGCGCCCCTTCGGCGAACTTGTCGAAGACGGTTTGAATCTTCTCGTCGGCAGCGCCAACCGTGATGATGCCGTCGCAGAGTTCACCCGTCTTCTTGGCGGTGATTGGACCGGCGGTCGCCACGTAGATTGGTGGCGGGGCAGGGGGGAGCGTCCAGAGGCGCGTGCTCTCCAGCTGATACCAGTGACCGGAGTGCTTCACCTCCTTGCCGGTGAAGAGCTTGCGGATGATTTCGATCGCCTCGAACATTCGTGCGATGCGCTCGCCAACTTCAGGCCAGTAGCCGCCAACGACATGCTCGTTGAGTGCCTCACCAGAGCCGAGGCCGAGCCAGTGGCGACCCGGATACATCGCTTCGAGTGTTGCCGAAGCCTGCGCGACCGTTGCCGGATGCATGCGCCAGCCTGGGCAGGTGACGCCAGGGCCAACGTCACCCTTGGTGCGTTCGGCAAGCAGTGTCATCACGTTCCACACAAATGGCGCGGAGCCCTGCTCGGGCACCCACGGCTGGAAGTGATCGGCGGCCATGACGCCGCTGAAGCCTGCCTGCTCGGCGGCTACGGAGTAGCCAACGACCTCGGTCGGACCGAACTGCTCGAGCATTGCGGCGTAGCCAATCTTTGCGGCGCCAGTTCCCATAATCACTGATCCCCCTTCGTCTGATCGGCGGCAGGAGTGCCGCTTGCAAAAACGCTCTCAGCGTAGATCTCGATAAGAATACGTTGCTGGGAGCGGAAGACCTTGATGTTCCTGGCGAGCGCAGCGGGATCAGACAGGTAGCGTGCCGCCATGCGCCCGATCTGCACCTGGGCGCGCTCCTGGCCGTCATCGAGGCGAGCCCGCCCCAGGATCTGCACATAGTCGTACTCGTCCTCGACCATGAAGGAGCAGCGGGGGTCGCGGCGGAGGTTTGCCGGCCAGCGGCGCCCCTCGGCGCTATTGACCAGGATCGTGTCGCCCGCAAGCTCGTACCAGACCACCGCGGCGAAGGGGGCCCCATCGGCGTCAATCGTCGAGAGCGTGCCGAAGCGTGGTCGGTCGAGAAAGGTCCGAATAGCGAGATCCTGGATTCCTCTTGGGCTCATGAGGCGTACGCTACACGCAACGGAGCCCGCCGTCCTTAAGGTGGGCCCAGAAGTTGCGGAGGTGCTCCATGGCCCAGATCCACCTACACGCCGAGAGCGGCGACTACGCCCCAATCGTCCTCATGCCGGGAGACCCGAACCGCTCCAAGCGGATCGCAGCGCGATTCGATGGCGGACTCGAGAAGGCGAAGCTCGTCAATGAGCATCGTGGCCTCCTCGGCTACACGGGAACCATCAACGGCGTGCCGGTGAGCGTGCAGACGACGGGGATGGGGACGCCAACAACCAGCATCGTGATGGAAGAGCTGCTGAATCTCGGTGTTGAGACGTTCGTGCGCATCGGCACCTGCGGCGGCTTCCTGCATCTTGAGACGGGTGATGTGATTGTCGCCTCGGCTGCGGTTGCAAGCAGCGGCATCGGACCAATCCTTGGATTCGACGAGCCGACTGCGCCAACGGCCGACTTCGATGTGACGAACGTCCTTGTCGCCGCCGCAAAGGCCGAGGGCTTGACCACCCATGTTGGACCGATCGTCACCTCTGACGTCTTCTACGATCCGAATCCGGCCGGCACAGCTCGATGGGGTGCACGCGGCTATCTCGGCGTAGAGATGGAGTCAGCCGCAATCTTCTTGCTAGCGATGCGCGAGCGTGCCAAGGGTCGACCAGTTCGCGCCGGAACGATTCTCACCGTGTCTGACACGATCCGCGATGCGAAGGTTGTCGCCGAGGCCCGCAAGGGTGGTAGTGAGCCGTGGTACCGACTCCCTGAAGATGAGTTGATCAAGCGCATTGACCTAACGATCGGTGCTGCGCTGAAGGCCGCCGAGACGCTCGGCGCTCGCTAGCCCGCTCACCCGTGACGCGAACTGCGCCGCTCACAATCGGCGTCGCCCTCGGCACCATCGGCCTCGAAGGAGATGCGTGGTTGCGCGCCGCTGCGCGGCTTGCAACAGCGCCGATTGATCGCATCTGGATCTGGGATCACCTTATGGGGCGTGGCGCGCCGGAGCGCCCGGTGCTTGAGGCAACGAGCCTCGCCGCCGCAGCCCTCGCGCTGAATCCGAATCTGCGCGTCGGCACGCTGGTGCTCGATGTGACGAAGCGGCATCCAGCGCTCACCGCAAAGATTGCGGCGACACTCGACGCGATCGCTCCGGGGCGATTCACGCTCGGCGTTGGTGCTGGCGGTGATGCTGCAGAGCACGATGCGCTGGGCATGCCCTACGGCGAAGTGGGGGAGCGCATCGCGGCGCTGACCGAACAGGTTGCGGTTGCGCGCGCAATGCTGGGCGGCGATCCGCTCGAGCGACTCACGTTGACCGCGCCAGGAAGTCTGAACGGTGCGGCGAGTGCCCCACGTCCAGGCGCCCGTTTGCGCCTGCTGATCGCTGGCGACCATCCGAGCTCGATCAGCCTTGCGGCCTCTTTTGCCGATGAGTGGGTGGCCCCAGCAGAAACATTTGCTGCAGGGCTCGCGCAGCTGCGCGAGCGCGAACGCGCCGCTGGTCGCGCCGAACCGCCGGTGCGCACGCACCTGCTGCACCAGCTGAGTGCGAGCGAGCGACTAGTCGATTCGCCGTTCGGAGGAGATCCGCAGGGGGTACTTGCAGAGGCGCGCGCGGCCGGTGCCGATGGACTAATCGTCACGGTGCGCACCGAACGCGATGCCGAAGAGGCGCTCCAGCTTCTGGCGAAACTGCGATGATGTCCGCATGAGCGAAACACCGGTGCGCAACCAGATGCAGGCGTGCGTTCGCTGCGGCGCGCCTGTCTCGTTGCAGACGGCACTCTGCGAGCGCTGCAACCCACTGGGCCTTGCGCAGCCAGCAGCGAGCCAGGCGCACGGCACCGTCTTTCTCGGCATCGGGGCTGCGGTGCTCCTTCTGGCCTCCCTCGCAGGGAGCGCGTCACGAGGGATCGGCCCATTCACCGTTGCGATGAGCGCCGCCGACTCAGTGCCTGGTGGACTCGCCGTGGCGATCACGGTCACGAACACAGGAGCTACCGCAGGATCCGCCACCTGCCAGGTCACGACGAGCGAGATCGGCAGCGCCGGCCTCTCCGAGATCATCTCCACGCCGCGCATTGAGCCGGGGGCAACGGCCACCCTCGATCGTCAGCTCAAGAGCTTCGGCAGCGACCCCATCCCACTCGAGATCTCCTGCGGGAACTAGTTCGCCGTCGAGCCCTCTTCAAGGATGCGCTTCAGATGGCGCAGATCCGAACGAAAGATCGCACCGAGGATTGGCCGCTGAACGAATCCTCCGATGTTTGCAAAGAGCGGCGGCCGTAGGTACTCCATCCAATTGATGAGCGTGTGCTCTGCATCAATCTCTGTGAAGCGCAGTAGCCCCTCGCCAACAAACTTCCCCTCGTGCCGAATCGCGAAGGTGCTCGGTGGGTCGAACTGGGTGATCACTACATCGTCGGTCGTCGAGATGCCGAAGATGCGTACGGTGGCGCGACCGCGCGACCCGGGCTGAACCGGTGGTGGCGTGAGCATCTCAACGCGCTTCATCTCGTGCATCCATTCGGGCTGACGCGCAATGTCTGAGGCGTAGGCCCACACGGCGGAGCGCGGTGCTGCAATCTCAATCGTGAGGTTGATCTCGGGGCGTCGGATCGCACCTGAGTTGATGAGTCGCCCGAGCAGTAGTTCAACGACTACGGCACCGATGAGGCCGAACGCAGCGATCAAGAGCAGTGTCATTAGATAAGTACTCCGCCCGCAGACTCAATCTCTTGCAGTGCTGCGGCGGTGTCGCCTTCGCGCAGCTCAACGCCGGCGGTTGCGGCGACGGCTACCTCAACGGTGAATCCCGTGGTGAGCGCATCGAGTGCGGTTGCCTTGACGCACCAGTCGGTCGCAAGGCCACAGACCGTCACGAGCGTCACACCAGAGCTGTGAAGGAGCGCCGCAAGTTCGGTGGAGCGAACCTCACCGGTGATCGGATTGCGCAGCGAGAAGGCGCTGTAGCCATCCTCGCCGGCGACCCCTTTGCGAATCACCACATCGCCGGGCCGTTGCGCCAAGACCGCCTCGGGCAGGAGTTCGGCCCCTGGGCTCCCCGCGACGCAGTGCACCGGCCAGGTGCCGCCCTGTGGGGCGAAGTGCGGTGTGCTCTCAGGGTGCCAGTCCTGGCTCCACACCACGAGCTCGCCGTGGGCCCGGGCGCGCTCAACGAGGCGCAGCACGTGGGGGAGGGCGGCGTGGGCACCGGCAACGAAGAGGCTCCCCGAGGGGTCGCCGAAGTCGACCTGCAGGTCGACGATCAGAAGAGCACGCTGCGGTTTTGCCATACCCGCATCCTCGCACGGGGCGCTACCCTTGTGGAATCGTGCGAACCTTTGACTTCCTTGAGCAGATCCCCGACGCCGACCCAACGGAGACGGCACGCCTGATCGGCGAGATCGAGCGGTCTATCGCTGCTCACGGCCCTGAGCGCGCCAAGCTCCTGCTGATGCGCCTCCTCTCGCGAGCGCGAGACCTTGGCGTCGATCTCCCCACCCTCGTCACCACGCCGTACATCAACACCATCAAGACGAGTGACGAGCCCGCCTTCCCTGGCGACGAGGCGATGGAGACGCGCATCCGACACATCATCCGCTGGAACGCCGCCGCCATGGTGCTTCGCGCAAACAAGACACACGCGGGCATCGGCGGACACCTCGCCACCTACGCCAGTGCGGCGAGCCTTTATGAGGTCGGTTACAACCACTTCTTCCGCGGCAAGCAGGGAGGCGCGGGCGATCAGATCTTCTATCAGGGGCATGCCGCCCCTGGCATCTATGCGCGCGCCTATCTCGAGGGGCGCATCAACGCTCCGCAGCTCGACCGCTTCCGCCAAGAGACGGCCGGACACGGCGGCCTCCCCTCTTACCCGCATGCACGCCTATTGCCCGACTTCTGGGAGTTCCCAACCGTCTCCATGGGCCTCGGCGGCATCGGGTCGATCTATCAGGCGCGCTATAACCGTTACCTCCACAACCGCAGCCTCACCGACACATCGGGGAGCCGCGTTTGGGCCTTCTTGGGTGATGGCGAGATGGATGAGCCTGAGTCCGCTGGCGCGCTGACCCTTGCAGCACGCGAAGGGCTCGACAACCTGACCTGGGTGGTGAACTGCAACCTGCAGCGACTTGACGGCCCGGTGCGCGGCAACGGCAAGATCATCCAGGAGCTCGAGGGGCTCTTCCGCGGCGCTGGCTGGAACGTGATCAAGGTTATCTGGAGTCGCGAGTGGGATGAGCTCTTGGCGAACGATGCTGGCGGGCATCTGGTGCGCAAGATGGACTCGACCGTAGATGGCGAGTTCCAGAAGTACATCGTTGCCGGTGGCGCATACATCCGCGAGCACTTCTTCGGCCCAGAGCCAGAGCTCGGCGCGCTTGTAAAGCACCTCTCTGACGATGATCTGGTGCGCCTCCGCCGCGGCGGTCACGACTACCGCAAGATCCATGCCGCCTACGCCTCAGCCGTCGCGCATAAGGGTGCTCCGACGGTGATCCTGGCGAAGACGGTGAAGGGCTACTCACTTGGGGCTTCGGTTGAGGCCACGAATGTGACGCACCAGGCGAAGAAGCTCTCTGAGGCGGAACTCCTCGCCTTCCGCGATCGACTTGGACTGCCGATCCCTGACGAGAAGATCCCCGAGGCTCCGTACTACCACCCTGGTCCAAACAGTCCAGAAGCTAGGTACATCAATGAGCGCCGGGCAGCACTCGGTGGCCCGCTCCCAACGCGTGTCGTGCATCCGGTGACCTGGAGCGCGCCAGAGGTGGCGGTCGATGCCGAGTTCGCCGCGGGCAGTACTGTGCCAGTCAGCACCACCATGGCGTTCGCCAAGCTGCTGCGCAACCTGTTGCGCGATCCACACATCGGCCAGCAGATCGTGCCGATCGTTCCAGACGAGGCGCGCACCTTCGGCATGGATCCACTCTTTAAGCAGAGCGGCATCTATGCGCCGTTCGGTCAGCGCTATGAGCCGGTCGACTCTGAGTTGCTGTTGAGCTATCGCGAGTCGCAGAGCGGTCAACTCCTCGAAGAGGGGATCACCGAGGCTGGCTCCATGGCCTCGTTCCAGGCGGCCGCGACGGCTTATGCCACGCATGGTGTGCCGACGATTCCGTTCTATGTCTTCTACTCCATGTTCGGCTTCCAGCGCGTGGGCGATCAAATCTGGCAGGTGGGCGATGCACGCGGCCGCGGCTTCTTGATTGGTGCCACGGCCGGTCGTACGACACTCGCCGGCGAGGGGCTGCAGCACGACGATGGCCACTCGCAGATGATCGCGCATCTGCATCCGCATGTCGCCGCCTACGACCCGTCATTCGCCTATGAGATGGCGGCACTGATTCGCCGCGGCATGGATCGCATGCATGGCGGGCGTGAAGACATCCTCTACTACATGACGATCTACAACGAGAATCAGGCGCAGCCGGCGCGACCCGAGGGGACACATGTCGATGAGGGGATTCATCGCGGCCTCTATCGCTTCGCCGAGGCTGATGCCAGCGCGAGCGGACCAATCGTTCGCCTCTTCGGCTCGGGCGCGATCATGGGCGAGGTGCTCGCCGCGCGCGACCTGCTGCGTGAACGGTTCGGCGTGCGTGCCGAGATCTGGTCCGCCACCTCGTATTCAGAGTTGCGCCGCGAATCGCTCGTTGTTGAGCGCTGGAATCGACGCCACCCGGAGAGTGCGCCGCGAACCTCGTGGATGCAGGATCAGCTCGGCAGTGGCGGTGCGCCGATCGTTGCCGCCAGCGACTGGGTGACCGCGCTCCCTGACCTTCTCGCCCCCTGGATCGATGTGCCGTATCTGGTGCTCGGTACCGACGGCTTCGGTCTGAGCGATACCCGCGAGGCGCTCCGTGAGTTCTTCTCGGTCGACGCCAAGCACATCACCGCCGCCGCGATGGTGGCCCTGGCGCGTGGCGGCGAGCGCACGCCGGCCGAGGCGGCCGCGGCGATCAAGGAGCTCGGCATCGACCCTGATCGCCTCCCGGTCTTCGTTCTCGACCGCTAGATAGCGATACAGGACAAGGTCACTTGTCGTATTAGACAGGTGCGGTTGACCTTTTCGATATTAGATGGCATCATCTTCTTGAGCGTGCGCAGCAAGAGTGCGCAGCAGCTGTGAGAGGGGGATTCGCATGGAGAGCATCTTCGCCTGGGGCCTTGGAGGGCTACTCACCGGACTTCGTGAAGGGGTCGAAGCGGCACTCATCGTTGGCATCATTGCGAGCTACCTCGTAAAGATCGGCCGCGCCGATCGACTCGGCAGCCTCTGGTTTGGCGTCATCACAGCCATCCTCGCCTCCGCCGCAGTGGGCGGTATTGCATTCGTGGCCCTCGGGAGCCTGCAGGGGACCGCCGAGCAGATCATCGCTGGCACCACCTCGCTCCTTGCCGTGGTGATCCTCACCTACATGCTCTTCTGGATGCGCAAGCAGGCCGTCACCCTCGGCGCCGATCTTCGCAGTGGCGTTGATCGCGCAGTCGCCTCTACATCGGTGTTGGGACTCAGCCTCCTCGCCTTTACCGCGGTCATTCGCGAGGGGTTTGAGACTTCGCTCTTCCTGCTCGGCCAGACGACTGCAGCGGCGGGGGAGGGACTCCCTGTCATGCTTGGTGCCGTGGTCGGCCTACTGATTGCCGCCGGCATCGGCGTGTTGATCTTCCGTGCTGGATTGCGACTCAACTTGAGCTCCTTCTTCAACCTCACTGGCGCCGCCCTCGTGGTGATTGCCTCGGGCCTCCTCTCATACGGAGTCCATGAGTTCATTGAGGTTGGCTTGCTGCCAGGCCTAGTCACGCCGATCTACGACATCTCTGCCGTCTTGCCGCACAAAGAGGGGATCGGTCAGTTCTTGCGCGCCATCGTTGGCTACAGCTCAACTCCTGAGCTAACAACGCTACTCGCGCAAGGGGCATACCTCATCTTCGGCCTCTTCTTCTATGTGCGCCCGGTGCGACGAGCCGCTGCAGCCCGCGCCGCCACCGCAGCCTGACCGGCGCGCGCAGGCTTCGCGCGCCATGATGTGCTGATGTCGATACTTCACGTTGAGGGACTCTCGCACTCGTTTGGCGATCGCCCCGTGCTGCGCAACCTCTCGCTCTCAATCGCCGCAGGCGAATCGGTGGCGCTCTTGGGCGCCAACGGATCAGGAAAGTCGACGCTCTTACGCCTTGTGGCCGGACTCCTCACCTCTACGGCTGGGCGCGTTGCACTCGTTGGGAGCGCGGCTGCCGCCGGTCGACCAGAGGTCGGCATCGTCTTTCAAGAGTCACGACTCCTTCCATGGCGCACGGTGCTACGTAATGTGACGCTCCCACTGGAGCTGTCCGGCGAGTCGCTCCCGAGCGCGCGAACTACCGCTGAGGCGGCACTCAAGCGCGTTGGGGCTGGCGGGCTGCTCGACCGCAGCCCTGCCGAGATCTCAGGTGGTGAACGTGGGCGCGTGGCGCTGGCGCGTGCACTGGTGCGACAGCCGTCGCTCCTGCTGCTCGACGAACCGTTCGCCGCGCTCGATGCCATCACGCGCGCCCGCCTCGACGATGAGCTCCCCGAGCTGGTTGCAGGGGCGGCGACGCTGCTCGTGACGCACGATGTCGCCGAGGCGCTGCTCGTTGCCGACCGTGTGTTGATGCTCGGCGCCGACGGTGCGATTCACCTTGAGGTTCCAGGCTTGCGCAGCCTGCCTGCAGCTGAGCGCCGCGCCGCGCTCCTCTCACCGGACGGCACCGCGCGACAGACGCGCCTCTACGCCGCACTCGATTCGGTGTCGCATGCATAGGCTGAGTCAGATCACCCCCGTCGCCGTGGCCGCACTCTTGCTGGCGGCGTGGGAGTTTGGCGTACGCGCCGCCGCAGTGCCGCAGTTCATCTTGCCTGCGCCATCAGTGATCGCGGTGCGATTCGCCGAGGCGTGGGCTGACGGCACCATGCTTCGCCATCTCGTGCCCACGGTGACCGAGGTGACGATTGGTGGTCTGCTCGGTGGGGCGCTCGGCCTACTGATCGGTTTGACGCTTGGTCTCTCGGGTTCGGCTCGCCGTGTGGTCAGCCCCTACCTCGTTGCGGCGCAGTCAACGCCGATCCTCGCCCTCGGACCGGTGCTCGTGCTCTGGCTCGGGCCAGGGCTCACGGCAAAGGTCGCCGTCTGCGCACTGATCACCCTCTTCCCTGTTGCGATCTCAACCCTGGTCGCCGTGCGCGATGTCGATGCGGGAACCCTTGAGCTGATGCGGTCACTCGGTGCAACGCGCTGGCAGAGCCTTCGCTATGCACGCCTTCCTGCGGCACGCAGCGGCATCCTTGCTGGCGCACGCGTTGCCGCAACGCTGGCCGTGGTCGGCGCGATCGTTGGCGAGTGGCTTGGTGGAACCGCAGGACTTGGCGTGCTGCTCAACCTTGCCCGCGGTTCACTCTTCGACACGCCACTCCTCTTTGCGGATCTGTTACAAATCGCGATCGTTGGCGTGAGTGCGTATGGACTCGTACTTTTTGTTGAGCGAGTATTATCAAAAAAGATCGCCTGATGCGATCGCAAATGTAGGGGGGGTTAACAATGAATCGGATTTTGGTTGCACTGCTCAGTTCTCTCGCGCTGCTGATCACTGGCTGCACATCGAGTGCATCGCCGACACCATCAGCATCACCTTCAGCTTCGGCGACGGCAGTGCAGCTCACGGTTGGCCTCGGCTACATCCCCGGAGTGCAGTTTGCCCCCTTCTATTTGGCACAGCAGAGCGGCGCATATGCCGCCGCAGGCCTCGATGTGACGCTGCAGAACCAGATCGATCCTGACCTGATCAGCCTTGTAGGGAGTGGCGGACTTGATCTGGCCCTCGCCGACGGCACCAGCATGATCCCCGCCGTCTCACAGGGGATTCCCGTTCGCTATCTCGCCACCATCTACGGCGTGCTGCCGAACGTTGTGATCGCACGAACCGATGCGGGCATCATGAGCCCAGCCGACTTGGCGGGTAAGCGCGTTGGCACGCCAGGCCAATACGGTTCGGGCTATCTGACGCTGCTCGGCATCCTTGACCAGGCATCGCTCAGCATTGGTGATGTATCGCTCGACCTCTACCCAGATTTTGGGCAGACGCAGGCACTGATTAGCGGTGCCGCCGATGCAACAACCGGATACGCCAACAACGACCTTGTGCAGGCACAGGCGGCAGGCATTGAGGTAGAGGTCTTCTACGCATCCGCTGCGGCGCCATTCGCAGGGCCTGGAATCATCTCCTCACCAGCGACGATTGAGAGCAAGCGTGATGCGATTCGAGCATTCATTGCCGCAACGCTTGAGGCGATGCGACAGATTGCGGCGGACCCAGAGCTCGGCGTCGACGCTGCAGCGAAGGTTGTCCCTGAGGTTGCAGCGACCCCTGAGGCCCGCGCCAAATCGCTCGCCGTCATGCAGGCAACGGTCGGCGTCTGGGCAGGTCCACTACAAGAGAGCGCCGGCTACGGGGCAATTAGCGTTGAGGGCTGGGAGACGTCGATCAGCTTCATGCGCTCAATCCCTGGGCAGACGGTGCTCGACGGACTGAAGGCGAGCGATATCGTCGACGAGTCGCTACTCCCGTAACCTGACCGCCTCTAGACGAGCGGCCACGGGAGTGGCGGCCAATCGGGGCTCGGTTCTGGGAAGCAGCCGGTCGCAGCGAGGTCGCTGAGGCGCGCCGCTAGCTCATCAATCTCCTCTCCGTCGAGGAGTGGGGAGAGTTGCGCGCGTAGCTCTCCGTCTGCGGCCAGCCCCTGAAGGCCGCGCGCAATGACGAGCTGCTCCTCTTCGGTGAACGCTTTGCTGCGCCACGCCCACAGCACGGTGCGCAGCTTCGGCTCAACGGCGAAGGTGACGCCGTGGTCGACGCCAAGGATGCGCCCGTCAGGGAGGGGGAGGATGTGCCCACCCTTCCGGTCGCCGTTATTCACGATCGCGTCGAAGAGGGCGAGGTGACGCAGCCCCTCGTCTGAGGCGTTGACGAGATCAACCGCGCGATGAACTCCAACATGGTCAATCCAGAGTTGCACGGCACCCTCGCCGGCAGGGCCGTCGCGCAGGATCGTGGGCGGCACGACGCCAAGCGCCAGCGCCTCACTCACAAGATATGCAGCGGTCTCGCGCGCCGCGAGACTCCCCTCGGGGAAGTCCCAGAGCGGCGCCTCGCCGCGGATCGGCTTGTAGATCACCTGGAGCCCACCATCGATCTCACAGAGGAAGCTGGCGTTGCTCGCCTGCGCGATGCGCCCGATCGGTTTGAGTTCGGGCGAGAGGCGCATGAGGCGAAGCGCCTCGTCAATCTCAACGAGGCCTGAGGTGGTGGGGAGCGCCCCATGCCAGTTCGGTGCCGCTGCTGCGCCCGTCACCTCAGTTGAGGAGGGCGGCCTTGCGTGCGCAGCGGTGCCCACGCGGATCGAGCGGCACGCCACAGTTCGGGCAGATCGGTCGGCCCGCAGCGGCGAGCTGCAGGGCGTTCTCGGCGAATTCAAGGGCCGAAGCAACGCTGAGTGCTACGCGCAAGACATCGGGGCCTTCGGGTGCGTCGTTGATTGGTGGTGGAGCGGAGGCATCTTCGACACTCATGTCGTCACGGAACTCGAGGATGAGGCGCGTGAGCAGTGGATCCCAGGCGAGGGCAATGGTGCCGACGCGGAACTCAGCGGTGAACGGCTCGGCGAGTGCCGGCAGCTTTCGCGGTAGCGGTAGTGGCGCACTTGGCAACTGCACGCTGCCGCCCTCACTCAGGTCTTTCAACATCTCAACGATCCTGTGCGCGAGCACGGCAATCTGGCTCTTCTCAACGACGACAGTTGCGGCGATGCCGCCGCCGATTGCCTGAAGGTGAAAGATGCGCTGCCCAGGCTCACCAATAGCGCCAGCAATGAACTGGTCGGGTGGATCGAAGCGGATGATCCTTCGCGGCATCAGCGCTCTCCGCGCAGTCGTCCAAGGAGTGACGGCTTTTTTGGTTTCTCAGCGAGGCCGGCGGCTGCACCTTCGGCTGATAGATTCACGCGCACCACCGTTGGGCGCTCGCCGCTGTAGCGAATGACGGTGATGCTGGCCGGATCGATCGCGATGCGCTGGAAGAGGTCGAGTGGGGTGCCGAGTGCGTCGGCAACAATCGCCTTAATGATGTCGCCGTGGCTGGCGCAGAGCCACGTCTCGTCGTCGCTGAATCGCCCATCAATCTCGCGGATCGCCTCAACTGCGCGCGCCGAGGCGGCGCGGAGTGATTCGCCATTAGGGAAGACCATCGCCGATGGCTGGCGCTGCACGATGCTCCAGAGTGGGTCCTTCATTAGCTTGCGAAGCTCCTTACCCGACCAGTCGCCGTACTCCACCTCGGTGAGGCGCTCGTCAACCACGATGTCGGGGCGAGACTTAACGCTTGGGCCGCGCATCGAACGGACCGCTTCGGCAGTCTCAAGGCAGCGCTGCATTGGTGAGGAGACGATGCTATCGATCTGCACCGCACTCAGCGCCTCGGCGAGCGCCGCCGCCTCTTTGCGACCGGCTGGGCTGAGCGGGATCCCCTTGATGCGACCGCTCAGCTTGGTTCCGGTCTCGGCGGTGCGCGCGTGGCGAACGAGAATCAGGCGTGCCATCGGTCAGTCGAAGTGCTCGAAGAGTGGTGGGTAGCTGAGATCAATGGAGCGATTCTTGCCGCCAACCTCGGTGAGTGGCACCTCAACGATTGCACCGCCCTTCAGTGCGACCATCACGCCGAGTCGACCAGCCTCAAGCGCCTCTACTGCGGCGACGCCGTAGCGTGTGCCGAGCACGCGGTCCGCGGCGGTCGGTGCGCCGCCGCGCTGCAGGTGGCCCAGACGGGTGCAGCGCACCTCGAGCCCGCTGCGCTCTTCAAGGATCGTGGCGAGCGCATCGCCAACGGCGACCTTGTCGAGCCGTGGGTGGCCGAACTCATCAAGCGGCACCGATGTGGTCGTTGAGCCTGCGGCGGGGAGCTTCACACCCTCGGAGACGACGATGATCGAGCTGCCGTCGCCGATCGCGCGGCGCGCCTTCAGTTTGGTGACGAGTTCGTCAAGCGCTGCGGCGGTGAACTCCACCTCAGGGATCAGAATCGCGTGCGCGCCACCGCCAAGCCCGCCCCATGCGGCGACCCAGCCTGCGTCGCGACCCATCACCTCAACGACGGCGACACGGTGATGCGATGCGGTGGTGGTGGCGATGCGGTCGAGCGCCTCGGTGACGATGTTTGCTGCGGTGTCGAAGCCGAGGCAGCCCTCGGTCCCCCAGACGTCGTTATCCATCGTCTTAGGGATCGCATTAACTGCTGCGCCACGCTTGGCGAGGCCGGCAGCAACGGAGAGGGTGTCGTCACCGCCAATGGCGATCAGGGCGTTGAGGCCGAGCGCGCGCATGTTCGCCTCGGCGGCATCGAGGCCACCCTCGCGCTTCAGCAGATTCGTGCGGCTAGAGCCGAGCATCGTGCCCCCCTGCGCCTGGATGCCGTGCACGGCGGCGCGGTCGAGCGGTCGCGTGAGTGGGGCGCCAACCGTTGCGAGCCCCTTCCAGCCATCGAGGATGCCAACTACTTCATGGCCGCCCGCGGTGGCGCGGTGTACCACGGCACGAATCGCAGGGTTCAGCCCTGGGCAGTCGCCGCCACCGGTCAAGACGCCAATCTTCAGGCGTCCGCTCATCGGCTCGGTCCCGTCATCTTCTCTGGCCGAACGATCTCATCGAACTGCTCGGCGCTGACGTAACCAAGCTCAAGTGCCGTGTCGCGCAGCGTTGCGCCGCTGGCGTGTGCGCGCTTGGCGATCTCCGCCGCCTTGTCGTAGCCGATCAATGGCGTGAGCGCCGTCACCAGCATCAGCGAGTCGTTGAGCAGTTCGGTGATGCGTGCCGCGTCTGGCTCGGTGCCGGCGAGGCAGTGATCGGCGAACGATCGAGCAGCGTCGCCAAGCAGGCGGATCTGCGCCAGCAGGTCGAGCGCGATCAGCGGCTTGAAGACGTTGAGCTGGAAGTTCCCCTGGCTTGCGGCGAAGGCGATCGCTGCGTCGAGCCCGTAGATCTGCACGCAGACCATTGTCAGCGCCTCGGCCTGGGTTGGGTTCACCTTCCCCGGCATGATCGAAGAGCCTGGCTCGTTCTCGGGGATGCGCAACTCACCAAGTCCGGCGCGTGGGCCAGAGGCGAGCCAGCGCACATCGTTGGCGAGCTTCATCAGTGTTGCGGCGGTGGTGCGCAGTGCAGCGGATGCCGCGAGTGTTGCCTCCTGCCCAGCGAGTGCGGCGAACTTGTTCGGCGCGCTGACGATCGGCTCGCCGGTCAGCTTCGCGATAGCCTTGGCGGCGCGCTCGGCGAATTCGGGGTGGCTGTTAAGGCCGGTCCCAACGGCGGTGCCACCGAGGGCGATGGCGCGGAGCTCACCCTGCGCAGCCTTGATGCGGGCGATGTCACCCGCGAGCGCTGCAGCATGGGCGCCGAACTCTTGGCCGAGGGTGAGCGGCACCGCATCTTGCAGATGGGTGCGGCCAATCTTCACGATGCTGCTCCAGGCGGAGGCTTTTGCGCTGATGGTGGCGTGTAGGTGCCGCAGTGAGGGGAGCAGCGTCTTGCTGAGGGCGAGCGTTGCAGCGATGTGTAGCGCACTCGGGAAGGCATCATTCGATGACTGCGAGAGGTTGACGTCATCGTTCGGGTGAATCGGGCTCTTCCCGCCGCGCGTTCCGGTGGCGCTCTCGTTGGCGATCGAGGCGATCACCTCGTTCACATTCATGTTGCTCTGGGTGCCAGAGCCGGTCTGCCAGGTCGAGAGGAGGAACTCGCCGTCGGCGCCGCCGCTCGTCACAACGCTCGCAGCCTCGACGATGAGCTTCGCCTTATCGGCGGGGAGGAGTCCGAGTTCGGCGTTGACGCTCGCCGCCGCGCTCTTGATGGTGGCGAGGGCGTGGATCACCTCAAGGGGCATACGGTCGTTGCCGATGGCAAAGAGGTGCAGGGAGCGGGCCGTCTGGGCGCCCCAGTGCTGGTCGGCTGGAACCTCGATCTCACCGAACGAGTCGCGCTCCGTGCGAGTCTTCTTTGCGTTACTCATTGCCGCCTCCGATATGGGCGCAGCGCGCCTCTCCTGTCAGTGTAGGATCGCACGCATGAGCTTGGAGCAGGAGGGCCTGGCCCCCTTCACGGCGAGCGACGGGGCGACGCTCTTCCGACGCGTCTATGAGCCCGCAGGGGAGCCGCTCGGCGAGCTCCTCTTTGGGCACGGGCTCGGGGAGAACTCCAGCCGCTACATCCAGGCGGCACGCGCCTTCGCCACTGCTGGCTGGCGTACAACTACGTGGGATCTACGGGGTCACGGACGCTCCGAGGGGCCTCGCGGCTACGTGAAGGAGTTTCGGCGCTTCCATCTCGACCTTGCGGAGCAGGTGAGCGAGCTGCAGCGCACAGGGCGGCGAGTAGTTGTCGTCTCGCATAGCCTCGGCGGCCTCATCGCCTTCGGCGCCGTCGCCGCGGGGCTCATGAAGCCCGACTACCTCGTTCTCTCTGCGCCGGCACTTGAGGCTCGTATGGCGACCTGGAAACGCGTCGCTGCGCCAATCTTGTCGCGCGTTCTTCCTATGCTGCGAATTCCAACAGGGATCGGTGTCGACACTAGCCCTGGACAGCGACTTCAAAATCTTGATCCAGGCGCCCCTGAACATCTATACGAGGCAACGACACGTTTTGGCAACGAAAGCTTTCGCGCGCAAAAGGCGGCACGTGCCGTTGTCGCTGCTGGCGGCAACTTCCCAGTGCCAACGCTGGTGACGCAGGGTGAGGGCGATACGCTGGTGCGGCCAGAGTGGACAAAGCCGTTGGCAAGCCTCGGCAACATTGAGTACCTAACGTTGAAGGGGTTTAATCACCATCCGTTTGCAACGCTTGCCTACCAGGTTGCCGTTGATGAGATCTTGCTGCGAATCGGACGTCGCTAAGTAGGCCTAGTACTCCTGCCCGAGTGCAGCGCGTGCCTTCGCCGGATCATCAACAACAAAGGCGAAGGTCGCTCGCTCGCCCCATCGCCCCATGAAGAGGTGCCCGTAGACGTTCACACCTGCGGCGGCGAGACGATCGAGCACTGAGAGCATGCCGCCCGGCTGGTCGTCGACTTCGGCAAGCACGGACTCACTCTCGATGAATGTGTAGGAGCCAGCCTCTAGTACCGCGCGCGTCTTGACGTCGTCAGCGGTCTTCAAGATGACGTGGCCGACTTCGCCGATTCCACCGCCACCGATGGCCTTGAGGTCGACCCCCTGGCGCTCAAGCTCACGGCAGAGCGCGGCGAGCGCCCCAGGCTTGTGCGTAAGTTGGACCACGAACTGATGTGCCATGTGTTGAGGGTAGCGCGCGCCGCCGCGCTTCGCTAGGGGCAACCAGCGCGACGAGGCACCCCACGCAGGGGGCGGCGGCGGTAGGCTCAGGGGGAGCCCCGCCCGGGGCAGAGCTGTAGGAGGGTTGAGATGCGAGCGTGGAAGCAGATCATCAACGGTAAGTCGGTAGCGGCAAAGTCGGGGAAGAGCATCTCCGTCGAAGACCCGTCAACGCGCGAGGTGCTGGGCACTGTTCCACAGAGCGGTCGCGCCGATGTTGATGCTGCAGTGGCCGCGGCCGCGGCGGCCTTTCCAGCATGGAGCGCCACCACCCCCGCCGAGCGCGCACTCGCGCTGTTGAAACTCGCCGACGCCCTTGAGTCGGCGAAGCGGAAGTTTGTGAAGGCTGAGTCCGAGAACGCTGGCAAGCCAATTAGTGCGGTCGGCATTGAGGTTGATGCGGTCGTCGACAACCTGCGCTACTTCGCTGGCGCTGGACGCAACATGGAGGGGAAGGCTGTCGCCGAATACTTGCCAGGGCGCACCAGCATGATTCGCCGCGATCCGGTCGGCGTTGTCGCGTCGATCGCGCCGTGGAACTACCCGCTACTGATGGCCGGCTGGAAGATCGGCCCGGCGCTCGTCACAGGGAACACCGTTGTCTTGAAGCCATCGGCGCGCACGCCGATCACAGCGCTGATGCTTGGAGCACTCGCACAAGAGTTTCTCCCTGCCGGCGTCTTGAACGTGATCACTGGCACTGGCGATGAGGCTGGTGCGTATCTTGCGCAGCATCCGGGCGTTGGGATGGTCTCGGTGACTGGTGACACCGCCACGGGGAAGCGCATCGCCGCGGCAGGGGCTGCAACGGTGAAGCGACTCCACCTCGAGCTTGGCGGCAAGGCGCCCGTACTTGTCTTTGACGACGCCGATGTTGATCTTGTGGCGAGCACGATGCGTGCCGCCAGCTTCTGGAATGCGGGGCAGGACTGCACCGCAGCCTGCCGCATCATCGCTGGTCCAAAGATCTACGAGCGCCTCGTTGATGCACTCATTAAGCAGGTGAAGACGATCAAGGTCGGGCCGACCAGCGACAAGGCGACCGAGATGGGACCGCTGATCAGCGCAGCGCAACGCACGCGCGTGGACGGCTTCGTGCAGCGAGCGAGCAAGAAGGCTGAGGTCGTCCTCGGCGGCAAGAGCGTCGCCGGAAAGGGCCACTTTTATCGCCCAACGATCATTGCTGGGCCAGCGCAGAGTTCCGAGATCGTGCAGGACGAGGTCTTCGGGCCAGTCGTCTCGGTGCAGCGCGCCAAGAGCGCAGAGCAGATCCTGGAGTGGGCAAACGACTGCCAGTTTGGTCTCGCCTCGTCACTCTGGACGAGCGATATCGCCCGAGCCTTCAAGGTGAGCAAGGCGCTGCAGTTCGGCACCGTTTGGGTGAACGATCACTTCACGCTGGCGAGCGAGATGCCGCACGGCGGCTTCAAGCAGTCCGGCTACGGGAAGGATCAGTCCATGTACGCCCTGGAGGACTACACCGTGGCGAAGCACATCATGGTGCGGAGCGAGTAGGGCGATCCCCATCGGGCTGATGCCGTAGGCTGCACCAGATGCAGCACGACACCCCAACGCCACCCCCGTTTGAAGAGGGGCTCCCGCAGGAGCTCTGGTTCAGCGTTGACGTGGAGTGCTCAGGCCAGACACCACTAGATGGGAGCCTGATCAGCATCGGCGCCTGCCTCGTCGACGACCCGAAGAAGCGCTTCTACGTGGAGCTACGCCCCGATCCAACGAAGGGGTGGGGCCATAAAGAGGAGCGCGTGCACCGACTCTCGCGGGCTCACCTTGAGGCGAACGGGATTGATCGCCTCGAAGGGGTGCGCCAGTTCGCCCTCTGGGTCCGCGCCACCGCCGAGGCGACCGCACCAGAGTCGAGCCCGCTCTTCGTTGGCTTCAACACGCCATTCGATTGGATGTGGCTCACCATGGCGTTCACCGAGGCCGGCGTAAAGAATCCGTTCGGCATGTCAGCAATGGACCTAAAGAGCGTCTACTACACCCTGCATGGCGGCGAGAACCTGACCTGGAAGAAGACGGTGAAACGATTCGTGCGCCAGGTGTACCCAACCGATCTTGTCGCCGATCATCACGCCCTCGCCGATGCGATCGAGCAGGCGGAGCTCGCGCGCGACCTGCGCAGCAAGGCGCTCAAGAATCGCATTCCGCCAACAATCCCCGAGCGACGATGACGAAGGCCGCGCGGGGCGCGGCAGCCCAGCCACTCGATCAGGAGTTTATTCGCAAGGTCAACCGTGCCCTGCTTGCCTGGTACGCCGCCACCGCGCGACCGTTGAAGATCCGCGAGCGCTCCGACCCGTATAGCGTGCTGGTGAGCGAGGTGATGGCGCAGCAGACGCAGATCTCCCGCGTTGATCAGTTGGCGACCGCATTCCTTGCACGATTCCCAACGCTCGAGTCGCTCGCAGCGGCTGAGACCGCCGATGTGCTGGTTGCCTGGAAGGGGCTCGGCTACAACCGACGTGCGTTGGCGCTGCAGCGCGCCGCCGCTGCCGCTGTTGCGGCTGGCGGTCTGCCATCAAACGTCGATGCGCTGATGGAGCTCCCGGGCATTGGCCCGTATACGGCACGCGCCGTTGCTGCGATCGCGTTCGGCGGTCGCGAGATTCCCGTTGACGTGAACATTGCGCGCATCGTTGCGCGACTGGTCGACGCAGATGCGCCGCTGTCACCGCGTGAGGTGCAGGTGCACGCCAACGAGTTTGGTGGCGAACTTGCAGATGGCGAGGCTGGCGCGTGGGCGCAGGCGGCAATGGATCTGGCCGCCTCAACCTGTCGCGCCGCTGCGCCGAAGTGTGGCGAGTGCCCGCTGCGCGAGTACTGCCCATCAGCGGGTCGCACCTTCGCCAAGGTTCCACGCGGCAGCGAACCGCGAACCCCCTTCACGAAAACGGTGCGATGGCTGCGCGGGCGCCTGCTCGATGAGTTGCGCGAGGCCGGTCGCGCAGGCGTGCGAATCGCTGGCGAGCGTGGTGAACACAACGAAGCGGCGGTCGCGGCTACCATCAACAAGATGGTCTCCGAGGGGCTCGCTGAGTCGCTGGGAGGGGATCGCTACCGTCTGCCGCATCGCGGCGACTGAGGGGAGGGTCGTGGACGACCTTGAGCTGCTGAATCAGATCTTCGAAGAGACCCTGACCGAGCAGGAGGGGCTCCCGTTCGTCGCTCGCTTCCGTGAGGCCCTTCACGCCAAGAGCGCCGTTGATTTCAACCTGACCGCAGCCTCAACTGAGCAGTACGTCGAAGTTGAGCGCATCGTGCGGGCGCTGACGCTGCGCTTCCGACTCACCAGCCTGGTTGAGGAGCGCCGCCGTGCCGCACAACTCAGTGCGAACGCGCATCCGACCGCCGCCCCAGGGCCCGGCAGCTTTGACGCCGCGCTCGCCGATCTTGCCGCCGCGGGGCTTGCTCCAGCAGAGATTCGTGCCGCCGCGGCACAGGTCAGCTACCTGCCCGTCCTTACCGCTCACCCGACCGAGGCGCGCCGCCGCACGCTGATCGATACGCTCAGTCGCATCCGCACCCTGCTCGACCGACGTGCGCTTGGCGGCACCTTCGCCGCCGAGGTTGATCTGCGCCTGCGCGAAGAGATGACCAATCTGTGGCGCATGGGCGGCATTCGCACCCGGCGTGTCACCGCCCTCGATGAGGTTCGCTCAGCGCTGGTGCACTTTGATGGCACGATCTTCCGACTCGTGCCACGACTTCTGCGCAGCCTCGACGATGCGCTCGGCCGCCTTGAGAAGGCCACCGCACCATCGGGGCTCCGCGCGCCGTTGCCGCTGCCAGCACTGCGCTGGGGGACGTGGATCGGTGGCGATCGCGATGGCAACCCGAACGTCATCGCCGAAACGACTCGCGAGGCGATGCGCATCCAGGCCGACCACGCGCTGCGCGCCCTCGAGGCGGTTGCCTCGCGACTGATGATGTCCATCTCCGCAACGGTTGATGGCGGCGAGCAGGACGGCGCACTCGGCGCATCACTCGTTCGTGACGCCAAGGATCTTGGCGAGATCGAACGCATCCTCTTGCAGCGCTTCCCAGATGAGCCGTATCGACGCCGCCTCGGTGCCATCGCGAAGCGCATCGCGCGCACCCGTCGCGCGCGCATTGAGGGGGGCAGTGAGGCAGGCGGCTATGCAACACCCCAGGTGCTTGTCAACGAGTTGCGCGAACTTCGCGCGAGCCTCGTCGCCGACGGGCTAGAGCGTTCGGCGTATGGCGAACTGCTCGAGTTTGAGTGGCAGGTCGAAGCCTTCGGATTCCATTTTGCAATGATGGAGATCCGCCAGGCGCGTGGCGCGCACCATGCGGCGATCACACATCTCACTGCAGAGCTGGGCAAACCTGGCGCCACCGCCGCGCTAGAGTCGGCCAAGGTCACAAGCGCACTGGCACACGAGGTGGTTCCGGCTGTGACGGTTGGTGAGGTGCTGGCGACGATTCGCGTTGCTGCGGAGATCCAGCGCACGCACGGCGAGGAGAGCCTCGGTCGCTATGTGATTAGTGGCTTTGAAGGGGTCGATGACCTGCATGAGCTCATGGCGCTCTTCGCCTGGGCAGAGGATCAACGCATCGGCTTTGAACTTACGTCGGGGGCTGTTGCAGGCTCACCGAAGGTTGACATCGTGCCGCTGCTGGAATCTGCGCGCGTGCTGGAGCGCGCCGCTGATCTGGTTGATGAGATCGTTGCGAACCCGGTGCTGCAGGCGCGCATCGTGGAGCGCGGCCGGCGCCTCGAGGTGATGCTCGGTTACTCCGATACGAATAAGGAGTCAGGCTACCTCTCGAGCGTCTGGTTGCTGCATGTGGCTGAGGCGGCACTCGTAGAACGTGCCAACGCACACAACCTAAAGCTCACCCTCTTCCATGGACGCGGTGGTGCAATCGGTCGCGGCGGCGGCCCAACGCATCGCGCGATCTTGGGGCAACACCCAGCCGGCCTGCTCGGCGACTTTAAGGTGACGGAGCAGGGTGAGGTGATCGCCTCGCGCTACTCCGATCCTGCGATCGCGTTTAGCGAGGCGGAGCAGATCATCTCGGCGCTGCTGACCATGCGCAGCCCGCTCGCCGAGCAGCGACGCGCAGAGTGGGAGGGGGAGTTTGCCCCCGCCGTTGGCGCCGTCGCCCAAGCAGCACGCGACACGTATCAGCAGCTGATCCCGAACGACCCCGCATTTGAGTCGTTCTTTCGCGCCGCCACACCGATCGCCGAACTGGGCGGGTTGAACCTCGGCTCACGCCCTTCCGTGCGCGGGGGAGTGGCGAAGGGCGGCTCGGGTCTCACCAGCCTGCGCGCTATCCCATGGGTCTTCTCATGGAGTCAGGCGCGCGTGAATCTCCCTGGCTGGTACGGACTCGGTGCGCTGCGCGCAACGCTCGACGACGCCACAGCTATGGCCACGCTGAGCGAGGCGTATCGACGCTGGCCCTTCTTCCAATCGATTGTCGACAACGCGGCGATGATCCTCGCCAAGTCCTCACCCGAGGTCGCTGAAGAGTTCGCCGCGCTTGGTGGTGTCGGGAGTGATGCTGATGCGACGAGGGTCTGGGCGACGATCGTGGCCGAGCGCACCGCCGCTGGCGAGGCGCTACGACGCATCACTGGCACAGCCGAACTGCTCGCCAGCGACCCAGAGTTACGCGCCTCCATTGAGGGGCGTGCCCCCGAGGTGAACGCCCTCTCACGGGTGCAGGTGCAACTCCTTCGCGCACTGCGCAGCGCCACCGATGAGGGTCAGCGCGCCGAGCTCTCACACCTTGTTCGCCTCACGGTCAGTGGGGTCGCCGCCGGCCTGCGCAACACCGGCTAGCCACACGTCTATCCTTCACCCATGTTGAAGCGACCCTCCCGACCCAGCGTGCGCGGTGTGATGAGCCCCGAGCAGATTTCGGCGTGGGTTGGGCCCGTTGCCACACGTTGGCGTAAGCACCGCGATCTCGCCGCAGTTTCGATGGCGGCAATGCGCGGGATTGAGGCGAAGGCGCTGCGACTCGGACACACCTCCGAACAGTTGCTTGCGAGTGGCGGCGACGCGATCGCCGAACTCGCTCTGGCGCTCGCCAAGGGGCGCATTGCATCCGGTGCCGCCGCTCCTGGCGCGCCCGTTTTTATCCTCGCCGGATCTGGTGCCGAGTCGGCCCTGGCCCTTGAGGCTGGCTTGCGTATCGCTGCAGCTGGTACGCCGATTGTGGTGGCCCTCTGCGGCACACGCGCGCGGCCAGAGCATGCGGCAGCATCGGCCGCCTGGGATCGACTTGAGTCGCTAACAAATGCGCGACGCTTTCGCGTGCCAGACATGCGTGAAGCGGCGCACTTCCGCGCAGGCATTGAAGATGTTGCCCTGGTGATGGAGGCGCTCGGCGGCTCCACCGATGCGATCGTGCCACCCGTGCCAACGCAGGCAGGGATCGATCTGGTGATTCGCGCACGCGCCGCAGGCGTGCCCTGCCTGGCGATTACCTCACCAGTCGGGCTTGATCCGGAGACGGGGAGTCGACGACGCGGTGCACCTGGTGCAGATGTGACCATTACGCTGCACCGCCCGCTGATCACGCTCCTCAGCGAAACGTCGCGCAAGCTCGTTGGCGAGCTCATCGTTGCGCCGCTCGACCTGCCACGCGACGCTGATACGCTGGCACAGTGAGCCAGCCCAGGAGTCCGCTCCGCTCCGCAACGCTTGCTGCACTCGCCGCTGGAGCGGCTGTACTTGTACTGCAAGAGATCAGCGCGCTCGTACCACCGATCGGTTCAGCGGTGCGTAGCCTGCCAATTGTGGCGATCGTGCTGGTGCTGGCAACGATCTATATCGTGGTGCAGTTGATCCGTTCGCGTTAGTCGCGCTGCAGCATCCCCGTATCAAAGGTGCGCTCGGTGCCGTCGCGTAGTCGCGCGATGTTGTCGGCGTGAGCAAACCAGACCAACGCAGGTCCAACGATGCCATATGCAATGAGCGCGCCGTCGAGCATCCCGGTTGTGGTGTAGCTAAGGATGAAGAGGGCTGGAGCAAAGAGCGCTGCGGTGGCGAGTGACCCGAGCGAGACGATCCTGGTTCGCCAGATCACGATGAGGAAGATTGGCGCAACCGCAGCAAGTGCGAGTGGCGCAATCGCGAGCGCGGTACCGAAGCCGGTTGCGATGCCGCGACCCCCCTTGAAGCCGACCCAGATTGAACGGGTGGCGCCGATGACGGCAAAGAGCGCGGCGATCACAGTCCAGGTGCTCGTCCAGATCTCAGCCCCCTGCGCGGCCAGCGAGTGCACGGCGAGAACGGGGAGGGTCCCCTTGAGGATGTCTCCCGCGGAGACCACGGCGGCGCGTCGACGACCGAGCGCCCGTAGTGCATTGGTACCGCCAGTACGGCCAGAGCCGATTGAGCGTGGGTCGGGTCCACCGGTGAGGCGCGCCACAAGGAGACCGAACGGGATAGAGCCCGCCAGGTAGGCGCCCAGAGTGGCGGCGAGGATCAGCGGTAGGTCCATTGCGGCGGAGATTAGCAGCGCGCGGCAAGGGTCGGCGGCGGGGCGTAGGATTCTCGTATGCCCGACTACGACCTCCTAGTTCTCGGTGGTGGAACTGGTGGCTATGCCGCCGCCTTCCGTGCCGCCCAACTCGGCAAGCGCGTGGCGCTCGTTGAGCAGGAGAAGGTGGGTGGCACCTGTCTCCACTGGGGCTGCATCCCCGCCAAGGCGATGCTGGAGAGCGGCGACCTGCTCGCCAAGATCGGCAAGGCGGCCGACTACGGCATCCAAGTCACCCCCGCCACTGGCATCGACACGACCGTCGTTGGCGCTCGCCGCGACAAGATCGTGGCCAAGATGCACGCCGGCCTCAAGAGCCTCTTTAAGAAGAACAACGTCGAGCTGATCGCCGCCCGCGGCACCATCACAGCACCGGGCAGCATCAAGGTGGCCCTCGTCGACGAAGCGGGCGCACCAACTGGCGAAGAGCGCACAATCACCGCCACCGACATCGTCGTTGCCACGGGATCGAGTGTGCGCAGCATTCCAGGACTCGAGACCGACGGCACGGTCATCGTCGACAGTGATGACATCGTCACGGGGACACTGCATCCGAAACGTGTCATCGTGGTTGGCGGCGGCGCCGTTGGCTGCGAGTTCGCCTCCTACTTCCGCGACCTCGGCGCCGAAACCACCATCGTTGAGATGCTCCCCGCAATCGTGCCGCTCGAAGATCGCGACGCATCGAAAGAGCTTGCGCGTGCCTTCACCAAGCGCGGCATCGCCATCCACGTCGCACACCGCATTACAGAGGGGAGCCTGGTACGTAGCGCCGATGGCGTAACGCTGAGCATTGAGCCGGTTGACGGCTCGGGCACCGCAACGCCGCTGAGCGCCGACCTGCTCGTTATTGCCGCCGGTCGCGTGCCAAACAGTGCCAACATCGGTCTCGAGAACACCGCAGCCACTGTTGAGCGCGGCTTCATTACTGTCGACGCACAGATGCGCACCAAGCAGGAGCACCTCTATGCCGTGGGTGACGTGATCGGTGGACTGCAGCTGGCACACGTTGCCGCACACGAGGGCTTGATCGCTGCTCACGCGATTGCGGGTCAGCCGATTCACGCGATGAACTACGCGAAGCAGCCACGCGCCACCTACTGTCGCCCCGAGGTTGCCTCGGTCGGTGCCACCACGCAAGAGCTGGAGCGCGACGGTGTGCCCTTCGTTGCAGGGGTGATGCCATTCGCTGCGATCGCCAAGGCGCAGATCGGTGGCGACAGCGATGGCTTCTGCAAGGTGCTGCGACACGCCGAGAGTGGCGAACTGCTCGGCGTGCACATGGTTGGCCCGAAGGTGACTGAGCTTATCGCCGAGGCGAGCCTCGCCCTTGAGCTCGGCGCGACCGCCGAACAGGTGGGCGGCACCACGCATCCACATCCAACGCTCAGTGAGGTACTCGGCGAGGCGGCACTCATCTCGCTCGGCCGCTCGGTGAACTTCTAGTGGCTGGGTCGCCGCTGATCGGTCGACAGCTGCCAATGCTTGGCGCCTCTCCAAGCCACACCGAAGAGATTCTCGTCGCCTCGAAGCACCCAGAGTGGATTCGTTCAAAGGCCCCAGGCGGCGCACGCTATCGCGAACTGCAAACGCTGATGCGCACGAAGAGCCTGAACACCGTCTGTGAAGAGGCACGCTGCCCAAACATCGGCGAGTGCTGGGAGCAGGGGACCGCGACGGTAATGATTCTCGGTGACACCTGCACGCGCGCCTGCGGCTTCTGCGCCGTGAAGACCGGTCGACCGGATGGCCTTGACCTTGATGAGCCGCGCCGCGTTGCCGAGGCACTTGCCTCGCTAAACCTCGACCACGTGGTGGTGACGAGCGTCGCCCGCGACGACCTTGCCGACGGTGGAGCGGCAATCTTCGCCGCCACGATTCGTGAGCTTCGTGCCCTTGCACCAGACACGGGTGTTGAGGTGCTGATCCCCGACTTCGACGGCCGCGAGGAGCCGCTCCGTGCGGTCATGGAGGCGGCCCCCGACATCGTTGACCACAACCTCGAGACGGTGCAGCGCCTGCAGAAGCCGGTGCGGAAGCGCGCCCGCTGGGAGCGTTCGCTCGAAGTGATTCGCCGCGCCAAGGAGATGGCGGCGGAGCTCGGCAACCCGGTGCATACCAAGAGCTCGCTGATGGTTGGGCTTGGCGAGGAGCGCGCCGAACTGACCGAGGCGTTTAAGGCTCTGCGCGCCGTTGACTGCGACGTGCTGACGATTGGCCAGTACCTGCGCCCAACCGCCAAGCACCTGCCGCTGGTGCGCTACTACACGCCCGCAGAGTTCAACGAGATGCGCGACGAGGCGTTAGCGCTCGGCTTCAAGCATGTGGAGTCGGGCCCGCTGGTGCGCAGCTCGTATCACGCGCGAGACCAGGTGCCGGCTGGCTCCCCAGCGCTACGTGGCCGCCGCGCCGAGCGAGCGAGCGCATGAGCCGCGCCATCACGCTGAGCCCGCGCATTCCACTCGCTGAACTTCACTGCCACCTGGGTGGCTCCGTGACGCCAGCGATCATGTGGGGGATCGCGCACTCGCAGGGGATTCGACTCCCATCGAAGGATTACTGGGCCTTCCGCAAGATGATCACCGCGGGGGCCAAGCGCACGCGCAGCTTCAACGGCTACCTTGACCTCTTCCACTGGACGGAGCTAATTCAGTCATCGCCGATCGCGGTGGAACGCTCCGTGTACGAGGTGGTTGCTGGTGCGTATCGCAAGAACCACATCACCACCATGGAGCTGCGCTTCAATCCGATGAAGCGCAATCGCAACGGTGAGCAGGACCTTGACCACATCATTGCTGCGGCAATCCGTGGCGCTGACCGCGCTGCGCTGGAGTATCCAGTGATGCCAGGTCTCATCCTCTGTCTCGACCGCGGCTTTACCTATGCGCAGAACGAGATCATCGTGGAGAAGGCGATTGCCTGGAAGAGCCGCGGCATCGTCGGCATCGACGTTGCCGGCCCTGAGTCAGCCGCCTTCAAGGTTGCCGAATACAAGAAGCTCTTCCGCCGCGCCCGTCTCGCCGGCCTCGGCATCACCGTGCACACGGGTGAGTCTGGCCCCGTCAGCGAGGTGCTCGACGTGATCAAGAACCTCGAGCCCGACCGCATCGGCCACGGCGTGAAGTCGGCGCAAGATCCTAAGACGCTGAAGGCGCTCGCCGAGCGCAAGATTGTTCTCGAGATCTGCCCAACCTCAAACCTCATGACGCAGGTGGTGAAGGATTGGGACGAGTTCCGCCAGATCTTCGACGCCCTGCGCAAGAACAAGGTGCGCTATGTGATCGGCACCGACGGCCCCGAGATGCTGCAGACCTACATTCGCGACGAGCTCGCCGCCCTCGGCAGGCACAGCATCCTTTCCGTAGAGGAGCAGGAGATCGCCGCCGCCATGTCCATCAAGGCAAGCTTCGTGAAGAACGCCAGCAAGGCGGCAATTCCGCGCAGTGCGGGCACCTCGCCGCGCACGCTGAAGGAAGAGGTCTAGTTCCCCGCTGCGTCGTAGAGCGATGTGCGCAGCGCATCGATGAATGCCTGATCAGTCGCCCCCTCCATCACCAGCACGTAGGGCGAGGCGTCAATCATCAGTAGGCTCGCGGGGTCCGTGACCCACTCCGCGGCGCAGGTATCGACCGTGGCACGCAACTTGGTGTACGAGGCGTCGTTGCGGAAGCGGTAGAGGCGGGCGGGGAGGGGAGTAGCCTCGCCGAGCCCAGCGATCGTGAAGGAGATCGCCATGGGGGCGAGCCCCTGGTCGGTGCACCCTGCATCGCCGCTCACGACCGTGTCGACGGTGAGGTTGAACTTGGAGAATCGCTTGGTGAGCCCGGCGAAGTCGGTGGGGGTCGCTTTGGGCGACCCATGGATCGCATCGAGCCCCGAGCCGCAGCCCACCAGCAGCAGGGCCAGGGAGGCAACCAGGGCGATTCGGCTCTTCATGCACTAACCCTACACGCAGGGTCCAAAACGGCCTCCCGCCTCCCAGTTGGACGCATAGCGCCCCGATCGGTATCATCTGCATCCGGGCACGGCCCGCACTCGGGGCGCATTCGTCTAGCGGCCTAGGACACTGCCCTCTCAAGGCAGAGACCACCGGTTCGAATCCGGTATGCGCTACCACTACCCCAACAGCGATTTAGCCAAAAGGCACCACGGACGCTTTAGGAAACTTCAATTACACTTGCGCCATGACTGATGAGCAGCCTAACCAAGGGACCGCCCTCGACCGACGGATTCTCGTGGAGCTGGAGCCCGAGGCCGCCCGACTGCTGGATCGCCATCTCAAGGTGGCGGAAGAGTGGTTCCCGCACGAGTTCATCCCGTACCGTCTCGGCCGCGACTTTGACAAGGAGCCCTGGACCCCTGACCACCCGCGACTGACGGGCGTGGCGCAGACCGCGTTCGAGATCGGGCTGCTGACCGAAGACAACCTGCCCAGCTATCACCGCCTCATTCACGGCATGTTTGGCTCTGGCGACGGCGCCTGGATCAACTGGGTGGGTCGCTGGACGGCGGAGGAGGGGCGGCACGCCATCGTCCTGCGCGACTACCTCACGGTCACCCGCAACATCGATCCAGTCCTCTTGGAGCGTGGCCGCATGAGTCAACTTGAGAAGGGCTACGAGCACCCCTTTCCAGACACGCTGCACGGCCTTGCCTACGTCGCCTTCCAAGAGCTGGCGACGCGTATCGCGCACCGCAACACCGGGCGCTACTCCGACGATCCCGTGGCGGATCGGATCATGGCTCGCATCGCTGCCGATGAGAACATGCACATGGTGTTCTACCGCGACATGCTGAAGGCGGCGATCCAGCTTGAACCTTCGGCCGCGGTGCGGGCGATTGTCGACGAGGTCCTTGGCTTCCAGATGCCGGGTGCAGGCATTCCGAACTTTCTCCGCAAGGCCGCGGATGTGGCGAAGGCCGGGATCTACGACCTGCGCGTCCATCGCGATGACGTCCTAATGCCGATCCTGCGCTTCTGGGGAATCTTCGAACTGAGCGGACTCGACGCTGCGGCCGAGCAGGCGCGCATCCGCCTGCATGAGCATCTTGAGAAACTCGACGCTGCCGCCCGCCGCTTTGAGGAGCGCCTGGCATTGTCAACGGTTCCGCGCCTGGAGCGCGCCCGCTAGCCTCGTCCCTCAATCTGTTAGCCGCGGAGTCCCGCGGCATTAGCTGTTTCCCCCTGTCATGATGCGCGCATGAATGTGCAGCTCGGTACCGCCATCGCCGCTCCTGGAAGTCGCGCCACCGGTTGGCTCGCCATAGAGACGGCTCCTGGCGAGCAGACGCAGATCCCTGTGGTCGTAATCAATGGTGGGCAGCCTGGCCCACGCCTCGCCATCACCGCGGGCATTCATGGCGGCGAGTACACGGGGCCAGCCGCACTTCGTTCGCTGCTGCTCTCGGCTGAGGCTGGCGACCCAACAACACTCAGCAACCTCAAGGGCTCGATCATTGCGACGCTCGCCACGAGCCCCGCAGCCTTCAAGGCGCGCTCGATCTACGTCAATCCGCAAGACGACAAGAACCTGAACCGCGTCTACCCGGGCTCGGCGACGGGGAGTGCAAGTGAGCGGATCGCCCACGCGATTGCGACGCAACTCATGACCGGTGCCGACGTCTACCTCGATCTGCACGCGGGCGACATCAACGAGGCGCTCTCGCCCTTTGTCGGCATCGAACAGACGGGCGACGCTGCACGCGATGCACGCGCCGTGGCGCTCGGCCGCGCCGTTGGCGCAGAGTGGCTGCTGATTGGTGCGAGCCCTGGCACCACCACCTCGACCGCCGAGCAGCTCGGCGCGATCGGCATCCTCTGTGAGTTCGGTGGACAGGGGCACGTGGAGCCCGAGTTCGTCGCGCGCCATGCCGCCGGCGTGCGCGGCGTCATCGCCGAGATGGGGATGGGCAGCTTTCCGCAGAGCCCCATCGAACGCGAGGTCGGCCCGCTCAAGCCTGGCGCCAGCACTCGCCTCAACAGCGAGGCGTGGCTGCGCGCCGAGATCCCTGCCGATGTCGCCGGCTACTGGCACCCGGCTGTGGCCGTGGGCTCTGTCGTCAAGAAGGGCGAGAAGCTCGGCGAGGTGCAGGGCGTGTTTGGCGATGTGCTGCAAACGCCTACGGCACCGATTGATGGTGTAGTGATCTTCTTGGTTACCACTCTCGCCATGAACAACGGCGATCCGCTCCTGGCGCTCGGTGGCGACCCCGAGGGGGGCGTGTGGCCGTAGCGCCCACGCACTCGCGCCTCGCCGCGTTTAGCGCGGGCGGCCTCGACGTTGAGGTGCACCTGTGGGATATCCCGTATCTGGTGCCGTTCCGCATCGCGCGACCCGATCCGAACGAGGAGAGCTCGCGCACCGCGTTCGTGCACATCACCGATCGCGCCACCGGCCTCGAAGGGTGGGGGGAGGGCTGCGCCGACCCGTATTACGGCGACACCCCAGAGACAATCGCCGCCGTTGCGCCACTCCTCTTCTCGGTAGCGCTCCCCGCAATCGAGGCCGCACTCGCCGAGGCGGGTGGCGCAACGACTGGCAACGGCTACGCAGCGGCCCGTGGCCTAGCGGGCATCAGCGGCCGCGCGCCCGATGCACTCGCCCCAATGAGCGCTGCGATGGATATCGCCCTCGGCAATCACGGTGCCGCCAAGTCGGCGATCGAGCAGGCACTACAAGATCTGCTCGCCCGATCGGCGAAGACCTCGTTGCGCCGCTGGCTCGGTGCGCCAGAGACGATGGGGCATACGAACCTCACCATCGGTATCGCGCCGATTGACACCATGGTGGAACGCGCCGCCGCCGCAACGAAGTACCCGAGCCTCAAGCTAAAGGTTGGCCTCGGCGGGGAAGAGGAGCTGCTGCGTCATGTGCGCGAGGTGTATCAGGGGCCACTGCGCCTGGATGCGAACTGCGGCTGGAGCCTGGAGCGAGCGCTGGAACTTCTTCCGCTCATCGAGCGCAGCAACGTCGAGTTGCTCGAGCAGCCGCTGCAGCCTGGCCGCATCAAGAACATGGCGGCCCTCGCCGCCGCCACCGAGATCCCCGTGATCGCCGATGAGGACTGCATCGTGTACGACGACATTGAGCAGCTCGTTGGCCTGGTCGATGGCGTCAACCTGAAGCAGGTGAAGATCGGCGGGCTTGGCCCATCACTGCGTGGCTTCCGCAAGGCGGAGTCGCTCGGCCTGCGCCGCATGTTCGGCTCCATGGTGGAAACGAAGCTCGGCACCGCGGGCGCCGCTGCCGTTGCGGGAGCGGCAGAGTTCCTTGACCTCGACGGGCCGATCGGCCTCATCGGCGATCCATTCACTGGCCTCAATCTTGACGAGGGGTGCCGCTGGATACTGAACGATGACCAGCCGGGGAGTGGCGTAACCTTTTCTCCAGACGCGAACGGCTAGGGGATAGGCGCGAATCTTCTGCTCAGCGGGCGTTAGGGCTGTGGGAACGACTTGAGGATAATCTCAATCCCAAGCCCATCCGAGAGCTCAATGCTCGCTGGGTCGCTGACGACCTCGCCTAGAACCTTCACTTCGGCGAGCCCAGCGTTCACTGCATCTGGAATCGTTGGATTGGTGGAACGTCGCCAGATCTCCAGGAAGTCGGCAAGGGTAGCGGCCGTTGCGGCGGGAGCCTCAACGTGCAACTCCCCCGTCTCAGCATGGGTATGCAGCCAGTACATGCAGCCGGTTCCGACGCCGATATCTGGTGGAACATCGGCACTGGTGCCGTCGGGAAGATAGACGGCGAGTTGCGAATGCAGGTGGAACGCGGCGTCGTACCCACCCGAGTCGCAAGAGACATCTCCAACTGTCTCTCCGAATCCAGGTGCGGTCGGGGCAAGTGGCACGCCGTACTTGTCGGTGCTTGCGCATCCCGCAATGAGCACGATGGCAGCGAGGAGAGTGAATACTCCGCTGATGTGGTGACGCTTTTGCATGTCAAATCCTCCAATCATCATTTCCCGCCCTAATAGCCTTAGGCGCGGATCTTCCGCCGGGCCATCTCGCCCTCTATTTGGTGCTCTGCCTCAACGTAGAGGTCAATCTCGTCGCGGAGCTTGTTCGCCTCAGGGGTATAGAGATGCACCTGTTGCTGCAGGATGTAGGAGAGGCGGCGCGAGGTCATGCGGGTGTGGTCAAGGTTCTTCATCAGGACCAGGGGGTCCATCGATGCCAGCTCGGTTCCGTCATAAAGGGCCTTCATACCTCTATTCTACAAGAAGCTGGCCCCGTAGCTCAGTGGATTAGAGCAGCTGCCTTCTAAGCAGTTGGTCGCAGGTTCGACTCCTGCCGGGGCCACCAGTTCACCCTCACCGTTGTGCCTCTCCCGCCCCCATCTTGTGCATCTGCACGAAAAGAACTCCCAAGATCGTGTCATTTTGCCCAGTTTTGGGGGTCTGCAGCACGGTGGGGTGGCGTAGGTTGAGCACGACACGCCGCTGGTCACGCAGGTGACCGCTCCAGGCAGCGCGGAGGCTGTCCGGAGGTGGGGTTCCGGTCGGCCGACCGTCCATTCGGCCCAGGGGAGGAAACCATGGCAACGATTGCCTCGTACTTCGAGCTCAAGAAGCGTGGGACCACGGTCGGGACGGAAGTCCGCGCCGGTGCCACCACGTTCTTGGTGATGGCGTACATCATCTTCGTGAACGCGAACTATGTCGGCGCGGGCGCCGCAGGCGGCGCGATCGGCGCTGCGGGCGCACCAAGCGCTGAAGCGATCTTCGCCGTCACCGCGCTCGGTGCCGGCCTGCTCACCATTCTCATGGGCGTGGTGTCGAACTACCCGTTCGCCGTGGCCGCAGGGATGGGGCTGAATGCGGTCGTCGCATTCCAGCTGATTCTTGGTCTTGGGCTCACCTGGTCCGAGGCGATGGCCGTGATTGTCTGGGAGGGCATCTTCATTACGATCTTGATGCTCACCGGACTCCGCAAAGCGCTCCTCGAGGCGATCCCACTCAACCTGAAGCGTGCGATTGCCGTTGGCATTGGACTCTTCCTGCTCTTGATCGGCCTCTTTGAGGCCAATGTCGTCGTGAAGTCGTTCGCTGGCACCGTGCCACTCGGGCTCTTCTCCGGCATCGGCTTCGGCGGTACCGAGATTCCACGGGCGGATCTTCCGCAGCTGGCAATCTTTGGCGCTGGGCTTTTGACCGCACTCGCACTGATCCGCCGACCGGGCGGCATCTTGATCTCTATCGGTGTCGGCACGGCCGTCGCACTTGCGCTTGGGGTCAGCTCAATCCCAAGCAGCTTCGTCAGCCCGCTTGATGCATCTAACTTTGTTGGCATCGGTCAGGCGTTTGGCTCAATGCTCACCGTCTGGTCGAGCGGCGCAGGCTTCCTCGCGGTTGCGCTCGCCGTCTTCTCGATCATGTTGAGCGACTTCTTTGACACGGCCGGCACGATGGTCGGTCTCGGCGCACGCGCCGGACTCTTGAACAGCAAGGGTGAACTTCCTGGTGCAAAGCGCGTCCTTCTGGTCGACTCGATCGCGGCGATGACTGGTGGCGCCCTGGGCGTCTCCTCCAACACCACGTACATCGAGTCTGCCGCAGGCATCAAGGAGGGTGGTCGCACCGGTCTGACCAGCGTGGTGACCGGTCTTCTCTTCCTCGCAGCCGTGCTGCTCTCGCCAATCGCAGGGATCGTTCCTGCTGCGGCGACGGCACCAGCGCTCGTGATCATTGGCTACCTCATGTTTGAGGCGATTCGCGATGTGCAATGGAAGGACGCCGTCGACGGCTTCCCAGTGCTCGCAACGTTGATCGTGATGCCACTCTCGTACTCGATCACCGACGGTATCGGTGTCGGGTTCATTACCTACGCCATCTTGAAGGTGACGTCAGGGAAGGCTCGCGACGTGAAGCCCCTCTTCTGGGTCTCCATTGCCGCGTTCCTCGTGTACTTCTTGGTGAAGCTCGGCATTATCGCCGTCTGAGTCAAGCGTTCGCCCAGTGGGGGCGCAAAGAGGCCAGTCCCTTCGGGGGCTGGCCTCTTTCATTGCCGTGTAGGATTCGCTCGTGAGCAGGTCGCTGTGCTCGCAGAGGAGGTCTCAATGAGGGTTCGCAAGCTCGCCGCAGCCTTGACGCTCGTGAGTCTCCTGTTGAGCGGCGCGGGCTCAGCCCTGGCGCATCAGCCAGTCCTGATCGATAGCGAGGCGACGGAGGTCGTTGAGCCAGAGATCTCCAAGGCCTACTTCGGCAGGCTGTCAGGCGCGCCCCACACGTATCGAATTGATTCCGATGTGGAGTTCAACCTGTACGTGGGCATTCTCGTTCCAGAAGATGGGAGCCCCAAGAAAGACGTGACCGCCGAGATCTATGCGGGTACCGAGCTGATCGCCACCCTCGGAGGCGTCGGTGCCGAGTGGGTGACCTTCTACGAACCGTTCGGGCAGAACACCTATTGGGATGGCGGGGAGTACCGTACTCGGGCTCCCGCCGGCGTCTACTCCATCACTATCTCCAGCCCTGAAAATCAGAGTAAGTATTCACTCGCGGTTGGGGAGATTGAGTTCTTTGACCTCGAAGATCGAGCGAATGCTTTGGTCGTGCTGCCAGAGATTCAGCGAGAGTTCTTCGGCTCGTCACCTGTTGAGATGGTTGGCACTCGATTCGGCATCTTCAATCTCGTTGTGATCTTGGGCGCGGCACTCGTGTCGAGCCTGCTGTATCGCCTGCTCTTTCGAAACGTTCTCGCTCGCCTCGCGGGAGAGCGACGCTGGAGCATCAACTGGAAGTTCAGAGTGATCGCAGGTCTGGCGCTGTTCGGTTGGGCGATCGCCACCTCGTGGAGTCCCGTGGTGCTCTACCTCTCTGGGCTCACCCTCTTTGAGGCCTTGTTAGGGAGACTAGGCGTGTCAGATTCGGAGAGGGCTGCGGGCGCGCCACTCCGCTAGGCGATGTGCCCCGCCTCGCTGGGGGGCAGGGCGTAGCCAAGGTCGCGCAGGATCTGACGGCTGGCGATGTAGCCCGAGAGCATAACCAGCGGGATGCCGCCGCCTGGCTGCGTGCCGCCACCGGCGAAATAGGCATTGCGTAGATCGCTGGAGCGATTCGCTGGGCGGAAGTAGGCGCTCTGGAAGAAGCTTGCGGCGAGGGCGAAGATCGAGCCGTCGTGGCAGCGCTGCTCGTTCTCGAATTCGAGCGGTGTCCAATCGGCGACCTCTTCAATCTCTTCGGGCTTCAGGCCGGTGCGCTCGCAGACGCGCTTGATCGTGGCGGCGCGGTACTCGTCGCGATGCTCGGCCCACCAGCTGCGATCCTTGAGTGGCGGCACCGGGGTCAGCACATAGAGGGTGGTGCGGCCGTCGAGCTTGGCGGTCGGATCGGTGGCGGCAACGTGCTGGATGTAGAGGGTTGGGTCGCCGCTCGGCACCGGCGAGTCGATGATGCGGTCGAGCTCCTCGTTCGGGTTCTCGGGGTGCCAGACGGTGTGATGGGCGAGATCGGGGAAGGTGCGCTTCACCCCCAGGTGCAGGATGTAGGCGCTCGACGACGGGGTGATGTGCTTGAAGCGGCGGCGGCTGAAGAGGCCAAGGTGCTCGTCGCCGATCAGGTCGCGATGGGCGTGCACGATGTCGGCATTGAAGAGCACCGCGTCGGCCTCAATGCGCTCCTCGCCCGGCTGGTTCGGCGCGGCGGGGCCGCTGCCGAGCGCTCGCGTGTCGCTGCGCGGTGCCACGCGCAGCGCGCTGATGCGCTTCTTGCTGATGATGCTGCCGATCGCGTCGGTGCCGTAGCGAAACTCCACGCCGAGGCGACGGGCGAGCCGCTCCATGGCGAGCGGCGCTTCGTGCATGCCCCCCTGTGGATGCCAAGTGCCGAACTTCGCCTCGATGTACGGAATCGAGAGGAATGCGCCGGGCACGCTCTGCGGCGTTGAGCCCAAGTAGATGGACTTGTAGCGCATCACGTGACGAATGCGCTCGTCGTGGAAGGTGCTGTTGATGCGGCGGCTGTACGGCGTGGCGGCATCGAGACGAATCCCTGCGAGCCACGACATCGGTGCCAACAGGCTGAGTGGGCTCAGCGACTGTCGGAAGAAGGTCTGGTCCAGTTCGCGCCAGAGCTTCTCACCGCGGCGCATGAAGGCGGGGATCCCCGCTGCGTCGCGCGGATCAAGTGCACCGAAGCTTGCGGCGAGTTTGGCGAGGTCGCTCGACGTTTCAAGCACACTCCCGTCGGCGAAGAAGGTGCGCGACGCAGGTTCTACTTTCAGCAGCGTGAGGTCATCACTGCGCTTCGCGCCAGCGGCGCTCCAGAGCTGATCGAAGAGTTCTGGCAGGGTGAAGATCGTCGGGCCGCTATCCCAGCGATACGGGCCGATCTCGCGTCGGCCCATCTTGCCGCCGGGGCGCGTGCCGCGCTCGACGACGGTGACCTGCACCCCCTCGGCGGCGAGGCGAATGGCGGTGGCGAGTCCGGCGAGGCCGGCGCCAACAACAACGACGCGCTTCGGTGCGAGGCTCATCGGCGCTGCAGAACTGCGCGGCCCACGGAGACGCCGAGGGCGATCGCGGTGCCAGCCATCGCCAGGATCCCGGCAGGGATCGCCGCATCGACGCTGACACTCAGCAAGACCATCATGGTGATCGATGCGCCCAGGGCCACGTTGGTGATGAGGAATAGGCGATAGAGGCGACGCCCCGCCTCACCACGAGCATCGCGCCCAATGAAGCAGAGGGCGAGGTAAGGGAGGGCGAGCAGCGCCGCTGCCGGTGTTCCGGTGACGGAGGCAACACCCAGCCCAACGAGCGCAAACCAGGCGGCGGCGAAGAGCGCCGTGTTGCGACGGCCAAGGAGCACCGCAATGGTGCGCACGCCAGCTGCGGCATCTTCATCGCGATCGGTGATGGTGGTGAGCGCATGCGCGCCGATCCCCCAGGCGGCGAAGACGAGCACTGGTGCGTCGATCAGGTTCGGGCTCCCTGCCGCATGTAGCCCGATCTGCAGTGGAATCGCGTAGAGCACGTTGGTGAGTGAGTCCAACACTGGCCGCCCCTTTAGGCGCGTTGGTGGTGCGTTGTATCCGGCGGAGAGAACGAGCAGCACAAGGAGCGAGAGCAGGGTGAGCGGCGGCGTTGTTGCCGCAACGGCAACAAGGAACGGCGCCAAAAGGAGGGTGCTGATGATCGCGTGTCGCGCCAGGAGCGGCTTCGGTGTGAGGGCGCCCTCAATGCCGCCCTTGCGCGGATTGCGCGCGTCGGTCTCAAAGTCGAAGTAGTCATTCGGCGCGTGCAAGAAGTAGTTGTACGGGAAGAGGAAGAAGGCGAAGAGGACCACATCACTGAGAACAAGATTTCCGCGCAACCCAATCGCACCCCAGAGCAGCGGCATCGACGTGTTCAGCCAGAGCAGGGGTCGCGAGATCTCAATTGCCTTAAGTAGATTGCGGATGGAGCCTCCTTCGTTCTCCCCTCATCGTAGGGGAGGGGGCTAGACTTAGTTTCTATGCCTGTAGCCGCCCCACACGTCACGCTACGCAGCCCTGAGCCGGCGCTGATCGCGCTGCCGTGGGCGAAGCCGTTACGCGACTGGGCCAGCCCCGAGGTGGAGTTGGTGCCGCTCGAAGTCGGGCCGTCGCGTCACCTCGTGCGCTTCGTGCGCGTGGCCGGTCGTCTGTTGGCCGTCAAGGAGCTCCCGACGCCACTCGTGGAGCGCGAGTTTGCGATCCTGCGCCGCCTTGAGTCGGCGGGGATGCCGGCCGTGACGCCCGTCGGCGCCGTTGACCGCGGCGAAGGCGAGGGCTTCATCATCACCGACTACCTGCGCGGCAGCATTCAGTACCGGCGACTCCTCAGCACTCCGGGTGCCGCAACGTCGGGCCAATTTTCGGGTCGACTTCTTGACGCCCTTGCCGTTCTGCTCGTTGACCTTCACCGGCACGGCGTCTGGTGGGGCGACGGCTCGCTCGCGAACGCGCTGCTGAAGCGCGACGGGAATCGACTGCAGGCCTATCTCGTCGATGCCGAGACGGCCGAGTATCACGAGCAGCTGAGCGATGGGCAGCGCCAGCACGATCTCGACATCCTGGTGGAGAACGTGGCCTTCGGCCTCGCCGATGCCGCCGCCGCCCTGGGCGGCAGCGAGGTTGATACCGATGCGGCGGTGCGCGCCTCGGCGGCGCTGCGCGATCGCTACATCGCCCTCTGGGGGCAACTGCACCGCCCCTTCGTCGCGAGTGCAGACGATCGTCGCGCCGTGGCCACCCGCATTCGCGACCTGAACGTGCTCGGCTTTGCCGTCGAAGAGTTGAGCCTCGATGTGACGAGTGGCGAGGGGATGCGCGTCTCGCTGGCGATCGCTTCGCGCCGCTTCCACGCCGAGCAGCTCCTGCGCCTCACCGGCGTTGATGCGCTCGAGGGTCAGGCTCAACTCCTACTAAATGACCTTCACGAGTACGGGGTCTGGCTGCAAGTGCAGGGCGGCGCACAACTCGCCGCTGGACTCGTGGCGGCGCGATGGCGCGCCGAAGTTTTGGAGCCGACACTCGTTCGCCTGCGCCCGCACCTGGCTCCGGGCCGAGACGCGCTGCAGGCCTACTGTGATGCGCTAGAACACAAGTGGATCCTCTCCGAACGGGCTGGTGCCGATGTTGGTCTGGATGCCGCGGTGGTCGACTACGTCGCACTCGGCGCGCCGGCCCCCGAGAGTGCCCGCGCTGGCAGTGATGGCGTAGACACGATGTTTGCCGAAGACGCACTCGTCTCTGCAGCGGTGAGTGCCGCCGATGAGGATGCCTCGCGATGACTCGTCGTCGCACACCGCATGAGGTCCTCGGTGTGCCACTCGGCGCGAGCGCCGATGAGATTCGCGCCGCGCGTCGAGGGCTCGCCCGCGAGCATCACCCAGATCGATTCATGGATGACCCGCAGAGCGCCGCGAAGGCGACGCGCGAGATGGCCCTCATCAACGCTGCGGCAGAAGCACTGCTCGCTGAGGCGTGGGCCTCTGATGGTGCGCCCGCCGCTGAGCCTCCGGCAAAGGGTGGACATAAGCCAGAGCGCCCCGTCACCGCGAGCGTCGTGGTCGATGCCGCACCCGCCGCAAATGCGCGCACCAGTCGCCCGACGCCGATCAACTGGCGCCCAGAGCAGCCGTGGGCGCCGCGTGCGCCGCGCGGCCCCGTTGGCCCGCTCCCAGGCTCACCCGCGGGCCCCGTGGAGCGGAGCTTCGCGCCACTCCCGGCCGACTACCGACGCCCGACACTTAGCGAGGCCGCCACAACCGTCTTCGCCTTCGGTCGGTACGAGGGGGCAACGGTTGGTGACGTGGCGAAGCGCGATCCGGGCTACCTCGTTTGGTGCGCCGATAACGTGCGCCGCGATCAGGAGCTGGTGCGCGCAGCGAATGTGGTGCTCGACGATCTAGAAGAGCGCGGCGCGCCGCACCCACCTCGGGGGAGCACCAGGCGACCAACGGCACCGCTCTTCGATCCGAACAGGGAGTTGGAGTAGGCGTCATGATGAGCGCTATGCGAACGCTACTTGCGGCACTCCTTCTCGTGGTTACAGCGGGTGCCTGCGCGCCAGTGGCGCCACCCGACGGCTCACTGCCGTGCAACGAGACGATCGATCAGCAGCGCGCCGCAGGCTTCGACACCGCGCTTGAGGCTGCGCTTCCCGTAACGGGTTGGGATGCAACGCCCGTGACGATTGACTCTGGCCGCGAGTGCTCGCCGCTGCGCCTCGGCCCACTCTGGGGCGCGGGGATCCGTGAGCTGCGATCCGCGGGAGCCGTCTTCGAGCTCCCTGACAAGACGGGCTACTCGCTCGTGGTCTATGCCGCGGATGGGCTTACGCTCACTAATCTCTCCTACGCGTTTGAACGCGGTGCCCGCGGTGGGCGCAAGACGCAAGGGCTGACGATCATCGACATCAAGGTCGGGGACTGGCCAGGGAAGCAGTTCACGCTCCTGAATGGCGATCACCGCCAGGTGATCACACTGTTTGATACGGGCGAGCCAGATCGCGTGCGCGCGCTGCTGGCATCCGATATTTCGAACGCACTCATCGCCGAACGCCTCGCCGCATACGCGGCGGCGTTGGCTACGCCGTAAGGGTTAGACGAGCTCCTTCAACGCGAAGCGCGCCTCTAGCTGCTCAGCAGTCTGGAAGCCGACGGCGCCAACTGGCTGTGCACCGGCGCCCTTGAAGTAGGCGATCGTTGGGATCGACATGATGTTGAACGCCTGCTGCAGGGCAGGGTTCTCGTCGACGTTCACCTTCACGATGGTGACCTTGCCGTCGTACTGCGCGGCGAGCTTCTCGAGCTCTGGGGCAACAAGCTTGCACGGGCCACACCATGGCGCCCAGAAGTCAACGATGACGGGATGTGCCGAATCCATGACGTCCGTCTGGAATGCTGCATCGCTGGTGTGCTTGATCTCCGCCATGGTTCCCCCTGCGCTCTTCTTGTGGCGGAACGGTTCCTCCGCCCTAACCACCATCATAGCGAGCGGCGGCAAAACTACTCGAGCCCGCGGGCGTGCAGATCCTCCTCGCTCAGCCCAAGGTAGTGCCCGATTTCATGGACGAGTGTTCGGCGCACCTCCCGCCGCAGGGCCTCGGCATCGGGGAAGTCGGCGAGGAGCGTTGCGGCGTAGAGAGTCACCTCGGGGGGCGGCTCGCCGAGGCCGCCCTCAATCCCCTTCGGTAGCCCGTAGAACTCGCCATAGAGGTCAACCCCAGGCTTATGGCTCACGGTGACGAGGAGCTCCTGGGCGGCGGAGCGTAGGGGTTCAGGTAAGCCGCGCAGCGCCTCTTCGGTCAACTGCTCCACGCGTTCAATCTCTTCCAGGGGGTCCACGAGGAGATCCTACGACGGGGCGGGTAGGATGAGCGAATGCAGTCAAAGAGCAAGACAGCGCGGGCAATCGTGCCCACTACAGATGCCGAGGCCCGGATCGCTGAGGCGGCTGAGACCATCCTGCGCGCCATTGGCGAGGATCCAGCGCGTGACGGGCTCGTCGATACCCCAGGCCGCGTTGCTCGCGCCATGCTCGAGCTCACCAGTGGCTATGCGAGCGATCCGTACGAGATCCTTGGCACCGTCTTCGAGGAGCCAGCGGGCGCCCCAGCCGGAGACCTCGTCGTTGTTGAGGGGATCCCGTTCCACGCCCTCTGCGAACATCACCTCCTCCCGTTCCCTGGCGTCGCCACCGTTGGCTACGTGCCGAGCGGTCGCATCGTTGGCCTCTCGAAGATTCCACGCCTCGTTGATGCCTTTGCGCGCCGACTGCAGGTGCAGGAGCGCCTCACCGCGCAGGTCGCCGATGCACTGAACGACGCCCTCGCGCCAGCCGGCGTTGGCGTGCTGATCAGCGCCGAGCATCTCTGCCTTGCGGCGCGCGGCGCACGCCAGCCGGGCGTTGTGATGACCACCGAAGCGATGCGCGGGTCGCTGCGCACCGATGCCACGTTGCGTGAGGCGCTGGCGCGCGCACATGATCGCGGCGTGGCGCGACGCGAGGGGCTCCATGGCTGAGCGAACGACGCCGATTCGTGTGTTGATCGCCAAGCCTGGCCTTGACGGCCATGACCGTGGCGCCAAGGTGCTTGCGCGCGGTCTGCGCGACGAAGGCTTCGAGGTGATCTACACCGGGCTGCGTCGCACGCTTGATGCGATCGTTGCCGCCGCAATTGAAGAGGACGTGGATGTGGTCGGCTGCTCGATCCTCTCCGGTGCCCATGCAACCCTTCTGCCGAAGCTCGTCGCAAGCCTGCGCGCCTCTGGTGCCAGCGATGTGCTGGTGGTCGCGGGCGGAATCATCCCCGAGGCCGATCGCCCAGAGCTCGAGCAGGCCGGCATCTCGGGAATATTCGGGCCAGGAACCACGATTGCCGAAGTTGCCACCTTCCTACGCGCGAATGCCCGCCGACGCTAAGCATCTCGCGGCGCGGCGCGAGCTGGCGCAGGGGATCAGCGCGGTAGAGCGTCCGGGTCCGGCAGCAAATAAACGCATTCAAGAGGCGCTCGCCGCATCGGTGGCCGACGCGCGCAACGCCCTTGTCGTGGGGCTGACTGGTTCGCCTGGGGCGGGGAAGAGTTCACTCGCTGCAGCCCTCGCCGATGTGGCGCGTGCTGGCGGTCGTCGCGTCGCCATCCTCGCAATTGACCCGAGCTCCCACGAGAGCGGTGGTGCACTGCTTGGCGATCGCGTGCGCATTGACGAGCATCCCGACGATGACGGTCGCTTCACGCGCTCCATTGCTACACGTGGCAGCGGTCGATCGCTCGCGCATGTCGCCGCTGCGGCAACCATCTTGGTTGAGGCGGCAGGGTTTGATCTGATCTTTGTGGAGACCGTAGGCGCTGGACAGGCCGAGATCGGCATTGCACGGCTCGCCGATGTGCTGCTCGTTGTGGAGGGGCCTGAGGGTGGTGACGAGGTGCAGGCGATGAAGGCGGGGATCCTCGAGGTTGCCGATATCGTTGCGGTGAACAAGTCGGATCGACCTGGCGCACAGGCGGCCTTCGATCGCCTGCGCAGTGGACTCGCCCTCGGCGCTGGCGCGCCGGAGCTTGCGCTCGTCTCTGCCACCGCTGGTGCTGGAATCAGTGAACTCTTGGCCACCATCGACGACCTGGGCGCGGGCCGCGGCGTGCGCGGTCGCGCTCGCCGTGTTGAGGCGCACCTTGTTGCCGCCGCCGAATCACATGTTGATGCGCAGGTGCGCGAGGCAAGGGCGAGCGGCGCACTCACGACGCGCGCCGAGCAGATCGTTGCCGGAACTCAATCGTTGACTGGATCGCTCACCGCGCTCTTCGGCATCAGCGAGACGCCTGATGCGTAAGCGTCTTGTTGCTGGTGCCCTCGCCGGACTGATCGTCGCCGCGCTCGGTGGCGTCGGCGGGCCAGGGCTGCGCTTCGACGCGGCGATCCCGGCGCCGATCCTGGTCGGCCCGAGTGATGCATCACTGCCAACGCTGAACCTCGTTGTTATTGGTGACAGTTACGCGTCGGCGGCGCTCCCGTTTGATCGCGGCACGCTGCAGGTTCTTGGCGCGCCGAGTGTCTGTGCCCGCGGGCCAGCCTGGCCGCGCCTCTTGATGCCAACCAACATGCGACTCTCACTGACCCACGTCTCGTGCAGCGGCGCCGTTGTCGCCGATCTGGTCGATCGCCGCATGCGCGCGGGGGAGATCTTGCAGGTGCAGGCGCTCAGCGCCGAGACCGACATCGTCATGCTCGGCATCGGCGGGAACGACGCCGGCTTCTCTGAGGTCTTCGCTGCCTGCCGCACCGAGGATGCGGCCGCCTGCGTCGCCGCGGGCGAGCGCATGAAGCCCCAGGCGGCAGCCCTCAGCGGCACCCTGGTGCGCCTCTATCGCACGGTGCTCGCCAAGGCGCCGAACGCGGTGGTCATCGTGGTCATGTACGCCGACTCGCTCCCTGCGGCGGGCACCCCCGGCCTTGACGCATGCTCCGGCTTGCGTGCTCCCGGCGACAGCATCTCTGACGCTGACCTTGCGGTGCTCGAAGAGTGGGGGGGCGACATCGCCGACCGCGTTCGTGGGGCGATCACCACCGTCAACGACCCGCGACTCCGTGTCGCCGAACTCGCCGACGCCTTCCTCGGCCATCGCCTCTGCGACCCCGAGCCATACCAATGGGGGAGGGATGGCGAGATCCCGTTCCACCCGAATGCGTCCGGCCACGCCGCCTTGGCAGCTCGACTCTCCGCGGTGCTGGATGCCCTTGTTACCGAGGGAGCCGCCGCGCGCCGGTAGCGCCGTAGCACGCTACGCCCCGCTCATCTATTCTCCGCCGTGGGCCGGTAGCTCAGCGGTAGAGCAAGTGACTCTTAATCACTAGGTCGTGGGTTCGAATCCCACCCGGCTCACCAGTGAAGACTGGCGTTCCTTTCGAGACGATCCAGAGAGATCGCAGATGGCCCTGTGAGGCCGGAGAGGAGTACAGGTGAACGAGCGCGCAATTCGAAGCCTCGCACCCTATCGCCGCTCCCTTATTCCCCTCCCAGAATCTGCCTCTGTTGTTGACGCGCGCATCGGCGATCACGGGCCCGCCCTCCTCACACTCGAAGATGGCAGCGTCTTCCCTGGCGTCTCGTGGGGTGCGCCGATCGCATCGGGCGGTGACCTCGTCATGAACACCAGCCAATCGGGCTACCAAGAGATCTGCACCGACCCGAGCTACGCCGGCCAAGTCGTGCTGATGACCTATCCGCTCATCGGCAACCACGGCCGACTGATCGCCGACGACCAGAGCGCCCGCCCATGGCTGCGCGGACTCGTGGTTGCGCACGCCACCGCCGCGATCAGTGACGATGCCGCGCAACTTGCCGCACTGCTGCGTGCGCATAACGTGCCAGCGATTGCTGGCGTCGAGACGCGCAGCCTTGCCCGTCGCTTGCGCGATACGGGCGCCCAGCGCGCGCGCATCTCTGCGCCGTGGGAGAGCGACTTCGACGCCGCCGTTGCCGCGACCAAGCTGATCACCCCGTGGGAGAGCGAAGACTTCGTCGCTCAGGTCTCACCAACGCGCGTTGAGACGTATGGCGACGCGAACGAGCCGCTCGTTGTCGTCGTGGACTTCGGACTGAAGTCCAATATCGTTCGCGCGCTGCGATCACGCGGCCTGCGCGTGCGCGTGCACCCGCACAACACCTTGAGCAACGACCTCTTGGATGGGGGGCCGGTCGGCATCGTGCTCTCGCCTGGTCCTGGGGACCCGGCGCGACTCACTGGGCCCGTTGCGCTGGCGCGCGAGATCATCGCCACGGGGCGACCGCTGCTCGGCATCTGCCTCGGGCATCAGATTGTGGCGCGCGCCGCTGGTGCCGAGACGAAGCGACTCGCGTTCGGGCATCACGGCGCGAATCATCCGGTGCGCGACCTGCCGAGTGGCCGTGTCTACGTAACGGCGCAGAACCATGAGGTTGAGGTGGTTGGCGGCACGCTCCCGATTGACTCAGGATTTGAAGTGAGCCAGATCAACCTGAACGACGGCTCCGTTGAGGGGCTGCGACACCGCGAGCTGCCGATTGAGACGGTGCAGTATCACCCCGAAGGTTCGCCGGGCCCACTTGACGCGACGCCAGTGTTTGATCGCTTCATGACCGCGATCGCTCAGAGCGAGCGATGAGTACCAAACCGGCAAGCGTTCTGATCATCGGCTCAGGGCCAGTGGTGATTGGCCAGGCGGCGGAGTTTGACTACGCAGGAACGCAGGCGTGTCGCGCGCTGCGCGCCGAAGGGATCCGCACCATTCTCGTGAACTCCAATCCGGCGACGATCATGACCGACCCGTCGGTTGCCGATGTCGTCTACTTAGAGCCACTCACCGTTGAGGTGATTGAACGCATCATCGAACGCGAGAAGCCTGAGGGGCTGCTCGCCGGGCTCGGCGGGCAGACGGCACTCAACATGGCGGTGGCACTCGACGATGCCGGTGTGTTCAAGCGGCATCCGATTCGCCTCCTCGGCACGCCGCTCTCTGCGATCAAGATGGCGGAGGATCGTGAACTCTTCCGCGAGATGTGCGATCGCATCGGTCAGCCGACGGCACCGAGCGCCATGGTGCAGGGGGCCAGCGACGACGAGCGCATGAAGGCCGCAACGGCGGCGCTCGCACAGATCGGTCTCCCCGCCATCATTCGCCCCGCCTTCACCCTCGGCGGCACGGGCGGCGGCATCGTCGCCACTGGGGAGGAGTACTGGGAGCGCGTGCAGAGCGGCTTGCGCGCCAGCCCGATTCGCCAGGTGATGATCGAGCGCTGCCTCGTCGGCTGGCAGGAGATCGAATACGAGGTGATGCGTGACGCCGAGGACACCTGCATCGCCGTCTGCTCCATGGAGAACGTGGATCCGCTCGGCGTGCATACGGGCGACAGCATCGTGGTCGCCCCCGTGCAGACCCTGCCCGACCCAGTGCACCAGCGCCTTCGGACCGCCTCGCTCGACATCATTCGCGCCCTCGGCGTAGAGGGGGGCTGCAACGTGCAGCTCGCCCTCTCGCCCGACTACACCGAGTACGTGGTGATTGAGGTGAACCCGCGCGTCAGCCGCAGCTCGGCGCTGGCCAGCAAGGCGACCGGGTATCCGATCGCACGTGTGGCGGCGCAGATCGCCATCGGTCGCACGCTGCGCGAGATCCCGAACGCCGTCACGCGCACCACCGTCGCCGCCTTCGAGCCCGCCCTCGACTACATCGTGGTGAAGCTGCCGCGCTTCCCATTCGACAAGTTCCCTGGCGCCGATCGCCTGCTCGGCAGTCAGATGAAGGCGACCGGCGAGGTGATGTCGATCGATCGCACCTTTGGTGCCGCACTGAACAAAGCCCTGCGTTCGATGGAGCAGTCGGGGAGCGGCCCAACGGCGGAGGAGGCCTCGTGGGAGGCGGAGCTCGCGCCGATCATCGCGAAGGACGATGCGCCAGCGCTGCGCCACTTCTTGCGGCCATCGGACTCGCGACTCTGGCGACTCTTCGCAGCGATGCGCCGCGGTGTGTCGGCCGACCAGATTCACGCCGCAACGGGGATCACGCGCTGGTTCCTCGCGGAGTTTGAGCGTCTCATCGCCATTGAACACCGAGTGCGCGCCGCGGGCCAGACGCTGATCGGCCCAGATCCCGCCTCGGTCTCACTGCTCGCCACGGCGAAGCGTTCCGCAATCGGCGATCGCGACCTTGCGCTGATGAGCGGCGTGTCGGAGCCGCGCATTGCCCAGCGCCGCTCGCAGCTCGGCTTAACGCCCGGGTACGCGATGGTCGACACCTGCGCCGCGGAGTTCGCCGCCGCCACGCCCTACTTCTATTCAACCTACGCCGCAGCTGGCTCACCGCCAGAGGCGCCGCCAGTGCCGCGAAAGGCGGCGATGGTGATTGGCTCAGGGCCAGTGCGCATTGGGCAAGGGATTGAGTTTGACTACTGCGCCGTCCGCGCCGCTGAGCGGCTGACGGAGCGGGGCTGGTCGGCGGTGATGGTGAACAGTAATCCCGAAACGGTCTCAACCGACTTTGACGCGTCGACGCGCCTCTACTTTGAGCCGCTCGACGCCGAGTCCATCATGGAGATCGTGCGTGCCGAATCGCCCGAGGGGGAGACGACGCTCCCAGCCTTCGTGCAGTTCGGCGGGCAGACGCCACTCAATCTTGCGGCACCACTCGCCGCAGCGGGCGTGCCACTCCTCGGCGCCTCACTCGAGGCGATCGATGAGACCGAGGATCGCGTGCGCTTTGCTGCGCTCCTCGATCGTCTCGGCATCTTGCAGCCCGAGGGCGGCCTGGCGCGCAGTCGTCAAGAGGCGATCGACCTGGTGGAGCGCATCGGCTATCCGGTGATCGTTCGGCCGTCGTATGTCATCGGTGGTCTCGCGATCGATTTCGCCTATTCGCTCCCGGATCTTGAGCGCCAGCTCGACCGCATCGGCGAGATCGGTGATGGTCGGCCGTTGCGCATCGATCGCTTCCTTGAGGGGATCGAGATCGACATCGACGCAGTCACCGATGGCGAGACGGTGCTGATCCCTGGCCTCTTAGAGCACGTCGAACTCGCCGGCGTGCACTCAGGCGACTCCATCGCCGTCTATCCACCACAACGCCTCTCAGCGGCGAAGCAAGAAGATCTCGCTGGAATCTTCATGCGCCTGGTGCGCGAGATCGGTGTACGCGGCCTCGTCAACGCGCAGTTCATCGTGCGCGACAAAGGGATCTACCTGATTGAGGTGAATCCGCGCGCGAGCCGAACCGTGCCGTTCATGAGTAAGGTGACGGGGATCCCGATGGTGCCGCTCGCCGTTGACATCGCACTTGGTGACACGCTGGCGTCAAAGGGCTATGCATCGGGGATCGCCTCAGCCCCCACCGGTGTGGCGGTGAAGGCACCAGCGTTCAGCACGGCGAAGCTCCGCGGCGTCGACCCAACGCTCGGGCCCTTCATGCAGTCGACGGGCGAGGTGATCGGACTCGGCCTGACAGCAGAGGAGGCGCTCGGCAAGGCGCTGATCGCAGCGAACCTGCTGCCGCCGCCGCCGCGCGATCCTCAGCGCATCGCCCTCTTGAGCATCGCCGACCGCGACAAGCACCTGCTGGCGCGCCTCGCCACGCCACTCCTCGCCGCCGGCTACGAGCTGGTCGCCACGCCCGGCACGCGCACCGCCCTCGCAGGGCTCGGCATCACTGCCGGCACGGCGCACCCGCTCGGCGACCAGGGGCGCGATGGGGCGCCTGGGATTGCCGACCTCATTCGCTCTGGCGCCGTCGCCCTCGTCGTCAACACGCCGTCGATGGCGACGGGTGCGCTGCGCGACGCGCTTGAGATCCGCCTCGCCGCCGTTGAGTACGGGGTGCTCTGCCTCACCGCTATGGAGACCGCCGTGGCGTCGGCAGAGGCGCTCTCGGTGCGGGCAAGCATGTCGGGCGTATCGCTGAACCCGATCGGCGTGCACGGGCTACGATAGGCAGGTGGAACTGACCTACGCCCCTGGCGCCTGCAACATTGGACCCGATGAGATCGCGCGCCGCCGCAAGGCTGCCGTTGGGGGCCTCGTCGCCAGCATCAGCCTTGCAGTCGGGCTGGTCGCATTCGGTTCGGCCCCTGGTGACTCGGCGCGCCTCCTCGTTGCACTGCCGCTCACTGGCGCAGCAATCGGCTGGATTCAGGCACAGCGACGCTTCTGCATGGCGTATGGCCTGGCGGGCACCTTTAACCTCGGCAAGATTGGCGAGATGAGCCGCGTGAGTGACCAGGTCGCACTCGCCGCCGATCGCCGAACTGCACTGATCATCGCAGCGCAAGGTCTTGCCGTCGGCGTTGGTGGCGCTCTCCTCTTCTTAGCACTTCCAATCGCCATCCAGAACTAGGATGACGACGCGCACGGCGACGCCGCCGTTGCCGATTCGCGAACATCGGCTCGCCAACGGCTTGCGCCTCTTCCTGATCGTTGATCGCACCGCGCCGATCGCCGCCGTCAACATCTGGTATCACGTCGGCTCAAAAGATGAACGCGCCGGGCGCACCGGATTCGCGCACCTCTTTGAGCACCTGATGTTCCAAGGATCCGAGAACGTCACCAAGGCGGAGCACCTCACCCTCGTTGAATCAATCGGCGGAGAGGGGAACGCCACCACCTGGCTCGATCGCACCAACTATTTCGCCACCGTGCCAGCGGAGTGGGCGGAGCTGATCCTCTGGATGGAGGCCGACCGACTCGGCACACTCCTGTCGGCGCTTGATCAGGCGAACCTCGACAACCAGCGCGATGTGGTGAAGAACGAGAAGCGATCCAGCTACGACAACCAGCCGTACGGCAGCGCCTACATTGAACTCTTCGCGCTCGCGTATCCGAAGGGGCACCCGTACCATCACCCCACCATCGGCTCCATGGAAGACCTTGACGCCGCCTCGCTCGAGGATGTGCGCGACTTCTTCACCACCTGGTACGCACCGAACAATGCCGTCCTCACCGTTGTTGGCGACATTGATGAAGAGGAGATCATCGCCGCCGTGGAGCGACATTTCGGCGCGATCCCTGCAAACCCTGCACTTCCGGCGCACCCTGACCTCGCGCTGAGCGCACCGCTTGGTGGTGAGATCCGCAAGACGATCCACGACAAGGTTCCCGAGGCGCGCGTGCACTTCGCCTTCCGCGCTCCGGTGCTGAGCGCGCCACTGATCCCCGCGATTGAGATCGCCACCCAGATCCTTGCTGGCGGGAAGGGGAGTCGCCTCTACCGACGCCTCGTTCGCGATGAGCAGGTCGCGCAGGATATGAGCCTCTCACTCCTCCCGTTTGTTGGCGGAGCATCGATCATCGTTGGCGCCGCCACCGTGCGCCCTGGTGCTTCGAACGAGGCGGTGGAGCGCGCCTTCGTCGAAGAGTTGGAGCGTCTCGCCGCCGAGGGGCCAACCGCGGCAGAGCTTGAGCGCGCGAAGGCGCTGACCGAGTCCGAAGAGCTGCTGGCGCGATCCGATCCAGAGGAGCTCGCCGATGCGGTCGGCATGTACGCCACCCTGCTGAATGATCCAGGTCGCATCAATCGCGATCTCGACCTTGCCCTTGCGGTGACCGCGGACCAGGTGCAGACGGCGGCAAAGCTCTTCGCCAAGGAGAATCGCATCGTGCTCTGGTACGTACCGGAGGAGAAGTCATGAGCAACAACGCAGCGCGACCAGGCCCAGGGTCGCCACGCACCTGGCGCTTCCCACGTGCCATCGAGCAAGTGACCGGCGCAGGGATGCGCGTGATCCTGCTGCCGATGCCATCACGCCCAATCGCCTCCGTTCAGTTGCTCTTCGGCGGCGGCGCGGCAGGGGAGCGCCCAGAAGAGTCGGGCCTCTCAGCTCTGCTGGCACGCCTCCTCACCGAGGGGACAGAGCACCACGACGCCGACGGACTCATTGAAGCTGGCGAGTTGCTCGGCGCCTCTATCGGGGCTGAGTCGGGCTGGGAGAGCCTCACCGTTGGCGCTGGGGCACCGGTCTCGCGCCTCGCTGGCGTCGTCGACCTGATGGCGGAGATCGCACTCACCCCGCGCATCCCCGAAGCCGACGTGGAGCGACTGAAGGCGTTGCGACTCGCCGCCATCAAGCAGGCGCACGCAAGCCCACGCAGCCGCGCCGTTGATGCGCTCTCGGCGGCCCTCTACGCACCTGAGGCCGCCTACAGTCGACCCTTCGCCGGAACGGCCCACGGCGTCGCAAGCCTGACGCGCGACCAGGTCGTTGCGCGACACCAAGAGATCCTGCGCACCGGCACGCCAACGCTAGTGCTCGCTGGTGACATTGATGCTGATGCAACCTTCGCGCTGATCGAGGCGAGCCGCCTCAGTGAGATCAGCGCAGGTGGGGGCACCTGGGGCCGCGGCGAGCCAGATCGCGCGGCGTCCGCTCCCTCCGCGACAAGTGCCGCGCCACTCGTGAAGGTGTTGGATCGACCCGGTTCTGTGCAATCGGAGATCCGCATCGGCCGCATCGGTCGCTCGCGACTCGACGCGAACCACCACGCCGCACTCGTCTACGCCGAGATCATTGGCGGACTCTTCGGCTCGCGGCTCAATCGCGTGCTGCGCGAAGAGAAGGGCTACACCTACGGTGCTGGTGCGCGGTTCGATTTGCGACGCGGGCGAGGCCCATTCATGGCGGGGACTGCGGTGGAGACGGGCGTGACCGCCCCTGCGCTCGCCGAGGCGCGACGCCAGCTCGCCACGATGCAGAGCGCACCACCAACCGACGAAGAGCTGACCGAGGCGCGTGACTATCTCTGCGGCACCTTCCCACTTCGCTTCGGCACTGCGACGCCCGTTGCCAGCATGGCCGCAGCGCTCACGGTGCTCGGGCTCTCGCCCGATGAGCCGGACCACTTCCGTGAACGAGTCGCCGCCGTCGACCGCGCCGCGATTGCGCTGATCGCCGATGAGTTGGCCGCCTCTGCGGAGCAGATCGTCATCGTTGGCGATGCTGCTGCAATCACTGGGCCGATCGAGGCTGAAGGATTCACCGTGCAGGTCGAAGCAGATGGCGCGGCCTCGGCATGATCGTGGTGATCGGCACCGTGAGCGCGCGGGCCGAGGGAGCAACCTACGGCCTTGGTGGCTATGCCGCGACCGCGGCACTCGCCCTCGCCGCAGCCGGCGAACCTGTTGAGATGGTGAGCAAGATCGGCGTTGACGCAGCGGGCGAGGCGGTGATCACGAAGCTTACGGCGGCCGGGATCGGCCACGTGGCGCTCATTCGTGACGGCGCGTTGGCGACCGCTGTTGATGGGGCGGGTTCGCTCGAGATGGATGCCGCCGACCTGCAGTTGGCGTTGCGCTATCTGACAAGCTTCGACGCAGTCCTCTTGGTTGATCCTGTTGATGATTTGGTCGTTGCCACCGTGCTTGAAGCGTGCGCCTATGTTGGCGCACGACTCGTTGTGACGAGGCCGGAAGGGTCGACCCCTGCAGGAGTGCCGACGGGTGAGCGCGGCGAGACCCCGCCGCCGCTGGAGGTTGAGCGCCCAGCGGGCGATCCGGCCGCCGTTACCGACCTCTTGGTGGCGCTCCTCCTGCCTGATCGCGAGTCGCCTGCCGCCTCGTAGCGCATCGCGTACGCTGCAACAGATGAGTGAAGCGCTGCGCCAACCCTCCGAAGCGACCGACCTACCGAGCCGCATGGAGCTCGGCGTGGACGCCCTTGACCGCGGTGACGCGGAGGGTGCCGCTCTCGCCTTCGCCGCCGCCGTTGCCGGGGCGACGCCAAGCGACGATCGCATCCTCGCTGAGCGCGCCGCCTATGGCGCCGCGGAGGCGCTGCTGCGACTAGAGCGCGACGACGAGGCGGCGGAGTACCTCGAGATCGCCGCCAACTCCGCAGACCAAGAGCTGCGCTTCCTCGCCCTCCGCCGTCGCGCCATGGAGGAGGTCCGCCGCGGCGAACTCCCCGTCGCCCTTGCCACCTACCGCCAGGCAGAGGGGAGCGCCCCAACGAGCGCCGCCCGCGCTGAGATCGCCTCGCGCATCGGCTGGCTCACCAAAGAGACGGGCGGCTCCTCACTCCGCTCTCAGGCCGCCTTCCGCCGCGCCCGTGGCGTATCTGCCAGTGCATGGGTGCCGCGCGCGCTGGTCGCCGTCACTATCGTCCTCTCAGTGCTGACGAAGTTTGATCCGGCACTTGCCGAGCTCTTTGCGCTCGAGAAGATCACGAGCTCCGGCGGTGATTTCCTCAGTAGCAGCCCATGGAGGCTCGTCACTGTAGCCTTCGTTCACGGTGGCATTAATCCAGAGTGGCAGTCGTGGGCGCTCCATCTCGGATTCAACGTCATCGCACTCGACATTGCCGCGCAGCTGGTCTATCGCCTCTACGGCGCACGTCGAATGCTCTCCTGGTATCTCATTGGGGTGATCGGCGCATCACTGGCAAGTGCCATCTGGTTCCCATACGCCCCTTCAGTTGGTGCTTCTGGCGGCGTCTTCGCGCTCTTTGGCATCGCCCTTGGCGCGGAGTGGGCGCATAAGCCGCTCGTTGAGCGCGGCATGCGCGAGGCGCTCGGTCGCGTCGGCGGCCTTCTGCTCATCAACATCGTGCTCGGCTTTGGCATCGGGTTCATTGGCGGTGGTATTGATAACTCCGCGCACATTGGCGGACTCGTTACAGGGCTGATCCTTGGTGTGCTGATTCAGCCAACACGTGTAGAGGCGATGCGTCGACGTTGGACCGCCACCGTCACAGGATGGCGTGGTGGCGAAGTGCTGGTGACACTCGCGTTGAGCGCCCTCCTTCTGGCTCTCTTTGCAAACTGGTTTGATCTCGCGCTCTGGCGCGACACCCTTCCGTTCTAGGCGTGTTCGCAACGTTTCTCGATCCAGCGGCATTCGCTTGCGAGCCCGACTCCAATGCTGCAATTCACTTCGTCAAGTGCCCAGAGCTTACGGCGGCCGATCCCGCATCGCGCGAGCACCTCGCTGAACGACTGACTGCACTCACGGGGGTTCATCGCGCGCTGCTCCCAATCGGCGGAGACCTGGTGGGCATGAGTCACGAAGAGTGGCTGAAGATTCCAGCTGAGAGCCTCGTGATCAATCCCATTCGCGATCCAGAGTCGTGGCGTGCCGCCGCAACCTGGCCGGGAGATCGCGGCCTGATCCTCGCGCTCGTTCCTGCCCCAAGTGACGAGGCGGCTGAGCCGGTCGAGATCCTGCTCTGGGCGGTGCGCTACGCCGCGTCGCTCGGTGGGCGGGGCCTCAATCGTGTTGGCGTGGCTGGCATGTTGCCGATTACAAAGGGAGCCCCTGATCCCGTTGAGGCGGAGAGGCGCATTGCACTGCTCGAACGTCTGGTGCAGCTCTCTGCCGCGAACGAGGAGACGCTGCGCGCCGAACTTGATTCGCGCGCCTTTCAGCCGATCAAACGGCCGCAGCGATGATTGAGGTGCAGGTTCTCCCTATCGGGCCGCTGCGCACCAATGTGGTGCTCGTAGGCGACCCTGAGCGCCGCGAGGCGATCGTCGTTGACCCAGCGATCCCGTCACTCGCCGCTCTCACCACACAGCTCGCCGAGCGCGGCTGGCGCTTGGTCTTGGCGCTCGCCACCCACGGGCACTGGGACCACATGGGGGAGATGGCGGCACTGGCGGCGCACCATGCAACGCATCATCACGAGGAGCTGCCGATCGGCGTGCACCCGCTCGACCGCCATCGCCTCATCGAGCCGCAGCCGCTCGCCGCACCCTTTCCGATCCCGCCGGTCGTGCCCACGCGCGACCTAAACGATGGCGATCGAATCACCGCGGGTAGCATCAACTTCACGGTGCTCCACACGCCAGGCCATACCGAAGGGTCGATCTCGCTGTTTGATGCGAGCGCAGGCCTACTGCTGAGTGGCGACACCCTCTTCTTTGGTGGGTGGGGGAGGACCGACCTACCCGGCGGTGACGCGGCGGCGATGCTCGACTCACTCTCGCGGCTGCGAGGGCTTGACCCTGCGACACGGGTAATTCCAGGGCACGGGCGAGAGACGATGATCGGCACCGAATCGGCGTGGATTGACACCTCAATTCGCACGAACACGTTGACGGCGGCGCGCTCATGAGCCACGTGGCACTGCGCAACTTGGTGGCTGGTGGCGAGCTCAGCGCCACACTGGCGGCGCAGATCACCCTCCTCGCCGACGCGGGTGTCCCCATCGTCGTAACGGGGAGTGCCGCCGCTGAACGCCGCGATGCACTCGCCGAGGCAATTGCCGCGGCCTCGCCACTCCCCGCAGGTGCCGAGAGCGCCGAGATCAAGATCGCCCCCGAGGAGGCCTTCGTCTGGCTCACTGATCCCGCAGGTGTTGGCTGCCTCGTTGTAGGTGCCGGCGGCGCGCCGCGCAGTCCGCGCTCCACACGACTCATTGCTCATGGACTGATTGAGCGCTTGAGCGCAGCAACCACGAAGACCGTGGTGCGCTCCCTCGTTCGCGGCTTCCCTCTCATCGCCACGGCACCTGGCCACGACCTTGCTGAGCTGCTTGACCTGCTGCGCGGCGCAAACCTGCGCGTGCCAGAAGATGACCTGCATCGACTTGGGCTCGTGATCGTGCTTGGTAGTGGCGCAACGGCGCAGAGCCACGTGGAGTCGGCACACCTGCTGCGTGCACCAGCGCTGGATGGGGGCGCACGACGTCCGCCGGCGCTTCTCGCAACCTGGGATGGCAGCGGTGGCTGGGATGATTTCTCTTGGGCGGCGCTCCCAGAACTCGCGGTGCGGGTCGGCGTCACGCAGGCCGTGTACAGCAGCCAGCTGGCGGCGCGCGAGCGGGAGCTTGCCACCCCCTAGAGGGAAGCGCGTTCAAATTCGCGCTACGATTCCTGCATGAGTCGCATCGCCACCTCACCCGCAGTCCTCCGCCAACTTCTCAGCGCCTCGCTGCGTGTTACGACCGCGGGCGCCGTTGAGATTCTTGATGCGGCGCAGCTGCGCCAGAGCGGTGCTGCGACGATCGCCTGGACCGCCGCCTTCGCCACCGACGAGGCGACCGTTGCTGCGGCGCAGTGGCTGGCTCGAGCCGCCGCGGCCGCTGCGGGGATCCAGAGCGCCAGCATCGCGCCGCTCTATGCCGCCCGAGCAAACGGCGCATATGAGGGGCTCACCGTTCCTGCCCTGAACTTGCGCAGCCAGGTCTTCGAGATGTCACGTGCCGCACTAGAGACCGCCGCCGCTATGGACGGCGCAGCGCTCATCTTTGAGCTGGCGCGCTCTGAGCAGACCTACACCTTCCAGCGCCCCGCCGACTACGCCACGAGCGTGCTCTGCGGCGCCATCGCCGCCGGCTGGCGCGGACCAGTCTTCATTCAGGGCGATCATTACCAATTCGTTGCCAAGAAGTACGCCACCGACCCTGAAGGGGTCGCCGCCGAAATCGCACGTGCCTGCCGACTCGCCGTTGACGCTGGCTATCGCAACATCGACATTGACGCCTCCACGCTCGTTGACCTCGCCCTGCCAACGGTGCAGGAGCAGCAGCGCGTGAATGCCGTGCGCACCGCCGAGGCGGTCGCCCTCGTTCGTGAACTGGAGCCCGCTGGGATTGAGATCAGCATGGGTGGCGAGATCGGTGAGGTGGGGAACAAGAACTCCACCGCCGAAGAGCTGGCCGCCTATCTTGACGAGTTCGATGTCGCCCTCGCCAGTCGCAGCGCTGGAGCCCGTGGCCTGCGCAAGGTTTCGGTACAGACCGGAACGAGCCATGGCGGCGTGCCGCTCCCAGGCGGCGGCGTCGCTGAGGTTGCCCTTGACTTCACCGTACTCAAGGAGCTCGGCGAATTGGCTCGCGCTCGCGGCCTCGCCGGTGCGGTGCAGCACGGTGCGTCGACACTCCCCGAAGATCTCTTCCATCGCTTCCCCGAGGTTGGCGCCGCAGAGATCCACCTCGCCACCGGATTCCAGAACATCCTGCTCGACCACCCGGCACTCGATGCCACGCTGCGTGCCGAGATCACCGCGTGGCTGCGCGCCAACGCCGCCGATGAGGCGAAGCCTGGCGACACCGATGAACAGTTCCTGTATCGCACGCGGAAGAAGGCGCTTGGGTCATTCAAGCAGGCGCTCTGGGAGGCGGCAGGTACGCCAGAGATTCTCGAGACACAGCGCGCGAAGTTCCAGTCACTCTTCTCGCAGCTTGGGGTTGGTGGCTCACGCGCGCTCGTGGAGCGCTACGTACCTGAGACATCGGATCCGCTGCCACCTGCACCGGCCGATCTGCTGAGCTAGGCGGGGGAGCCCCGCCTCGAATTAGCTGCGAGTTACCCCAGCAGCGTCGAGCGACTCTTCCAGAATTTTTAGGGCGAGGTCAATCTCGGCCGCCGTGGTGACGAGTGGCGGGATGATGCGAATCACTTGGACGTAGGTTCCAGCTGTCAACAGGAGTAGCTTGCGCTTGTTCGCCTCGGCGATGACGCGCTTCACTGCGGCAGGATCAGGTGTGCGGCCGTCACCAGCGCCAGGCTGCACAAACTCCAGGGCGATCATCAAGCCAAGTCCGCGCACGTCGCCGATGCCAGGGCGACCGGCGGCAATCTTGCGCAGGCCGTCGAGCATCTGCGTGCCGCGGGCGGCCGCATTCGCAACGAGCCCCTCCTCTTCAAAAACGTCGAGTGTGGCGAGGGCGGCGGCGCAGGCAACAACGTTGCCGCCGTAGGTGCCGCCGTGTGTGCCAGGCTCCCAAGTATCAAGGAGCTCCTTGCGCGCGATGATCCCCGAGAGGGGGAGACCAGAGGCGATCCCCTTCGCCATCACCAGGATGTCGGGCTCAACGTTCTGGTGCTGCACGGCGAACATCTTGCCGGTACGCCCGTAGCCAGTCTGCACCTCGTCGGCGATCAGCAGAATGCCGAGCTCGCGGGTGAGTTCGCGTAGGCGCGGCAGGAAGCCGGCCGGCGGCACAACGTAGCCCCCCTCGCCCAGGATCGGCTCAACGATGACGGCGGCAACATCTTCGGCGCTGGCGAGGGTGTGTAGCGTGAGATCCCACTCCTCCTCCCAGCGGCAGCTGCACCCAGCGCAGGCGCCTGGGGCACCGGCAACGGCATGATCGCGTGCCGCTACTGGCGCGCGGAAGCAGGATGGGAATGCGGTGCTGTAGACCGAACCGGGGAGTGGCTCAAAGTGGCCGCGGTAGACGTTCTTCGCCGTGGTCATCGCCATCGTCTGCGCGGTGCGACCGTGATAGCCGCCGCGGAAGGTGAGGATCACGCGACGCTTGGTGGCGCGTCGCGCTAGCTTCACCGCCGCCTCGACCGCCTCGGCTCCTGAGTTCGAGAGGAAGACGCCCCACGGCCCACCGTCAAGCACCTTGCTGAGGCGTTCGTGCAGTCGCAGCCCAGGCTCATGGAAGACGATGTTCTGTTGGCCGTGGATCAACTTGGTGGCCTGCTCGGCGATAGCGGCGGAAACCTTTGGATGTGCATGCCCCGTGTTCACCACGCCGATCCCCGAGGTGTAGTCGAGCCAGCGCTCGCCGTTGCGATCGATCAGCCAGGAGCCCTCACCGCGCTCAACGTCAATGTTGGCGGCACGACCCCACACGGAGGAGATCACGCTGTGTGGTGGAATTGGACCGCGATCGTTGCTCATGCGCGCCTCCGCTGTAGGAACGAGCCGATTGCCACGGCGCTCACCGCGACAACGAAGAAGATTGTACCAATAGCGTTGACCTGCGGCGGTACGCCAACGCGCGCCGAGCCCCAGACGAACATCGGGAAGGTGGTCGTTCGCCCTGCGGTGAAGTTGGTGATCACGAAGTCATCGATGGAGAGGCTGAAGGCGAGGAGGCTCGCCGCGGCGATGCCAGGGAGGATTAGCGGGAAGGTGACGCGCCAGAAAGTCTGCCACCCATCGGCGCCGAGGTCGGCCGACGCCTCCTCCAGTCGGCGATCAAATCCAGATAGTCGTGCGCGCACGGTGACAATCACGTAACTGATGTTAAAGGTTATGTGCGCGATCAGGATCGTGAACTCATTGAGCGGGAAGAAGGGGGGCTGGCCGATCGCCACGAAGAGGGTGAGGAGCGATGCGCCGAGGATGATCTCAGGGGTGGCGAGTGGCAAGAAGATGAAGAGGCTGGTCGCCGGTCGCCCACGGAACTGATAGCGCACCAGCGCCAGCGCAGCGAGCGTGCCGAGCGTTGTCGCAGCAAGCGTAGAGATGAAGGCAATGCGAATGCTGACAACAACCGAATCGAGCAGACCAGGAATCGCGAAGAGATTTGTCCAGTGGCTGAGGGTGAAGCCGACCCAGGTGTAGTTCGTCTTTCCCACCGGGTCGTTGAAGCTAAAGAGGGCAACGATAAAGATCGGCAGCAGCAGGTAGAGCAGCGCCAGGCCGGTATAGGCACGAAGGGCGTTGCGACCGAGCCAACGCAGCATTAGCCGATCCCCGACTCAAGCTCGTCGGTGCCGAGGACGCGGGCATAGATGAAGACGGCGGCAAGGATGCCGGCCATCAACATAAAGCTCAACGCTGCGGCGGTCGGGTAGTCGTTGTTCACCAAGAAGCGACTCTGGATCACATTGCCGATGAGGCGGGTCTGCACGCTTCCGAGCAGCTCTGCGTTCACGAAGTCGCCCATCGCGGGAATAAAGACGAGCAGCGAGCCAGCGAAGACGCCAGGGAGCGCGAGCGGAAGCGTGATGCGCTGAAAGGCGCGGACCGGACCTGCATACAGATCCTTCGCCGCCTCAACCAGTCGGCGGTCGATCTTCTCTAGTGAGACGTAGATCGGCAGCACCATGAAGGGGAAGAAGTTGTACGAGATGCCGAAAATCACCGCAATCGGCGTAGCAAGAATGCGAAAATCTTCAGGGAGTGCGCCGATCGACTTGAGCGGCCCCAAGAGGAAGCCATCGTCGCCGAGCACCGTCTTCCAGGCGAGCACGCGCAAGAGGAACGAGGTGAAGAATGGTGCGATAACTATGAAGAGCAGGAGGGTGCGGAACCGCCCCGCGCGATAGGCGATGGTGTATGCGAGCGGGAAGGCGAGGACCAGGCAGACCACCGTCGACACCGCCGCATACAAGATCGAGCGCAGGAACTGATCGGAGTAGCGATCGAGCGCCGTCGAGTAGGTTGCCGCGTTCGCCCACGAGAAGACGAACCCTGTCTCAAGGGTGCCGCTCCAGAGGCTGGCTTGCAGCATCTGGAGCGCTGGGTAGACGTAGAACGCCACCAGCCAGGCGATCGCGGGCGCGAGCAGCAACAGGGGCAGAAGCCCCGGCCGCCGACGCAGAAACGCGATCACCGTCGGCTCCGCTTGGTGCGGTGTCTTAGTTGCCCTGGAGGGCGCTGAAGGCGTCGTTCATGTAGATCTCGTCCTCCTCAGAGAGGCCGGCGAACACATTGAGCTGTGCCTCGAGTGCCGCGTCAGGGAAGATGAACGGGTCGGTGGCGAGCGTTGCGTCAATCTTCGCAATCTCCTCCTTCGTTCCCTTCACCGGCGATACGTACTGCACGTAGGCAGTGAGCTGCGCGGCGATCTCTGGAATGTAATACCAGTCCATCCACTTCTCAGCGGTGTACTTATGCGCCGCGCCGAGCGGGATCAACATGTTGTCTGAGGAGAAGGTGCAGCCATCGGTTGGCGTGACCCAAACGATGTTCGCATCCTCGTAGCCGATCTGCACCGTGTCGCCGCGCCAGGCAACGCATGCCGCCACGTCGCCCTTCACGATGAGCTCCTTGTAGTCGTTGCCCGTGAATGCTCGAACCGTGCCGTCGCTGACGCTCGGCTCAATCAGGGCAATAGCGCGATCAAATGAGGCGCGGTCCGCCTTGGCCGGATCATCACCATTCGCGAGCATGGCGAGACCAATGGTGTCGCGCATCTCGGTAAGGAGCGAGACCTTCCCCTTCAGGCGTGGGTCGAAGAGGTCCTTGAACCCCTTAACGAAGCCTGCAGTGGTCTTGTTGGCCGCAATGCCGCCAACAATGCCCGCCCACGGGGCGAGGTACTCAACGCTTGGGTCAAAGCTGCGCCCCTTGTATACGTCGAGCAGGTTCGCGGTGAAGTTGCTCATGTGTGCGGTCTTCAGCTTCTCGGCCCAGCCAAGACGAATGATGCGCGCCGCCATCCAGTCGGTCAGCGTGGCGATATCCCAGCCCGCATCTTCGCCCGCCTGCAGCGGTGCCTTGATCGTGCCGAAGAAGGAGTCGTTGTCATTGATCGCCTCAACGTAGTTCACCTTGGTGCTGTACTCCGTCTCAAAGGCGGTCACCGTTGGTCGAGCCAACTCGTCTTCGCTCAGGTCGATGTAAAGCGTCCAGTTCGCGACGTTGACAACATCAGAAATGGTGTCGGACTGCGATGGCTTTGGGCTCGGCGACGTCGAGCTGCCAGAGGTGCCGCATGCGGCGAGGAAGGCGGCGGTGCCAGCGGCGGCCGCGCCAACCTTGAGAACCGTTCGTCGGCTTACCAGCTTCTCGGTGCTCTTCTCGGTGCTCATCGTGCCCTCCTTCTGCGCCTTAGGCGCTCTTCGAATCACCGACCACGAAGCCGTGCTCGGGTTTCCAGGTGAGAGCGACCCGCTCGCCGGGTCGCCAGGTGTCGCTCCGCGTCGTGCGGTCGACGTTCTGCTCGCTCACGAGAAGGCGCAGGCCACCTGCGCCCTCCACGGTGTACTGCGTCAGCACGCCGAGGTAACTCGTATCAACGACGGTGCCATCGAGGCGATTCCCCTTCGACTCCTGCCCCGGTTCCAACAGGGTGAGCTTCTCTGGGCGCACGCCGATCGCGCCGCCCGTGCCGATGTCGCCGAGGCTCTTCGGCGCGCGTACAACATCACCCGAAGGGAGCGTGACGGTCCATGATTCGCCATCCGAGCCGATCTTCCCCTCGAGCAGATTGCTCGCGCCGACGAAGCTCGCTACGAATCGCGTCGCTGGGCGCTCGTAGAGCGTCTCTGGTCCGGCGAGCTGCTCGTAGTGACCCTTGTTCATGACGGCAATGCGATCGGACATCGTCATCGCCTCCTCTTGATCGTGGGTGACATAGATGAAGGTGATGCTGACTTCGCGCTGGATGCGCTTCAGTTCGATGCCCATCTGCTTGCGCAGCTTTAGGTCGAGTGCGCCGAGCGGCTCGTCAAGCAGGAGCACTGCGGGGCGATTCACCAGGGCGCGTGCAAGCGCGACGCGCTGCGCCTGTCCGCCAGAGAGTTGCGCCGGCTTGCGCTTCTCGTAGCCGATCAGCTGCACCAGTTCGAGTGCCTCGCCAACGCGACTCGTGACTTCGTCACCCTTGATGCCCGAGCGACGAAGGCCGAAGGCAACGTTCTCAAAGATGGTGAGATGTGGGAAGAGCGCATAGCTCTGGAATACGGTGTTGACGTCGCGCTCGTGGGCGGGGAGGAAGGTAACGTCTTCGCCCTTCAACTCAATGAGACCGCTCGTCGGCTGTTCGAAGCCGCCGATCATGCGCAACGTGGTGGTCTTGCCGCAACCGGATGGGCCGAGGAGGGTGAAGAATTCGCCGTCGGAGACATCAAGCGTGATGCCGTCTACCGCGGTCTGATCTCCGAACTTCTTGGTCACGTTGACCAGGCGAACGTCGACGTCTGCCACCCTCGGTTTCACCTCCGCGGACACCTGTCCTGTCTCTGCCCCTCAAGTGAGGACGTGCGAAGATTATGACCCACGAGGGGTGGGGTCAAACGCCGTTCCGAGTAGAATGTTGGGGATGCGCCCGTGGGGCGCCGCCGAGAGCCCCGATCGGGGCGAAAGGGGATCCGTGGCCACCACCGAAGCAGCCGTCCTCCAGGCCCTCTCCGGCGTCCAGGAGCCCGAGCTCGGTCGCGACATTGTTACATTGGAGATGGTCAAGGAGATCACCCTGGACGGCGACAAGGCCAGCTTCATGATCGAGCTCACCACCCCCGCCTGCCCCCTGAAGGATGTGATTGAGCGTGATATCCGCGCCGCCCTCGATGGGATCGGTGTAACAGTGGCCGAGCTCCGCTGGGGCTCGAAGGTCCGTCGCGCCTCATCCTCGACCCAGGAGCGCCTCCTCCCTGGCATTCGTAACATTGTGGCCGTCGCCTCAGGGAAGGGCGGCGTCGGCAAGAGCACCGTCTCGGTCAACCTTGCCGTGGCTCTGGCCCAGAGCGGCGCCCGTGTCGGCCTTCTCGACGCCGACATCACCGGGCCGAACATTCCCCAGATGATGGGGGCGACCGGCACCCCGAAGTCGAGCGCCGGCGGCAAGATCGAGCCGATCGAGCGCCACGGCGTCAAGGTCATCTCCATTCAATTCTTCGTTCCCGAGGGTCAGCCGATCGTTTGGCGCGGGCCCCTCATCGGTGGCGCAATCCAGCAATTCCTGCGCGACGTGGAGTGGGGCGACCTCGACTATCTCGTCGTTGACCTGCCGCCTGGAACCTCTGATGCGCAACTCACGCTGGCGCAGGCGGTGCCAATTGCTGGGTGCGTCCTTGTGACCACGCCACAAGATGTCGCCCTCTCCGATGTGACCAAGGCACTGGCAATGTTCCGGCGCATGAATGTGCCAATCCTCGGCATCGTTGAAAACATGTCGGCGTTTGCCTGCCCGCACTGTGGCGAACTCACCGAAATCTTCGGACGCGGTGGCGCAGAGCGTCTCGCAAAAGAGGAGGGGCTCGACAATCTAGGCCGCATTCCGCTGGAGATGGCGGTGCGACAGGGTGGCGATGCAGGGATCCCCGCCGTTGCACAACGCGAAGAGGGCCCAGCTGCGGTGGCACTCAAGGAGTTGGCCGGCAAGGTTGCCGCTCGACTGGCGGTACGCGCCGCAAACGAGACGGCACCAACGTTGACGGTCGCCTAAACACGTGACAGAAACTCCTGGCGGATCAACGGAGCGCGAGGGCTTCAGCGACGACATTGAGCAGCTGATCATCGCGGTGCGTGCACTTCTCGGTGGGCACTGGGATCTCTTCCGCGCCGAACTCGGTGCGATCTCCCGTGACGCAGTGGGGGTGCTTCTCGGCGCGATCGCCGTTATAACGCTCGTCACCGCAGCGTTGCTTGCGCTGCTCATCGCCCTCTTCATGCTGCTCGGCGCCGCCTTCTTCGGCTCCATGGTGTGGGGCGCAGCACACGTCACACTTCTCTTGCTCGTCGTCGCGGCGGCGATCACCTCGGCAATCGTGCAGATCACTGCGCCACGGCGCGCGCGTTCATTTGCCCTCGCCGTTCTCGGTGGTGCGATCGGTGCGCTTCTTGTGCTCTTCGTTTTCAACGGCTCGGCCGGCCCGGCAACAGCGGCGTCGCTCCTCTTTGCGCTGAGCTTCTTGCTGGTGGATCTGCTGGTCGGGCTGGCAACTTGCGATATGCAGCGCTTCACCGACCGCTTCCGCCCACTTGCCACGGAGCACGAGCTGCGCGCCACCGTCGATGCGATGGATGATCTTCGCGACGAGGCGGCATCCGCCTTTGCCGAAGAGGTTGGCGGGGCGGTAGGCGCCGCCGATGCCGCCATTGCGCCCGCCCGAAAGGTGGTCCGCGCCGCCGCTGATGCGCTGCGCGGTATTGCCGATCGTCTGCGTGAGCGACGTGGGGCCGGCGACGAGGGCGACGATGCCTGACCAGACGAACGAACGAGATCTGCGCGTCAAGCGGGTGGAGCTCCTCGCCGCAAGCCGCCCTGCGGTGGCCGATCGACTCTCAGTCGTACGCCACTCTCGAGAGGCGTCGCTCGTGCGTGTTCGGGCGATTGGCGGTCGACTGCGACCCAGCGGTGGCCTCGCCAAGGAGCTGCGTGACCGCCCTCTCCGTGCGCTCGGGCTGCTCGGGATCCTGGCCCTCCTTCTCGTCCGTTGGTTCGGCTCACGCTCAGGCGGCTCAGCGAGCCGTGGCGGGGGAGCGGGGAGCGCCTTTGTGAGTGGGGTAGTGGCGGCCGCTGCCCAGCGTGGCGGACGCGCGGTGATTGATGCGTTGATCGATGGCCGACCTGCGGTGGACGGAACCCCCGTGGGCGACGATGATGCTCGGGGGCGAGTGGCGAAACGGTAGACGCGCCGGCCTTAGGAGCCGGTGTCGGCAACGACGTGTGAGTTCGAGTCTCACCTCGCCCACCAGAACAAGGGTCGTCGGGTACCCTGTGCGCTCATGGAATTCACGACCACTCCCGCCGAGAAGAGCACCGTCCGACTCGAGGTCACCCTCGCGGTCGCAGACGTGGCCGCGGCAATCGCCGAGGCGGTTCGCCACGTGGCGGGCCAAAGCCGCATCCCAGGCTTCCGCCCGGGGAAGGCGCCGCGCTCCATCGTTGAGCGCTTCGCTGGCATCAACCGCATTCTCGACGAGGCGACCGAGATCCTGATCGAGCGCGGCTATCGCGACGCAATCATGAAGTCGGACGTCGTGCCGCTCACCAGCCCGAAGATCGATGCGAAGCCGATCGTCGAGGGCGAGGCCTACACCTTCACCGCCGTCATCCCCGTGCCGCCTGAGGTGAAGCTCGGCGACTATCGCGGCTATACGTTCGAGCCAACGTTTGAGGAGCCTGACGAGGCGAAGGTTGAAGCGGTCGTCAACGATCTGCGCGACAGCTACGCAACGCTCACCGCCGTCACAGATCGTGGCGCGGAGATGGGCGACTACGCGATCATCGCCTTCGATGGCTATCGCGTTGACAGCGGCCTCGCAATCGAAGGCGCCTCGTCGGAGCGCATGCCGATCGTGATCGGATCCGACCGACTCATTCCGGGATTTGAGGCGCAGCTCGTCGGCGCGAAGGTCGGCGATGGCACCACCGTTGAGGTGACCTTCCCCGAGGACTATCAAGAGGCGGCACTGCAGGGCGTGCCGGCACGATTCGATGTGGTCATCAGCGATCTGCGCGCGCGTATCCCGCCGCCGCTCGATGATGCCTTCGCCGCTCAGGTTGCAAACGTCACTGATGTGGCCGGCCTACGCGCAGAGATCCTGATGCGCCTCAAGGCGAGCGCCGTTGACCGCGGTCGACACGAGTTCGCCGACAAGATCGTTGAGTTCGCCATGGATGGCGCCACCGTTGAGATCCCCGATCCACTGATCGAGGAGGAGATCGACGGACTCGTTGACGAGTTGGCGCGCGGCATGGCTCGCCAAGGGTTGACCTTTGAACAGTACATCGGCGCCGCTGGCAAGAGCGTTGAAGAGATTCGCGTCGAGATGCGTGAGCGCGGCGAGCGCCGCGCGCGAACCCTCCTGGTGTTGAGTGCGGTCGCTGGCGCCGAAGGGGTCGAGGTCCCAGAGGAGCTGATTGACGAAGAGGTGGAGCGCGCCCGTCCGCAGACCCAGGGGCAGCGCAAGCTCGAGGCCTACCTCTCGTCGGAGCGCGGGCGCCGAGCAATCCGCGCCTCCCTGCGCCGCTCCCTTGTGGTTGAGCGGCTCGTCGACGAGTGGTTTGACGCTCATCCGAAGGTCTGGCCAGCCTGGGCTCCCGAGCGCCCAGCGACGCCTACCGCCGCGAAGGCTTCCGCCAAGTAAACTCAGCCTCCCGCAGAGAGCGGGTGCACATGTAGGGGGTGACTAATGCTCGTACCAATGGTGATTGAGTCTTCCAGTAAGGGCGAACGCGCCTACGACATCTGGTCGCGCCTACTCAAGGAGCGCATCATCTTCCTGGGCGGCCCTGTCGAAGACGACATCGCCAACCTGATCATCGCGCAGCTCCTCTTCCTTGATTCTGAGGATCCCGAGAAGGAGATCTCGCTCTACATCAACAGCCCAGGGGGCGTGATCACCTCCGGCCTCGCGATCTACGACACGATGCGCTACGTGCGCGCCCCTGTGAGCACGATCTGCACCGGCATCGCCATGTCGATGGGTGCGGTGCTCCTCGCCGCTGGCGCACCAGGTCGACGCTTCGCACTGCCGCACAGCCGCATCATGATCCACCAGGGCTCTGGCGGATTCCGTGGCAACACGCCCGACGTCTTCATTCAGGTGAAGGAGATGGAGCAGCTCGTGCGAACGACCCAAGAGATCCTCGCCGCCCATACGGGTCAGCCGATGGAGAAGGTCGTCAAGGATACGGACCGCGACCTCTTCCTCTCGCCAGAGCAGGCGGTGGAGTACGGCATCATCGACGAGGTCTACAAGCTCCCTGCCGTCGTCCCGCCTAAGGGGAAGTGAGGCGCGCCGCATGAGCGGAGGAGCAGGATCCGGAGAGTCGGGAGGCGGTAAGACGCGCGGCCCACGCAGCGCAGGGAGTGGCCCGTATCGCTGTTCCTTCTGCCGCAAGACGCAGGAGCAGGTGCGCAAGCTGATCGCCGGCCAGGGCGTATACATCTGCGACGAGTGCGTCGCCCTCTGCGCCGAGATTGCCACCGAGCAGTCACCATCGGCGCCGCAGCGCAAGTCGTTTGGTGGCGTCACGCCAACCCCGCGCATGATTCACGCGGCTCTCAACGAGCATGTCGTAAGCCAAGAGCGCGCGAAGCGCTCACTCGCCGTTGGCGTGCATAACCACTACCAGCGCGTTGGCGCACCAAACGTGGCTGACGGCGTTGAGATCGCAAAGTCGAACATCCTGCTCGTTGGGCCGACCGGTTCTGGCAAGACGCTGCTCGCACAGACGCTGGCGCGATTCCTTGATGTGCCCTTCTGCATCGCCGACGCCACCAGCCTGACCGAGGCTGGATACGTTGGCGAGGATGTCGAGAATATTCTCCTTCGCCTGATCCAGGCCGCTGATGGCGATATTGAGCGCGCGCAGCGCGGCATCATCTATATCGACGAGATTGACAAGATCACCCGCAAGTCCGATAACCCGTCAATCACGCGGGACGTCTCGGGCGAAGGGGTGCAGCAGGCGCTGCTCAAGATCATCGAGGGTACGGTGGCGAACGTGCCACCCCAGGGTGGTCGCAAGCATCCGCACCAGGAGTACCTCCAGATCGACACGACGAACATCCTCTTCATCTGCGGCGGTGCATTCGAGGGGCTTGAGAAGATCGTTGCTGACCGAGTCGGACGACGGGGCATCGGCTTCGGCTCCGACACGCCAGCAAGCAAAGGCGAGCGAACCCGTGTGCTGGAGCAGCTGATGCCCGACGATCTGCTGCGCTACGGCCTCATCCCGGAATTCATTGGGCGCCTACCGATGATCGTCGCGCTGGATCAGCTCACCCTTGATGACCTGGTTCAGATCTTGGTCGCACCGAAGAACGCCCTGGTGAAGCAGTATCAGCGCCTCTTCCAGATGCACCATGTTGATCTGCAGTTCACGCCGGCTGCTCTGCATGCGGTTGCGGATAAGGCACTGCTGCGTAAGACCGGCGCCCGCGCACTGCGCGCAGTGCTGGAAGAGGCACTCCTCTCAACGATGTATGACCTGCCAGACCGACCCGACGTACGTCGCTGTGTGGTCACCGAAGAGACGATTAGTGCCGGCGCATCGCCACTCATGCTCACCGAGCGCGAGATTGACGTGAGCGCGCCGGCGGCACCGGGCCGACGCGCACCTCGCACGCGCACGGCCACCCCTCGCGCATCAGCGTGACGGCGGAACGCGAGCTCGGCCCCTCCTATAGCGCCGCTGAGGTAGAGCGCAGCGTTGCAGCCCGCTGGGCGGCAACCGATTACGGCAGCCCCGACGGACGCGAGACACGAGATGCCGAGGGGCGCGAGTCCCTGCCACCGTTCACGATCATCATGCCGCCGCCGAACGTCACCGGCGGATTGCACGTAGGCCACGCGCTCTTCGTGACGCTCGAAGACCTGATGGTGCGCCGCGCCCGCATGCAGGGGCGAGCGGCACTTTGGCTCCCTGGCGTTGATCACGCCTCGATCGCCGCGCAGTACGTGCTCGATCGCATCGTTGAGAAGGAGGGGAGCAGCCGCGCCGATTTGGGTCGCGAGCGCTACCTCGAGCGCATGCACAAATTCATGGACGAGACGCGGAACACCATCCTCGCGCAGTTCCAGCGCCTCGGCGCTTCGGCCGACTGGAGCCGCACCCGCTTCACCATGGACGAGGTCTCGAGTCGCGCCGTGCGCACCGCCTTTGCGACCCTCTACGAACGCGGCCTTGCCTATCGTGGCGAGGCGCTCGTCAACTGGTGCCCAGGCTGCAAGACGAGCGTCTCTGATCTTGAGTCGGTAGCGACCGAGGAGCAGGGGAGCATCTGGGAGATTCGCTACCCACTTGAGGGGGGCGACGCCACCAGCGGCGTGGTTGTCGCGACCACACGACCAGAGACACTTCTTGGTGACACCGGGGTAGCCGTGCACCCCGACGATCCGCGCTACACCGCACTGGTCGGGAAACGTGTGATGGTGCCGTTTGTGCATCGCGCCGTTCCAGTGGTAGCCGACGCATTCGTTGAGATGGGTTTCGGCACGGGCGCGGTGAAGGTCACCCCGGCACACGATCCGAACGACCGCGAGGTTGGCTTGCGGCACAACCTGCCTGCACCGACCATCCTCGATGAGTCGGCGCGCATCGTTGCCGATGCCCCAGCACCGTTCGCCGGGATGGATCGCTTCAAGGCGCGCAAGGCGATCGTCGCCGCACTCGAAGAGCTTGGACTCCTCGTTTCGGTCAAGCCGCATACGGCGAACCCGGCGCGCTGCCAGCGCAGCAACGACATCTTGGAGCCACGCCTGCGCACGCAGTGGTTCATTCGCGCCAAGCCGCTCGCCGAGAAGGCGCTCGCCGCAACGCGCTCGGGCGCAACGCAGATCGTGCCAGCGCACTTTGAGAAGACCTGGGAGCACTGGCTCACCGAGATTCGCGATTGGAACGTGAGCCGACAGCTCTGGTGGGGGCACCGCATCCCCGCCTGGTACTGCGCCGACGGGCACATCACCGTGACCGATCGCGAAGAGGGTCCGGTCGGCTGTGGCACCTGCGGCGCTGAGTCGAACACGCTGCAGCAGGAGAGCGACATCTTCGACACCTGGTTCAGCAGCGGCCTCTGGCCCTTCAGCACACTCGGCTGGCCCGACAAGACGCCAGACCTCGCGCGCTACTACCCATCACAGGTGATGGAGACCGGCCACGACATCCTCTTCTTCTGGGTTGCGCGCATGATGATGCTCGGCATTGAGCTGATGGGCACGCCGCCGTTTGAAACAATTTACCTCCACGGCATGGTGCGCGATCCCGAGGGGCAGAAGATGTCAAAGACGAAGGGGAATGTCGTCGACCCGCTCTCGGTGATTGACGAGATCGGCGCCGACGCGCTGCGCTTCACACTCGTCTCGGGCACCGCACCAGGTGCAGACCAGCGCCTCTCGCCAGAGAAGCTCGAGAACGCGCGCAACTTCATGAACAAACTCTGGAACGCCGCACGCTACGTGCTTGGCGCGCGACCTGTTGAGGCAACTGGCGATCGACCATCTGCTGCCGATGCGCACGCAGCGGCGGGGGAGTTCGGCACCTGGATGGCGACACGCCTCAGCGCCGCTGTTGATGATGTTGATCGTGCGCTCGGCCAGTACGGCTTCTCCGAGGTGTCGCAGCGCATTTACGATGCGATCTGGGCGGAGTATTGCGACCAGGCGATTGAGATTGCCAAGGTGACGCTCGCCGACGAGACGCGACCTGCAGCGGAGCGCACCGCCGTCTGGTGGACACTCGTGGATGCGCTCGACGATCTCTTGCGCCTGCTGCACCCGATTGCGCCATTCATCACGGAGGGGATCTGGGAGGCACTCCCGCGACGCGCGGGCGACCCTGGACTCTTGGCAACGGCGGCATGGCCGGCGCGACATGCCGCTTCGAGCACCGCGGCGAGCAGCATCGATCATTGGCTCAACCTCGTGCGCGAGGTTCGTGCGGCGCGCACCACCGCAAAGCTTGCCGCTGGCGCATGGATCCCACTTAACGTTGCAGCACCGCCGCAGCTTGCCGCATCGGGTGAGGGTTTGCGCTCTGCCATTGAGCGGCTGGCGCGCGTGCGCCCACTCACCATCCAGGCTGTACTTCCGACCGAGGGTGAGGGGCTGCTCGTTGTGGCGGGCGCGCTGACGGCGCGACTCGAGCCGCCGCAGGCTGATGCTGCAGCGCTTGATGCCGATCGCGCCCGACGCGATCGCGACCTCGTCGCCGCGCAGTCGCAACTGGCCGCCGCTGAGGCCCGCCTCGCCGACCCGTCCTTCACCGGCAAGGCACCGGCCGCTGTGGTCGCAGGGGCGGAGCGCCGCGTTGCCGAGCTGCGCGATGAGATCGCCCGCTTGGAGCGAGGTTCGTAATGCCGTTCTATGACTATCTCTGCGCGAAGTGCGGTGGGACCGTAGAGATTCTGCACGGCATTGATGAGCAGCAGGCACGGACGCACGAAGATTGTGGTGGGTCGCTCGAGCGACAATTCTCTGCGGCGAGCGTGCACTTTAAGGGGAGTGGCTGGGCCAAACTCGATCGCCGTAGCGGCGGCTCGGGCACGTCGGGCGCCTCGGACGCGCCTGCGAGCACGCCAGCCCCAGCCCCGAAGAGCGACGCGAAGTAAGCGATCTTCCTGATCGGGTAGGCTTCCTCGCAATGAGCATCAACGCCGACTCCTCGAAGACCTTGGCTGGAACCCCAGCGGCTGACGCGACCCCAGCCGTTGCAGAGCTTGACACCATCGTCTCGCTGGCGAAGCGCCGCGGCTTTGTCTTCCCGAGCTCAGAGATCTACGGCGGCATTAACGCGGTGTGGGATTACGGCCCACTCGGCGTCGAACTGAAGAACAATGTGAAGCGCGCCTGGTGGCGCAGCGTTGTGCAGCAGCGCCACGAGGTGGTGGGACTCGATGCCGGCATCCTGATGCACCCACAGGTCTGGAAGACCTCTGGCCACGTCGGTTCGTTCAGTGATCCGCTCGTTGAGTGCACCGCCTGCAAGCGTCGCTACCGCCTCGATGAACTCCCAGGAACAGGCGACCTCACCACCACGCAGCTTGCCGATGCCGAGATCGTCACCAAGATGGGCTTGAAGTGCCCCGATTGCGAGGGCTCGCTGACGGCCCCCCGCCGATTCAACCTGATGTTCAAGACCTTCATGGGACCTGTGGAGGATGAGGCCGCGGTTGTCTACCTTCGCCCCGAGACGGCGCAGGGCGCCTACGTGCAGCACAAGAACGTTCGCGATTCGTCGCGCAAGAAGATCCCGTTCGGCATTGCCCAGATCGGTAAGTCATTCCGCAACGAGATCAGCCCAGGAAACTTCGTCTTCCGCATGCGCGAGTTCGAGCAGATGGAGCTGCAGATGTTCGTGCGCCCCGATGAGGCCGCCACCGCGGCGTTCGAAGAGTGGCTGCCGCGACGACTGGAGTGGTACAAGGCGTACGGCGTTTCGCCGGAGCGACTGCGCGTGCGCGAGCACGCCCCCGACGAGTTGGCCCACTACGCCAAGCGTGCCATCGACGTGGAGTACCGCTTCCCATTCGGCTGGAAGGAGCTCGAGGGGATTCACAACCGTGGCGACTTTGACCTTTCGCGTCACGCCGCTGAGAGCGGCGAGAGCCTCGACTACTTTGACCCTGCTACCGAGACCTCATTCACCCCATGGGTGGTTGAGGCCGCAGCAGGCGCAGACCGCGCCGCCTTCACCTTCCTGATTGACGCCTACCGCGAAGAGATGGTGCGTGACGAGAAGCGCGTCGTCCTCTCGCTGCATCCAGAGCTGGCACCGTACAAGGTGGCGGTGCTGCCGCTGCTCAAGAAGCGCGACGACCTCGTTGAGATGGCGCATCGTATTCGCGACGGCCTCTCGCGCGAGTTCACCGCCGTCTACGACGACACCGCTGCAATCGGCAAACTCTACCGCCGCCAGGATGAGATCGGCACGCCGTGGTGCATTTGTGTCGACGTGGACTCCATGGATGACAACGCCGTCACGGTGCGCGATCGCGACACGATGGAGCAGGAGCGCGTCAGCGCTGATCGGCTCGAGGAGTTCTTCCTCGCGAAGTTGCGCGCCTCGCGCCTTTAAGCCTCAGTCGAACCGGTTGGCTGCTTGCCGGCCGGCCAGTAGAGCTCCTTGTGGATCGCCCCTTTAGGTAGGCCGTACGCTGCGAGCTCAAGCTCGGCTGCGACGATCATCTCGGGATTTCCGCAGAGATAGGCAACCGCCTCACTCGCGTTGATGCCACGATCGCGCAGCGCAGACTGAATGATGCTCTCGACGCGGCCGGTAAGGCCGGTCCAGCCAGCATTGAGCGGGTCAGCTGGTCGCGAGATTGTTGGAACGTAAGTGGCCGGATACGAACCACTCTTCTCCCACCCCTCAATCAACTCGCGGTAGCCGATGTCGCTGACATAGCTCACACCATTGAGGTAGATCGCACGTCGTGGGGCACCGTCGTCGGCGAGGGTGCGCGCCATGCTGACAAACGGCGCGATCCCTGTTCCTGATGAGACGTAGATCTGCAGGCGCGTGTCGTTAGCCTCCATCGTGAACTTCCCCTTCGGCGCGAGCACGCGCATGCGGTGGCCCACAGGGAGGGCGAAGACGAGCGGCGTGAACGCGCCTCCACGCACGAGGCGGAGGTAGAGCTCATAGCCCCCATCAAGGGCGCGGGCCGAGGAGGCGACGGAGTAGGGGCGCTGCAAGAACTTCTCGCCCACCTTCACACCGATCGTCACGTACTGGCCGGGCTCAAATGGGGTCGGCACCCCATCGGGCTTGATCCAGACGCGGGCGAGCGTGTCGGTGTCGTCGATGCGTGCGGCGAGGGTGGCGTTGTAGGCGGGGTCGTCGGCCAGGATGCCGAACGAGGCGGGGGTAGCTGCCGTCTCTGCCATGGGGCCTCCTCACGGTTGGTGCGACGCTGAGCGTCGCCGTTGCAAGGGAGTGTAGGGGAGGGGGCGTGCGGATGCCTTGGCACTGGGGAGGGGCTGGCTGCTATTCTGCGCCCAACAGCGCTTGACACTCACGGGCAACTGCTTTGCCCGATCACGAAATCACAAAGGAGGTCCCCCCACCGATGGCTTCCGGGAGCGTTGCTGAGATCAAGAGCCGACTCGCCGTCGCCGACGTTGTCGGCGAGACGGTCGCGCTGCGCAAAGCGGGCGTCGCGTTCAAGGGCCTCTGCCCATTCCATGGCGAGAAGACCCCCTCATTCGTTGTCACACCGGCCCGTGAAACCTGGAAATGCTTCGGCTGCGGCAAGGGGGGCGACATCTTCACCTTCGTCATGGAGCGCGACAGCCTGCCGTTCGGCGAGGCGCTCACCCTCCTCGCCGCCAAGGCCGGCGTCACGATCGACGATCGCAGTCGGGCTGAGGATGCCCGAAAGCTGCGCCTCCGTGATGTGCTCGAAGGTGCGGTGAGCTTCTATCACGCCATCCTCACCTCACACGAGCTCGGACGCCCAGCACTCGACTACCTCCACTCGCGCGGATTCACCGATGAGACGATCGAGGCGCAGCGACTCGGCTGGTCACCAGACTCGTGGGACGCCTGCTCTAAGGCGCTCGCGGCGAAGCGCGGTGCAACGCCCGCTGAGCTTGCCGCCGTCGGCCTCACCACCGAACGCGATGGTGGTCGTGGCGCGTATGACCGCTTTCGTGCGCGCGTGATCTTTCCGATCCGTGATGCGAATGGCAAGATCACCGGCCTCGGTGGTCGCCTCCTCCCCGAAGACGACAAGCGCGGCGATCGCGGACCGAAGTACCTGAATAGCGCGGCAACAGAACTCTTCGACAAGTCGCGCACCCTCTATCTCATCGACAAGGCGAAGCCGGCGATGCGCAAGTCTGGCACCGCCGTGCTGGTTGAGGGATACACCGACGCACTGATGGCGCATCAGTCTGGCTTCACAAACGTTGTGGCGAGCATGGGAACCGCACTCACTCCTGCGCAGGTCGCCCTCCTCTTGCGATACGGATCGAAGATTCTCTTGGCGTACGACGTTGACGCCGCCGGAGCGAAGGCGGGCGCCTTCGGAGCCACCGAGCTGCTGCGCCTCGTCACAGAGCTTGGCAGCGCTGATGGCGGACCATCACTCGTTGATGTGGGGATCGTGCGCCTCCCTGACGGCAAAGATCCAGATGAAGTTGTACGTGATCAACCTGAGACGTGGCGCGCCGCGACGGAGCAGCCGATTCCGGTGGTGGAATATCTCATCGATACGCATGCGCAGGCTCATGACCTGAAGGACCTTGGCGGTCGGAAGCGTGCCATTGACGGCATCAAGCCGATCCTCCGCAGCCTGCGCGACCCAATCGTTCGCGATGGCTACATCTCTGCCGCCGCGCGACGCATTGGTGTGGACGAGAACTCGATTCGCGAGGCGATGATCCAGCGCGGTGCCGAGACGGCTGGCGCAGAGAGCCGCATCTCTGCGGATCGCGTGCGCGCCGCCGACGCAGACGGTGACGTCGACTCCATCCTCGCCGGCGTAACACCTCCTGAGGCTGAACTGCTGCGACTCCTGATTGCGGCGCCAGCCGAGCGGCTACGCGTGCGCGACGTGCTCGTCGATCAGCTCTTCACGAGCGGGTTGGCGCGCTCGCTCTGGCTTGGACTACGTGCGGGCCTCGACGCCGCGCTAGAGGCGGGAACCACCGCTGATGCCCTTGAGCGCCTACCTAGTACGATTGAGGGCGAAGAGCGTCGCCTGGCCCAGGCCCTCTCCGTACGCCTCGGGGCCACCGTTGAGCTCACGCGTATCCGGATTGGTATTGATCAGACCATCTTGCGGCTGGAGGCTGATCGCCTGGAAGAGGCGATGGCCTGGTCGCGTAGTGAGATTGCCGAGGCGGAGCGAGAGGGCGATGCCGCTCGCGTTCGAACCCTCATGGAGGCTGAACGAGATCTAGGAAAAAAGCGGAAGGCGCTCGACCGACGCTTCTTGGCGTCGGGAGTGCTCACAGCGGCAAAGGGGGGGAGCAAGTGACGAAGGCGAAGCAGGTAAGCAAGGTGACCGTAGGAACGCCCGTGAAGGCGGCACCAGCCAAGGCCGCATCAACCAAGGTCGCCCCAAAGGCCGCTGCAAAGCCCGTCGCTAAGGTCGCCCCAAAGCCAGCCGCTAAGTCAGCCCCGAAGCCAGTCGTAAAGCCGACGGCGAAGGTCACCACGAAGGTCGCCGCGAAGCCCGCCGCCAAGCCGGTTGCAAAGCGCGGAACTCTTGCAACTTCCAAGCCCGCTGCAAAGCCAGTCACCAAGGCCGCCCCAAAGCCTGCTGCGAAACCGGCTCCGAAGAAGCCCGTGCCAACAAAGGCCGTCGTGAACAGTTCAACCAAGCCAGCGGCGAAGAAAACCGCTACGCCGATCGCCAAGGCGAAGCCGACCGCTAAGCTTGCGCCAGCGAAGGGGAAGAAGCCCGTTGTCGTAGCCGTTGCGAAGGGCAGCACTAAGGCACGCGCTTCACTCGCGACATCACCTGCGTCAGCTGCGAAGTCGAAGGGCGAGAAGTCCAAGGTAGAGAAGGCGGCACCAGCCGCGGTGGTCGCCCCCGCAAAGGCGCAGGGGAAACTCGCGAAGGGTAAGGCAGCGTCCAGCCCAGCTGCAAAGCTTGATGGCGTCGCTGAACCTGGCGCGGCCGATCTCGCCGAGATCGAGGTTGATGGCGTCGAGATGCTGAGCCCAGAGGCGGCCGCTGCACTCCTTGTTGCTGAGGTTGCCCCAGAGGCACCGAAGCCTGAAGTCGTCGAGCCAGTTGCGGAATCAACGGGTGTCGACGATCCAGTGCGCATGTACCTCAAGGAGATTGGCCGCGTCGGCTTGCTCACCGCTGAAGAGGAGGTCGTCCTCGCCAAGATGATTGAGCTCGGCGAGCAGATGGCCGACGAGCCATGGAAGGCCGTCTACAACCTGCACCAGTGGACCCATCACGAGACGGAGCTCAAGACGCGCAAGAAGAAGGAGTGGTACCGCCTTGATCCGGCGCTTGCCGCTAAGGCTCACGCCACGTATGCCGAAGCGATCGGCGCGTGGGTCAAGGGGCATCACGTGCACGAATGCAAGGTCACCGGTTTTGATAAGGCCTCGCGCGAAGTGACGGGCGAGACCGCCAAGAAGAATTTGATGATTGCGAAGAGCCTCGTAAAATCGTTCAACGATCCGAACCGACGCAACCTTGCAGCCAAGACGGCGGAGATGATTGACTTCGCCTTCCAGACGGTGGGAACCGGCGACATGGAGAGCCGGGACAACGGCGTGCTCCAAAATCTCTTCCTCTGGGCCCGCGACGAGATCGCCTGGCCAGCACTGGAGACGTGGATTG
>NZ_JBBAWH010000003.1:0-163873 GCF_040397235.1 Candidatus Limnocylindrus sp. | reverse complement strand
AGTACATCAACTGCGACTGCTACGACACGAACATCGTCGCGGTTGGCGGTCGCCTCTACACCACGGTGTACAGCAGCGACACCGGCTATGAGTTCGCCTATCTCGATGAGCCGAGCTACGTGCTGCCAGAGACGAGCCGTGATGGTTCGGTCTGGACCACGACGCTGGTGATCTTGGCCGGCCTGACCGCTGCGGCCAGCATCGGTCTCCGGGTGCGAGGTGCCAGGCGCGCCTAGCGAACTCGGGCGGCGAGAGCCCGGGTTGTTGGGTGGAAGCGGGGGTTGAGGGCTTAGGACTCGTGTAGTATCTCAGGAATTGTTGCCGAGGTGCGACGCAATGAAGGAGCCCGCCATGCCCGCCAAGCGCTCGCTGACCCTTGCCCTCGCCCTGCTGCTCGTTGCGGCGATCCCCGCCCGCGCAACGGGCTTCCCGGCGATTTCGATCGTCGACACGATCCGTTCGGGCTCCGCTTCGTCAGACGCGCTGGTCTACGGGGGGAGTGCAGAGCTCGATGGCTGGCTCTATTTCAGCGCGAACGACGGCACAATTGGCTACGAACTCTGGCGCACCAACGGCACCACCACTGAACTCGTCAGCGACATTAGGGTTGGCGCGGCAAGTTCTTACCCGGACCAGTTGGTGACCTTCAATGGCTATGTTTACTTCAGCGCCGATGTTTCTGGTAATCACGACCAACTCTGGCGTTCCGACGGCACGGCAGCAAACACCCTACTGGTAAAAGATATTGCTCCCGAGTCAGATACATACATTGACGTCATAGTTGTCTCAGGTGACACGCTCTACTTCAGGGCGTACGACGAGGTGTACGGCTCCGAAGTCTGGCGCTCCGACGGCACGTCAGAGAACACCAGGCTCATCAAAGACATCATTTTAACCAACGTGGGTGACACGCCACGCGACCTCACGGCGTTCAATGACGCCCTGTACTTCACCGTAGACGACGGCGTGCATGGCAGGGAACTCTGGCGTACCGATGGCATTGACGGCACAGAGGCGCACACCAAGATCGTCAAAGACATTAAGAGCAACGGCAGCGACTCCTCGAATCCAGGCTACTTGACCCCTGCAGGCAGCTATCTCTACTTCACCGCCGACGATGGCACGCACGGTGCTGAGCTCTGGCGTACGAATGGCACCGAAGCGGGCACGGCGATCGTCATCGACCTCACCCCTGGGGTGGCATCCAACATTTACGGCATTAAAGCGTTCAATGGCTCTATCTACATGAGCGCCGATGACGGCGTTTCCGGCTTTGCACTCTGGCGCAGCGATGGCACGGCTGCGACCACGAGGTTGATCAAGGGAACCGACCCAGTCAATACCAACGGCTATGGGCCTGAATATATGACTGCCGTCGGCAACTGGCTGTATTACAACAATTGGGACAGCGCGCACGGCGCTGAACTCTGGCGCACCGATGGCACCACCGCGAACACAACCCTCGTAAGCGACATCCGCCCAGGAACTGATGAATCGTACCCGGGCTACTTCGTTGCGATTGGCGACACGCTCTATTTCCGAGCCGATTCGGGAGCGGGGAGGAAGCTTTTCCGCGCGACGGCAGACGGCTCGCTCACATTGAGCACCATCCCGGGGAGCAACGTCCAGTACGGCTATACCTACGCCAGTATCGGCGGCCGACTCTTCATTCCGTTCTCGAGCGACGAGACGGGCAGCGAGTTTGCCTACGTTGATGAGCCAACGTTTGGGCTCCCCGAAACGAACCGCGACGGTTCGGGCTGGGGCACGACCCTGGTGATACTTGCGGCGGTTACGGCGGCTGCAGGCGTGGGTTTGAGCCTGCGTAAGGCGACGCGCGCGTAGTTCCTTCGGGAACCGAATGCGGTTCAGGGACTGCTGACAATCGGTAACAAATTCGGTAGGATACGCCTACTGCCGCCACAGTGCGGCGCTATGACTTTGGAGGCCCGCCACATGTCGATCAAGAAGCTCTTTGCCGCAGTTACCGCGCTGGTGATTGCCGGCACGTTGTCGATCAGCCCGGCTAAGGCGGCGACTCCACCCCCTTCAAACATTGGCGGCATGCTCCACAGCGTTTGCGCAATCATGGCGAACGGCACCATCGAGTGCTGGGGGTCTAACAGCAAGGGTCAGCTTGGTAGCGGCATCAACGGAGGTGAAGCAGTACCCGTTAACCACATCGCCGGCACATGGACATACATGTTTCCAGGTGACGGCCTTAACAAGCACATGTGCGCGATCAAGACGAACGGCACCCTCTGGTGCTGGGGGTACGGCGAAGACGGGCAGGTCGGCAACGGCTCCGAAACCAACGTACTAACCCCTGTGCAGGTAGGTACCGACAACACCTGGATTGGCGGAGCCGTTGGCGCAATCTCGACGTGCGCAATCAAGGAAGGCGGCGCGCTCTGGTGCTGGGGCTTCAATGACTACGGTCAGTTCGGCAATAACACGTACACCTACTCAAACGTACCAGTCGCCTCCTCGCTCACGAGCGTTGCGAGCGTCAGCGTGTCGGAGCGGCACACGTGTGCAATCAAGACCGATAACACCCTCTGGTGCTTTGGCGGCGGCCAATATGGGGCGCTCGGCACCGGCGGAACATCCGACGAGCCGCTGCCAGTACAGGTATCTGGCAGCTGGAAGGCGGTGAGCGTTGGACGCAATCCGCAGACCTGCGCAATCAAGGGCGACGACACCCTCTGGTGCTGGGGCACATCCCACACCAACGGCCCCCTCCTTGGCATTGGCACCACGCTCGACACGCTGGTTCCAGTTCAAGTAAGTGGCGGGGGATCCTGGTCAAGCGTGACCACTGGCCCATGGGCTACCTGCGCCGTAAAGTCTCCCGATGCATCGCTCTGGTGCTGGGGAGACGGTTATCAGGGTCACCTAGGCAACAACGACCTCACCTTCACTGACTTTGGTACGCCGCAGCTTGTCGCCGGCTCATACGCATGGCGCAACTCCATCCAAACCCATGACTCGGCGTGTGGAGTGCAGACCAACCTGAGCCTCTGGTGCTGGGGAAGCCAAAGCGACGGGGTAATCGGCGTCGCCGGTGCTCCACAAGAAAACCCAATCCCCCTCGCTCTGAGCCGAACACTGGGCGGCGGACTTCCTGAAACGAATCGTGACGGTCGCAGTTTCAATGGCGTGCTCCTGCTTCTCGCTAGCGCACTAGCAGCTGCTGGCGTTGGCCTCCGCCCACGCAAGGGCTCACTCGCGAAGTAGTTCTGTTCGTTCGTAGATACGCGCCGCCTCCACCTACGGGTGGGGGCGGTGCTGTTTCTAGGTGCATACTGAACGTGACGACCCGCCATATTCGCCTCCTGGTTTCCTTGGTGATTGGTGCGTTGATGGGTGGCACCGCGCCAACGGCACAGGCGAGTGATCTGTGGCCAGGCGACTTCAAGAACTACGCGCAGATCGAGAGCGAGATCCTCGCGGTTGAGTTGGCGCACCCCGAGATCGTTGATGTCTTCTCGATTGGCCAGAGCTACGAGGGGCGCGAGCTCTACGCCGCCAAGATCAGCGACAACGTTGCGCTCGAAGAGGGCGAACCCGAAGTGCTCATCGATGCGCTGCATCACTCCAATGAGCATGTCACCGTGGCGCAAGCGCTCGACCTTCTACACACACTGGCGGACGGCTACGGCGTTGATACGGCGATCACTACACTTGTTGACGAGCGCGTGGTGTGGATCGTGTTTGCGGTGAATCCCGACGGTCTCGAATATGAGTTCACAAGCAACGGACCCTGGAACTGGCGCAAGAGCCGCCAGCCAACACCAGGTTCGCGCTCCATTGGTACTGACTTGAATCGCAACTACAGCGCCTACTGGCACTGCTGCAGCGCGAGTGTGCGCAACTCCGCGTGGCGTGTCTACGCCGGCCCCGCCAAGTTCTCGGCGCCAGAGACCGCCGCCATGCGCGACTTTGTCGCCTCACGCGTCATTGACGGCGTACAGCGCATCACCATCTACCTCAGCCTGCACGCCGCTGGGCGCTATATCGCCTGGCCACGGTTCCCGCCATCGGCCGGCGTGCGCGCCACCACGCTCGACGATCGGATGACGATGAACGCGCTCGTGATCGGCATCTCGCAGATCAATGGCTACGGGTACTTCCAGTACGACCCCACAGGCGGATCTTCGACCGATTGGATGTACGTCACCTACAAGATCCCAAGCCTGCTCATGGAGCTCGGCGAGTACACGGGTGAGGTCTCACGCTTCTACCCAACCGCAACGGCGATGGCGCGTGAGGTGGTCGGAAATCGCCCAGCGCTCTTGTGGCTGATTCAGCAGGCGCAGTGCCCCTCTGATCCTGCAGGGCTCGGTGTGCGGAAGTGCGGTCCGCGCTTCGACGATTTTGAGCGCGCAGCCGGTTGGGTTGTGAATCCCGACGGCACCGACACCGCCACGAGTGGCGCCTTTGAGCGCGGCAACCCCGCTCGCGTGCCCATCGGCACGCGCAGCATGCAGCTCGACGACACGGTCTCCGGATTCCGCGCCATGGTCACCGGCGCCGTAGCTGGCCGAAATGCGAACAGCTATGACCTCGATGGCGTCACCACCGCACGCTCGCCGCAGATCACCCTCGGCGCTGACCCTGGCAATCTCGTCTCCAACGCCTCGTTCTCGTACGGCGCTACGGCGACCTCGGCCGACTGGTTCCGAGTCTGGGTCGAGGCCGAAGATGGCACCCGCACGCTCGTGCACCAGCGCCTCGCCGCCTCACGCTACCGCTATGCCGCATACACCCAAGTTCACGTCTCACTCACCGCCTGGGCGAATCAGGTTGTTCGGGTAGTGATTGGCGCGGGCGATGTTGGCCGCGCAAGCCTCGTTGAGGTGGCGGTTGATGACGTGAGGATCGAACGCCGCTACACTTCTCTCCATGCCCGCCAGGACCACACTCGTTGCCCTCATCGCTTCGCTGGCCCTCGCCTTTTCGGCGCTTGCCGCGCCAGCAACGGCTGAGGCCGCCGCAGGGCTCACCGTGCGCAGCGCAACGGTTTCGAGCGAATTCGTCGGGCAGGTCGTTCTGCGCGGAGTTCCCTCATCGCTCTTGCAGTACATCACCTTCACCATCGTGCCGAAGGTGGGGAGCACCGCCAAGGCGATCAGCGTCACCTACTCCAAGGCATACCTCGTGGCACAGCGCAAGCTCGGGTCGCGCGTAAAAGAGGCCACGATCCCGATCTTTGGCCTCTACGCCGGCTACAACAACACCGTGCGCATTACCGTTAAGCAGATCTATCGCAAGGCGATCACCACCACCGTGCGGCTGCTGACTGCTCCCTATACGGAATACTTCAGCGCAGCAACGCGGGTAGATGTGACGCCTCGCAACAAGTCCGTTTCGCTCGACTACAGCTACATGCTGGTAAAGCATCTCGCCAACGGGCTCGGGCCAATGATCCTCGATATTGATGGCAACGTGCGCTGGACTGGTCGGCCAGGCATGAACCCGCAAGGCGCGTATTTCTGGGGTGGATCAATCTATCTCGACAACAGCGAGGGCTATAGCGGCGGCTCGAAGCTCTTCCGCATGGATATGACCGGTGCGCTGACCGAAGTCGCCGATTATGCGAGCGAAGGGGTGTGGGGTTTCCATCACAATTACGACCTCGGCAAGGTTGGCTTGCTCATTGAGCCGAACATTACTGTTGGCGGCGCGGTGCACGTCGAGTCCACCATCTTCGAGATCAACAAGTCTGGTGCGATTCTTGATCGCTGGAACATTACGCAGATCGTTCGTGATGCGATGATTGCTGGCAACGACGACCCATCGGCATTCGTTCGCGATGGCGACGATTGGCTGCACATCAACGCCTCAACGTATTGGGCAGCGCAGAACACGCTGGTCGTCTCTGGCCGTGAAGACTTTGTGATTGGCATCGGGTACGACGATAAGCAGATCAAGTGGATCCTTGGTGATCTGAGCAAGGCCTGGGCGACCTACTCATCACTGATGGCGTATGCGCTCACCATGGCGCCTGGGAGCATTGCGCCGATCGGTCACCACGCCGTCTCAATCACCCCAGATGGGAATCTCATGCTGTTCGATAATGGTTTGCAGAGCTTCGCTCACACACCAGCAGGAGATAGCCGCACCTACAGCGCGCCGCGGAAGTACTCGATTAACCTCGTGACGAAGACTGCGACGGAGGTGTGGAACTTCAAGCACAACGAATCCATCTACTCTGCGATCTGTTCGAGTGCGTACCAGAAGGGCTCGAGCTACCTGATTGATTACGCTCACGGCAACGATGGATACCTTCACCTTGTTGGCGTGGGAACCCAAGACCGAACCGCGTTTGAATACGCCTGGCCGGGCCAGTGCTGGGATGGATGGAACACCAGCATCATCAGCCTCGAGGGGCTGCGCTACTAGTTTCGGTCGTGGCACACTATGCCCATGATTGAAACTGCCTACTTCGCCACGGGATGCTTCTGGGGTGCTGACCGCCGCTTCTGGCAGATGCCGGGCGTCACCGAAACCGCCGTCGGCTATATGGGCGGCCACGCCGAGGCACCCACCTATGAGCAGGTCTGCACCGGCAGCACCGGCCACACCGAGATGGTGAAGGTCGTCTTCGACAACCAGAAGATCTCGTACCGCCTCCTCCTCGAGGAGTTCCTGACCATGCACGACCCCACGTCGCTCAATCGCCAGGGGGGTGACATCGGCTCGCAGTACCGCAGCGCGGTGTACTACACGAACGACAACCAGCGCGAGGCGATCGAATCCGGCTTCAAGCTCTATGGCGCAGCGCTGGCCGCTGCGGGCAACGGCCCGATCGTGAGCGAGGTCCTCTCTGCCGACAGCATCACCTTCTGGGAGGCCGAGGAGTACCACCAGCGCTACCTCGAGAAGAACCCGAAGGGGTACGACTGCCACAGCCAGACCGGCGTGCCCTTCCCGTCGGGTGCGTGGGCCGAGATCAAGGTGAGCGGCGCCTACCCAATTGAGATCAACGAGGCAGAGCTTCGTGCCCGCCTCGATCAGCTCTCGTTCGAGGTGCTGCGCCGCGCCGCAACCGAGGCGCCGAACGTGGGTGAGTACACCGACACCGAAACGGTGGGCGTGTATAAGTGCAAGGCGTGCGGCAACGAGCTCTTCCGCAGCGAGAACAAGTTCCACTCCGGCTGTGGCTGGCCGTCGTTCTACGCGCCAACTTCTAGTGATGCTGTTGAACTGGTTGAAGACCGCTCACTCGCCCCACGCGTTCGCACCGAGGTGCGCTGCGCTAAGTGCGGCTCGCACATGGGACACGTGTTCGAGGGCGAAGGGTACGACGTGCCGACCGATCAGCGCTGGTGCATCAACTCTGTTTCGCTGGTGCTAGAGGCGAAGTAGCTAGTCGGGGATAACGATCGAGTCGAGTCCGCTCGCTGGCTTCGGGAACTGCATGTTGAGCTCCTTCAGCCTGTCGACGATGATCTGCGAGATTACCAGGTCGCGATACCACTTCTTATCTGCAGGAATCACGTACCACGGGGCATCGTCAGTACTGGTGCGCTCAATCGCCTCTTCATACGCCTCCATGTAGTCGCTCCAGTGTTCGCGCTCGGCAATATCGCCAACCGCAAACTTCCAGAGCTTCTCCTTATCGTCAAGACGTGCCTGTAGCCGCAGTTTCTGCTCGGCCTTAGAGATGTGCAAGAAGAATTTCAGGATTGTGGTCCCCTCATCGGCAAGTGCCTGCTCCATGTCAGCAATGTGTTTGAACCGGCGCTTCCACACTTTCTTCGGCGCGATCTCGTGCACTCGCTCCACCAGCACACTCTCGTAGTGCGAGCGGTTGAAGATGACAATCTCACCGCGCTTCGGTAGTTGCGCGAAGTAGCGCCACAGATAAGTGTGTGAAAGCTCAAGGGTGCTTGGCTGCTTGAAGCTGGCCACGCGTACGCCCATCGGGTTCACGCCATCAAACACGTGTCGAATCACGCCATCTTTGCCACCGGTATCCATCGCCTGGAGGACGACTAGTACGCGGCGCTTCCCTTCGGCGTAGAGGAGCTCTTGCAGCTCTTCGAGTTCTCGATTTAATTCGAGCATGCGGGCCTCGCCAGCCTCGCGCTCCTTCGACCAGTCGGGGGTGCCGGCCGTGTCGATCTTGTGGAGCTTCGGCTCCTTGCCAGGCTTGATGCGATGACTGCTCATATCTGCATCCTACCCCCTCAGAAGGTCGCCCCTATACTGCATCGCATGGCATTGACGATTGGCATTGTGGGGCTCCCAAACGTCGGTAAGTCGACGCTCTTTAACGCCCTTACCAAGAACAACGTACTGGCCGCGAACTACCCCTTCGCCACGATCGAGCCGAACGTGGGGGTGGTGAACCTGCCCGACCCGCGCCTCACCAAGCTCGCCGAGATCTGCAGCTCCGAGAAGATCCTTGCCGCCCCAGTTTCGTTCGTTGACATCGCCGGCATCGTGCGCGGCGCCTCAACGGGGGAGGGGCTCGGCAATAAGTTCCTCTCGCACATCCGCGAGGCCGACGCGATTGCCCAGGTGGTGCGCGCCTTCGCCGACGAGGACATCATTCACGTTGACGGCAAGGTCGACGCCAAGAGCGACATCGGCACCATCAACACCGAGCTGATCTTCGCCGACCTCGAAACCCTCGAGAAGTCACGCTCCCGCTACGAGAAAGAGGTGAAGGGGAAGAAGCTCGACGCCGAGGTGCTCGACGTGGTCGACGCCGCCATCGCCGCGCTCAACCGTGGGGAGCCACTCTCGGCGACCAAGGTTGACCTCACCCTCATTAAGGAGCTCGGCCTCCTCACCGCCAAGCCGATCATCTACGTCTTCAATGTTGACGAAGCGATCCTTGTGAGCGCCGCGCGTCGCGCCGAACTCGCCGCGCTCGTGGCACCGGCCGAGGCGGTCTTCCTCGACGCCAAGGTCGAATCCGAACTCGTGGACCTGACCCCCGCCGAGGCGGCGGAGCTACTCGCCTCCATGGGCCAGACCGAGTCGGGCCTCGACCAGCTCGCCCGCATCGGCTTCAAGAACCTCGGCCTTCAGACCTACCTCACCGCCGGACCAAAGGAGGCACGCGCCTGGACGATTCGCCAAGGCTGGACCGCACCGCAGGCTGCGGGCGTGATCCACACCGACTTCCAGCGCGGCTTCATCAAGGCCGAAATCGTCTCGTTCGACGACCTCGTGAGCAACGGCTCCATGGTCGCCGCCAAGGCTGCCGGCAAGGTGCGCATGGAGGGCAAGGAGTACGTGATGCGCGACGGTGACGTCGTGGAGTTCAGGTTCAACGTTTAGCGCATGAGTACGACCGTTCTCTTTGTTGATGACCTTACGCGCAGCGCAAACTTCTATGCTGCGTTACTCAGCGCCGAAGCGTACGACCAGTCCGAATCATTTGTGCGCGTAAGTTCTGACGCCAGCGAAGTACTGCTGCACAAGATTCCTGACTCCACGTCAGCCGCTACGTATGCGCCGCGCGAAAACGCCGCAATGAAGCCGGTCTATTTTGTTGCTGCTATTGATGCCGCACGGAGTGCAGTTGCACAGCTCGGTGGCCGTGTGTACGACGCTAGCACCGTTGCCACGTATGGCAACGTGAATTACTGCGATGCAGTGGATCCCGAAGGAAATGTCATTCAGCTGGCTGAACGACTGCGCTGGTAACCACTTAGCGGCAGGTGATGCCGTTCGCTTGGGCGAAGGTGTAGGTCATGTTGAGCGGGTCGATCGGTGTGGGCACGCTGGTTGGCACGCGTGCGCCGCCAGCCTTCGCCGGTGCGCTCACTGCTGCGGCGGCCTTCACCCAGTCGATGGTGTTCGATACGCCCGTCTCCATTTCAGGGACGGTGACGAACTGGAAGCCACGACCGGCGTAGTTGGTGATGACCGCGGCGAGCAGCTTCACGGTGCCAGCGGTGAACGGATTCACGTGGCCGAGCACCACAACCTTGTCGCCGGTGGCCTTCGTCGCATTCTTGAATGAGGAGGCGGTGCGACTGTAGGCCTTGCCGTTCTTGCAGATCTGCGCCGTGTCGGCAAAGGTGTTCGTCCACATTGAAAGCGTGAGGCCGAGTGATTGCGCAATGCTGCGCACCCCGGGGTTCCACGCGCCACCTGGCGGGCGCCAGTATTTTACGTAGGGAATGTGGTTCGCCTTCGCGATCGTGATCCAGCCACCAAGTTCTGAGGTCACGCCAACACGACCGTACGCCGCGAGCCGCTTCGTTAGGCTGGCATGGTTGACGGTGTGATCGGCGATCGGAATCCCCGCCTCGCCGATGGCCCTCCAGAGATTCGGGAATTTGCGCAGCGACTTGCCGGTGGGGAAGAAGGTGATCGGGGTCTGCGTGGCGACGGCAACGGCAAGCGCCTGGCGAATGTGTAGCTCGCTGTCACCATCGTCGAAGGTCAGGGCGACCTGTTTCGTTGCGGTCGCCGAGGCGCTCGCGGGTGCAAGGAGGGCCGCGAGGAGCGCCGCAACGATGAAAATCGGGCGAAGAGTGCGCTGACGGGACTTCATAGTTGGAGCCTATCAGAGGGGGATACACTGCCGCTCATGTCTGCTGCGCCGATTCGCTACCTGACGGAGGCCGATGTGCTCGCGCTGCTCCCCTCTATAGAGGCGCAGATCGGGCTGGTTGAGGGGGCACTTCGCGCCGTAGCGACCGGCACCGCGCACCAGCCGCCGAAGGTGCCGCTCAACCTGGGCGCCGGCGCACCATTTGCCCATGCGATGCCTGCCGCCATCGACCTTGCCGCCGGCCGCGTCGCTGGGGCGAAGTGGATCAGCGGAGGCGGGGCCGCAGGGATCGGCGGGGTGGTGCTCGTGGAGCGACCGAAGGCGGGCGGACTCCGCGGCATCGTTGCCGCTGGCGAGCTGACCGCCGCACGCACCGCCGCCGTCTCTGGGGCTGGCCTGCGCATTGCCCCACCGAGCACGGCCGCCGCAACGGAGGGTGCCCCATATAAGGGGGCCATTATTGGCGGCGGGCTCCAGGCGGCCACGCACCGCGCCGTGCTTGCGGCGCTGCACCCGGCCATCACCGTTGCCTTCTATTCGCGCCGCGCGGTTGCCGAGCTTCCACTCCGCGCCGGCGATCGCGTTGCCGAGTCGGTCAACGGAGCGATTCGCGGCGCCGACATCATCGTGACCGCGGCGGCATTTGACACCCCACCACGCCCGATCGACGTGAAGTTGATGGAGCCTGGCGCCACCCTGCTCGTAATCGATTACGCGGCAACGATCAGCGCCGGCGTGATTGCCGCCCTTGGCGCTCTCGGCCCGATTCGCGTGATCACCGACAGTGCTGCACAGTACAACGACACGCGACGCACGCCGAAGCTGAGCGGCTGGCCCGCCGCCGACGCGCAGATCGGCGACACCCGCATCGAGAGCGCTGGGCGGGTGACAACGCTCGTGAACCATCTCGGCATCTCCGCCTGCGACTTGGCATATGCCGAACTACTCCTTGACCTTGCAGACAAGCAGAACGTAGGGACGCTACTCGCCAGATGAGTCGACCTGTGCCGCACCTGCGAGTTGATGCCCCGCCCGCCGCATCGGGCGCCGCCGTTGAGGTGCTCGACTATCACACGGCGGGCGAACCATTCCGCATTGTGGTGAGCGGCTACCCAGAGCTTGCCGGCACGAACATTCTTGAGCGACGCCGCTCTGCTCTGCAGCAGCACGATCATCTGCGCAAGATGCTGATGTGGGAGCCGCGTGGCCATGCCGACATGTACGGCGGCATTCTGGTGCCGCCCGATCACGACGAGGCGCAGGTCGGTGTGCTCTTCATGCACAACGAGGGCTACTCCACGATGTGCGGACACGGCACTATTGCACTCGCGACGGCACTCGTCGAGAGCGGCGCGATCCCCGCGACTGAAACCGCAACGCCGATCGGCATTGACGCACCGTGCGGTCTGGTGCGCGCCGTCGCACATGTGCGCGAGAACGAGATTGCCGCCGCGCGCGCCGCGAACCGAACACCGCGCGTGCACGAGGTGACATTTGAGAACGTGCCCTCGTTCGCCGCGGCGCTCAATGTTGCCATTGACGTTCCTGGCTACGGATCACTCACCGTTGATGTTGGTTACGGCGGCGCCTTCTATGCACTCATTGATGCTTCACAGCTCGGCATTGAGATGCGCGCCGAGAACGCCGCCGCCCTCGCCGCTGCGGGGCGCGCCATCACCAACGCCGGTCGCGCCGCCCTACGCAGTGGTGGAGCGCTTGCAACGGCACTCGGCGTTTCGCATCCTGAAGAGGCCGACCTCTCGTTCTTGTACGGCACGATCATCTCGGGGCCACCCGAAGATCCTTCTCACCACTCACGCAACCTCTGCCTCTTCGCTGAGGGTGAGGTTGATCGCTCGCCAACCGGTTCAGGTGTCTCCGCGCGACTCGCGGTGTTGCATGCACGTGGCGAAGTGCAAACCGGCCAAGAGATCGCAATTGAATCAATTCTCGGCCGTGAGTCGGTATTCCGCGGGCGCGTGGTGCGCACCGAAACGTGGGCGGGCCGCAACGCGGTGATTCCCGAAGTGCGTGGCAGCGCACATATGACGGGGAGCGCGCGCTTTGTTCTCGACGAGAACGATCCGATCGGCCGCGGCTTTCTTGTCGCGCGGTAGATCGTGAGTACACTGCGCACGCTTCTCGTGGTGAATCCTGCAGCGGGCGCAGGTCGCGCTGGACGTGTGCTGTCACGTGTGCTCGAAGAGCTGAAACCGTGGGGTGAGTTTGAGATTGCCGTCACACGCGCGGGTGAGGATCGCCCTGCGCAGCGCATCGTTCGCGAGGCAGTAGCCAATGGTGTGACGCGCATTGCCGTGCTCGGTGGCGATGGCACCGCGAGCCAGGCTCTCAACGGCCTCCGCCAACCTGACGGCAGCATTGCACCGGTGCAGTTGGGGTTGATCCCCGCAGGTACCGGTCGCGACTTTGCGCGCACGATTGGCATCTCGCGCAAGCCGACTGAGGCCGCCCACCACCTGGCGCACGGCGCTACCGCGCGCACTATTGATGTCGGCCAGATTGAGCTCAGCGACGGAAGTGTTCGCCTCTTTTTGAACATCGCTTCGTTCGGCGTCACGGTCCGCATCGCCCACGCCCTCGAGGAGTACCCGCAGATCAAGCGCCATGCTGGCGCGCTTGCTTTCGGACTCGCGACCGTGCGCGCCGGTCTGAAGTACGCGCCCGATCTGGTGGAGGCACGCGTCGACACGCATGCGCCGGAGAGCGGCCCAGTTGCCGCCATGGCAATCGCTAACGGCGCCTGGTTCGGCGGTGGCATGCATGTGGCGCCAACTGCGCGCATTGATGACGGTCGATTTGAAGTCGTTCGCTTCGGTGATATCGCCCGCAGCGACTTCGTGGTCAGCCTGCCGCTCCTTTATAAGGGGACGCACTACGCCCACCCGAAGGTGACCGTCTCCCAGGGGGCCGATGTCTTCGCCGCCCCGGCGGGTGGCCCGGATGCACGCGCCGTCGAGATCGAGGCCGACGGCGAGATCGTGGGGCGCCTCCCCGCACGTTTTACCGTGCTCCCTGCGGCGGTCACGCTCCTTACCTAGCGGGGGCTACCCAGACGGCTATCCAGCGTGCATACTCCCTATCCAGCCCCCCATGGGGCACCCGCCTGGGAGTAGGAGGCACGGCATGGACGCAACGGAGATCCTGAAGAGCAACGCTATCGCGGTCGCCGCCGCCGATGCCGCCTGGGTGAATCCGCGCGATCCAGCCAAGGCCGTTGGTGCTGATGGTCAGCCACTCCGCAGCCGCCGCGCCCCAAAATGGGCCGACGTGCCGAACGAGCAGTGGGACGATTGGCGTTGGCAGCTCAGCAACCGCGTCAACTCGCTTGAAGAGATCGGCGAGATCCTCGAGCTCACCGACGACGAGCGCGAAGGCCTCTCCGCCGACGGGAAGTTCCGCGTCGACATCACCCCGTACTTCATTAGCCTGATCGACCCGAAGGATCCGAACGATCCAATCCGCCGCCAGGTGATTCCGGTCGGCTCAGAGCAGCAGGCCTTCACCGCAATGATGGAAGACTCGCTCGGCGAGGATCGCCACTCCCCAGTACCGGGCCTGGTGCACCGCTACCCCGACCGCGTGCTGATGCTCGTCACCACGCAGTGCGCCTCGTACTGCCGCTACTGCACGCGTTCGCGCATCGTCGGCGACCCAACGCAGAACTTCAACAGCAAGGATCACGAGGCGCAGCTCGACTACCTGCGCCGCACCCCACAGGTGCGCGACGTGCTGATTAGCGGTGGCGACGGGCTCACCCTTGCGCCGAAGCTCTTCGAGAAGATCCTGCGCGGCCTGCGCGACATCCCGCACATCGAGATCATCCGCATCGGTTCGCGCGTGCCAGTCTTCATGCCGCAGCGCGTCGACGACGAGCTCTGCGAGATGCTCGCCAAGTACCACCCACTCTGGATCAACCTGCACTTCAATCACGCGCAGGAGATCACCCCCGAAGTGTCGCGCGCCGTTGACAAGCTCACGCGCGCCGGCATCCCTGTTGGCAACCAGTCGGTGTTGCTCGCTGGCGTAAACGACTGTGTGCACATCATGCGCAAGCTCGTACACAAGCTCGTCGAGAATCGCATTCGCCCGTACTACATCTATCAGTGCGACCTAGTTGAGGGTTCTGGCCACTTCCGCACACCTGTCGGCAAGGGGCTCGAGATCATCGAAGGTCTGCGCGGCCACACCAGCGGTTACGCGGTGCCGACCTACGTGATCGACTCACCAGGTGGTGGCGGCAAGATTCCCGTGATGCCGAACTACCTGATCTCGTATAGCGACCACAAGGTGGTGCTGCGCAACTACGAGGGGTACATCAGCACCTACGAAGAGCCGGAGCACTACACGCGACATGACGCCACCAAGTGCGTTGACTGCCGCAGCTCACGCCCTGAGCCAGGACAAGAGGGAATCTTCGGTCTGCTCGCCGGCCATGAGATGTGGATCGAGCCGAAGGGCCACGCCGAGGTGCATAGCCGCGGCAACACCGAGGCACATCGCCTGCAGGATCCGTCGAAGTGGCAGCCACTCGGCATCGGTGGCGCCGTTGAGGGCACGGCGCGTGAGCCTCTCGAGGTGCTCCCAGCCGGCACCATCGCCCGTCCGAAAGAGGGCGAGCCGAGCGCCGCGGCGCACGGGGAGCTGCTCTAACCCTGTTCAGACGTGCGTGCAAGCACTAGTATGCGTGCGGATGGATTGAGTACTTGGAGCCGCAGGCTCCGGCTTATTTCGACCACATGGAGGTTGATTGGCATGAGAGGTATCTTGTTGCGTCGCGGCGTGATGATAATCGCCGCCTCACTCTCACTGGTGCTGACGGCACGCATCGCCCCAGCATATGCAGTTGATGGCGGTAGCGACTCCACCGACCGATTCTTGCTGGGCACCCACCTCAATGTGGGCATCCAACAGAACGGTGCATTTGGTAGCGTTGGAAACGCCCCTGCGGGTTTCCACACACGATCCAATCAAAACAACCCGGTCGTGTGGTCAGTAGCCGGTGATGACATGCTGGGCTTCACCTATGACAACGGCGATGGCTGGGGAACAGGGGCCGATATCGGCGACTTCTTCAAGCCTGGCGGACCATTTGAAGGGTTCTCGCTGGCAGTAGGCGCCAATTCGGGAGGCAACGACGGAACTGGTAACGTTCAAATCGGCCTCGGCACGTGGAGTGTATGTTCAGGCATCTGTGAAACCTGGACGCTAGATTCCGCCTTCAACGGGCTGGGACTAGTACAGGTGTATTCGATTGTGGATGACGTCGTGCTAAAGATGCACATCACCGTGTCAAATACAACCGGCGCTGCTATTGATGATATTTACTATGGCCGTTGCGTAGACCCTGATAACGTGAAGGCTGCCGGCGGCCCTTACGAAACCGCAAATAACGTCACAAAAACAATTGCTGACGATGGAATAGCCGTCGTACAGGCAACCGCCACGTGGGATTCTGTCGACACGGCGCTAGTGATGTTTAGCACCGACACAAACGCGCGCGCGCATATGGATTGTAATCGTAATACCCCTAACCACAATTGGGATGGAACTCAGGCCAATATTGTGAAGGGCGACCCGGAGGTTGACGACACTAATATTGGCGTAGCGGTGAAAATCGGAACCCTTGCAGCGGGTGCTAGCTATACATTTGATGTGAACTACGGCATGACGCTTGCCGCGGCCGCACCACCGCCTTCGACAAACACTGAATGGTCACCAGCGACCGCGATGCTTGCGCTCGCGGCGGCACTGCTGGCAGTGACCGGTGTGATTCGGGCAAAGAGGGAGCGCAACGCGTAAGCGGGTACTCCTGAGGGAACTCTCTTGAGACGGCCTCCGCCGGTGCGGGGGTCGTCTCTTTTTGGGGGTGGTGCGATACTGCGCAGTATGAGCAAGCCAGACAACGCCACCCTTCCGCTCCCATGGCCTCCGGTGATTGCCGAGGCACGCTCCCCCTTTACGGCGGTGCGCGTAGCGACGCTGATGCTGGCGCGGAGCCGCGGCACTCGTGAGCGCCTCGCCGACATTGCCGATGCGCTCAATGCGGTGCACCTCGATTGGCTCTTTGAGCGCAGGGTTGTGGCCGACGAGCTGCTGCAGCTGCAGGCGAACTGGTTCAGCGACTTCCGCACCACCACCGGGTTCATCGTGGAAGATGGCGACCAGGGCGCCGTAGTGACGCTCGAAGCCTCATCGCGCATGAGCGGCTGGCTGGAGCGCCAGGTGGCCAAGGCACACGAGGCCTGCCGAGCCGAGTTGAGCGCCTTCGCCAAGAGTGACCGCGCTACGGGCGATCGCTAAGCGCGCATGAAGCGCGACGATCTCGTTCGCCAAACGCAAGACCTGATCGACCAGGGCGATCGCATTGCGCGTGCCCCGTCGCGGGCGGCGCTGAACACCTGGCTCGCCGCAAGTGACGCGCTCTTGTCGTCGGCATGGGGGCAGATGGATCGCTACCACCAGGCCTGGCTCGACGTGGGGCGCATCGCGCAGCCCCTGCGCGGCCGGCAGATCAGCGAGGGTGAGGAGGCCGACGAGGTGCGCGCCGTGGTGGCCGCCAAGGGCGCTGTGCTGCGCGCCTCACTCGACGCGGTGGAGCGACTCGGCATGCCCTTCCTTGGCGAAACGAAGGGGCGTGCGCGCGACGAGAAGGAGGGGCTGCCCGACCACCTGTTTGAGGCACCCCATGGCTTAACGGGAGGCACCGGTGCGCTGCAGGCGGCAATCGATGCCGCGCGCAAGGCGGCGAGCGAGCATGAAGACCACGCCCTGAATCGCACACGAACGCCCGTGAAGGGCGAGGGCGACGACATCTGGTAGCGGGCTCCCCTGCGGGGCGCGGTGGTACCCTTACCCGCATGAGTCACCCACTGCACGGCGCCCGTCCCCTTGATCGAACCGCCGGGTTCCCGAGCGTTGTTGCGCCCCTCACCGCCGAGTGGGAGCAGCTCGCCGGCCGTGCCATCGTGGCCGCCGTTGAGCGCAACCCTGAACTCCGCGACCGCGTGGGCGACATCGGCCTGCGCCACCTGATGCGCGATGCCCAGGTGGTGCTCGAGAAGCTCGCCGAGAGCGTCGCCTCTGGCAGCATCACCCCGCTGAAGAGCTTCACCGAGCATGGCACCCCAACCTGGCGCCGCCGCCGCATCTCTATGGATGATGTCACCGATCTCTATGAAGGCCTACGAGTGGCCGTACCAAACGTGCTCGCTGGCGAGGCCGCTGCGTTCGCCGATCGCGCACTCCTCGAAGGGATCGCTGTACTAAAGTGGCACCGTCGCCTTGGTGGCGACACGCGCAAGCGCAACCGCATCCTCGCGGCCATCTACAAGGGGGCGTAGCTATGACCATCAAGTGGGTACACGCCGATCCGCTCGTCATGAATGGCGAGCCATTCTTGTACGGCACGCGCCTCACCGTGCGGCGACTGCTTGAGCTCCGCGCATCGGGGTTTGACGGCGCACAGCTGTTGAAAGAGATGCCCGAGCTGCGCATCGTTGGCATCGCACGCGCCTATGAATTCGCCGTGGCGAACCGCGAACACTATGAAGTGTTCTTTGATAGCGATGGCACGCTGCTGGGCCCAGAGCTCACATCAGAGGAGGCGAGCCTCGTATGACCGAAGAGACTCTCGCCGCAATCACCCCGTTTGATGCGCAGAAGCGTGCCACCGAACTCGCAATCCTCGACGCACTTCGTTCTGTTGTTGATCCCGAGATCGGCATGAATGTCGTCGAACTCGCACTCATTCGCCAGGTACTCGTGGGCCAGACCGAATCCGAAGTGAAGATGATCCTCACCACTCCCTTCTGCCCATACGCAGGCTCGATGCTTGCGCAGGTGAAAGAGGCGGCCGAATCAGTGCTCGAGCATCCGGTGAAGGTCACACTCCTCGCCGAGCGCTGGGATCCGAAGGATGCGGGTCTCGCCTGGTGAGCGACGAGCTGAAGCTGCCAGCAAGCAAGGTCGCGACCGGTAAGGGTGACACTGGCACCACAGGCCTCCTCTTCGGCGGCGATCGCATCTCAAAAGACGATGTGCGCACCGAGGCGTACGGCACCATCGACGAAGCCACCGCCGCACTCGGCATGGCACGCGCCGAACTGATCGGCCTCACCGGCGAGGGAATCGCTGGGCTCGACGAAACCATTCTCTCGATTCAGCGCGACCTCTTTGTGATTGGCGCCGAACTTGCAACGAACCCAGACGCATGGAACCGCCTCGAAGAGGGGCGCACCAAGGTCTCACCAAAGATGTTGGCGCGCATCAACACGCTGCTCGCCGCCACCGAGGCGGCGATTGAGTTTCCGAAAGACTTCGTAATCCCAGGTTCGAGTAAGGCCTCGTCGGCCATTGAGCTCGCGCGCACGATCATTCGTCGTGCAGAGCGCTGGTGCGTCACCCTCGGCCGCGAAGGCCTACTCCCTGGCGAGCACCTGTTGGCGTACCTGAACCGCCTCGCCGATCTCCTGTGGCTGCTCGCGCGCCAGGCGGAGAGGCTGGAAGCCTCTGCGACGCGCTCCGTTTCACAGACGCCCGTTCGCGACTAACGAACCCCTAGGAAAACTCCGCGTCACCAAGGATGTAGCGCACGGCGCCAGAGTGGTGCTTGTATCCAACGCTCTCGTAGAGTTTGTTCGCGCCAGTTAACGACTCGGCATCAACTCCCAGCATTGACCCCTCGTAGCCGTCGGCCTGCGCACGAATCAGATGCCGCTCAAGCAGTAGCCGTGCAAGGCCGCGGTTGCGATGCTCGCGATGCACGCCGAGGTTGTTCACCCAGAGCACGTGGCCAACGGTGTTGCTGTCTTGCGGGAATGCGCCCGTCAGCTGGTAGGCGACCAGTTCGCCGTTCACATCGGTGATCACCTCACTGAGCGCCGGTCGCGCTGATTCGGCGGCCAGGTACTCCTGCCACTCGATGGGTGTCATCGATGAGCTCCCCCAGTGATCGGCAAAACAGTGATTCTTCAGCACCCGAAGCGCCTCTAGATCAACCCGGGCCATCGCCAGCGACTGGTAGCCAGAAGGGATTGGCGCGTTGCTGAGCTTGCTACTGGTGGGTCGATTGGCAAAACGCAGCAGCATCTCCGAGTAGTAGCGAATGGGTCGCATGCCGGCGGCCACATAGAGTCGCTGCGCGCGTTGGTCACCCTCGACACACTGCGTCTGAATGGTTGCACCGGGGAACGGGTCGAGCAGCTCCTCGGCGCGGTCCTGTGACCAAGCGAAGAGGTGGCGACCGAGTTCGATCCCTTGGAACCCCGGGCGTACCCCGCCGAAGAGGTAGGCGCGCGGCTTCTCGGCGTCGGTCGCGCCGACCGCCCAACCCCATCCCGCAATTGCGCCGGTGGGAGCGCGGACGACGATGGCGTTGTTGTGAGCGTCGATGCCAGAGGCAGTGAGGTCTTCGAGCATGTCGCCCTCGCTGTACAGCAGCGGGTAGCCGACCGCGTGGTAGTTCTCGTTGGTGAGGGTGGTCAGCGCTGCAACATCGCGTTCAACGTCGCAGGGGAGCGCCGTGAATCCTGCAGGGAGGGCGTTCGAGAGGGCGATCGCTCGTTCGTCGCTTCGGCTCATGGAGATAGGGTACTATCAATTCCGACGAAACGTGTCAGAAATCCCCCCTCAGGAGGAGCATTGAACGAACTCCAGGATCCCACCCAGCGCGACCTTCACGGCAGCGGCGCCGTCACGTTCAGCATGCGCAGTGAGTACGGGGTGCGCTTCATGGTGGCCCTCACCCGCATGGATCACGGCGAGCCCGTCTCGCTGACCGATATTGCCGATCAGGAAGACCTGCCACGCGCCTACCTGGAGCAGATCATTGGTGGCCTGCGCGACGCGGGCCTCATCGATAGCCAGCGTGGGGCACATGGCGGCTACCGCCTCGCTCGACCGGCGAACGAGGTCCGTATGGGTGAGGTCCTTAGGGCGCTTGAGGGCCCCATCGTGCCGATGGCCTGCCTCGCCGCAGCTGGGAGCCCCTGCAATCGCGCCGACAACTGCACCGTAAGCCAGCTCTGGAGCCGCGTGCGCGACTCGGTCAACGAGGCGCTCGACTCCTTCACCCTCGCCGACTTGGCGAAGCCCAGTTCGCCGGTCGCCCTGAGTAGTTCAACCAAACACTGAGAGAGAGAGGAGCCGCACATGAGTGAGAACGCCTATCTGGTCATCAAGGACCTCGTCGTCGCACCTTCAAGCGATCTGAGCAAGCACATCTTGCAGGGGATCTCGCTCACAGTGAAGCCGGGCGAAGTGCACGCGATCATGGGGCCGAACGGCTCTGGCAAGACGACCCTCAGCTACGCGCTAGTGGGACACCCGAGCTACAAGATCATCTCTGGCAGCGTGCTCTGGAAGGGTGAGAACCTGCTCGACTACAGCGCCGACCAGCGCGCGCGACTCGGCCTCTTCTTGGCCTTCCAGTATCCAACCTCGATTCCAGGTCTCTCCGTTGCGAGCTTCTTGCGCACCGCAATGAATGCGCGTCGCTCCGGCTTGGTACGCGATCCTGAGTTCGATCCGTCGGACCCAGTGAAGGGCGGCATGACGATGGGCGAGTTCCGAAAGCTCGTCAAAGAGAAGCTCACACAACTCAAGATGGACGAGGCGTTCATGACGCGCTACGTGAATGATGGATTCTCGGGCGGTGAGAAGAAGCGCCTCGAGATGTTGCAGATGGCGTTGCTGAAGCCAGAGATGGCAATCCTCGACGAGACCGACTCTGGCCTCGACATCGATGCGCTGCGCATCGTTGCCGAAGGGGTGAACACGATGCTCTCACCAGAGCTCGGCGTGTTGGTGATTACGCACTATCAGCGACTGCTCGATTACTTGAAGCCACAGTTTGTGCACGTGCTCGCTCGCGGTCGCATCGTCGTTTCGGGTGGGCCAGATCTCGCGCACCGACTGGAGCGCGAAGGGTACGCGCCGATCCTTGCCGAGAACGGCATCAACCCAACGGCAGAAGAGGCGGCAACGCCGACTGCTGCACCAGCGCCGTCGGCGTAGCGCGGCGGCGAAAGGTTGAAGCGATGAGCATGTGGCATAACGCTGACGGCACGCTAGACCCCGTAAAGGTTCGCGCCGAGTATCCAATCTTTACGTCACAACCTGGCGGCCGACCGCTGCACTATCTCGACAGCGCTGCAACGGGTCAACGCCCGCAGCGCGTTGTTGACGCTGTCTCAAAGTTCCTCTTCACCGCCAATGCGAACCCGCATCGCGGCGCGTACACCCTCGCCCAGATGGCCACTGATGGGTACGAGGCGGCACGTGCGCGCATCGCTGCGTATGTAAATGTGCCAGCGAGCGAGCTGGTAATGCTCGGCAGCGCCACCGAAGCGCTCAACCTCGTCGCGCTGTCGTGGGGCAAAGCGAACCTGCGTCGCGGTGACGTGGTGCTGGTCACTGAGGCCGAGCACCACGCAAATCTCATTCCGTGGCAGCAGATCACGCGCGAGATGGATGCCGACCTAGAGTTCATCCCCGTCGACGACGTGACCGGCGAGATCCTCTGGGATCGCCTCGATTCGTTGATGAAGCTGAAGCCGAAGATGATCGCCCTCGGACACGTTTCGAATGTGCTCGGCTCCATTGCACCGTTGGCCCAGATCGCCGAGGCTGCGCACGCCGTTGGGGCGCTCCTCTGCGTCGACGGTTGCCAGGCGGTCGCGAACATGCCGGTCTCCATTCCAGCAACCGGCGCCGACTTCTACGCCTTTAGCGCCCACAAGATGGGCGGCCTCTTCGCTGGCGGCGGCCTCTGGGCGCGCGCCGACTTGCTCGCCGAGATGGCGCCGATCGAAACCGGCGGCGACATGATCCACAGCGTGCGCCTGCGCGACGCCGACTTCACGACAGGAACCCAACGATTCGAAGCCGGAACCCCCGATGCGTCGGGCGCCGTGGCCCTCGCCGCCGCCTGCGACCTGCTCGACGAGTTCGGCCGCGACAAGATCCACGCGCACGAGGCGCTCATGATCGAGCGGGTGATCCGCGAGCTTCCCGAGGCGCTCCCCGACGCCCGCATCCTTGGGCCGCGCGATGCCAGCCAGCGCGCCGGCCTGGTTGCCTTCTCCAGCGACCTGATCCATGCCCATGACCTTGCTGAGATCCTCGACCGCCGCGGCGTGGCCATTCGAGCTGGCTTCCACTGTGCGCAGCCGCTCCACGAGCAGCTGGAGCTGAGCTCTTCGGCGCGCGTCAGCGTTGCCCCGTACACCACACACGAAGACCTAGACGCACTCTTTGCGGGCCTTCGCGAGGCTCGCAAGGTATTTGAGGGGTAAGCGATGGGCGGCATGGACGATCTCTATCGCGAGCAGATCCTTGAGCATCATCGCCGCCCGCACAACCAGGCGCCCCTCGCCGCACCGAGCGTCAGCCTTGAGGGGCGCAATCCGAACTGCGGCGACGTCATCAACCTGCAACTGCAACTCGATGACACCGGCGTTATCACCGATGTGGCCTTCAGTGGCCGCGGCTGCGCTATTTCGCAGGCGGGCACCTCGCTCATCACCGACGAGCTGCGTAGCAAGCGCATCGACGAGATCTTGGCGCTCGGCAGCCCCTTCGTAATGGAGCTCCTCGGCGTCGAAGTTGGCCCCACGCGCATTCACTGCGCGCTCCTCGGCCTTGAGACTGCACAAAAGGCTATTGCAAGCCTGAGCAGTAAGTAAGACTCGAGCGACCACGGTACGATGGCAGCCATGAGTGCAGCAGAGTTAATTGCATCGGTCGCAGGTGAGCCGTCGATCTGTCGACGCTCGCATGTTCCTGGCCTGCGACCGCTCGCGCGCTAAGCGCCCGCTCCGGTCGATCAGGCTCCATCGGTGCGCGATGCGCCGCCAATCCAACATAGCCTGAGGTACCACACATGTCACAGATGACCGACTCACGAGGATTTCGTTCTGGCGCAGCGCTGAGCGTCGTGCTCCTTCTTGTTGCCACGTATCTCTATCAGCAACCGGCCACCCAGCAACTCGGTGTTGGGCTGCTCGTGGTGATCTCCCTCGCCATGCTGTTGAGCGCCGCCACCGGTTTGCGCGTCAGCCTGCTCGCACTCCCGTTCCGAATCCTGCGTGAACGCGGTGTGATCTCTGCACCGAAGCCAGCCGACCTCCAGCCTGCTCCTGGCCTGCGCCTCGCGCAGGTGCTGGGCGGCACGATGATTCTTGGTGGCGTGATCGTGCAGGCGCTCTTCGCAGCCGAGGTCGTGTCGGTCGTACTGGTAACGATTGTGGCTGCCCTGCAGTCTTTCCTTGCGATCACTGGCATCTGCGTGGCGTGCAAGTTGTACGGCATCGTGGTCTGGTTTGAGAACCGCCGACTGCCAGCTGGGGTCACGAAGATCCCCAAGCAGAAGATCCGCATGCGCTAGGTTCCGAGCGGCGCGCCCGCTCGGTGCGCCACGCGGGTCACGCCGTGCGCTCGGAGGCAATTAAGGGCATCATCCCCTTCTCGCCGATAGGTGAGCTGGACCGGGCATCACCGCCCGCCATAAAGGAGATGCGTCGAACGTGAGCACAGCACGGATTCTCGTCGTCGGCAGCACCATGATGGACCTGATCTCGTACGCCAAGGTCATCCCCAATGCGGGTGAGACCCTGGTCGGTGATCGCTTTCAGATGGGCTTCGGCGGGAAGGGTGCCAACCAGGCGGTGCAGGCGGCACGCTTCGGCGCCCCTGTTGCCATGGTCAACGCCGTCGGTGACGACGCGTATGGCGCCTCGCATCTGGCGAACTTTGTGCGCGAGGGGATCGACACGCGCTGGATGCGCACCGTTCCTGGCTCCAGCGGCGTCGCGCCGATCTGGGTCGACGCGAACGGGATCAATCGCATCATCATCGTCCCCGGCGCCAACAACGAGACCGACCCCGCCGTCGCTGAGGCGGCCGTTCGCGACTTCAAGCCAACCATCGTCGTCGGCCAGTTCGAGATTCCGCAGGCGACCACGCTCGCCGCCTTCCGCGCGGCACGTGCTGCGGGGATCACCACCCTGCTCAACCCAGCCCCCGCCGCACCCATCGACCCTGAGCTCCTCGCCCTCTCCGACTGGCTCGCCCCCAACGAGATGGAGTTCACCACCCTCTTCGGCGGCTCGGCGATTGGCGACGGTGCCGACGAGCGGATCCTTGCCGCCGCAGCGAAGAGTGGCGTCAACCTGCTGGTCACGCTCGGTGGACACGGCGCCGCCATCGCCCAGCGCGGCCAGCCGATTCAGCGTGTAAGTGCGCCGAAGGTGACCGTGGTCGACACGACCGGAGCGGGCGACTCGTTCCTCGGCGCCTTCTCGTTCGGTCTCGCCAGTGGCCTCACGCTGGTGCGCGCGGTGGAACTTGCCGTAGCCTGCGCCTCACAGAGCGTGCAGAAGCCAGGAACGCAGAGCAGCTACCTATCGAAGGAAGAGGCGGCGAAACTCGCCGCACCATATCTAGCGGGAGGGGCACACTGATGGCAGCAAGAGAGGACGACGGCCGCAAGCACCATATCGGCATCAAGCAGGGCGAGGTCGGCCGCTACGTGCTGCTCCCGGGTGACCCCGATCGCGTTGAGGTCATCGCCAGCCGCTTCGACAACCCGAAGTTCCTGATGCGCCGCCGCGAATACACCACCTGGACGGGTGAGCTCGACGGCGTCCCTGTCGCCTGCACCTCCACCGGAATCGGCTGCCCCTCCACGGCGATCGCCGTTGAGGAGCTCGCCGACATTGGCGTCGACACCTTCATTCGCGTCGGCACCTCGGGCTCCATGCAGCATCACATCAAGCCGGGCTCGGTTGGGATCATTAGTGGCGCAATTCGCGACGAAGGCACCAGCCGCCACTACCTACCGATGGAGTTCCCATCGGTCGCCGATCTCGACATCACCCTCGCCTTACGCGAGGCGGCGAAGGAGAGCGGCTTCCCTTGGTACGTTGGCATCGCCCAGTCGAAGGATTCGTTCTACGGCCAGCACAACCCAGAGCGCATGCCGATCGCCGAAGATCTGCAGCGCCGCTGGAAGGCGTGGATGGCGGGCGGCGCGATCTGCTCGGAGATGGAGGCGGCAACACTCTTCATCGTTGCGGCAACACTGCGCGTGCGCGCAGGCGGCGCAATGTTGATTCTCGGCAACCCAGATCAGCGCCCAATGACAGAGGCAGAGCTTGCCGACTCATCGATTGATCGCGTGATTGATACGTCGATCGCGGGCCTGCGTAAGCTCATTGCGGCGGATCGCGCCGCCGGCCGCATCAAGTAGCGCTCGCGCGCATGCCGCAACAGAAGCTCATCCTCGATGTCGACACGGGCATCGATGATGCGATGGCGCTCCTCTACGCACTCGCATCACCCGATGCCGACCTGCTCGTTGCAACCTGTGCACCAGGGAACGTCAACCTTGAAGCTGTCGTGCGCAACACACGCGGTGTGCTCGACGTTGCGGGCGCGTCACACATTGACGTGATCGCCGGCGCCCGCACGCCGCTCGTGAAAGCGCTGGTCACCACACCAGAGACGCACGGGCCAACCGGTCTCGGCTACGCCGTGCTTCCCGCGCCGTCGCGTGCACTCAGTACACCCTCACCCGATGGCATGAACGCCGCCGCCGCGCGCATCGTTGCGGAGGTGCGTCGCCATCCTGGCGCCGTGACGATCATCGGCTGCGCGCCGGCCACCAACATTGCCGCCGCCTTCCGACTTGACTCCGAGCTACCTGCACTCCTGCACGACGTTGTATTGATGACTGGTGCGGTATCAACGCCAGGGAACACCGGTGCGCGCAGTGAGTGGAACGCCTGGTGCGACCCCGAGGCGCTCGACGAGGTCATTCGTGCCTGTGCTGCAGCGGGCCGACCGGCGCTGATCCTGCCACTTGATGCCACCGAGTCGGCGCTCATTCGACCACCGCACTGGGCGGCACTCGTTGCCGCAGCCGGCCGTGCTGGTGCACAGCGCGGCGACACCACACTCAATCCGGTCTTACGCCTGATTGACGAGGCGCTGCGCTTCTACGACGAGTTCCACCTGCAATACGACAAGATCGAGGGGTCGCATATTCACGACGCCTTCACCGTGGCGGTGGCGCTCGATGCAGCGCTCGCGACCATCGTCAGTGCGCCGAGCGCCGTTGAGACACGCGAGGGGATTACGCAGGGCGACCTTCTCGTGGATGTGCGGGGCCGCACCAACACCCCGGCGAACAGCCGCGTCGCCATTGCCGGCGACGGCGAGGCCTTCCTTCAGCGCTTTGCGGAGCGGGTCGGGCGCCTCTCGGCGCGCTGAGCTCCAAGCAGGATCGGGAGCACCATCAGGAGCACCAGCGGGATCAAGATCAGACGCGCCTCGGAGGCTCCGAAGGCATCGATCGCAATGCCGCCCGCTGCAGAGCCGGCTGAAATTCCAAAGACCACACCTCCGCCGATGAGGGCGAACGCGCCGCTTCGTGCCGCCCCGCCAGCGCGCTCTGTGATCACCGCGTTCTGCTGAATAAACATCGGGGCGATGCCGAATCCGGCAATTGTGGTGACGATCAGATACGGAAGGTAGCCGCTAACAAGGGCGGTCGGAATAGTCGCGAGCGCGAAAATGATTGCCGCAACAGCGAAGCGCCGCTCCGCCGACCAGCGCCAATCAGCTTTAGAGCCGATCAGGATCGCGCCCACCAGACTCGCCCCAGAGTTGAGGCCGAGCGCAAGAGCGATACCGGCGGCGGCGCCGACCGCTGCGCAGTATGCGAGGAGGAGCACTTGGCTTGCGCCGAGAATCGCACCAATCGCCGCTGCACTAAGCATGAGCAGCCCGTTTGCGTGTATCTCACCGCGCATTCCTGCCGCATCACGCTCATGCAGCGCTGGCTCCCACGATCGCTGGGAGATCACCATGAGCGTCCCGATCACGAAGAAAAGCGCCGCCGCTGCAACGGGCCCCCAAACAAATCCTTGCACGATGAGAAGTGAGGCGAGTGGCGGCCCGATTAAAAAGTTTGCCTCATCATTCACCGACTCTAGCGCCATCGCGCGAATGCGAAGCGGCGCAGTGTGCACAACAGAGGTCCAGCGAGCGCGAATGATGGAGCCCATTCCTGGAGTGGCTGCGCCAAAGAGCGCCGAGGCGGCAATAAGAAGCAGTGCGTTTGGGGATAAGATCGCGACCGCCGAGATCAGCACAGCGCCAGCCACCATCACGGCAGAGGCGCGTAAGAGCATCGGTCGGTGTCCACGCTCATCTGCAGCGCGACCAATCAAGGTTGCACCAACAGCGTTCGCGATGGAGAAGGCACCCGCAGCTGCGCCACCAACAGCATACGATCCAAACGGACCGCTTCCAATCGCAATCAGGCCAATCGGCACCATTGAGACTGGTGACCGCGCTATGAGTCCGCCAATGGTTGTGACTACAGCACCAGGTCGCGACAACACATCGGCAAAGGGAAGCGTGCGCGACTGAGCGCTACTGCGAGATTGAACCACGGCTAGTACATGATCGTTCGCGTGAGGTGGTGCGGATAGTGCGTCGCGTGATAGGTCTTCCAGAGCCGGTAGTCGACCTCCGGAATCAGCAGCTGCTTGTCTGCTGGTCGTCGCGCGTTCACCTCGTCGGTGAGGAGCGCTGTTGCATAGATGCTGTGCGCGCGAATCTCAATCTCTTCAAGTGAATCGCGCGGGATCAGCTCGCCAGCCATGATCCGCTTCTCAAGTGACGCCTCGTATTCAAAGATCCCCATGGTGCGCATTGCGACCGGCACGATGTAGTCGGCAAACGCCGTGCACATCTCTGGATCCTTCAGCACCGTGCGGCCGAGTGGGGCGAGTCCGCGGTGGAGCCCCCAGAGCCCGAGCTGCGACAGTTTCTGAATCTGGATCTTGTGCCCCTTCCAGTCGCTCACATCATCAAAGCGCGGGAACTCGGTAACGAGTCGTTCGAGCAGGCCGTCGCCACCCGCGTAGAGGGCGGGCGCACAGGAGGCAACCCAGCGGTGCCACTTGCCGTCGTACCTCTCGGTGAGGGCGGCGCCAACCGTATTGAGTGCCACGACTCGCTCATCGAGCATCGGCATCTCGTTGTCGCCACGGAAGAGCTCCTCAAGGTCGCGGCGGGTTACCCCGGCTGCCCACTGGCCGGTGAGGATCGGCTGCCCCGCCAGGATCGCCTTATGCAGGCAGGCGAACATCGCCTCGCTGTCGGAGTAGCGGACCCCGTTATAGGTGACCTCAAACTTCTTGGAGGTGGCGAAGTCGGTGAAGGCGAAGTTCAGGATGGTGATGAGCATCGTGAGGTCGATGTTCTTGTCGGGGTCGGGGCCAATGTCGAAGGGGCCCTTCGCCGCTGGGGCGGTGGAACGGAAGTCGGGGAACTCCTCGGCGGCCATCCACGTGGCCACCCGCTGGACCTCCCCCTCATTCGTTGTAACAAACCCAGAACCCTGAACAACGGGGGTTAGGGAGCTCAGAATCGGGTTCGACCACCACTTCCCACGCATGGATGCCTCCTCATATGGCCCGACCGGCCCGTGATCCCGTAGGGGGAGACCATACCCCGAAGCCACCTCACACCGGCCCTAGGGGCTGGTGCGCCTGACGCATCAGGGGCTTGACAGAAGGTTAAGGGAGCATAACCTGCGCCCAACGGCGGGTTGCCGTTTGGTTGTAAGGCCAAGGGTGGCGTTGTCACCCAAGGCGAAACAGGTCGGCTCTCTCAGTGGGGACCGACGAAAGGGAGGAACAGAGATGTCAGGAGCAGCAGCGGCACGCGCCGCCCAGCGAATCCCGCTCTCGTATGTTGCGGTCCTTGTGCCAGTAATGGCGGCCCTCAACATTGTTGGCGGATTCATCATTGGAATCGTGAAGGTGCCGATCTTCCTCGACATGATCGGGACCATGGTCGTAGCCGTCGCGCTCGGACCATGGTGGGGCGCCCTCACCGGAATCATCACGAATACCGCTGGTTCGTTGGTTAACGGACCCGTCGGCATTCCATTCGCCCTCTGCAACGTCGTTGGCGCCCTCGTTTGGGGCTACGGCATTCGCAGCTTCGGTCTCGGCAAGTCGCTCCCCGGCCTAATCGTCGTCGGTGCAATTTGCGGAATTGCCGTTCAGGCGATGGCCGCTCCAATCATTACGTTCGTCTTCGGCGGTGCCACCGGGCACTCGTCGGATGCGCTCGTCGCAGCCATTAGCGCTGCCGGCTTGGGCACCCTTCAGGCTTCGTTCCTCGGCGGCCTTCCAGGCTCGTTCGCGGACAAGCTCATCGCAACGTTCGTTGGCTTGGCAATTCTTCAGGCGCTTCCGTCCGGCCTCACCGCTGGCGTTGGCCTCCCGAAGACTGACCAGACAGGCGTGCTCAAGTACGTCTTCATCGGTCTTGCCGTTGGTATCGCCTTCTTGCTGATCGCAATTCAGCAAGCCGGCGCTGCAGCTTAAGGAGGATCACCATGGCTAAGGATTCAGGTGGCGCAACCGTCGGGCCTCGAGAGGCCGCAGCGGTTGGCGTTCTCGCAATGGGCGTGTTCATTCTCGTGCTTCCGTTCGCAGTCGGAAGCATCAAGATTGACGCTCCCGATCAGGCATTTCCAACGCTGGCAGCAATGAATGTGCTGGCGGGTCTCTTCACGCTCGGCGCGGGCGTAGCAGTCATTCGCGCGAAGGACTGAGTTAACGCACCGTCGCGCATCGATGCGTGACAGCCGCCCGGTCGCACCGCATAGTGCGATCGGGCGGTTCTCTTGACTACCAGCCCACTACGATGGGCAGAGCAGAGAGGGAGGATCCATTGCCTGGAGATGTCGTCGTAAAGATTGAGAACCTGAGCTTCACCTATTCAAGCGGCGAACGACCGGCGCTCAGCAACATCAATCTAGAGATTACGCGCGGCGAGTATCTCGGCATCATGGGCCTGAACGGCGCCGGAAAAACCACCCTCGGCCTCTCCATTAACGGCATTGTGCCCCAGAGCACGATGGGCATCTATGAGGGGCAGGTCACTGTTGAAGGACTCGATACCTCAACCACACCAGTCCGTGAAATGGCGCGCACCGTTGGCATCGTCTTCGATAATCCTGAATTTCAGATGAGCCAAGTCAGCGCAGCCGAAGAGGTTGCGCTTGGGCTTGAAAACCTCGGTGTGCCGAACGAGGAGATGCCACCACGAGTAAGCGCTGCGCTCACTACGGTCGGTCTTGCCGGCTTTGAGGAGCGCTCGCCGATGGGACTCTCGGGTGGACAGCAGCAGCGCCTCGCAATTGCTTCGGTGCTTGCGATGCAACCCAAGATCCTCTTTATGGACGAGCCAACCTCAAACCTTGACCCAATCGGGAAAGAGGAGGTTTTTGAACTCGCACGTAAGTTGAACCGTGAAGAGGGTCTTACCGTCATCGTTGCGGAGCACGAATCTGAAGTCTTAGCCGCCTATGCCGATCGTATCGTGGTGCTCCATGAAGGGAAAATCCTCATGATCGGCACGCCAACCGAAGTGTTCTCTCGTGGTGATGAGCTTGCCAAGATCGGCATTCGCGTGCCGCAGGCGACCGACCTGGCAATCGCCCTCTCAAAGTCTGGCGCAAAGAATCTGCCGGTCACGACCGGCGAGGCAATTAAATGGTTGGAGGCCCGCGGATGAGCAGCCCAATGATCAAGGTGACTGACGCGCGCTACGTTTATGCAAACGGTGCTGTGCTTGCACTTGATGGCGTCAGCCTGGAGATTCCCGAGGGGCAGTCGGTCGGCATCGTGGGCCAGAATGGCTCTGGAAAGACCACGCTAACCAAGCTGCTCAACGGGCTACTTAAGCCGGTCTCGGGGAGCATTGTGGTTGACGGTAAGGACACGGCGAAAAATACCGTGCAGCAGATGTCCTCGATCGTCGGTTATGTCTTCCAGAACCCGAATCACCAGCTCTTCGCTACGAACGTCCGCGCCGAGCTAGCCTTCGGCCCAACAAATCTGGGGCTGCCGCCGGATGAGGTGGCGCGTCGAGTGGATGAGGCGCTCGTCTTCTTCGACATTAAGCAGTACGCCGAGATGCACCCCTACCGCCTGAGCTTCCCGCTGCGCAAGTTGGTTGGGATCGCCTCGGTCTTCACGATGGGCCCGAAGGTATTCGTGCTCGACGAGCCCACCACCGGCCAAGACCATCAGACCACCAAGGTGATCAATGACCTGATTCGCCGGTTGACGAAGCAGGGTTCAACCGTAGTCTGCGTCTCACACGATATGCCGCTCCTGGCTGATGTGAGTGAGCGCATGATCGTGATGTGGAACGCCAAGGTGATCGCCGACGGCACTGCGCGCGAGGTATTCGGGGATACCGAAGTCATGACCCGCACCCACATTGTGCCGCCACAGATCACGCAGATCTCGTTGCAACTCAAGAGTCGCAAGGGGAAGCCTGTCGCGCTGAGTGTTGATGAGCTCGCCAAAGAGCTCGGCAAGAGGGGAGCCGCCTGATGTACGGACCGAGTGTCTCAGTTAGCCATGTTCGTGGAACTTCGTGGATGCACCGCCTTGACCCAGTAGCAAAATTCGCATGGTTGATCCCAGCGGGCATCTTCTGCTTCACGACCTACCAGCCCCTGCCGCTCTTCGGGCTGCTACTTTTCGGCTTGGCGGTTGCGGTGAGTTCGAAGACCATCAAGCCACTACTCCGCGTAATGGTACTGTTCACGCCGATCACCGCCTCCATCATCGTGATTCAAGGCTTATCGCCGGTACTCTGTGGCTCAACGTGCACGCAAGAACTGTTCTTTGGTCCGCTTAAGATCTACGGCGAAGGACTCTCGCATGCGATCTCGCTCATGCTGCGCGTCGCCTCATTCCAAGTTCTCGCTTTTGCGCTTATTCTTTCAACGCACCCATCAGACCTTTTTGCCTCGCTTGCACGCATGCGTGTTCCCTACCTTATTAACTTCATGATCTCAATGACACTGCAGCTCGTACCAGTTTTGCAGCGTGAGGTCCAGCTGGTGCTTGCGGCACAACGTTCGCGCGGCATGAAGGGAACAGGCTTCGGATCAATTATTCCTTCGTTCGTACCGGTTGCGGCCGGTGCGGTTGAGCGAGTCCAGCAACTTGCGATCAGCCTTGAGTCGCGTGCCTTCGGCTCGAAGGGTGTCAAAACATCCTATCGCCGTGTGCCTAGTGGGCCGTTCGATCTATTTGTCGCCCTTCTCGGGATCGTGGTCATGATGGGCTTAACAATCTATGGCGTGCAGAACTGGGGGCAGTCGGCGTCAACGCCGCTCGTGTTCGCGCCAATCGTTGCCATGTTGATGTTTACGTTTGGCATCATCGTCTTTTTCGGTGTTTTCGTCGTGGCCATCCGCGCGATGGTTAGCTCGTAGCGCCACATGGCAATCTTTGAGCCAGACGGCACCGTTCACCACCTTGGCCTAAAAAAAGGCGACGTTGGGCGCTATGTGCTGCTGCCGGGAGACCCAGGGCGCGTTGAGGTAATTGCCCGCCGATTTGATAACCCGCGGTTTGTGGCACAGAAGCGTGAGTACACCACCTGGGTCGGCGAGCTTGATGGCGTGCCCGTTGCCTGTACCTCAACTGGTATTGGCTGCCCATCAACGGCGATCGCCGCCGAAGAGCTGCACGCCATTGGCGCCGACACCTTCATTCGCGTGGGGACCTCGGGCGGCATGCAGCCCGATATGCAGACCGGCGACCTGGCGGTGATCAGTGGCGCCATTCGCGATGAGGGGACGAGCAGTCACTACCTGCCGATGGAGTTCCCCGCGGTCGCCGATCTTGATGTGGTGTTGGCGATGCGTGATGCGGCGCGCGAGCGCAAGGTGCGTCACCGCGTTGGTGTGGCGCAGTCGAAAGATTCCTTCTACGGAGAGGTCGAGCCAGGGCGCATGCCGGTGGCCGACGATCTCGCGCGCCGCTGGAAGGCCTGGGTTGGCGGCGGCGCGATCAGCTCCGAGATGGAGTCCGCAACCCTCTTCATCGTTGCGGCAACCCTGCGCGCACGCGCGGGCGGCATCATGGTCTGCGCAGGGAGCCCCTCCATGACGCACGAAGAGTCGCAGGCCTCGATGAAGAACTTCTCCATTGATCCGGTGATCGACACGGCTGTACACGGCCTGCGCCTCCTGATCGCCCGAGACCGCGCCGCTGGGGCGTAACCCCATGGCCGATTCGGGGCTCCTCTTCGACCCAACCGACCCAGCCACCGCGCTCGATCCCTTCCCCTCCTATGCCCGGCTGCGGGAGCACGGCCCTGTCTGGCACTCGCCGCAGAGCGGGATCCACTTCATTACCCACCACGCCGACGTGCATGCCGCCTGGCGTGACAAGCGCCTCGGCTCCAACTTCTCGCAGCGCTACACCCCCGAAGAGTTCATTCGCGACAAGGCTGACCTGCAGCCGTGGCGCGACGACCGCTACCCCGACTTCAAGGCCTTCGAGCGCTGGGACATGATCGCCCTCGAGCCGCCCGACCACACCAAGTTGCGTCGCCTGGTCACGACCGCCTTCACCCCACGCTCCACCGAGGCGCAGCGCGAGCCGGCGAGCCGCCTCATCAGTGAGCGCATTGCCGCCGCACGGGAGCGGGGCAGCCTCGATCTGGTGCAGGATCTCGCCGAGCCACTCTCGCTCACGATCATCTGTGAGCTGATCGGCGTCCCCGAGCCCGACCGCATGCGCATCCTGGCCCTCTCCCACGACGTGGTCTCAATGTATGAGCCGGCGCCGTCTGACGCGGTGAAGGACCATGCCAACCTCGCCGTGCGTGAATTTTCCGCCTACGTTGCCGACCTCATTCGGGCTCGCCGACGTCAACCGGCCGACGACCTGCTCTCCGGCCTCATCGATGCAACCGTTGATGGCGAACACCTGAGCGACGAGCAGGTGATCTCCACCGTGATGGTGCTCCTGATGGCCGGCCACGAGGCGTCGGTGAATGCCGCCTCTAATGGTGTCGCGGCCTTCGCGGCGAATCCAGATCAGTGGCAGCTGTTGCGTGCCGGAACGGTGCCGATGAAGAGTGCGATCGAAGAGATCTTGCGCTGGGATCCGCCGTTGCAATTCTTTCAGCGCTGGGTCCTCGACGAGGGTTTTGAGGTGCGTGGCGTGCAGATCCCACGCGGCTCAAAGGTGGGCCTCATGATCGGCTCCTCGAACCGCGACCCCGAGAAGTACGAGAACCCCGACACTTTCAGCATCGCGCGTGGCGAGACATCACACCTCTCGTTCGGTGGCGGGATCCACTTCTGCATCGGCGCGCCGCTGGCCCGCCTGGAACTCGAGCTCCTCTTCGGCGCGTTGGCGGAGGCGCTCCCCGAGATCACGCTCCTTCCGGGCGCAGTGCGCCGCCCCGGCTTCCAATTCCGCGGCTATGTGAACCTGCCGATCGCCGCCCCCAGCTCCGCACGCTAACCCCGCTATCCTGATCGCATGACCACCCCACGACGCCACGCCATCACCCTCATCCCTGGCGACGGGGTCGGCCCCGAGGTCGCCCTCGCCACGAAGCGCGTCCTCGATGCCGCCGCCGCAACGGCGGGCGTGGTCTTCGACTGGGAGGAGACCGAGGCTGGTGCCGAGGTCTTCAAGAAGGGCGACACTTCTGGCGTGCCGAAGGCAACGCGTGACAGCATCGAGCGCACGCGCGTCGCACTGAAGGGGCCACTCGAGACGCCGGTCGGCTTCGGCGAAAAGAGTGCCAACGTCACGCTGCGCAAACTCTTTGAAACGTACGCCAACGTTCGCCCTGCGCGTGAACTCCCCGGCGTGCCAACGCGCTACAAGGGTGAAGGGATCAACATGGTCATCGTGCGCGAGAACGTTGAAGACCTCTACGCCGGCATCGAACATCTGCAGACGCATGACGTGGCGCAGGCGGTCAAGCTGATCAGCCGCACGGGATCCGAGAAGATCATTCGCTTCGCCTATGAGCTTGCATTGCGCGAAGGTCGACATAAGGTCACCACTGCGAGCAAGGCGAACATTCTGAAGTTCACCGAAGGACTCTTCAAGCAGATCGGTGGTGATCTCAGCAAAGAGTATCCGTCACTAGAGGCGAATCATTTGATCATTGACAACGTTGCGCACCAGATGGTGAAAGACCCAGCGCAGTTTGATGTGGTGGTGGCCACAAACCTGCACGGCGACATCATCAGCGACCTCGCCTCTGGGCTTGTTGGCGGACTCGGCTTCGCGTCGAGTGCCAACTACGGAGACGGCGTGGCAATCTTCGAGGCGGTGCACGGCTCTGCGCCGAAGTACGCCGGCAAGAATGTGATCAACCCAACCGCGCTGATCCTCTCTTCGACGATGATGTTGCGCCACCTGGGCGAAACCGATCTTGCTGATGTTGTCGAGGACGCTGTTCTTGCAACGCTCGAGGCCGGCAAGGCGCTGCCACAAGACGTGGTGCGCCAGCAGGGCGGCGATGTTGAAGCGGCGACGAGCACCAGCGGTTTCGCCGATGCGGTGATCGAGAGCCTAGGTTCACGCCCAACGACTGTTCCTGCCGCCGCGAGTCGCCCACGTCCCATTGATGTGAAGCCGCATGCGCGCTGGACCAGTGGCGAGGCGCGCGAACGTGAAGTCGGCGTGGCGCGTGTGGTCGGCCTCGACCTCTTCTTGCAGTCGCTGATGTCGCCAGCGGAACTTGGCGCCAAGCTCTCCGCCCTCGCCGGGCAGGAGCTCACCTTGAAGATGATCGAGAGCAAGGGGACGGTCGTGTGGCCGAATGCTGCCCCGGCATTCGATCCGACCGGACTCTTCCGTGCGCGCTACCTGGCACGCGCCGATGGCTCCGACCTACCTGACGAGATGCTCCTCGCCCTCGCTGCTCGCGTGGCGGGCGTTGCACCGTGGGTGCACCTTGAGAAGCTCCGTGTGTGGGGTAGCGAAGAGGGATTCACCCGCGCCCAAGGCGAGTAGCCAGTGACCGCTCGTAGCTCGGGTCAAACCAATAAAGGGGGACGCATGCAGTTTCTAGCCTTGGCCTTCTTCATCTTTGCCGCTGGTGTCGGCTCATCGGTGCAGTCGATCGTGAATGCCGAACTCGGGCGCCGCACCGATCCGGTGAGCGCCGCCGTTGTCTCGTTCATCGGCGGCCTTGCGGTGCTGCTCGTTGTGGCGCTGTTGAGCGGCAAGCTGCAGCTTGTTGAGGCCACAAGGGTGCCACCACTCCTGCTGACCGGAGGCCTCTTCGGCGCGCTGATCGTGACCGGATTTGCCACCACCGTGCCGGTGCTCGGCGTGACCGAGGCGACCCTGATCTACATCCTCGGCTCTCTCGGCGCCGCACTCGCGATTGATGGGTTCGGCCTCCTTGGCGCCGCAGCCATCCCTGTGACCGCCACGCGCATCCTCGGCATCGCTCTGGCGGTTGTCGGCTTCCTGCTCGCTCGACGATGAGCAACGAGCGCCAACGCATCATTCGCCCCGATCAGATCGACGGCGCTGAGGCGCTGCCACACGCACTCCCAGGCGCGCACGAGGAGGCGCCGGACGCAGGTGATTTGATGCGCGGCGTGCTCGTTGATGAGCGCTACGAGCCAGGGATGATCAAGCTCGATCGCCAGCCTGTGCCAATCGCCGACGACGGTCTCCCCGCATACGTTCCAGAGACTGACCCAACGCCACTGCGCGGCGGCTACATTTATCTCAGCGTTGTTGCACTCATCTGCGGCACGATTGTGATTAGCGCACTGAACCTTGGCGCAAAGTGGAGCGATGGCATCGTCAAGGTGCCGCTCCTGATTGGCTCAATCCCACTCTTTGTCACCATGGCTGAGGCGGCGCTGCGCATCGCGCGCTCCGTTGTTGCCTGGTGGCCGATCAGCCGCGGGCGTGCACTCTTTCGCGCCGGGTGGGTGCTGATGATCGCCGCCTTGGCGTTAATCGTGCTCGCCGCAATCTGGGTGGCGCTGAACGCCTAGCGCCGACGCGACGCGCTTAGCTTGCGAGGCCCGCGATCAGGTGGTCAATCGAACTGCGCAAGAACTCTTCTACACGCTGCCCCGCCATTACGGCGAGCATCGGATCAAGCTCCGTTGAGGTTCGCCACGAGGCGTTGCTGCTCGTTGCGCTCGCCTCGGTGAGATCAATGAGGGCAACGACAATCGCATGACCGCCAATGTCGGGGCGCACTTTTAGTCGTAGATGCAGTCGGGTCACGCCGCCGCTGAGTACCTCAACAGTGCGACGAACAGAGATGGCGGCCTCAATCGGAATGCCGGCAACCTGTGTCGCGAGACGGCCCTCTATGTGCTCTGCATCGATGCGATGCAGACCATCGCATCCAGGAATTAGTTTTGCAATGAGTTCTGGGCTGTCGCTCGCGGCGACGAGGTGCGCTACCGACTTTTCGAGCAACGCCTGGCCAACGATCTCACTCATCGGCGGCTCAGTAGAGCGTCACAACGTCAGGTGGAATTTCAAGATCAAAGGCACTGGCAGGAATAGAGGCATCCGCCTCAAACGCGGTGCAGAGCGCACTGCGCACCAGATGCGTACCGCGGAACTCTTCTACACCAAGCAAGAGGCCGGTGAGTCGATCGAAGGTGACGCGGAAGCGGAAGTCGGCGCGATCGCCTTCAAGAGCAACGGCGCGTGGGGCTGCCGCCTCAATGGTGAGTGCGACACGTCCAACGAGGCGTGTCTCGTGCACGGCACCGAGCACCGCACCTGCGAGGACGCTGCTGCAGAACGAACCAGGGCGAACGAAGCTGGTCGCCCAACCTTTGCCGGGGAGCGGACCCATGTTGGTCGGCACGCGCGAGCTTTGCGGTAGGCCACTGTCGTCGAGGCCTGTTGGCGCCGCGCGATGCGGTCGGCGCGTGGTGGTTTTCGTGACTGCGTTGTAGCTGCGTACGTTGGCGCCGTCGGTGACCCACACGTCGTAGCCGCCCTGCGGATGCACCGTGGTGACGCGGGCTAGGGGCCGATCAATGAGGAGTTCAACCGATCCGAGGCTCTCGCCCGCGGCTGTCACCGCGCGCTCCTCAATACGGAGGCGCAGGGTGCTGAAGCGGCGCTCTGCCCCACCGGCGAAGTCGAAGAGCTCGGCCGCCGTGGGGAGCCCAGGGGTGAGGCTGGTCGCGATCGGGGGGAGGGCGGGGGCGATGGGTACGAGGGTCTCGCTCATGGCCCCATCCTAGCCGAGGGGCGGGCGTAGACTGAGCGCATGAGCAGTAGCGCACCACTCTCCCAGAGCAGCACCCCGGGCCGCCCCCTAAAGGAGGCCTGGATCGTTGAGGCGCTGCGCACCCCCTTCGGTCGCTACGGCGGCGCGCTCGCTGGCGTTCGCCCCGACGACCTTGCCGCTACCGTCCTCGAGGCGCTCGTTGCCCGCAGCGGCATCAACGCCGCCGACATCGATGATGTGATCTTGGGCTGCGCCAACCAGGCCGGCGAAGACAATCGTAACGTGGCGCGCATGGCGCTCCTTGTTGCCGGCTACCCCGTTGAGGTGCCAGGGCAAACGGTGAATCGACTCTGTGGCTCCGGCTTGCAGGCGCTCGCCGCAGCGGCGAACGCCATTGCCGTTGGCGATGCTGAGGTGGTGGTGGCAGGCGGCGTAGAGAGCATGAGCCGTGCACCGCTCGTCACCCTGAAGCCTGAGAGTGGCCTTGAGCGCGGCAATCGTGAGCTCGTCGACACCACCATCGGTTGGCGCTTTGTGAATCCGCGACTCCATGCCAAGTATCCAGCGATCTCACTTGGCGAAACGGCGGAGCGCGTCGCCGACCAGTGGCACGTCACCCGTGAGGCGCAAGACGAACTCGCCCTCGCATCACAGCAGCGCGCCGCAGCCGCCGCCGCGAGCGGCATCTTTGCAGAAGAGATCGTGCCCGTCTCCATCCCACAGCGCTCCGGCGCGCCGATCGTTGTTGATCGCGATGAGCATCCGCGACCCGATAGCAGTGCCGCCGCACTCGCAAAGCTGAAGCCCGCCTTCGCCGCCGATGGCACCGTGACCGCAGGCAACGCCTCTGGCATCAATGATGGCGCTGCCGCACTCCTCGTTGTGGAGTCGGAGCGCGCGCGAGTCCTCGGCTTGAAGCCGTACGCCCGCATCGTTGCAACGGCGGTTGCCGGCGTGGATCCGTCGGTGATGGGCGCGGGGCCGATCCCAGCGATTCGCAAACTGCTAGAGCGCACCGGGCTCACCGTCGCCGACATCGACCGCGTGGAGCTCAATGAGGCGTTCGCCAGCCAGGCGGTCGCCTGTATCACCGAGCTTGGGCTCGACCCGGCGAAGACCAATGTGCACGGCGGCGCCATCGCCCTCGGGCACCCCCTCGGCGCCTCTGGAGCACGAATGGCCACGACCCTGGTCCGCGAGCTCCGCCGCAGCGGTGGTCGCTACGGGATCGCCGCCATGTGCGTGGGGGTAGGCCAGGGGATCGCCATGCTGGTTGAGCGCGTAGAGGCGTAGGCGCGCTAGAATCTAGGTCGGAGTAGCGGCAGATGCCGAAGGAGGAGCGATGTTGAACCAGGAGCCACAGGTCGCCAACGAGGCGCCAGCCGGAGCACCCGTTCTCGCCCTCACCGACACCGCCGCCGCCAAGGTTGTTGAGCTCGCCAAGGGCGAGACGAATCCCCTGATCGGCCTGCGCGTCTATATCGTTTCGGGCGGCTGCAGCGGCTATCGCTACGGCATGATGCTCGACGATGTTGAGAATCCAGGCGACAGCGTCTTCGTGGCGAACGGCGTGCGCGTCTACGTTGACGAGAAGGCCGTGCCGCTAATTCAAGGCTCAACCGTTGACTACGTTGACGCGATGATGGGCGCCGGCTTCGTCGTGGAGAATCCGAACTCTGTTGGCGGCTGCGGCTGCGGCTCCAGCTTCCGCACGGCGGATTCGGCGGGACAGGCCTCGGCCTGCAGCCACTGACCTGGAGCAGAACGGCGACGCGCCGAAACTGATCCCGCTCTTCCCGCTACAACTCGTTCTCTTCCCCGGCGTTGCCCTACCGCTGCATATCTTTGAACCGCGTTATCGCCTGATGGTGAAGCGCTGCCTTGAGCTCAACCAGCCGTTCGGGGTGATTCGTTCCGGAAACGACGGCCTCTCTGAGATCGGCACCCTCGCTGAGATTCGCGAGGCGACGCGCTACATCGATGGGCGCTGGGACATCGTGGGGCTCGGCACGCAGCGCTTCCGCGTTACGAACTTTGATCGCAGTGCCCCATACCTACAGGCCGAGGTCGAACTCCTCGACGAGGCGGTGGGCGAATCGGCTGAGCGCGTGCGCGCCACTGCGGAGCGTGTCTCCGATCTCTTCATCGACTATCTCGAGCTGCTGCGCGGCGTTGATGAGCACGACCATGACGACGACGGCGACGAAGAGGAGGAGGAGGGCGAATACATCGAGGACGGCGAGGTAACCCCTGAAGCCATTGACGACGCGCTGGAAGAGGAGCAGGGTACGGCGCTCAGCCAAGAGGTGGTCGCCGAGATTGAGCGTCTCCTTGTGGCGTCGAACGCCGCCGCTGGGCCGGCCAAGATCACCGAGTACAGCGCGGGCGACGATGAGTCTCCCGACGAGGAGGGCGATCCTGATGGCGAACTGCTTGCCACGGCCATCGACCGCCTCTCGGGGAGCGACGATCCGGTTGGCCTCTCGCACGTGGTTGGCGGTGTTGTGCAGCTGAGCCTTGAGCAGCGCCAGGCGCTCCTCGAAGCCCCTGATGCGCTGGCGCGCCTCACCCTGCTCGCCGCACATCTTGATCGCGAGAATCTGCTCCTCGCCGAGGGGATTCGACCGTGGCAGGCCGACCCCGCCGCGCTTTCAGAACGCCGCAACTAGCGCGCACTCACAGCAGATACGATGGGCGCATGAGCCCAATCCGCCGCATGTGGATCGACACCGATACCGCCTCTGACGACGTCGTGGCGATCGTCATGGCACTAAAGCATCCGAACACCGAAGTCGTTGGCATGTCGGTTGTGATCGGCAACGTTCCAGTGGAGCTCGGCGTGCAAAACGCCCTCTACACGGCTGAACTGTGCGGCAAGAGCATTCCCGTACATGCCGGTGCTGAGATGCCGCTCGTGCGGGCGTTTGCCACTGCGCAGCATGTGCACGGCGCCGACGGCATGGGTGACATCGGACTACCGCTGAAGGGCCGCAAAGCAACAAGTCGGGACGGAGTCCACGCAATGATCGACGCATTCCGCAAAGAGCCAGGCGAGCTCGAGCTCGTTGCACTTGGGCCGCTCACGAATCTCGCCCTCGCCATTCGCATTGAGCCAAAGTTCGCTAGCTGGGTGAAGCGCTGCGTGATCATGGGTGGCACGGGCGTACTCCCTGGCAACATCACGCCGCTCGCCGAATTCAACTGGTGGGTCGATCCCGAATCGGTCCACATCGTGTTCGAGTCCGGCATGAAGGTGGAGATGGTCGGCTGGGATGTCTCTGTGGCCGACGCCGTCATTGAAGATGATCTCGCCGCAGAGCTGCGCTCGCTCGGACCACTCGGCCAGTACAGCATCGACATTCAGCGTGTGCTGCGAAAGTTCTGCGAAGAGTCGTCAAAGCTGAAGGGCTTCGACTGGCCAGATCCAATTGCGATGGCTGTGGCGCTCGAGCCTGATATCGCGAGTAGCGAAGCGCATCTTCGTGTTGAGGTGTCGCTCGGCCTTGGGCACGAGCGCGGACAAACCATCGTTGATCACCTGGGCAACACGAAGCGCGAGCCGAACTGCCGGGTGGTCTACCGTGTTGATCGCGAGCGATTTATCGAGATGACCCGAAAGGCGTTCCGCGCCTAGCCTCTCGCGCTACGACGCGTCGGTTGCGAGGAGTCCCATCTGAATTTCGTCCCAGCGCCGTCCATCGCGCGTGATCGCATTGCGCATGCGCCCCTCTTCGGTGAAGCCCGCCTTGGTGTAGCAGCGCAGCGCCGCCTCGTTGAAGGCGAAGAGGGTGAGGCTGATGCGATGGAGGCCGAGGGCTTCAAAGGCGAACTTGGTAACGAGTCGCGTCGCCTCGCTGCCGAGGCCGCGGCCACGAGCGGCAGGCTCGCCGATCATCAAGTGGAAGCTTGCAGCGCCGTTCTCAATATCGAGATTCGCCAGCGTGCAGCTACCAATGAGATGCTCTGCCGTGCCAACACGTTCATAGAGGGCGAAGGCGAGCATCTGGGCGGTGCTGAAGCGGTCGCGGACCATGCGCTCCACCTCATCGCCGGTGAGTGGCTCGTTGCGGTGACGGGCGAGGCGCACCAGCTCCGGATCGGCATACCAGCGCTTGAGCGCTGGGAGGGTATCGGTGGTGTGTGGGCGCAGCGCGACGTGCTCGCCCACGAGGATTGCCTCATGTCCGCCGATTGATCTATGGGGCTGCGATCCGATCACGCGGTCACGGTATACGATCGCCTCGATGCTTAGTTGGATGCAGTTGGCACGCAAGATTGAGGGCGCCTCGCGCACCTCGGAGAAGGCACGTCTCTTTGCGGAGGCGCTCCGTGTCGCCGACGAGGTTGACCTTGAGGTGATCTGCCGACTCCTTGGGAGCCGCGGCACCCCCCAGGCAGGTGCCGTCTCATGGCCGGCACTCGCCAAGGCGGTCGAGGAGGTCGCGGGCGCACCGGCCGGCTCGCTCGCCAAGATCCTCGACGAGACCGGCGACATCGGCCTCGCCGTTGAGGAGCTCCTCGAGAGTGAGCGTCCCATTGCTGGAGAGGCTGCTGCCAGCGAGGAGCGCCACGCGCAGGTGCGCAGCAGCGCCATCGCCAGCGCCACAGGGGTCTTGCCCGTGGCTGGGGCCAGCTCAGCGCCGACCCTCCGCTCGCTCCCCGATGCCTTCGCCGCAATTCGTGGCGCCAGTGGCCAGCGCCGTCACGACCTGCTGATGCAGCTCTTCTACGGCACCTCACCCATCGCGGCGAAGTACATCGTGCGCATGCTCTCTGGTGACGTGCAGATTGGCCTGCGCGACGGCCTCCTCGAAGGCGCGATCGCCGCAGCCTTCGGTGCGGATGTAAGCGCTGTTCGTTGGGCGATGACCCTTGAGGGGGATGCCGGCCGCGTGGCGCTTCTGGCGAAGCGCGGTGCCCTCGCCGAGGCGAAGCTCCGCTACTTTCATCCGATCCCAGCCATGCTCGCCGCCCCAGCCGCCAGCGCCGCCGATGCGATGGAGCGACTGAGCGAGATCGCCGCCGGAGCTATTGCCGTGGAAGACAAGTACGACGGCATTCGTGCGCAACTGCATATCGCCGATGGCCAGGTTGCACTCTACGGGCGAGACGCCAACGAGATCACCGTGGCGCTCCCCGAGATCGCCGCCGCCGCAGCGCAACTATCGGGGTCGCTGGTGCTCGATGGCGAGATCATCGCCTTTGAAGAGGGACACCCTCTTCCAGTGAGTGCGGTGCAATCACGACTGAGCGGTGCAGAGACCACGCTGCACGAGCGTGAGCGCACTGCCGTGCAGTTCATCGCCTTCGACCTCATCGCCCAGAACGATCAACTCCTGATCGGCACGCCACTCCACGAGCGATACGCCGCACTCTCTACGATTGGCATCACGGAGCAATGTGGCGGCGTCATTCATGTTGCACCACAGCGACTGGTCGGTGGCATTGAAGAGATTGAGGCGGAGTTCATTGCCGCGCGCATGCGTGGCTCCGAAGGGGTCGTACTGAAGTCCACCACCGCCGCATACGCCCCAGGTCGTCGCGGATCAGCATGGCTTAAGTTGACGAATCCGATTGATAGCGTTGATTGTGTGGTGGTTGGCGTGGAGTACGGCGTTGGTCGTCGCCGAACGCTCTTGTCGGAGTTGACCTTCGCCGTGCGCGACGACCTCTCGGGGCGGCTCACAACCCTTGGCCGCGCCTCAGCACAGTTCGGCGAACACGAGATGACCGAGATGGGGCGCTGGTTTGAGGAGCACACCGTTGCGCAGCTCGGCAACTATCGCAGCGTTGAGCCGCGCACCGTTGTAGAGGTTTCATTCGATGAGCTGCGCCGCAGTCATCGCAGCGGGTCGGGCTATACCCTCCGCGGCCCACGCATCGTGCGCTTCCGCACCGACCTCGGCCCCGATCAGATCGCCTCGCTCTCGGCGATCGAAGCACGCTGCCGCGCCTCTAACGGATCAGCAGGAGAGACGGAATGAGCGAGCACGAGAAGGTCGCCGAGCTGCGCAAGGCGATGCCCTCAACAGAGGCGAGTATCTACCTCAACGCTGGGAGCAACGGACCGGTGCCATCTGAGGTTGACGCGGCGATGCGCGCAGTGCACGACCAAGAGCTGCAGACCGGGCGCGCCACAGAGCACGCCATGGATGACGTTGAGGAGCGCGCCAATGAGTTGCGAGGCGTCTTCGCCAGTGTGCTCGCCACCGATCTTGAGCTTGTAGCCATTGGTCACAGCACCACCGAGTTGGTACTCCGACCCATTCTTGGCATGGAGTGGCGCGCTGGCGATCGCATCATCACGTTTGACGAAGAGTACCCAGCGATTCGTGGCAGTCTCGCCGCACTTGCATCGCGCACCGGCGTCGTCATTCAAACCCTCTCACTCTGCGACTCCGCTAGCGAGCCACTCAGCGATGACGAGATCGTGGCGAACGTGCTCCCGCTTCTTGGTGCGCCGACGAAGCTGCTCCTCCTCTCGCGCGTCTCATGGATCAGCGGCCGAGTGCTGCCCGTCGCGCCACTCCTCGCAGCGGCCCGCGCTGCGGGGATCACTACGGCCCTCGACAGTGCCCAAGGGGTTGGCGCTCTGCGCGATGATGTCGACGCGCTGAACCCCGACCTACTCGCCTTCCCGTCGCAGAAGTGGCTCCTCGGCGTCGAGGGGCTCGCTGGGGTTCGCCTCTCACCACAGGCACTTGCCGCCGAAACCTTCCGACCCGTCATCGGGGGCTATATGGCGTTCGATGGGCAGCCACTGAACGGGGTAGGGACCTTCCGCTCAGATGCACGCCGCTTCCAGGTCTCAGGATTCAGCCGCCCATCACTCGCGGGGGCTGCCCGAGCGGCTGGCTGGCTCTCCATGCAGGTCGGCCTGCCGTGGGCCACAGATCGTGCCCAGCGCCTCGCCGCCGAGTTCCACGCCGCCGTGCGGGGCCTGCCAGGGGTGCAGATGCTCGCCCCCGCTGGGGGGCACGCCACGATCGTCTCGCTCCGCGTGGCTGGCTGGAAGCCCGAACAGCTCGTGGAGGAGCTCACCCGACGCGCCTTCGCCATCACCCGCCGCGTGCCAAGCCTCCCAGCCATCGACGGCCGCCCAGGCTCTGCCGCCGCACTTCGCACCTCGTGGGGTTTCTGGAACACCGAGGCCGAGGTGGCGCGCATCGCCGAGCTGATCGCTCTCTTCGCCGCGCACACCCCCGAGACGCTGCCGAAGCGGCCGACCATCGAAATCCTGCATGGCTAAGTCACGCCGCCCACGCGGCTTCATCGGCCGTCGCATCTATCAGCTGCTCCATGCACCGAAGCCGGTATTTCGCGCCGTCTTCTCGAACGTCTCCATCGCGGCACTATTGACGCTCGGGTATCTCCTCTACGACCTGCAGGTAGAACGTGCGCTGCGGAGCGGCGCCGATTTGAGCAGCGTCATCGGCGGGCGTGATCTGCGCACCGAAGCGGCGGCACTCTTGGTGCTCGGCACGGTGATCTTTGGCAGCCTCATCACCTATCTGATCGTTCCGCAACCGCGCGCAGACGGAAACGGCACGGAGCGATCTGGGTGGTCAGCAGTGCTCGGCCTCTTCGCGAGCTTTCCCGTGGCGTACATCGCGCTCGTGATTGAGAGCCAGTTCCTCAAGCCGCTCTTCGCGCAGCTGTAGCGGAGCGTTACGCCTGGCGTGTGCCGATCAGGCGGTAGCCGATGCCGCGAACGCTCACCAAGATCTGTGGACGACGCTGATTGTTCTCAAACTTCTTGCGGAGGCGATTGACGGCAACGCGCAGCGCCTCGTCGCCGCCGGCCCAGTTCTCGCCCCACACGTGGTCACGAATCTCTTGATGCGAGACCGCATCACCGAGTCGCTCGATCAGGAGCGAGAGGAGTCGCAGCTCTGTGCCGGTGAGGGTGATCGTCTGCTCAGCGAGTCGCAACGCGCCACTAGCGCGGTCGATCGCGATGGGCGTCGGCTCTACAGGCGATGTATCAGTCATGGGAGAGCGATAGTAGCGGTTCTGTAACAGTTCGTCTACGCCACGCCGCCGAGGGCGATCGCAATGGTTGCAACGCCCGCAAGGGCAATCCCCAAAGCTTGGCGCGCGGTCACGCGTTCGCCCAGTAGCAGCGCCGCAAAGATCACCGTGGTGATTGGCGCGATCGAGGTGAAGACCGCCGCCACCGCCACACCGCTCTCCTCTTTCGAGAGGAAGAAGAAGAGATTCCCCGCCGTTTCGCATGTGCCCGCCACGGTGAGGAGCAGCAGGAGGCGCAGTCGTGGCAGCAGGCTCGTGGGAATCGCGCCATCGCGAATCGGCTCATCGCCAGGTGGCCGACGGCCGACCAGGCGAGCCACAATGAAGACCAGCGCCAACGCGGAGACGCTGGCAATGCGCAGGATGGTGATGAGCCACACCGTTGCGTCTGATTCAACACCGGCGAAGATCAGGCTGAAACTTGCGAAGCAGATGCCAGCCGCCACTCCGTAGAACGCACCGCCGCGAGCCGCCGCGCCACTCGATGCATCGGCGTGCGCACCCGCCTCGCCAGCGACGGCATGCTCAACAGCGCTCGTCGAGACGATGATGATCGCAACGATGGCCGCCAAGAATCCAACGAGTCTAAGGAGTGATGGAATCTCACCCTGCAAGATGCTGACTCCAACGGGAATCAGTGCAGAGAGCGTGCCGGCGATGCTGGCAACAATAGAGATGCGGCCGTGTGCAAACCCGTGATAGAGCAAGAGCACACCGGTGCCGCCCACAATTCCGGCGATCGCCGTGGTGGGCAGGACAGCGCCAGTTGGCGGCGCGCCGCCAATGGCGAGAGCAACGGGGATGAGGAGCGCAAGCGTTGCCGTCTGGCTTGCGGCGACGACAAGGAAGGTTGGGAGGCGACGGCTGGCGAGCCCGCCCAGGAAGTCACCACCACCCCAGGAGAAGGCGGCGATCACGCCGAAGAGGGCGCCGATCATGGAGCAACCCAGCGCATGCGCTGATGTGGGCCGACCTGGGGGAACTCGAAGCGCTCCCCCTCGGCGATAAAGCCGAGGCGCTCGTAGAGGGTGATCGCCGCCACCCGCGCGTTGCACCAGAGGTCGCGCGGGGCACTCGTGTCGGACCACCAGGCGGCGATGGCGGCGCGCATTAGCGCCTCACCGATCCCCTGGTTGCGCCAGTGGGGGGCGGTTGCCGCGCCGCGGAGTTGGGTGCTGGGGCCCTCAACGGCATAAAGCGAGACGCAGGAGGTGAGCTCACCGCCGCTCCAGGCGCCCCAGTGCGCACCAGCGCCAGCCTCATCACCTGGGTAGTAGGCGCTCTCCAGCGGCCGCCCCGCGCGCAGCACGGTGTGGCGCAGGTTCAGGATCTCCTCGAAGGTTGCAGGTCGAATTTTCAGCATGCGTACAGGCTACCTGCTCCCCCCGCGCATGTACTACCGTTCCCACATGCCCGACCTACCCGCTCGCGAACAGCGCCCCGCCTATCCGCCACTGCCGACCACCGACCCCCTGACGGGCGAGCGGTTCAGCATGGATCTGAAGGCAGTGAAGGATGCGGTCCAGCGCACCGCAGGGAAGCTGCACATCACGCCAATCCTCGCCTCAGTCGGTGCTGCCGACGCAATTCGCCGTAGCGGCGGCCCACTCCTTGGCGACGGACGCGTGCGATTTAAGTCCGAGCATCTGCAGCGCAGCGGCTCATACAAGGTTCGCGGCATGCTGAATCGTGTCGCGCGACTTGTTGAATTCTTTGGCATTGAGGATGTGAAGCGCCGCGGGATCATCACCTTTAGCGCGGGGAACGCCGCCGCCGCATACGCCTGGGCGGGTCGCGCCTACGGCATCCCTGTCGAGGTCGTCATGCCGGCAAAGGCGGTGCCCGCAAAGATCGCCGCCTGCAAGGCGTACGGTGCCACGATGCACCTTGTCGAGGGGAACATGGGCACTGCTGGCGAGCTCAAGAGCAAGATCGTCGCAGAGCGTGGTCTCATCGATGCCCACCCGTTCGATGACCCGTTTGTGATTGCCGGACACGGCAGCATGGGCATTGAGATCCTTGAGCAGATTCCCGAGGCTGATGTCGTCATTGGGGGACTTGGTGGTGGCGGCATGCTTTGCGGCGCATCCATTGCGCTTCGCGCACTCAAGCCCGAGATTCGCCTCTACGGCGTTGAGCCCGACGGCTCGTCTGCGGTGAAACAAGCCGTGGATACAGGCGGGATCGTTCCAGTCACCCCCGACACGATCGCTGACGGACTCGGCGCACCATATGCAGGATCCTGGACTCTCCCAATCGCGTCGTCGCATCTCGACGCTCTGATTACCCTCCCCGACGAGGAGATCCTCGGTGGCCTGCGCTTTGCGATGGAGCGCCTCAAGCAGGTCATTGAGCCTGCCGGCGCCGCCGCACTCGCCGCACTTCTCTTTGGCCGCATCCCCGTCATCCCTGGTGATCGCGTGGTCGTCATCTTGAGCGGTGGCAACGTTGACCTCACGCGCATCCCTGAATTCCTCGAGCGCGCAGCGCCCGTTCCAGGCGCGTAACTCCGCTCCGCGGCTGCGCGACTGTGCCAAACAGTCGGCACGGTGATCAGGCAAGATGGCTGGCATGAACGATCCGCTCTTGCTAGTTGCCATTCTCTTTACGGGCACCGCCGCTCTTGCATCGATCTACGCAGCGCTCCGCGCTGGGCGCCCAACTCCGCCCGACCAGCGTGCCGCCATTCAGGCCGCACAACTCGCCGCCATGGTGCAGGGACTCGTAACGCAGTCCAATCGCGATCGAGAGAGCGTGCAGCAGGCGCTGGTTGCTGGCGCGAAGGGCACCACAGAGCAGTTGCAGCAAGTGGGCGAACGCCTCGGTATTATCGACCGTGCGCAGCAGCAGATTGAAGAGTTGAAGGGTCAGGTCGTCGATCTTGTCGGCATCCTTGGAAGCAATCAGGCGCGTGGCGCGTTTGGCGAGGTGCGCCTGGAGCAGATCGTGGAAGATGTGCTCCCCGCCGAGCTCTACGAATTCCAGGCAACCCTCTCGAATCGTGCCCGCGTCGACTGCCTCATTCGCTTCGGTGAGCGTGGCGGTGATCTCGCCGTCGATTCAAAGTTTCCACTCGAGTCGTATCGCAGCATGCTGGCCGCCAGCGAGGATGCCACGCGCATCGTTGCTGAGCGCCAGTTCAAGGTCGACGTAAAGAAGCACATCGACGACATCTCATCGAAGTACCTCATCAAGGGAGAGACCCGTGATCTCGCCCTCATGTTCATTCCGGCAGAGTCCATCTACGGTGAGCTGCTGCAGCACTTCGCCGATCTGGTGGAGTACGCGAGTAAGAGGCGGGTCTACCTCGCCAGCCCGAACACCATTCACGGCTGGCTCACCAACCTTCGTTCGGTCTACATCGACACCAAGATCGCCGCGCAGGCCTCGCTGATCCAGCGCGAGGTGCGGCTGATTCTCGACGACGTGGGCCGCCTTGGCGAGCGCGTAGAGAGCCTTGAGGGGCACTTCGGGCAGGCCAATAAAGACATTGAGCAGATCAAGATCTCCTCAAAGAAGGTGCTTGACCGAGGCGAGAGGATCGAGCGGGTAGAACTCACCGCGGGCGACGATCCGGCAGCCCCAGCCCTTAACGATTGAGTTATATCGGCGAATCGGCTACCGTTTTGGGAGGGCTGAAGTTCAGCTCAAACTTTAGGGAGGAAACATGGATTCGAAGAACCTGTACATCTTGGCTGCAGTAGCCAGCCTCGCACTTTCACTCGCGCACTACTTTGGTGTCGGATTTGTCCAGAACACCGAGACCTCAATCTACATCGGCCTGTGGGTTCCAGCGATCCTTTCGCTCGGCACCCTGCTCGCCAAGAAGAGCAAGTGAACGACCCGATCGTCTTCGTGCTTGGTTTCTTGGTAAGTCTCCCAGTTCTCTGGGCGGCGTATAAGGATCTCCGCAGCTAACGCTGACGATCAGATAGAAGCGCCTCGTTGTGGCTGATGCCGCGGCGGGGCGTTTTTATTTGCCGATGTTCTCCGGGCCGAAGGAGTTAGGCAGGAGCAGATCGAACGGGTAGCGATTGATGCGCAGGATCTCAAGTTGCTCGTCGAAGTTAACGGCGACGATCGGAATCGAAAGCGACGCCGCGAACTCGCGAATCCTCTGGCGGCAGATTCCACACGGCGCCGGCGCTTCCGCTGGTGACTGCACCGCAAACGCGAGAGCGACGGCACGCGCATCGGTGGCTAGGCGCATCGCATTCATCGTGTGCTGTTCGGCGTGCACGGTCAGGGTGTAGTCGACACGCTCCATGTTCGCGCCAACGTGAATCCCGCCGTTCTCGTCGGCTGCGGCAGCGCCAACCGTGTAACTGGAGTACGGCGCGTATGCGCGCGGACGAATGGCACGCGCCGCGGCAACGAGCTTCGCCTCAATTGGCGTGAGGTCGGCCTCGGTGATCCTCATCGTGGACTCCACCCCTCTACTTGGCCGATCAGTCGGCGAATGTGCAGCGCATGGAGCGGTGCAAACGGCAGCGACCAAATGCGCTTCAGCCACGCCTCGGAGCCGAGCGAGCAGGCGTCGGCCCCCGCCCAGCCGTACTCGCGCACATCGTTGAAGGTGCGCACGCCGCCGCCAGCGATAATCGGGAGTATGATCCCCGCCTCGCGCAGCTCGCTAACCACGCGCAGCCCGATTGGCTTGATCGCACGCCCGGAGAGGCCGCCGTAACGGTTCTTCAGCAGCGGTGTCCCGGTCGCTGGGTTGAGCCGCAGCCCCTTCACCGTGTTGATCGCAGAGATCGCAGCGACCCCCGTCGCCTCGGCAAGACGCGCATGCTCGAGGTAGTCAAAGTCGGGGGAGAGCTTCAGGATCACCGGGAAGCGCGAGGCCGGCACGGCTCGTCGCAACACCTCCTCGATGATTGCACTGAAGTCAAAGTTTACGTTGTGACAGGAGACATTGAACTCCACGGCGGCGAGCTCGCCTGGCTTCGCGCGGCGATTCACCGTCTCCACGAGCGACGAAAACTCGTCAGCACTAAAGCCACCGAGCGAGAGGATTCGGTTCTGCTCGCTCGTGCGCGGGAAGTACTCATCGAAGTAGCGCTCAACCCCAATGTTCGACCAGCCGAACGCGTTGAGCCAACCACCATCTGCCTCCTGGAGTGCTCCGCGATAGAGGCGGAAGAACTCGGGTAGGTCTGTTGCCCCCCACGACTCACGCAGGGTGAAGTGCCCTTCGCGCGGCTGCTCAGTCACAGTGCGCACGGTGACCGCGCCGAAGCGCCGCAGATCAACGAAGTTTACGAGCGGCGAGAGACCGGTGATCGCGAAGCGGCCCTTCGGTGCGCCGTAGCCGAGGAGGCTTGAACTGGTGACCAGACGATTCCGAAGCTGGATCCCGTTCAGGTCAATCATGCGCCAAGGATAGTGCGCAGTGCGAGTACCACCAACACGGAGAGCGTCATGCCTACAAGTAGGTTGCCCCGCCAGCGGCCCGCAGCGGCGCCAGCGAACACGGCTACCGCCTCAGGGCCAACGGTGAAGACACCGCCCTGCACGAACACCGATGCCGCAGCGATCGCGCCAAGCACCGCTGGGCCGATCAGCCGAAGGTACTCAAGGACGGCGGGTGGCAGGCGATCGATACCAGGGACCAGCATCGGTAGTGCGCGCGCCGCATACGTGCCGAGCCCACCAAGGATCGCGAGCGGGATTAGATCGGCGCTCAAGAGGTCGTTGTTCACGCGCGCCTCCGAAAGAGTGCGAGCCCCACTAGTGGCCCAACGAGGCCGCCAATCATGATCGCTGCGCTTGGATCAACCAGGAGCGCTGCGGCAACTGCGCTGCCACAACCAACAAGCAGTGCAACAAGCGCCGCGCGATCCTTCACGAGGCCGATGGCGAGCCCAGCCATCGCCGCGGGGAAGACCACATCGAGACCAATGGTTGCTGGGTCGGGCAGCGCTGCACCGGCGAGCCATCCGGCGATTGTTGCGAGGTTCCATGGAACGAAGATCGTGAGCCCCGCATACCAGGCACCTTTTATGTCGATTCGGCCGAGGCGTGCAATGTGTGCCGTGGTGAGGGCGAATGCCTCGTCGGTGAGCAGATAGGCGAGCCCCGCTCGGAGTTTCAGCGAGAGTTTCGCGGCGTACGGCGCAACAGATGCGGAGTAGAGGAGGTGTCGTGCATTGAGCAGCCACACCAGCAGCACGATCGACGGCCACGGCGTGTTGACGACCAGGAGGCCGACAGCGGCAAATTGTGACGCGCCAGCGAAGAGAATCGCGCTGAAGGCGATCGCCTCAATCAGTGAGAGCCCACCCTGGCGCGCGGTAAAGCCGAAGATGCCGCCAACAATGATGGCGATAGCCCAGATACCAAGCGAGTCAACGACGAGGCGCCGGCGCGCGGTGCTCAGTACGGTCGCAACTCCGCTCATTGCGCGGCGGGCTCCAAGATCACAACGGGGATCTCACGCGACGTCTTTCGAGCATACGCCGCGTACACACCGTACGTCGCATCATCGGTTGCGCGCAGGTATCGCAGCCGCTCTTCACCAACGGCAATGCGCGCGCGATACGGTCGTCGGAAACGCTTGTAGATGATCGTGACCCTCGGCTCGGCCTCGATGTTGCGATACCAGGCTGGGTGACCCTCGCGTCCATAGTTGCTGGCGATCACCACAATGCGATCACCGTCGGGGAGATAAGTCAGCACGACGCGACGTGGCGTGCCGCTGCGCCGACCGATCGTCTCCAAGATGATTCCCGGTCGCCCACCAAGGTTGGGCGACACCCAACCGTTGGTTGCAAGTGCAAGGCGCGCGTGTAACGGCGCAACGAGTCCAATCAGTCGACCGAACCAGCGCTGTGCCCCCTTCAGCCACGAAGGGCGCCGTGCCGCCCAATCGTCGCCTGGCACTTAGCGCTCAGCGAAGAGGTAGCGAACGGAGAGTGCGGCCACGACCGCACCGATGAGCGGCCCAACGATGTAGACGACGGCGGCCGACAGGTCGCCAAGCGCCAACGCAGGGCCGAACCAGCGCGCCGGGTTCATTGCTGCGCCGGTGAGCGGTCCGCCCACCATGATGTCGGCGATGATCACGCCGCCAATGAGGAGTGCACCGAGCTGTGGTGCGCGCTTATCAACGGCGGTCAGGAGGACGGCGTAGACCAACACGGCAGTGAGGACCGCCTCGATGGCGATCGCCGTGACCTGGGTCAGGCCAGCAGCAACAGCGGGTGATCCACCGCCTGCAACTGACCAGGCGGTGTCGCCTGGCTCGAAGCCGCCGAAGGCGAGCTTGAGGGCGAACCCAGCGGCAACGGCGCCGACCAGCTGGGCCGCGATGTAGCGGATCCCCTCAATGGTTCGGACTTTGCCAACCAGCCAGAGGGCCACGGTCACCACCGGGTTGAACTGCCCGCCACTGATCGGGGCGAAGGCGGTGCCAAGGGCGGCAAGAACGAGGCCGTGGGCGAGGGCGATCCCGATAAGGCCGACCGCCCCGCCGGTCTGGGCGTCCATGATCACCGCGCCCGCTCCGACCACGAAGAAGAGGAAGGTGCCGATCACCTCAGCGGCGAGGGCGGCGACGAGGGTTCGACTGGGCATTCGTAGGGACCTCCACGAGTCTTCGGGGGGCCAGCGGCACCCCATTGGGGCTGATTGTAGGGCAGCCCCCATGAGAGATGAGCCGGATGCCGTATGCTACGAAAGTCCCCCGGGCTTCGGTGGACATAAGCACGCACGCACGCGACCGAGATCAGTCAACCGTTCCCATCCAGGGCTCGCGAGACCAGCATCGGACCACGAGGCGAGCCAGCACTAGGAGTGAACGGAATGTACACAGACAAGAACTTGGTCTGCATGGATTGCAGCCAGGAATTCGTATTCACAGCGCGGGACCAGGAGTTCTACGCTGAGCGCGGCTTCACAGAGCCAAAGCGCTGCACACCATGCCGCAATGCCCGTAAGGCGCAGCGCGAGGGTGGTTCAGCGGGTGGCGGCTTCGGCGGCTACACCGGTGGCAGCTCTTACAGCGCCGGCGGCTACGGCGCCCCACGCGCACCTCGCGGACCACGCGAGTTGCACCCAGCAACCTGCTCGGATTGCGGCAAGGAGACCATGGTCCCCTTCCTGCCAACCAGCGGCAAGCCGGTTTACTGCGACAACTGCTTCTCGACCCGACGCCCAGCGCGCTGAGTCCAGTAGCTCTTTGAGCAACCCGGACGGCCGGGACCCTTCGGGGTCTCGGCCGTTCGATTTATCCCCGAGTTTCTAATTGAGCCAATCGATCAACGAGTAGTGCTGCATGCACCGTTGCGGCGCGGTGATCAAAGAGCGCAAGCAGGTTGGCGCTGCTGAGCGCAGCGGTGATGCTGGCATCTGCCAGACACACCTCATGTAGTTGTCGGTTGCCATCGCGCGCGCTCGTCGCCGCAGCTTGCACAATTGAATAGGCGGCATCGCGCTGCATCCCTGTATCGACCAGCGCGGTGAGTAGCCGCGATGCAGCGTGCAGCCCGAGCCCACCTGCAAGGTTCGCCAGCATGCGCTCGCGGCGAATCTCAGCACCATCAATCACGCCGTTGAGTGAGTCCGTCATGAAGGCGAGGAGCGATGTAGCGTCGGGGAGCAGGATGCGCTCGGCGGAGCTGTGGCTGATGTCACGCTCATGCCAGAGCGGCTGGTTCTCCATCGCTGCAGCGGCGTAACCACGTAGGAGGCGGGCGAGACCGGCGATCCGCTCGCTCTTGATTGGGTTGCGCTTCTGCGGCATCGCCGAGCTGCCAGCCTGACCGGCGCGGAACGGCTCACGCATCTCGTCAACTTCAGAACGTTGCAGGTGCCTGATCTCGGTGGCGATGCGCTCCAGAGTGCTACCGGCAATCGCTATCGCGCTAACGAAGGCGGCGTGTCGGTCGCGCTGCACAATCTGTGTGCTCGCTTGATCGGCGCGCAGGCCGAGTGCTGCCAGCGCAATCTGCTCGATCTCTGGGCTGATTTGGCTGTAGGTGCCGACAGGCCCGGAGATCTTTCCCGTTGCAGCTTCAGCGGCGGCAAGGGTGATGCGTTCGCGTGAGCGCGCAACCTCAAAGGCCCAGTTCGCCATCTTGGCGCCCATGGTGGTTGGCTCTGCGTGCATGCCGTGCGTTCGCCCAATCATGATGGTGTCACGCTCCTCGCGAGCACGGCGAATGATGGTCCCGAGCAGTGTGGCGAGGCCTGCATCAATGAGAACGGCGGCACCGCGCATCTGCAGTGCGAGTGCGGTGTCAACGACGTCGCTGCTGGTCAACCCATGATGAATCCAGCGACCCTCTGAACCAACGCTCTCCGCAAGCTGGCTCACAAAGGCGACGACATCGTGATCGGTGGTGCGCTCCAACTCGTTGATGCGAGCGACGTCCACCTTAGCCTTCGCACGAATCACCGCCACGGCGTCGGCGGGCACTTCGCCCGTTGTTGCTTGTGCGTCGAGCACGGCAAGTTCAACCTGCAGCGCCGCGTTCCAGCGCGCCTCATCGCTCCAGACGGCCGTCATCGACGGCGTAGCGTAACGGGGGATCATCGCTTGGCGTGGCGCAGTGGGCGCCAGGCACGCTCAATGGTTTGCGTGCGCTCGGGGCCAACAGAGAGGAGCACGATCGGCGCATCGGCAATCTCTTCGAGTGCCGTGACATAGCGACGGGCGGTCTCAGGTAGGTCGGCCATTGCGCGAACGTTGGTGATCTCCTCCTCCCAACCAGGGAACGTTTCGTAGATTGGCTTCGCGCGTGCAAGCTCAGCACTCGACGTTGGCCAGCGCTCAACGCGCTTGCCGTCGATCTCATACGCAACGCAGAGCAGAATCTCAGGAATGCCCGAGAGCACGTCAAGCTTGTTCAACATGATGCTCGAGACGCCATTCAACTCAACGGCGTAGCGGAGTGGAACGGCATCGTTCCAGCCGACACGGCGACGGCGACCGGTTGTCGTGCCAACCTCATGACCGGTGACGGCGATGCGCTCTCCGATCGCATCGGTGAGCTCGGTGACGAATGGGCCCGACCCAACACGCGTGGCGTACGCCTTCATGACGCCCATCACCTCATCAATCTGGAGCGGAGCGATGCCGCCGCCAGTGGTGGCGCCACCCGCGATTGGGTGTGATGAGGTGACGAATGGATACGAGCCGTGATCAAGGTCGAGCATCGCCCCCTGGGCGCCCTCAAAGAGGAGGTGCTCCTTACGGGCGTAGGCACGCTGCACCAGGTCATTCGTGTCAGCGATGTGTGGACGGAGTCGCTCGCCCCAGGTTGCAATGAGTGCGGCAATCGCAGCGGCATCAACCGCCTCGGCATAGTCGGTGGCACCAAGCGCGGCGAGGAGTGCGCGCTTCTCAGGGAGCACGCGTGAGAGGCGCGTCGCGGCCGAGGCTGGATCCAAGAGATCCTCAACACGAAGGCCGAGGCGGGCGGCGCGGTCCTCGTATGCGGGGCCGATGCCGCGCTGAGTGGTGCCCACCTTGTCTCCAGCGAGCGCGGTCTCGCGGGCTTTGTCGAGTGCCACGTGATACGGGAGGATCAGGTGTGCTGCGTGGCTGACTCGCACCTTCGAGATGTCGATGCCGCGGCTGATGAGCTCATCAAACTCTCGAATCAGCGTGGCAGGGTTCACGACCACCCCTGGTCCGATGATTGGGGTGATGTGCCCATAGAGGACGCCCGAGGGGACCAGGTGCAGCTTGAAGGTGTCGCCGCCGATGACGATCGTGTGGCCGGCGTTATCGCCACCCTGATAGCGAACGACCGTCGATACCTGCTCGGCGAGGAAGTCGGTGGTTTTCCCCTTCCCCTCGTCGCCCCACTGGAGTCCGACGATCACGCTCGCAGGCATAGCCCCCCGCTCTCGGTTGCTTGGATGCTGCCGGGCAACGCACGGCGGGGGGATCGTACCCCCTCACCGCCCCGAGAGGGAGCCCCGCGGCGCGGGTAAGGTGCGATGATCTACCGACGATGCCACACCCCCCAGCGATCCTTTGGTTCCGCCGAGACCTTCGCCTTGCCGACCACCCCGCCCTGGTTGCGGCAGTGGCGGCGGCCAAGGATCTTGGCGCACCCCTCTTGCCGATCTTCGTCTGGGAGCCGGGACTCATTACTGGCAAGCTGTCGAGCGCCAACCGCACCTGGTTCCTACGCGAGAGCGTCACGGAGCTTGCCACCAGCCTGCGCGCACTCGGCTCGGATCTCATTGAGTTGCAGGGGCCAGCCGCTACTGCACTCCCACGGCTGATTAGCGAGCTGCGCGCTGCAGGCGGCACTGGAGACATTGCTCTCTTCATGACGCGCGACCACACTCCGTTCGCGCGAGAGCGCGATCACGCTGTTGCGGATCTGCTCACACCACTCGGCGTGAAACTGCATGCGAAGCGCGGCCTCGTGGTGGTTGAGCCAGAGGAGCTGCTCACCGGTGGCGGCACACCGTATGGCGTCTATACGCCGTACTTCCGCCGATGGCTCGAGCAGGTTGACGCCAGCGCACCGCTGCCGACACCAAAAAAGCTTCCACCGCTTCCAACGCCAACTCCAGCCTCCACCGTTGATCAGGCGCTCCTTGATGCGCATGCGGTACCAACGGCGCAGATTGATCAACTCCCTGTGCCAGGTGAACGCGCTGCGCGCAAATACGCCGATACGTGGCGCAAATCAATTAACAAGTATGCAGACCGGCGCAACGCGTTGGCCGACGACGCTGGAACTAGCCGCCTCTCGGCGGCGCTGCATATTGGGCTCCTCTCCGCGCGTGAACTTGTTGTGCGACAGCTTCCACTACCGCCAGTGCAAGAGGGTGAACGGTCAGGTGAGCGAGTCTGGGTGAGCCAGATCGCCTGGCGTGACTTCTATACACAGGTGCTCTGGCACGCGCCGCATGCCGCGAGCAGCGCGTGGCGTCCAAGCTACGACGCAATCAAGTGGAGCAGCGATAAGCGCCTGCTCGAAGCGTGGAAGAGCGGCAAGACCGGCTACCCCGTTGTTGATGCAGGGATGCGCCAACTTGCAGCAACCGGCTTCATGCACAACCGCGCGCGCATGATCACCGCATCATTCCTAACAAAAGACCTGCTGATTGACTGGCGTGAGGGTGAAGCGCACTTCTTGCGACACCTCGTTGACGGCGATATTGCCGCCAATAATGGTGGCTGGCAGTGGTGCGCGGGTAGTGGCACTGATGCGCAGCCGTACTTCCGCATCTTCAATCCGGTGACACAGGCGGGAAATTTTGATCCCGATGGTGAATATGTGCGTCGCTGGGTGCCAGAGCTTGCCGCCCTGCAAACGCCCGCGATCCATGCGCCATGGGCGCATCCGACGGCGCTTGCCGAAGCGGGCATCAAGCTCGGCGACCAGTACCCAGGGCCGATTGTCGATCACGCCGAGGCGCGTCAACGAACGCTTGCGGCGTATAGCGCGGCACTCAAGCCAGAGAGCGGCCGTTAGTCATGGGCGGCGCACGACGTGAGGCACGGCAGCCACATCGGCCTCCGAGTGAGCGCCCCGAGAAGATCTGCGTGGTGTGCGGCCGACCGTTCCAGTGGCGTAAGCGCTGGGAGCGAGTCTGGGACGAGGTGAAGTACTGCAGCGACGCCTGTCGCCGCCGACGGTCATAGCGTGAACCACCTTGTCGTTTTAGGAGATCAGCTCACTGACCAGGTTGGCCCACTTCGCGCGCATCTTGATGGCAGCGCCAAGTTCGCCGATCCAATCCTCGTCTTAGAGATCACGGGCGTGCGGCACGAGGCACGACACGTGCAGGCCGTGGTGCTGCAGGTCGCGGCGCTACGAGGGTTTGCGGCAGAGCTTCAGGGGCGGGGGGCTCCAACCGAGGTCATCAAGGCTCCCACCCTGGGCGAGGCACTCGCCGCCGCCCAGGAGCGGTATCGGCCGTCCGGCGTCACCCTGATGGACCCTGCGCAGCCTCAGGACCTCGAGGCGATTCAGGCATGGTCCGCTGCGAGCAGTACGCCCGTGGAGGTCGTCGAAAATCAGCTCTGGCTCACCACCGTGGCCGAATGGGAGGCGTTCAAGTCGGGTCGAAAAGAGCTCCGCATGGAGTACTGGTATCGACGTGTGCGCAGTGCGCGTGGCTGGCTGATGGAGGAGAGCGCGGGGAAGAGCGAACCGATTGGCGGCACATGGAACCTCGACAAGGAGAATCGGAAGCGCCTCGCCCCTGGCACCGACGTGCCGACACCGCCGTATGCAGCAGTCACGCCACTCGTACAGTCGGTGATTGATGAAGTACTTAAGGAGTCCTCAACGCTCTTTGGCGAGTCAACCACACTGATCTGGCCAACAACCCGGCGTGAGGCACTCGCTGCACTCAACGCATTTTGTGACGATCGATTGGCCAACTTTGGCCCATACGAAGATGCTATGTCGAAAGAGCATGAGCATCTCTTTCACTCGCTCTTATCGCCAGCGATCAACCTCGGCCTGATCACCCCTGCCGAAGTCTGCGAGCGTGCACTACAAACGTATGCCGATCGGAAGAAAGAGATCCCCCTCTCGAGCATCGAAGGGTTCATCCGCCAGATCCTCGGTTGGCGCGAATTCATGCGCCACGCATATCGCGAGTATTGGCGAGAGTGGCAGACCGACAACGGCCTGAACGCCCATGAGGAGCTGCCTGAGCTCTACTGGTCGGGAGAGACGAAGATGGCCTGCATGTCGCGCATCGTCAAAACGCTGCAGCGAACGGGACACGTCCACCACATCGAGCGCCTCATGGTGCTCGGCAACTTTGCACTCCTCTTCGGCGTGCAACCGCAGCAGGTTGACTCTTGGTTCCTGGAGGCATTTGTCGATGCGCTGCCGTGGGTCGTTACGCCAAACGTCGTGGCCATGAGTCAGTTTGCGGATCTGGGTCGCATCACGAGCAAGCCGTACATCTGTGGCGGCGCATACATCTCGCGTATGGGCGACGACTGCAAATCGTGTTTCTACAACCCAACCGAATCGGTGGGCGAAACGGCCTGTCCGTTCACCACCATGTACTGGGAGTTCATTGATCGTCACTCGGCACGGTTCGCGAAGAATCCACGCATGGCAACACAGGTTCGCTCCTGGTCTGCGCGGCCAGCGGTTGTCCGCAAAGAGATCCTGGTACGCGCAGCCGACGTTCGTAGCCGTGCTAAGGCTGGTGATCTCTGATCCGAACCAGCACGATCCCGTGGCAGCGGATCGTCACCATCTACGTGCTGGTGCAGTTTGCCGAGATCTTCGGCGTCGCCATGATCTATGCCTACCTTCCGCTTGCTCTAGAGCGTGCGGGCGTACCACTCGCCTCCATTGCATCGGTCGCTGGCGCAACGACTGCTGGTATCTTCATCGTCGGGGCACCACAGGTGCCGATCTGGTTGGCCATCGCCGAGTTGCGATCGCGTCGCCTCGTCATCGTGCGCAGTGGACTGATTGCGCTGATCGCACTTATCGCCTTCGCCCTCGCGCAAGAGGCGTGGCAGTTGATCGCCGCAACGCTCGCCCTCGGCTTCTGGCTCGGCAACACCGGCGTCATGCTGGCGACGATTCGTGAGGTTTCGCCAGAGCACGCACGCACCAGGTCGATCGCTCTCTTTAGCGCCGCGGCACCGATGGGCTTCGCACTGGGGCCACTCCTCGCCGGCGCAATGATTGACGGCCTGGGCCTCTCGCTTGCGGCACCGATCATGGTCGCGGCGCTGCTCAACGCTGCACTCATCGTGGCCAACATCGTGGCAATCCCTGACGTACGACCGCACCACCCGCCGACGGGAGGCGTGCTCGAGGTGGCCCGCCGTGGCCTTAGCGAGGTCTTCGCCGACCGCAGCATTCGTGCGGGGTATCTGGTGCTTGGCCTGGCTATCGCCGGGGAGCGCATGCTCCGCCCCGTCTTCCCGCTGCGCATCGCCGAGGTGGTGATCGGCCCCTCGATTACGGGAATAGCCGAACCGCTCGCCGCCCCTGGCGTGGCGGGCGCCGTTGGCCTACTGACAGGACTCTCGGCGCTGGGGGGCGCCCTCGTTGCGCCGCTCCTCGCTACACGCCTGGTGCCGCGCATCGGCATCCCGCGAGTGATGGCGCTCAGCTTCGCCGCCGCGGCGGTTGCCGCTGGCACAATGATCGTTGTCTCAACGGCGTTCGGCCTTGCCCTCTCGAATACGCTCCTCGCTGCGGCATCGGCGCTCCTGCAGGCGATGGTCTTCACCTGGTTGGCGAACTCGGTCACCGAGCACCGCCGCACCGCCGCGCTCAGCCTCTCGCTCTTCCCCCTGTACGCCGGTGCCGTCGTTGGGCCACTGATCTCCTCAGCCGCCGCGCTCATCGGCACACCACGGCCGGGTGATGCGCTTGCACTCACCCCCATCTTTCTTGGGTCGGTGCTGCTTCTCGCGCTCGGGATCGTCGCCGTGCGCCGCCTCCCCGCGGGAGACCACAACGCACGCTAGTCTGCGTACATGAAGCAGGTAGAGAGCGTTCTTGGCCCCATCAGCTCCGCAGACATGGGTCTGACGTTGACTCACGAACACCTCTTGAACGATGTCCTCTCCTGGTGGCATCCGCCACTCGACGATTCGCCGCGATCGCGCGAACTGGTTGACGAGAAGGTTTCCATCAGCAACATCTGGGAGCTCAAGCACGACCCGTTCATCAATAAAGACAACTGCAGCATGCAAGACATTGAATTGGCCATCAAGGAGGTGCAGCGATTTGTGGATCAGGGCGGCAAGACGATCATCGAGACGAGCGCCGACGGCAACGGCCGTAGCCCTGAAGGGCTTGCCACGATCAGCAAACGAACCGGCCTCAACATCATCATGGGGACGGGCTACTACCTCGATGGATCGCAGCCAGAAGCGAACGACGCCAAGAGTGAACACGACATTGCCAACGAGCTGATTCGCGACATTACCGAAGGGGCACGCGGCACAGGGATCAAGTCGGGGATCATTGGTGAGATTGGCGTCGGCAGTGAGTTCACCGCGCGTGAGCGCAAGTCACTCGCCAGTGCCTGCATCGCCCAGCGCGAGACGCATATCCCAATGCAGGTGCACATGCCCGCCTGGTTCCGCTACGGCGATGAGGTGCTCGATTTCTGCGCAGCCCACGGCGTGCCAATGGAGAGCATCGTGCTCTGCCACTCCAATCCGAGTGGTGACGATCACGAATACCAGACGCGTCTGCTGAAGCGTGGTGCCTATCTGCAGTACGACATGATCGGCATGCAGGTTTTTTATGCTGATCAGCAGGCCTCATGCACCAGCGACGAAGATGATGCCCGCAACATTGCCCGCCTGGTGCGCGATGGATTCGGCGAGAAGGTGCTGATGTCGCAAGACATCTTCTTGAAGTCGCTGCTGCGCTCCTACGGCGGCCCAGGCTACGGGCACATGGTCGAATTCTTCCTGCCACGACTCGCCCGGCACGGCGTGCCACTGGAGCAGGGAGTCGCGATGATGACGGCGAACCCGCGTCAACTCTTCGAATCGGCGAGCTAGCCGTCGTGGTCAAGATCCGAACCGTCACCGGCGAAATTGAGAGCGCCGACATGGGGCTCACCCTCACACACGAGCACCTACTCGGCGACGTGACCTCTTGGTGGCACCCGCCATTCGACGATTCAGCGCGATCGCGCGAACTCGTCGACGAGAAGGTCTCCATCAGCAACATCTGGGAGCTCAAGCACGACCCGTTTATCAATAAGGACAACCTCCTTGTTCAAGACGTTGAGCTTGCCATCAAAGAGGTGCAGCGGTTTGCGGACCAGGGCGGCAAGACGATCATCGAGACGAGTGGCTATAACGACGGTCGTAATCCTGAGGGGCTCGCCACCATCAGCAAACGAACCGGACTCAACATCATCATGGGAACGGGCTACTACCTTGACGGATCACAGTCCGAAGCGAACGACGCCAAGAGCGAACGCGACATTGCCGACGATCTGATTCGTGACATTACGGAGGGTGCGCCTGGCACCAAGGTGAGGTCGGGAATCATTGGTGAGATTGGCGTGGGCAGTGAGTTCACTGCACGAGAGCGAAAGTCACTTGCCGGTTCGTGCATTGCACAGCGCGAGACACACCTACCGATGCAGATCCACATGCCCGCCTGGTTCCGCTACGGCGATGAGGTGCTCGATTTCTGCGCAGCCCACGGCGTGCCGATGGAGAGCATCGTGCTCTGCCACTCCAACCCAAGCGGCGATGATCACGAATATCAGACGCGCCTGCTCAAGCGTGGTGCCTATCTGCAGTACGACATGATCGGCATGCAGGTCTTTTACGCGGATCAGCAGGCCTCATGCACGAGCGACGAAGACGATGCGCGCAACATTGCACGCCTGGTGCGCGATGGATTCAGCGAGAAGGTGCTGATGTCGCAAGACATCGGCTTGAAGACGCTGCTGCGCTCGTACGGCGGTCCAGGCTACGGCCATCTGGTCGAGTTCTTCCTGCCGCGACTCGCCCGGCACGGCGTGCCGCTCGAGCAGGGAATCGCAATGATGACGGCAAACCCGCGCCAACTCTTCGAAGCGGCGAGCTAGCAACGATGGTGAAGATTCGAACCGTCACCGGTGAGATCGAGAGCGCAGAGATGGGGCTCACGCTTACCCACGAGCACCTCTTCAACATTGTGACGCCGTGGTGGCATCCGCCCTACGACGATTCAGCTCGCTCCAAGGAGCTCGTCGACGAGAAGGTCTCCATCACCAACGTGTGGGAGCTCCGACATGACCCGTTCTTGAACAAAGACAATTGCGCCCTTGACGACATTGAGTCGGCCATCGTTGAGGTGAAGCGCTTCGCCGCCCAGGGTGGCCGCACGATCCTTGAGGCCTGCGCCGATAAGGGGAACGGTCGCGACCCCGAGGGGCTGGCACGCATCAGCCGCGAGTCGGGGTTGAACGTGGTGATGGGGAGCGGCATCTTCCTCGACCCCGTTCATGGCCCAGAACACCTCGACGGCAGCGTGCGTGAGATCGCCGATCGCATCGTGCGTGACCTCACCGTCGGCGCACAGGGAACCAACATCCGCGCCGGCTTCATCGGCGAGATCTTCGTTGGCCAGCCGTTCACCAATCGCGAGCGCAACTCGCTCGCCGGTGCCTGTCTGGCGCAGCGCGAGACGGGTGTGCCGATCCAGATCCACATGCCGGGCTGGTATCGCCTCGGCGACGAGGTGCTCGACTTCGTTGCGGCACAGGGCGTACCGATGCAGAGCGTTGTGCTCTGCCACTCCAACCCGAGCGGCGACGATTACGAATACCAGACCCGCCTCCTGAAGCGCGGCATTTACCTGCAGTACGACATGATCGGCATGCAGGTCTTCTACGCCGACCAGCAGGGCGCCTGCACCAGCGACGAAGACGACGCCCGCAACATCGCGCGTCTCGTCAAGGCTGGCTTCAGTGATCACGTGCTGATGTCGCAGGACATCTTCATGAAGATCCTGCTGCGCGCCAAGGGCGGTCCAGGCTACGGACACATCGTGGAGTTCTTCTTGCCGCGGCTAGCACGTCACGGCGTGTCGCTCAAGCAGGGAATCGCGATGATGACGGATAATCCGCGTCGGCTATTTGAAGAGGCGCGTTAGCGCCAGAAGGGGGAGCTCATGGGAAAGCGCGTTCTGCTCGTTGGGGAGTCGTGGGTATCTGAGGCGACGCACTACAAGGGGTTCGACTCCTTCACCAGTGTCACCTTCCACTCCGGTGCCGATTGGTACAACGGCGCCCTCCGCTCCAAGGGCCACGAGGTTGAGCAGATGTACGCGCACGATGTGCCGGCAAAGTTCCCGCACACCGCAGCAGAGCTGAGCAAGTACGACGTGATCGTGCTCTCCGACATCGGCACCAACTCGTTTCTTCTTCCCATTGAAACGTGGCTGCATGGGAAGTCGACGCCGAATCGCTTGAAGCTCCTCGCCGAGTGGGTCGAAAGCGGCGGTGCGCTAATCATGGCTGGCGGCTATCTCAGCTTCCAAGGCTTTGAGGCGAAGGCGCGCTTCGCTGGCAGCGCTGTCGAGCGCGTGCTTCCAGTGACCTGCCTCACCCACGATGATCGCGTTGAGGCACCAGAGGGTGCGCAGCCCGTGATCGTTGATGCGAACCATCCAGTGCTCGCTGGTGTTCCTGCCGGCATGCCAGTACTGCTCGGCTACAACAAGGTGGTGCTGAAGCCTGGCGCAACACTCGTTGCATCCGTCGGTGGTGATCCACTCATCGCAACCGCACAGGTTGGCAAGGGCCGATCACTCGTCTGGACCTCGGACATCGGACCGCACTGGTGCCCAGAACCGTTCGTGCAGTGGAACGGCTTTGCGCCACTGATGTCGAACATGATCGATTGGGTCACCGGCAAGTGAGTTTTGCCGAACGAGTTGCGGCCTATCAGGCTGCAACGAAAGCGTTTGAAGATCAGGTCGCTGCACTCGATCACCTGAAGCTCGACGTCAAGCACCCGGAGGGTTGGTCGCCGCGGCAGGTGATCCACCACCTGGCCGACAGCGAGGCGCAGTCGTATGCGCGACTGCGGCGCCTGGTTGCCGAACCGCCTGGCTCCCTTATTCAGGGATACGACGAGGGTGCCTGGGCGGCGAGCCCAGCGCTCGGCTATGAGACCGGCCCCATTGAGACGTCACTCGCGGTCTTCTCGGCGGTGCGAGCTGGCACGTTCAACGTGCTCCAGCACCTCACGGAGGCAGACCTTGCCCGCTATGCGGAGCACAGCGAGCGTGGTCGGTTTACGCTCGACGACCTGCTGCGGATCTACTCCAAGCACCCGCTCGACCACGGCGAGCAGCTCGCCAAGGCCCTCCGCGGGGAGCTCTAGGCGGGGAACCGATCTCGCCCACCGAGCGTTAAGGTGGCGAAGGGTCCTTTGGGCCCGTAACCGTAGGAGGCAGCTGTGACCCGGGTATTCACCACCGTTCTTATGATTGGACTACTGATTGCGCCAAGCGTGCGCCCCGTGGCCGCGGCCGATGAGGTCACCCCGGTACCCGCCTCTTCAGGCGTGGAGTGCCCACCCGTCAACGTCGTTGACGGCGTCCATGTCATCCCTGAGGGGGCTCCCGCCGAGTGCGTCTATATCCAGACGGTCGACGCAGAAGACCCATGTGCACCTGACGCCACCGGTGCGGTGCCAGTGATGTGCCAGTCAGGCCTCCCTGTGGATCCTCCTGTTGGCGGTGACGCCTGCTGGATGACATCCGATGGCAGCACGAACTGCCCGCGAACCGGCGGTGAGATCGTCCCATCGTTTGGTCGCCAGTTCGCCATCCTCGCGGTATCACTCAGTGGCGTTCGCTACGAAGTGATCGCTGGCCAGATGTATTTCGGTGACGACGGCAGCTTCAGCGCAACGGTCGGATGCAACCAGATCGGTGGCAGCGTGACCGCCAACACCGACGGCACGTTCACCGTGACCGATCTCCTCTCCACGAAGATGTACTGCGAGGAGTTGAACGCGGCAGAGACAGCGTTCAGCGAAATCCTGCTCGGTGGCGCGCTGACCTTTAGCCAAACTGAGGCGGGTCTTGTTGCCCAAAACAGCGTTGGCACACTCGAGCTCGCTGAGGCGATGTATGACGTCATGCCGCTCAACGGCAACGGTGCAGAGTACGCAAACATTGGCGGAGTGGGCGGGACAAGTGACCTAAGCGCCCTGCTCATCGCGATCGCACTGCTCGGTGTTCCAGCACTCGTCGGCGCAGCCGGCCTGAGCGCGGGGCTCTTGCGCCAAGACTAATTGACTGACACACCCGCCGGCGTGCCGATTGGCGCGCTAGGCGGGGAGGTGTCGCTCCGCGTGGCCGATGTACTTGGCGTCTGGGCGAATCAGCTTGTCGACGCCAGCCTGCTCGATTGAATGCGCTGACCAACCGGCGATGCGCGCCAGCGCGAACGTTGCTGGGAAGAGATCAGGCACAAGGCCAACACCCTGCAGCACTGCGGCCGCGTAGAACTCAACGTTGGTCTTCATCGCACGGCCCGGCTTCATCTCCTCAAACACCTTGAGGATCTGCTCCTCGGCGCCGATTGCGAGCTCAAGCCACGCGGGTCGCGTTGGCATCGCCTCGGCAACCTTGCGCAGCGCAGCAGCACGCGGGTCGTACGCGCGGTAGACGCGGTGGCCGAATCCCATGATCAGTTCCTTGCGCGAGAGCTTGCCGCGCGCCCAGTCTTCAGCGCGATCAATGGAGCCGATCTCACCGAGCTGACCGATCACCTCGGCGGGTGCACCGCCGTGGAGTGGCCCCTTCATGGCGCCAACGGCGCCGCAGATTGCCGAGGCAATGTCTGATCGCGTGGCAATGATCACGCGCGCCGTGAAGGTGCTGGCGTTCAGACCGTGCTCCGCGCCCACCATCAAGTAGGCGTCAAGCGCGCGGGCGGTTGCCGGATCAGGCTCCTTGTCGTGAAGCTGCTGCAAGAAGGCCGCCGCGATACCAAGACCAGGCTGCGGATCTACGGGCTCAAGTCCCTGTCGCAGTCGCGCGAATGCGGCGAGTGCCGATGGGGCAAATGCGGCAATGTGCTTCGCCTCGTCGGCGGTTGGCGGCCAGCCGAGTCGCTCACCAGCGCCCCAGACCGAGATGGCGGTGCGCAGTGCATCCATTGGATGGGCGTGGGCTGGGAGCAGTCGCAGTGCGGCGAGAACGGCTGGAGGAACCTTCTCGGGAGCAAGCTGTGCGTTTGGGTGCCACTCGCCAGTGAGCAGGAGATCGAGGACGTTGGCGTAGTTCCCCTTAGTGACGACCTCTTCAATGGGGTAGCCGCGATAGAGGAGCCGGCCTGCGGCACCGTCGACGTAGCCGACCGCAGTCTCAGCGCCGACAACACCGGCGAGGCCAGGGCTGAATGGCTTCTCGGCGACCTTCTCGTCACTCATCGTCGCGGTCGCCGATCAACGAATTCGAGCGCCAGGCGCAAGATCACCGATCCGAGCAGCGCCACGAAGACCGATCCAGTGAATCCGCCTGGGTCGCCGTAGCCCGCACCCTTGGCGAGGGTGCCGCCCACGATGCCGCCGAGAATGCCAACCAGAATGTTGGGGAGGCAGCCCCTCGCGGCACGGCCGCCAACGAGTATTGAGGAGAGGCCGCCGGCCAGAAGGCCGACGAACATCCAGCCGATCGGATCAAGGTCAAAGAAGCTCATCGGCGCGATCGTACGCCCGCGGGCAGAAACGCGCCGCTCGCGTCGCGCGGGTAGACTCGCAACATGTCTGAAGGAGCCCTCTCCGCACGAATCAGCGATGCGCCAACCGACCCGATCTTCGGGATCGTTGAGCTTCACCGTGCCGACGCACGTCCACACAAGATCAACCTTGCCGCCGGTGTCTATATGGATGAACAGGGGGTCACTCCGATCCTGCCGAGCGTCCGTGCAGCAGAGGAGCGCATCCTCGCCTCCACCACCTCGAAGCTCTACATGCCGATCAGTGGTGATCCTGCCTATTTGGCGGCGGCCAAATCACTCCTCTTCCGCACCGTTGGCGGGGCATGGGGAGAGATAGAGCCCGCCGCAGCCGAACGCGTACAGATGATCCATACGCCTGGCGGCACGGGTGCAGTGCGCCTTGCTGTTGACCTCGTTTCGCGACTCCGACCCGGCGCGGAGATTTGGGTGGGCGAACCAACCTGGCCAAACCACACGCAGATCATTGAGTCGTCGCGCATCACGGCGCGCCGCCACGACTGGATCACCGACGATGCGCGATCACTTAACACCGGCGCGCTCTTTGATGCGATCGCCGCGGCAAAGGGTGGCGACGCGATGATCTTGCACGGCGCCTGCCACAACCCAACGGGAATTGATCCAACACCCGAGCAGTGGAACGAGATCGCACAACTGATTGCCCATCGCGGCATCCTGCCGATCCTCGACTTCGCGTATCAGGGATTCGGCGAAGGGCTCATTGAAGATGCCGCATCACTGCGCGCCTTCCTGGCGACGGGGTGCGAGGTGCTCGTCGCCAGCAGCTCCTCAAAGAACTTCGCCCTCTATAACGAGCGCGTCGGCAGCCTTGCGATTATTGGAGCCGATGGGGCAGCAGCCTCGTCCATCGCGTCACATGCGCGCATGGCGGTGCGCACGATGTGGTCAAACCCACCGGCGCACGGCGGCGCGATCGTGGCCACCATCCTTGGCGATGCAGCGCTCCGCGCACAGTGGGAGGGCGAGGTGAGCGCCATGCGTACTCGCATTCAGGGCAGCCGCACCGCCTTCGCCGCTGCGCTCACCGCCGCTGGCGCAGGCGACTTCTCGTACCTGCTCGACCATCACGGCATGTTCTCGCTCCTTGGCCTCACCGACGACCAGCTGAAGCGCCTCCGCGACGAGCACGCGGTCTACCTCGTCGCCCGTGGTCGTATCAACATGGCCGGACTCTCCGCGACGAAGATCCCTGTCGTGGCCAAGGCGGTTGCCGCCGTCATCGACTAGGTACTTGCAGCCGTACCCGAAGCTCGCCTCTCGGTGTCGACCGCAACCCTATTGCAACTCGTTCAGTCTGGGGCGTAGGATGCCCTCATGGTCAACCGCCAGCGCCGACTAACCTCGCTCAGCCTCTCTCTCGCCCTGCTCGTCACCCTGTTTGTAGGCGTGCCAGCGCAGCGCGTCGCGGCGGCGGTTGGAGATCCGATCTATCGCATCGCGGTGATCGCTGAGGGTGAGGTTGACGGGTCGTACACCGTTCCGAGCGGTAATCCAGACTCCTTCCCGCTCGATGACATCGCCTCTGAATTTGGTCTCCCTGTCGCACTTCTGCTGCAGGTCAACGCTGGCTCCGGTTGGGGCGACTGCAATAGCGACGGCGACATAACTGACACAGGGGACTACGACTGGCCAACCGTCACTGAGGCGCGCAACGGCAGCGCGACAAACTTCGCCCTTTGTGGTGATGAGGTAATCCAGTTCCCGGTGTTCATAGAGGGGGCCACGATCAGTGTGGTGGCAGGGGCTGGCTCCGGCGCCCCAGTGAATGCCTGGAGCGGCACGTCAATGACCTCGTCAATTACTGGGGCCTCCGGCACCTTTAATTGGGATCGCACCGACTACTTCGGCAACATTGCAGACCCAGACTCTGATGCCACCCCGTTTGAGGCCGATGAGATGGTGGGGACGAAGGTTGTTGTGTCGGCATCGGGCTATGGCGTCGCCGCGATGAATCTTGAGTTGATTGCTTGGAACGAGTCAGCTAACTACTACACCATCGTGTCGCTGAAATCGAATGGTCGACCGATGGAGGTGGTCAACGCGTTCGGCGGCCAGACGACAAACGTTGTTGCTGACGGCGCACCCTGCACCTTCTACACAACCACCTCCACCTCGCCCTCTCTCTGGCGTTCATTTGACTGCGGTGGCACCTGGTCACCAGTCGTCCTCTCCTCTGATGAGCGCGCAGAGACCACGGGCAACGACGGCGTTGAGGGTATGGACAAGAACTCCATCGTCTCCGGCATCACCACGTCGGGTTGGCCAGGCGAGGTTGCCGTCATCATGCAGGGCAAGCTCTGGTTCAGCCGAGACTTTGGCACTTCGTGGAATAGCTTCGACTTGAAGTCCTACACGGGGACGAGCGCCACCGGCACGACCTTAAGCGGCTCCTATACGCCGTACTGGGCGCACGCCTACGACGAAACGAACAACGTCCACTCCAGCTACCTCTTCTTGGTAAGTGGCATGATTGGCGGCCCAACTGGCCCACTGCAAGCCCTTGGCGTCTACGCAACGGTGATGCCTACCAGTGATGAGTACTCCATCGTCGATGACAACATCACTGGCGTCGACAACCCGTGTGATGGGAACGCCGCCGATTGTGTCCTCAACGAGATCAAGCCAGGCCAATTCTTTGAACTGACTGCGGCAATGAAATCTAATCTTGCTGGAGCGCCAGGTGGAACGGCAAGGGGAACCTGGACCGGCTGGCTCTTTGCCGCAAAGCCTGGCGTTAGCAATGTGTACGTCGCGACACAGCAGGGAGCCACAGGCGGCGTAGTCATCGCTGAACTCCCTCGGGCAGTGCCCTCAGGCACTCAGAAGTTGTACACCTCTAGTGACCTCCTGTCCGCGCTCGCCCTCAGCGCCAACTTCACCGCGTATGACAGTGATGCGGAAGCAGAAGCTCGGGCAGCGGCAACACTCTTTGAGGTGAAGAGCCCATACCAAGATGAAGATCTTGATGGCTGCGCCGACGTAGAAGGCTGCGCCTTGAGCCGCGACACCACCGTGAGCGGAGGACAGGCTGCACAAGATCTCATGGTGTTTGGTGGACCTTCCGGCTGGTTGGCAGAAGACATCAACAACGACAGCACCGAAGACAACAGCACGCTCACGACTGACTACGAGGGGCCGCGCTCTGTTGTGATTTGGGATCGCTCATTGAGTGGTTCAAATAGCACGGCAACGGTACGCATTGCTACCTGGGTGACCAATGATCGAGCCATTACCGCCCTCGGCACGTACGACGACACTGACCACTGGGAAACGGCTGCAACATGGCTCGACGCCGATGCAGATTCGGGCGATGACCACGTGATCCAGAACAACCTCTACTCGCGCGGCGGCAACTCCCTCGTTGACGATGGTTGCAACGAGGACAGCCTTGACGGTGTAGCGCCAGTTAAGGACGGCGCTATTGGCGCGGCGTCTGGTGGTGGCGACGCAGAGTGCGCGCCTAACCCAAATCGCCGCACGATGGCGACGTGTGGTGAGAACACCACCCCAGCCGTAGGCTCTCTTGCCCCGATGCTCGGCTTCCAGGACAGCGACGGCTACGGCGCAACCTCAGGGGAGTACTACGGCACTGTCGCGATGATCCGCAGTTGCATCATCGTCCATGGAATTAACGTGAAGGTAACGAGTGATATCGGCAGCGCGATTGGCGCCGGCTATGGCGATGTCATTGTGATGGACGCCCCAGGCGCCAACAACAACACTGGCTCCGCGTTCGACAGCGCCTTCAACTTCAAGACGGGCGTCTCCGGCAGCTCCGTCGTGATCTCGGGTGACGGTGCCCGTGGCCTCGTGAAGGCGGCTGTGTGGAGCCGCGCAGCGGCTGATGGCAACGTCAAGTTCTTGGGCTCCGCCACGGCGAACTACGTGCCGCTCTTCCCGCAGGCATCGCATAGCGCCTGGAACTTCATCGCCAACCGAGCGGACGCAGGAACGCAATCAAGTGCCGGTGGATTTGCGGTCACTGGGCTCGCAGCCCCAGTCGTTCGCGACACCGCCTTCAACCCATCTGACCCAAATGGCGTGGTCGCGACCTTCTCGTTCACGGGTGGTGGCCGCTCGGTTATCAGCTATGACGGTGGCCAGAGCTACTACACCTTCGCCGGCGGCGGCTCCAACACGATCGCCTGGTGGAAGGGTGGCAACGAAGGGTCGGGTGCCAGCGAGCAGGGGACCAACTGGATCCTTAGCGGATCGCTCACGGGCGGCGGCTTTGCGGTCGCCCACTTCACCGACGGTGAATGGCTCACAGCGCGAGACATTGCGAATGGGGTGCTTGGTGACGGCAACGGCGATCTCTCAGATGGTGTCTCTGGCTGCACGGTAGGGGTGGCTGACAACTGCACCACGGTCGACTTTGATGCGCCGGTAGAAAAGATGAGTGGTTCGGCGCTTGTTGCGGGTGCGATCCGCGAGGAGCGCGCCAACCCAGGTAACCCGGGCGAAAAAACTATGGGCTGCAGTATCGCCACCAACACCGGGATCCAAGGTGACCAGTTTGACGGGGCCTACTTTGGCCTCTCTGGTAGTGCCGACACCGTGTCAATCACAGGGATCCAAGGTGCAGACGCAGCCCTGGTGATCCTCGGCGCTGGACCATCAAGCCAGGCCAACTCCAACGACCAGTATGTTGCGGTGCTCGTGAAATTCAAGGCTGATGGCGACGACGAAAAGGTCGGCGATCAACCGTGCATCGACGACCTCTATTACATGAACGGCACAACCTTTACCCGCCACCCGGGTACGGCTCTCTCATCAGGCAACACGGCAGTTCAGCTTTCTGGTCGCATCGGCGGCGTGAGCTATTGCGCGAATGATGCCACTGGCGTCGACGCCAGCGGTATCGTTCTGGGGAACTCGCTCGGTGTTGGCATCGCTGATGCGGTCGAAGACCTGGCACTGCTCGCCGTCTCCGACGAGAGCTCCGCGGGTGGCTACGACGACGGGAAGCTGCTGAAGATCAAGGGCATCTACGCCTTCTTGGATGATAAAGATGACGTAACGCCTGCCGAGATCGTGGTGAGTAGCCCAGCGGTAACGACGAGTGGTTACAAGGGTGGCGACTATCGCGACCTCAAGATGGATTGCGACACCGGCCTGGTCTTTGCCATCAAGAAAGACGCGGGCACCGGCACCACAGCGTCAACCTCTGCAGCCCTCTACAGCCTCGACGGCGCCACCACCTTCGCCCCGATGGGATTTGCCTCGGCACTTGCGCTAAAGAGCGCAATCAGCTCCGCCGAGACGATTGCCGTAGAGGCTGACCCAACGACGGGCGCTGTCAATGTCGTCGTCGTCGCCAGCGGTGGCAGCGTGGTGTCCGTTGAAATGGATCTAGAAGAGATGATGCCGGCCGCGGCAACCCTTGCAGACCTCAGCGACGAACTTTCGGACGTGCTCACAGCCGTGGCTGATGATCCTTCGGCCGAGGGTGATGTCAGCACAGTGAATGACCCCACATCTGCCGATGGCTTCTACTTCGGCGGTGAGAAGCCGGGTGATATCGACTATCCAGCCTCCGAAGATGAAGCGCCAGACCTCGTCGTTGATGGCACCGACAGCAGCGAGTTTGCACCCGCGGGGTTCGGGATCGCGAGCGCCAGCGATAGCGAGGGTGCGACGCCAATCTTCGGCTCAGGCGGCGGCGCACTCGATGTCACGGCGAAGATGGCGGTCTTTACGTTCGGGACAAGCCTCACCGTGCCGTATAAGTTCGGTCACGCCTCTACTACTGGGATCACGGGGTGGCATCAGCTTCCAGCGTCAGCGACAGAATCGGGCGCCACCCAAACGTATGCCGTCACTTCAGCCTCCTCTGCCTATTGCGAGGTGAAGTCGAGCGGCGGCCGCGCCTATCTGCACATTAAGAAGCCGGGCACCTGCAAAGTGGGCATCACCGCCGTGGCGGCTGCTCCATACCTGCCTGGTGTCAACTACTACGTGTACACCCTGAGCAAGGGAACACTCGGTGCACCATCGATTGTGCCGACCTCGCCCGTATCGCTAGCCAAGGTGATCCAGACACTTGGCCTCTACGCCGACGATGCGAACACGGTCGGGTATCAAACGTCGACGAGCGTCATGCCAAAGATCACTTGGTCAGAGATCACCACTGGCGTGACCGCGTCGAAGAACGCCTGTGTCTTGGCTGCGAACAAGCTCACGCTTGCCCCGGTTGCGGCAGACGCAGGCAAGACATGCAAGATCAAGGGAACCGCGGCAACCAGCACGAACTGGGGAGCGTGGACAACTACCTACACGATCACCTTCCCCTGAGAGCCGCCTAGACTGGGTGGCGTGGATACGCCGAACACCTCAACCAGGCTGCTAGCCCCGCGCCTCGTTGGGCGCGTGTGGGGCGGCGATCGCCTTCGCGCACTCGCCCCCGACGCGGCGCCGAGTGGCCCAATTGGCGAAGCCTGGTTCGGTGATGCCGACGAACAGCCGGGCGGCGTGCTGGTGAAGTTGCTCGATGTGCAAGACCGACTCTCGGTGCAGGTGCACCCCGACGACGACCTGGCCAAAGTGATGCACGGTGCAGATGCGATCGGCAAGCACGAGGCGTGGGTTGTTCTCGAAGCTGCGCCTGGCGCCGAGTTGCTCCTCGGGCGCTCTCCATCAGCCACCGGCGCCGACATCACGAGCGCGCTCGCCTCTGGCGCCGACATCACCCCACTGCTGGCGCGGCACGCTGCGCGTCGCGGCGATGTGTTCGATGTGCCGACCGGCTGCCTCCATGCGCTGATGCCTGGCCTCTTCATCTGGGAGGTGCAGCAGCGCTCCGACCGAACCTATCGCGTCGCCGACTGGGGGCGCAACGATCCGTCGCGACCGCTCCACGCCACGGAGGCGATCCGCGCCACCGATGCGGGGCATCAGGCGATCCGTACCGCCGCCATTAATTGGGGCCGTCCGGGCGAGCAGTCGCTGGTCGCATCACCACACTTCTCTGCCCGCGCCGTTGTGGGTCCATGGACGGGGAGCATTGCGGTGGGGCCGCACGGCGCCACCGCCACAGCAGCCGGCGCAATAGTTGCGGGCGGATTGCGGCTGGGGCCCCTGTCCACCGCGCACCTCGCTGCGGGCGAGATCGCCCTGGAGGTTTCCGCAGGGGCGACCCTCCTCATCGCTGAAGGGCGCTAGCCAAAAGATTCGGATTCCTTAACCTTCACCCTCCTGAGCACGGCGCCGCACACAGCGCCGCACAGAAAAGGTTGCGCACAGGCGCGTGCTCGTTCATGATTACCGTCCTCGACTGCATCGGACGCAGCCGCACTGTCACATCTGCTTCGGTAGATGAGGCGTGATCACGTAGTCCGAAACAGAGGCGAGCCCGGCCGGAACGGTTGGGAATAGTAGATAGGAGGACCTCATGAAGGTCTTTAACAAGAAGGGCCTTAGCGCCCTTGCAGCAGTTGCGATTCTCGCAGCTGCATGCGGTGGCTCGACGGCGAGCACCGCGGGCAAGACGTTGACGGTCGGGATTAGCTTCCCACTCAACGGCTCAAGCCTTGCTGCAGCGGGCCCTGCCCGCGACGGCGCACTCCTTGCGATCAAGGAGGCTTCGATTGAGGGCTACACCCTTAAGGCGAAGGTTCTTGACCACGCCAAGGAAGGCGCACACAACCCAGACCAGGCCGCTGCAGACATGCTGACCTTCGTTGGTCAGGAAGATGTCGTCGCCGTGGTTGGTCCATTCAACTCGGCTTCGGCCCGAGCCCAGATTCCTGTCTCGTCAGAGGCCGGACTTCTTCAGTGCTCGCCGTCGAACACGAACCCAACGCTCACCAAGGGCGCTGACGGCGAGGCCCTTCGTGGCGGCCGTGCAGTGAACTATGTGCGTGTTGCAACAACGGACGACCTTCAGGGGCCAGCCGTTGCCGTGTACGCCAAGAAGAACGGCGCTGCGAAGATCTACATCCTTGACTCCACCGATGCCTACGGCAAGGGTGTAGCGGATGCCTTCGAGGCACAGTTCATCGCTGATGGCGGCACCGTTGTTGGCCGAACCGGCCTCCCAACGGGCACGACTGACTTCTCTGCTGTTGCGACAGCCGCGAAGGCAGCCGGCGCTGACTCGATCTTCTACGGTGGTGTGACGTCAGACGGCGCCCCACTCTTCCGTAACGCGCTTGCCCAGGCGGGCGTCGGCGCGCTGCCGTTCTACGGTGCCGACGGCATCTACGACGGCACGAGCGAGGGTTCGTACATTGCAATCGCCGGTGCAAACGCTGAGAACAGCTACGCATCACAGGCTGCAATCGAGAACATTCCTGGCAAGGCTGACTTCAACGTGAAGTTCAAGGCTGAGTTCGGCAAGGATGCCGAGGGCTACGCCTACGCTGGCTACGCCTGCGCACAGATCATCATCGAGGGGATCGCGGCTGCCGTTGCTGGTGGCGATGTGACCCGCGAGACGGTTCGTGCAGCTGTTGTCGATAAGGGCGCTGCTTTCGAGACGGTTCTCGGAGCGGTTAGCTTCGACGCCGTTGGCGATACGACCCAGCGCATCATCTCCCTCTACAAGGTTGATGGTGGCAAGTGGACGTTCGTTGAGGAGATCAATTACGGGAACTAATCCGGTCGCGTAGGGGAACCTGCGCGCCTGATTAAGGCACCGTGAAGGCCCCCGCCGCCCGCAAGGGTGGTGGGGGCTCTTCGTTTCCCTCCCAGGCGGCTCCCCTCTTGCCGAATCGCCCGATGGACGGCACTATCTACGGAATGAGTCTGCAGCCTGGCTGGGTTGCCAGTGAGGGGGATATATGGCCACCGCCAGCGTGACGAGCAGTACTGCAGGGCGTCTCCTCAGCAGCTTGCGCCTCCCGCTCAGCATCCTCGCCTTCCTAGGGCTGGCCCTGGGCGTGCTCGGGATCGACCAGTTCGTGAACGCCATGACGCTCGGTGCGATCTATGCCCTCGTCGCCCTCGGCTACACCATGGTCTACGGAATCATTGAGCTGATCAACTTTGCGCACGGCGATGTGTTCATGGTCGGCTCCTTCGTGGCCATGTTCATCAGCAGTAGCCTCTTGGGCAACGAGGGGGCCATCACGAACGTTCCGATGCTTGCTGCAAGCGTTTTGATCCTCTTTGCGCTCACCATCGCCATCATGGCGATCATCGGTGCCTTGATTGAGCGGCTGGCGTACCGACCACTTCGTCGCGCCCCAAAGCTTGCGCCGCTCATCACCGCCATCGGCGTGAGCTTCATCTTGCAGAACGTCATCCAGTTCTTCTTCGGGCCAACTATCGTGACGGTGCCGCAGCTCGTACCGGTTGAGTGGTCGATCCAGGTCTCAGGCTCTCGCGTCCCTCTCCTGAACCTCTTCGTAATTGCCGCCTCCGTCGCTCTGATGTTCGCCCTGCAGCTCTTCATCTCGCGCACCCGCACGGGCCGCGCCATGCGCACCACCTCCATGGATCGTGACGCCTCGTCGCTCATGGGCGTAGATATCAACCGCACGATCATGATCACCTTCCTCATCGGCTCCGGCCTGGCCGGCGCGGCGGGAGTGGTGCACGGTCTCTACTACGGCAACACCAGCTTCGCTCTCGGATTCCAGTCGGGCCTGAAGGCCTTCACCGCCGCTGTGCTCGGTGGTATCGGCAACACCGCGGGTGCTGCGCTCGGCGGCTTCCTGATCGCCTTTATTGAGGTTGGCGCCTCGGCCTTCGGCTACGGCCGCTGGGGCGGTGCCGTGGTCTTCTCACTCCTCGTGATCTTCTTGGTCTTCCGCCCAACAGGCTTGCTCGGCTCGCACACCGGTGACCGCGCATGAGCCGGATCGGTGACGCCGTGAACGCGCCATTCGCACCGGTGCGAGCGTATTTCCGCAAGCACCGCAGCTTCGGCATCTTTGTTGGCGTGGTGCTGCTGAGCATCGCCCTGCCACTCCTCACACGCGTGCCGCCGTTTGATGGCATCCAGTCGACGAACGCCTGGGTGAACGCCTTCACCACCGCGGCGATCTACGCCATGTTGGCGATGGGGCTCAACGTGGTGATCGGCTTCGCAGGGCTGCTCGACCTTGGGTATGCCGCCTTCTTCGCCCTCGGCGGGTACACCTACGCCCTCGCCGCCTCGCCGTTCTCTGGCATTCACCTTCCGTTCTGGCCGATGCTGCTCGCGGGCGGCATTGTCGGCGCGATCTTCGGCGTGCTGCTCGGCGCGCCAACGCTGCGCCTTCGTGGTGACTACCTTGCGATCGTGACTCTCGGCTTCGGAGAGATCGTGCCGATCACCCTTATGAATGCCGACAAGTTCACCGACGGTGTCAACGGGATCGGTGGCATCGACAAGCCGAGCATCCCAGGAATCTTGCAGTTCACCCTGATCAACCCATGGCCAATGTACGGCCTGGTGATTGTGCTCTTCACCCTGATTATGATCATGATCTACCGCCTTGAAGATTCGCGACTCGGTCGCACATGGGACGCCATTCGCGAAGATGAGCTCGCCGCAGAATCTTCTGGCGTCAATACCGTGATCGCAAAGCTCCAGGCCTTTGCTGTCGGTGCATCGATCGCCGGCATCGTCGGCGTGGTGAACGCCGCGAAGCTCACGATTGTCACGCCCGACCAGTTCCGCTTCGCGGTCTCTATTAGCGCGCTTGCCGCCGTGGTGCTTGGTGGCATGGGGAACACCATCGGCGTTGCTACCGGCGCATTCATCATCTACCTCTTCCAGAGCATCCTGCTGAAGCAGCTCAACACGCTCGTCGAGAATTTCAACATCCCGATCCTCAATCAGGTGGACTTCCTCGAGTTCCAGTACGTGCTCTACGGCATTGTGCTGGTGCTCATGATGCTCAAGCGACCACAGGGGATCTTCCCCGCACGTCGACGCATGCGTGAGTTTGCCCCCCTGAAGATTGGAAAGGGTGGCCTGAAGTGAGCGCAGCGAAGAGCGGACCAATGCTGCGGGCGCGCGGCGTCACCCGAAAGTTTGGCGGCCTCGTTGCTGTGAACAGCGTGAACTTTGAGATCCCGCGCGGCTCGATCAGCGCGATCATCGGGCCGAACGGGGCAGGGAAGACCACCTTCTTTAACGTCATCGCTGGCATCTACGCACCAACGGAAGGCACGATCGAGCTTGATGGGAAGCCGTTGATCTCGCCGCCAACCGGTGCAGGGCGAGAGCCGATCCTGCTGGTCCTGCCAACGATCCCGTTCATCGGTCTCGCGATCTACTTCCTCCTCGCCGTGGGCGGCGACACGGGCCTCGTCGAGGGGGTTGCCTCGGTAGCTGTCGCCCTCCTCGGCTTTGTGGGCGCTCTTCTCCTGAACATCATTCGTCCAGCCTGGTACAACCGCCTCATCAAGCGCATCGGCGTCACGCGACCAGCACGACCGAACGACATGGTGGTTGCCGGACTCGCGCGCACCTTCCAGAACATTCGCCTCTACAAGAGCCTGACGACGCTCGAGAACATCCTCGTCGGCATGCATGTGCACATGCACGGCACCCTCTTCGGGGCCCTCTTTAAGACCCGCCAGGTGCGCGAAGAGGAGGCGGCCGCTGAGCAGCGTGCGCGCGAACTGCTCGCCTTCGTTGACCTCGCTGGGATGGAGAACGAGTTGGCAGCCAACCTGCCGTACGGCAAGCAGCGCCTGCTCGAGATTGCCCGCGCGATCGCCAGCCGACCGAAGCTCCTCTTGCTCGACGAGCCGGCAGCGGGCATGAATCCGAGGGAGACCGAAGAGATGACCGCGCTCATCCGCCGTATTCGCGACGAGCTCGGCATCACCGTGCTGCTCATTGAGCACGACATGCGCGTCGTCATGGGGATCTCGGACTACATCACGGTGCTCGACCACGGCGAGAAGATTGCCGAGGGCCTACCAAAGGCGATCCGCACCAATCCAAAGGTGATCGAGGCCTACCTCGGCCGCGGCGCTGCAGCGGGACACTGAGAGGAGTACGACGATGGCACCACTGCTTGAACTAAAGGATGTGCACACGTACTACGGTGGGGTGCACGCCCTTCGAGGCGTCTCGCTGAACGTTGAAGAGGGCGAGATCGTCACGCTGATCGGCTCCAATGGCGCTGGCAAGACGACCACCCTGCGCACCATCTCTGGCCTTGAGCGAGCTCGTTCAGGGAGCATCAAGCTGAAGGGAAAGTCGATTGAGAAGGCGGAGCCGCACGAGATCGTAAAGCTCGGCGTTGGGCATAGCCCCGAAGGGCGGCGTGTGTTTGCTCGCATGTCGGTACGCGAGAACCTCGAGATGGGCGCATTCCTGCGCAAGTCTGGCCCCGACGTACAGAGGGACTTCAAGAAGGTCTTTGAACTCTTCCCACGGCTGAAGGAGCGCGAGAGCCAGGCCGCCGGCACCATGTCGGGTGGCGAGCAGCAGATGCTCGCGATCGGACGCGCCCTGATGGCGCAGCCAAAGATCCTGCTACTTGATGAGCCCTCCATGGGCCTGGCGCCAATCTTGGTGGAGCAGATCTTCGACATCATCACCGAGATCAATTCGCGCGGCACCGCGGTGCTCTTGGTGGAGCAGAACGCGATGATGGCGCTCGGCATCGCCAAGCGCGGCTACATCTTGCAGATCGGTGAGGTCACCCTTGAGGACAGCTGCGCGAAGTTGGCGAAGAACCCGAAGGTTCGCGAGGCCTACCTCGGCGTCTAGCCGGCGATCTTGCGCAACGCCCTAAAGAGGCGTCGCCCATCACTTCGATCAGCAATCTCTCTTGGTATCTGCCCCGCTGTTAATCCAAGCAGCCGCTGGTGCGCGGCAATCGCGTTTGCCAAGCCAGCAATGTGACGTGTTGGCTTTGCACCGTGCTCCCACCAGAGCCCGTCAATGGTCATGATCCCCGTCTCCTTCACGCGCCGTAGCTGAATGCGTCCAACGATGGCGTCGCCTGCATGGATCGGCATCACGTACGGCCCGTACACACGTCGCTTCTCAGGGGTGTAGATCTCCCAGCGGTAGTGGAAGTTGTAGAGCGTCTCGAGGCGCTTCCGGTCGTGAATGAGCGGGTCGAGAGGCGAGAGGAGGGCCACCGCGTTCGGATCGGCCACCGCTGGTCGTGTGCCAGCCGTTGCGCGCATCGCCGCCTCGAGGGCGAAGCGTTCACCGCCAGGAATGCGCCACGGCCCCGGGAGTCCGTCAATCTCAATGTTCAACAGGGCACCGCGCTCGGTGAGGCGACGCACCAGCTCCTTGCGCTTGAGCGGCCAGTCGGTCTGCACCCAGACGCCGTTCGCAGAGGCGAGTCCAAGGTCGCGGTGTCGCGCCAAGAAGGTGTGTTCGATCTGCTCCTCTTCGCTAACGCGGCGCTCGAGCACGTTGCGCGGGATCAGCCGTTCGGCAAGGTCGAACCAGCGGCGCGAACCGTCGCGACGGGCAAGGTGCAGCAGGCCCGCGAGCTGCAGCATCTCAAGCGCAGCGCGATAGGCGGGGGTCTGCCCCCATGACCAGGCGACAGATTTTGATGGGCCAAAGTCCGCCGCGCTGAGCGGCCCCTCAGCGGTGATGCGCGACATGATCGTGTCGGCCCATGGCTTGAGGCGCTTGTAGGTGCCGTCGCGCCAGTAGCGCTCGCGTCGCTTGTCGGCGGGTCGACGATAGAAGGGGAGCTCGCTGGTGGGCACAATTACCAGCACGCCGTTGTACTGCTCCACCAGGGCGCGGTGGGCGGGAACCTTGGCGTAGAGGAGCTCATCGACCCAGCGTGGCTCAAAGCGGTCGATACGGGCGTGGCAGACGATCTCATGGCTGCGCCCCGCTAGGTCAACGGGGTCGAACTGTAGTGAGCCGAGTCTCTCAACCAGTGCAAGCACTGACCCTTTGCTGGCGGGGAGCTGGCGCGGCGGAAGGAGCATATGACGCTCGGCGAGGAAGCGGCGTGCCGCCGCCCTCGAGACGCGCAGTGGCGCGTCGCCTGCACTCATCTCAGTGTGACGCGGCTCCGCGTGCCAGCGCTCGATTGCGTGCAGTCACCATGATCGCCACCCCGGCAACAACCACGCCACCACCGGCAATCAGCTGTGCCGAAATCGGCTCGCTCAAGATGAAGCTCCCTGCAAGTACCGCGACGACGGGGTTCACGTACGCATACGTTGAGACAAGACCGAACGGTGCCACGCGCAGCAACCAGGTGTAGATGTTGTAGGCGATCAGGCTGCCAACGACGATGAGGTAGGCGAGCGCAAAGATCACGTCACTCCCCAAGGCGCTGAACTGCACGTTGCTCCACTCACCCAGAAGCGTGGCCACGATCGCACCGCCAACGGAGCCGGCGAGCATCTGGATCGTCACGGCGACCCGCGAGTCTGCCGGGGTTGCGGCGCCGCGCTGGCTCCAGATCGAACCACCACCCCAGCTGAGCGGGCTAAAGAGGATGCAGGCGAGGCCGAGCGGATCAAGCCCGACGTCACCGGCGTCAGGCGAGATAAGGATCACCACGCCGATGATGCCAACAGCGATCCCCAGGATGGTGAGCGGGGCGATGCGGTCCTTATAGACAACACGCCCGATCACGGCGACCCAGATCGGCAGGAGGGCGATCAACAGCGCGGTAATGCCAGAGGGGATCGTCTGCTCGCCGAAGGAGGTCACGCCGAGCCCGCCAACGTTGAGGGCGATACCGACGATCGCCTGGTCACGGATCTGTGCGCGAGTGAGTGAGCGCAGCGCATCACGAGCAAAGAGAGCCACGAGCGCCAGCATGGCGAGACCGGCGAACGCGAATCGGATGGAGACCATCGCAAAGGGCGGAATTGCCACGCCCTGGTCAGGGTCGACGACGACGCGAATGGCGAGGTAGGTTGTGCCCCACACGATGTAGATGGTGAGCATCGCCAGGGCGATCGCCAGTGGTGCGGCAGCGGTGAGTCGAGGGGCCGCCTTTGAAGCCGTTTTTGCCATAGCGTTGATGCTAGACGAGACGGATCAGGACTGCCCCGCTGCGCTCGCGTATCCTTCCCCGATGCGTTCAAGTCGTCTCCCATGGATTCTCATCGTCGGCATCTCGGCGATCGGCTATGGGTCAGGCTCACTTTTTGCGAAGGCGATCTACCCAACGGGCTTTGACTGGCTCGACCTGCTCGTCTGGCGTCACCTGCTCGCCGTGCTGATCCTTGGGGTCGTGGTGCTCGCGTTGCCTGCGGGACGCGCGGCCTTGCGCAGCCTCACCCGCGAGCGTGCACTGCGCTCGTTTGCGATCGGCCTCTTCTTCACCGGCAACGCCGCCACTTACTTTGGGAGCCTCACCTACATTGATGCTTCGCTCGCAGGGCTCATGACCTACGCCTTCCCAGCCATCGTGGCCGTGCTCTCCATCTTCTTTGCACATGCACCGTCGGGCCCCCGACCCTGGATCGCCCTCGCCATCGCCACCACGGGGGTTGTTCTTGGTGTGGGAGGGATTCCCGAAGCGAAAGAGCCGGCGTTGATTGGCCTCGTGCTCGGCGTCGCCTCACCGATCATCTACAGCTGCTACATCATCCTCGCCGCACGCCTCGGCGGTGAGACGAAGAGCGGCACCGGTGCGACGCGCGGCGGAGGCACCTCGCCACTCGCCGCCATTCCAATCAGCCTCTTCGGCACTGCCGTGGGCATGTTCGTGCTGCGCGCCGCACTCGGCCGCGACCTCTTGCCACTGCCGATCCCCGACGCGGCCCTGCTGCCGATCATCGGGGTCGCCACCATTGCGGGCATCATTCCGATTGGCGCCTTCTACATTGGCGCGCAGCGCCTTGGCGCTGCACGTGCCGCACTCATCAGCACCGTTGAGCCGATCTTCACGATCGTGGCGGCCGGCTACCTCTTTAGCGAGAGCCTGACCGCGATTCAGCTGGTTGGTGGGGCGCTGATCCTCGGCGCCGTGCTGGTGGCGGAGTGGGGGGCGATTCGATCCGTGAGCCCGCGCCGAAGCCCAGCGCGAAAGCCAACGCGCTAGGCGATCACCTCGTGGCAGGCGCGGCAGCGCGCCTCGTACGTGTCATCACCAGCCATGCCGCCGATCACGATCAGTTCATCGTCGGCGCGTGCCGGCTTGCCATCGCGCAGCCGCTGGGTGCGCGTTGCCTCGTTTCCGCACACCACGCAGATCGCCGAGAGCTTTGTTACTTCGTCAGCTCGGGCCATTAGGTCGGGAATCGTGGCGAATGGCCGACCGGCGAAGTCTTGATCAAGGCCACTCACGATCACGGTTCGCGGTGCCCCAACGATCTCTTCAATAATGGCGGGAAGCTCTGGCCCGAAGAACTGGGCCTCCTCGATCGCCACCGCATCGGGGTTCAGGCGAGCCACCTCGTTGCGGATCGCCTCAGCATCTGGCGCCACCACGCTCGGGAAGCGGGTGCCCGTGCGGCTCACGACCTCTCCCGGGGCCAGGCGGGTGTCGCGGGCGGGGGTGATCAGGAGCACGCTCTGGCCAGCGATCTGCCGACGGGTGAGGAGGCGGACGACCTCGGCCGTCTTGCCGCTGCTCATGCAGCCAGCAATGACGTGGAGCCAGGGTCTACGCGGAATAGGCATGTGCGAGATAGTAGCCGATCCCGTAACAATCGTCTTTTGTGGACAACTCACCGCAGAATTAACAGAACGGTAACCAGTTGATTACGAAGCGTTGACGACGTGGGTAGAGGATTGGGACGCGCCGAGTAATCGGCGGGTGAGTGGCACCCAGCCACATTAAGTAACCAAGGAGTTGAACGTGAAGCTCAAGTCTCGCTTCAAGTTCGCCGTTACCGCAGCACTGACCCTCTCGGTCATGTTGAGCGGTGTCGCGAGCGCAACAGCACCAACAATTAGTCCGAACGAGGGCTACAACGGCGGCGACACGGAGGGCAAGATCGAAGGGTCTGGTGCCACCTTCCCTGCAAACCAGTACAAGGAGTGGTTTTCGTCGTTTACCGATGAGAATCCTCTCTGCAACACCACTAGCTCTGACCTCTGCACAAATTATGAGTTCTTCCACGCATCCGATGCAGATGGTCTAGTTCTTGGGTACTCACCAGTGGGCTCCGGAACGGGCGAGACAAACTTCTACGGTGCAAACCGAATGAAGTCGGTAAACATGTTCTCAGGCACCGATGGAGTCCTGACCTCAGCCACTCGTGGCTTGATCGAGGCAGTAGCAAACATCGGTACTGATTACACGGTGATCCCAGCTACGGCGGGACCGCTTGGGATGGTCTACAACCTGCCAGGTTTGAAGCAGAAGACCTCAGCAACCTCAACCACGACCACGGCGGCCACGCTGCGGCTCAATGGCGAAACGATTTGTGGCATTTATGCGGGAACAATCAAGAAGTGGAACAACGCCGCAATCAAGGCGCTGAATCCATTGATCACGAATCTGCCGAGCACTGACATCAAGGTCGTCAGTCGAAGCGATTCGTCAGGCACCACGTTCGTATTCACGTCGTACCTGATGAAGTCCGCTTCAGCTGCTCAGAACCAGTGCGGAATGCACAGTCAGTTTTTCACGGGTTCAGGTGCAACAGCAGTTTATGACGGCAACTTTGCTGACAGCCCTGCATCTTCGACTGACCTGGTTCCAACGAAGGTCCAGCCGGCCACGTACTTCTCAGCTATTCGTACGGCGAATGGTGCAGCCTCGATCGTTGGCAAGAGCGGCAATGGTGGCATCGCACCTTACGTGAAGACGACGCCGAATAGCTTCTCGTACGTTGAGGCCTCTTACGCAACGAAGTACGGGCTGACCGTCGCAGCACTCGAAACCAAGAGCAAATTCACCTCTGGGGTGAACAAGGGTAAGTTCAATTACCTGAAGCCGACATCGGCCGGCGCGATCGCTGCAATGTCAGCGGCGGTAGTGAGCGAAGATCCGATCAACCCATCTTCATCCTATAAGCAGCCAGTCTTCAGCGCAGGTACAAGCTCGTACCCAATCGTTGGGTACTCGTGGTGGCTGATCTACACAAACTGGGTCAGCGCCTACGACAGCAGCGTTGGCAAGGGGCAGGTTCAGGGCATGATCGCGTTCATGAACTGGGCGCTCACCACGGGGCAGTCGTCTACGTATCTCTATCCAGGTTATGTGGCGCTCCCAACAGCGGTACGCGCCGCTGCGGTCGCCCAGCTCAAAACGATCGAGTGGGACGGCGCGGCCGTCTGGCCATAGCGTTTCGTTAAACGCCTGCCACGGGCAGGCTGGGAGGGGCGAGTTTTACTCGCCCCTCCCACACGCTATTCTGGCCTTTTGCTAGGCACGTCAGAGATTGAGAGAGAGGGAAGGAGAGCCATGCAGCAGGTGAACTTACGCCGCCGCAGCGGAATTTCGCTTGACCCGCTCTTTCGCCGACTCACTGCCGGGGGCCTCGCCGTTTTGATCTTGGTGCTTGCCGCCTTAGTGGTCGCTTATTTCGGCTACAGCACGCCGCTCTGGTCTGTGGCAAGCCCGCTCAACTACTTTACGAGCGCAGGCACCGATGGTGCTCTGGCTGCCATCTTTGGCACTCTCGCCACGAGCCTGGTGGCAATCTTCTTCGCCGCACCGATCGGAATATTGGCTGCAATCTACCTCGTGGAATTTGCTCCCGCGCGCATAGCCGCGCCACTAACCTTTATCGTCGAGCTGATCGCAGCGATCCCATCGGTGGTCTTTGGGTTGTGGGCCGCAGGAGATTTGTCAAACCGCCTGCGCGACTCTGTCGAATGGTGGATCGCCTCCTCGCTCGGTCAGGTTATCCCGTTCCTCTCTGAAGACCCATCCTCGCCCGCTGCCGACAGCATCTTTCGCGCCGGATTCCTTCTCGCCATAATGATCCTTCCGATGGTGGTCGCTGTCAGCCGTGAATTCATTCGCTCTGTGCCCATCTCCTTACGGGAGGGCTACATCGGCATGGGCGCCACCCGATGGGAGGTCATTCGAGACGTCGTGCTACCTACAGCGCGCATCGGCCTGATCGGGGGCGTCCTGCTTGCGCTCGGCCGTGCGATCGGCGAGACGGTCGCCGTTGCGATGGTCATCGGCAACGCAGAGGGCATTCCCTCGACGCTCTTCGCGCCAGGCCAGACGGTGGCAAGCAAAATCGCCGCAAATGTTGGCGAAGCCTCGGGGCCTGTGGCCATCGGGGCGATTGCAGCGCTCGGCCTCTCACTCTTCATGATCACATCCATCTTGAGCTTTGTCGTGCGCGTTCTCATCCGCCGATTTGCGTTCGGAGGCGGCCGATCGTGACAGTCGCAAGGGTATCAACCGCAGACCTGCTAACCAAGTCTGGGCCTACCGATCGGCGTCGTCAGCGAGTCAGCCTCGTCATGCGCGCCGCTGTTGCACTCGCCGCCTTCCTCACCATCCTTCCGCTCGTAGCTCTGATCATCTTCGTGGTGCTGAAGGCTGCCTCATATGTGACGCCGTCGTTCTTTTTGAATAATCCGCTCGACCAGCAGCCGGGCGTGCTGAACGCCATCGTCGGTTCGTTGCAGTTGAGCGCCCTCGCAATCGTCATTACTGCACCGATTGGTGTCGCAGGTGGCCTCTACCTCTCCGAGTTTGCCTCATCCCGCGTGAGGTCAGTAGGTGAGACAGTCATCGATGTGATGCTCGGGGTTCCAAGCATCGTGGCGGGCACATTCGCGTACCTGATCTTGGTGCCCATTCTCAGCTTTTCGGGCTGGGCAGCGGTGGCGGCACTTGGGATCATCACAACGCCCATTGTCATGCGCTCTACGCAAGAGATTCTTCGGCTTGTCCCCCAGGCTATCCGTGAGGCATCTTTGGCGCTCGGCATCCCTGTTTGGAAAACCGCTGTGATGATCAGCCTGCGCACGGCGCTCCCCGGCATCCTGACTGGGATCATTCTCGCCTTCAGTCGTGCGCTGGGAGAGACTGCACCTCTCCTCATGACAGCGTACGGGACAAATTCGGAAAATTGGCTTGACTACTCAACGACGATGAACGCGATGCCAATCGTGATCTACCAATATTCAGCGGCTGCCGATGACCTATCAATCGGACAGGCATGGGCAACCGCACTGGTGTTAATGGTGATAGCGCTGGTCATTAACGTGCTCGTTCGTGGGCGCACAATTAATAGCCGCACAGCGTAGGTTTGGAGGATCAATGGCAGAGCAGCGCACAAATGCAGTTGGCAGCAAGACGTCAAACAGCTCAACCCACCCTAAGGCGCCTGGCCAAGAGGCCGCACGCGCAGCGCAAGATAGCGACGCTGGGGCCCTAGTCCTAAGCAACGTGTCGGCCCGCTATGGCGCGTTTAGGGCGGTGAAGGATGTGAGCCTAGCGGTGCGACCAAAGAGTGTCACCGCGTTAATTGGGCCGTCTGGCTGTGGCAAGTCGACGCTGATTCGCACGATCAATCGAATGCACGAAACTCTCGCTGGCGCGACCGTTGAGGGCACGATTACCTTGGATGGGGTTGATTTGTACAGTTCAGAGGTCGATCCCGTTCGCGCGCGAAGCGTGGTCGGCATGGTCTTTCAGAAGCCGAATCCGTTCCCCACGATGTCTATTCGCGACAACGTCTCCTCGGGCGTGCGCCTGGCCTCCCGCATGGCGAAAGGTGACATTGCCGATCTTGTTGAGGCCTCACTGCGCCGAGCAGCGCTCTGGGACGAGGTCAAAGACAAGCTCAATCAGCCCGGAACATCACTGTCGGGCGGCCAGCAACAGCGCCTCTGCATCGCGAGGACGATTGCAGTGAAGCCGAGGATCGTCCTCATGGATGAGCCATGCTCTGCACTCGATCCGGTTGCGACGTTGAAGATTGAAGAACTAATTCGGGAGCTCGCCACGGAATACACCATCGTGATAGTCACGCACAACATGCAGCAAGCGTCACGCGTTTCAACTGAGACGGCCTTCTTCTCGATGGACGAGGATCGCGCAGGGTACCTTGTCGAGTTTGGCCTGACATCCGAGATATTCACGAAGCCGAAGCAGCCGCTCACAGAAAGTTATATTCAAGGCCGCTTCGGATGATTCGCGTTCAGCCTTTTGCCGTAGCGTTAGCGATGACGCTAGTAGCAACGGGCTGCCGCCCACCAATTGGCGGGAGTGTCGAACCGTCGGCATCGTCTATCGCAGGCGAGCTGAAGCCGTCGGCAGAGATCAGGGTCATCATTCATCTTCCGGGAGCTCCCGATGTTCTGACGGCACCCTTGGCCTACGCAGCCGCCTCAGAAGCGATCGCGGCCGCTGGGGTCTCTATCGATCAAATTGCGCCATCAGCGGACGAGGAGCCCCTTAACGCCACCGGATCAGAGACCGAACTTCATCTCTACTTTGCAACGCCAGCCGCTGTGTCAGCAGCCGACGTCGCTGGACGCGATCAGCTCGTGATGATCGGCAATCTGCAGCAGCGCTCTTCTAAGGTCCTGGTCGCACCCTCGTCGGGGGCGACGACGGGTGCAGACCTTTCGGGCACCACTGTCCTGGTGCAAGGCATTATTGGCGATGAGATCCCGCTCCTAGCCCTGCTCGCACGCGAGGGGGCCGAAAATGTTACGGCGGAGTTCCCGGCTGATCCCTCACTCCCGCTCGACCTCACCCCGCTTTTTGACGGCAGCGTCTCAGCTGCGTTCCTGGCCAGCTACGACGGGTTAGCGCGCGCACAGGAGTTTATCTCTGCGGAGACTGGGGCACCGGTTGGCGCCGACGGAATCTCCGTGATTGACCTTGGTGACACGGCGGAAATCCAAGGCCTTGGGCTTTGGGCCGCGTCGGCCGCCCTTGAGATCCCGAACCTTGAGATCGCGGCCGCGCTCGTATTGATCGGCCTCACGAGCGGGCTCGCCTTTTGTCGAGATCTGCCAGTCGACTGCGCCGCAGTGTTTGAGCAGGGTGGGCAGACGGATAGATTTGGCGATGCGTTGATCTGGTCACTTGACCAGTTCAACGCCTCGATCTGGCCCGCACCCGCAGGAGTCCTAAGCACTGCGGCGGCCGGATCAGCTGGGGCCAACGTTACTGACAGGATTCTTACCCTGGCGCTTGAGTACCTGCCGAGCGAAATTGATCGAATCGGCGAAGGCTGGGTCTCGTCTGGAACTGCACTACCGCTGGAGTGAATTTGAGGCTTTCTCTCACTCCCTCAAGCGCTAAGCGTTGACTACGCCCGAGACCACTTAGGCTGATTTTACACTTAGCAATCCGTTGGGTCGCCGATACGTCAGCGGCCGTAGGATCCCCCTCCGCCTCCGGACCCGCCCAGAGGAGAAGTTATGCAGCAAGAGAGAACTGCCCAGCAGCCGCGTCGTGCCGTGTGGGCCGCAGCGATCGTGGGCGCGCTGATCGCAGGCGCAACGGTCGGCCGCACGAGCGCAGCATTCACGGCCACGGCACCCGTCACCGGCGGGGCCACATCTGGAGTCGTCTTGTTGAGTACGGGCGGTGTACAGCAGCTGACCTTCGGTGGCGCAACACTCACCAACATTGGTCCGGGAGCAACGTTTACCCAGACCATTACGGTGCTGAACGAATCAACCGTGACGACGCCATCGAGCCTTACAGAGATTGCGGTCTGGAGCGATATCACCGGCACGTCGACCGCCCCATCTGGGCTCGGCGCTTCGCTGCAGGTAACGATCACGCGCAGCATTGGCGGTGGGGGCGCGGAGACGCTCTATACGGGAGCCCTGAACGGGCTATCGGCCTATGGCTCGTTTGCAGCGCCGATCGGCGCAGCATGGAGTTCACAGAATGGTGGCGCGGTGACGGGGGCAACGGCGAAGAGTGCGGCGTACACCTTCACCTTCACGCTGCCAGCGAGTGCGACAACGGGGGCCGACTCTTCGGTCGCTGCGACCTTCACCTTTGAGGCACGCAACAAGACGCAATGAGCCGAGCCCGCTGGTGCGCCGCTGCGCTCACGCTTCTCCTTGCAACGCAGCTTGCCGGACTGCGAATGCTCGTTATTTCAGGAAACTCAATGTCGCCAAGCATTCGCGATGGTGACCTGGTCCTCACCGCGCGACTGTGGCGAGGCGGTGAGGTGGGCGATGTGGTGTTGGTGGAGCGACCGAGTGATGGTCAGTTGCTTCTACACCGCGTCATTCAGCGGGGTGCGGGGTGGCGTCGAACACAGGGTGACGCCAGCCTCAGCCCCGACGCCGAGCGCATCTCCGACGCGGCGGTGCTAGGTGGGCTCGCCGCCGTCATCCCCACCGGCCTCATCACCTCGTTCCCGCTCGACCTCGTTGCGGCACAGTTCAGCGCCGGGAGGCGCATCAACGTGGGCATCACCTCCGCGCTAGGGGCGCGCGTGGAGATGAGCGGCCCAATGTTGGTGGGTGCCGATGCGCACGGCCAGCTCCTCCCTGGAGGACGGGCAACGTGGACGCTGACGCTCACGCCGTGCCCAACGGGGGTGGCGGGCGAGTGTGCTGGCACCACCAATACGCTGCGCGTTGATCCGGACCGATTCGCGCCGATCGCGACGAGTGGCATGGCCCGATCACTGCGGCTTACCAGCACCTGTCGCCCAGTTGGCAGCACAACCTGGACCGCTTCCGCTGACCTCTTCACTGCAGCGTGGAGTGCGGCGAATCTTGCAACGGGGCGACTTGCGTCACTCTCTGCGGGCGCCGCCGCGAGCGAGTGCCAGATCCAAGTAACCCTCCTCGGGAGTATCACTGCCGCCAATGCGACCATCTCACTCCCGCTGCGCTGGGGGCCAGAGTGAGTCGGCACCGTTTGTGGCTGCGAGTTGCCGTGCCACTCGCGCTCATCGCCCTAGCAACCTCGGGCGCCGCCTGGTCGCCTCGGCTCGACCTATCGCTCACCTCTGGCGCGTGGGCCGCTCCTGGTGGCGTCAACAGCGGGCTCCTCCTCTGGTACGACACCGCAGAGGCGGGAACCATGGCGCTCTCGTCGCGCCTTCGCTACTGGTTCGACAAGTCGGGCCAAGCGCAACACGCGCCCGTAAGCGCAGGACCATATCAACCCTACCCAACGGCGACAGCGGGAGTGACCGGCCTGCAGTTCAGCGGTGCGGCGGTGCAGTTGCCAGCCAGCATCCCCTTAGAGCCGATGACGGTAATGCTGGTCTTTCGACAAAGCAACGATGGGCTCAGCCATCCGCTCATGGGGAGCAGGACTCGCTTCTCTGGTATCACCATGGAGTCCGGTCGGCTACGGATGTACAGCAATGGTCAATCGGTTGGCGCGACAACTGCTCGTACTGTCACCGGACTGACCATCACTACGGTGCGCACCACTGCAGGAGCGGCTGACGCCTTTCAGTACAACGGTGGGGCGGAGACGGCCTTCAACATCACAACGACAGAGAGCATGAACTGGATCGGCGGGATGTTCGTTGCGGGGACAGCGAAGTATTTCGTCGGCACCATCATGGAGGTGGTGATTTGGGGGCGGTCGCTTTCACCGAGTGAGCTGCAGGCGGCACATCGCGCGCTTGGTGCGAAGTGGGGGATCAGCGTCCCTTGAAGGGCCGTCAAAGGCTATGAGGGTAAGATCGCGGCCGAGGCCGTATCGAGGAGCCATATTGCCGTTGGGACCAGCGCCGCCTTCGCTGGCGCGTCGATGACTGCTGTTGTGCTGTTGAAGATGCGCGCAAGCGCTTCGGCCTTCCCAGCGCCAGGGGCCAGGGCAAGCACCGCACGGGCGCCCGTGATCGCGCCGAGCGAGAAGGAGAGGCGCGGCAGGTGTGGCTCAATGTGGGTGGGGGCTGGGACACCCGCGGCGACCGGCGCCCCGTCGAGGGCGAGGGGCGAACCAGGGAAGACGCTCAGGCAGTGGCCGTCGCCGCCAATGCCGATGAGCACCAGATCGAAGATGGGGAAGCCCGCCGACGTATGCGGCACCCCAGCGCCACGCAGCTCCTCGAGGTAGGCGCTCACGGCGGTTGGTGCGTCAGCGGCGCTTGTTGGCCAAGGGTGCACGGCGCTTGGCGAAAGCGGTGAGGGAGCGCCATCGGCGCTTGCACTCAGCATCTGGGTGTCGAGCGGGTAGATGTTCGAGAGCGGGTCGGCACGTGGCACAAAGCGGTCATCGCCGAACCAGATCTGCGTCTGCGTCCACGGCATGCGGGCGGCTCGTGCTGGCTCACGCAGTGCGCGATAGAGCGCCGCCGGAGTTGAGCCGCCAGTGGTACAGAGATGGAAGACTCCACGCGCGGCCACGGCAGTGGTTGCCGCTTCAATCACTCGGTCCGCAGCTGCCTCTGCAACGCCCTGAGCGTCGCGCAGGATACGAACCGTCGGGCCGCTCATCCGATTAGCAGGCTCATGGTGCGGAAAATTGCCGGAGAGAGTGGGTCCACTTCGCCGAACTCGAGCGACTCACTCAGTAGGGATGACTCGGTCCAACGTGGTGCCTGGAAGGTTCGCTCATGTACCACTGCTCCGTTGATCTTGGCGATTGCACGGGTGGAGGTTGAGTCGGCACGAACCTCAAGATCAAAGTGATCACCACGTCGATCCGCAGCAATGCGCACGGCGATCGTTGTGCCCGTACCGAGCACCGAATCAACAGGGTTCAACTCAACCGCGATTGGCTGTCGCGCTGGATCGCGGAGCTCGGCACGCCACCCAGCACCGTCACCTAAGTGCAGCGGCGTCTGGATTGAAGCGTTGAGCCGCGAGGCGAGCCACGCCACGTGATAGGCGGGGCGCACGACGTTGATCGAGGCGCTGGAGCCCTTTCCACCTGAGTAGTCGACGGAGATCTTGCTGATGGCGCTGAGGAATGGAGTCGCCGACTCTTCGTCAAACATCGTGGCGATGGAGTCACGCCAACGCCCTTGGCGAAGCAGTGCGAAGTCGGTGAGTGCGACACCAGCGCCCTCAGCTGCGGTGAAGAGCGTACGAATCGTTGAGAGGCCGTCGCCCGGCTGCGTTGCACCATCAATGATGACGCGGTCAACACCGCGAAGGAGTTGGCGCACATCGCTGGCTGCCGCGTTGACCGGGGCATCCCACCAGAGGAGCGTTGGAAGATCGTGCAGCGAGAGTGGCGGCACGATGCTGGCGAGATGATGTGCCGCAGGGCCGCCAACATCAATCCAGAGCAGCTCGGTGCAGGCCGATGTGCCGTCGCCGCGTGGCGTGACGGCACAGAAGACTTCGAGTCGGGCGGCAAAGGTGGCGGGGCCCTCTGGGTCACGCGGAACGATAAAGAGGGTGCGCGACGGGTTGCGCGGCAGCGTCGCCAGGATGGATGCCGCATGTGCGGCGCGCTCGGCACCGTTGGCAACAACGGCAAGGTTCATCACGCCGGTGCGCACCGCGATCGGTTCGGGCGTGGTTACGGCCGCAGGCGAGTCCGAAACGAGGAAGCGGCGCGCCTCGCTGCTCGCCCAGAGCTTGGCGAGGAGTTCGTCGGCTTCAGCGACGGTGGTGGCGCTTGAAGACCAGCGTAGTGACGAGGCGAGGATGGAGTTGAGGCCCATCGGTGTCTCGCCTCCGCCGGTTTAGAGGCGGCGCCAGCGGCGCCCCTCTCGTGTGAGGAGCTCGTCTGCCGCCTCAGGACCCCAGGTGCCTGACGTGTAGTTCGGCATCTCTGGCTCTGCACCGGCTACCCACGCATCAATGATTGGGTCAACGATGCGCCAAGCCGCCTCCGCCTCGTCGGCGCGCGTGAAGAGCGACGCATCGCCCAACAGTGCGTCGAGGATCAGCGTCTCGTAGGCGTCGGGGCTCTCGACGGTAAAGGCGGAGCCGTAGGCGAAGTCCATGTTCACTGGGCGAACGTCGATCCCCAGGCCAGGGACCTTCGCTGCGAAGCGGAGCTGAATCCCCTCGTCAGGCTGAATGCGAATGACGAGAAGGTTCGGCTCTGGCTCATCGCCGACCGTGGGGAAGAGGCGCTGTGGAACATCCTTGAACTGGATGGCGATCTCGGTGGCCCGCTTCGGGAGGCGCTTCCCGGCACGCAGGTAGAAGGGGACACCCGCCCAACGCCAGTCGTCGATCTCCAGGCGGGCGGCGACGAACGTCTCGGTCTCGCTGGCGGGGTCGACCGCTGGCTCACTGCGATAGCCAGGCGTTTCGGTGGCGCCAACCCAGCCTGGGCCGTACTGGCCGCGAACCACCGACTGATCAACCTTCTCAACAGGGATCGGCCGAATGGCGCGGAGCACCTTCACCTTCTCGTCGCGAAGCGCATCGGCCTCGAGGTTTGCCGGTGGCTCCATTGCCACAAGGGTGAGCAGCTGCAGGAGGTGGTTCTGCAAGATGTCGCGCAGCGCGCCCGTCTCTTCGTAGAAGGCGCCGCGCCCCTCAACGCCGATCGACTCTGCCACGGTGATCTGCACATGGTCGATATAGCGGCGGTGCCAGATCGGCTCAAAGATCAGGTTGCCGAAGCGGAAGATCAAGATGTTGCGCACAGTCTCCTTGCCGAGGTAGTGGTCGATGCGATAGACCTGCGACTCGCGGAACACCTTGCCAACCTCGCGGTTGAGCTTTACCGCCGTCTCGAGGTCACGGCCGAACGGCTTCTCAATAACGATGCGACGCCAGCCACTATCGGCCTTCTCGTGATCGAGCCCTGCAGCACCAAGCCCTCGCACGATCTCTGGGAACGATGAGGCCGGAGTGGCGAGGTAGTAGAGGCGATTCCCATCTGTGCCGGACTCCGTGTCGATGGCGGCAAGTTTCGTTGACAGCGATGCGTATGCATCTGGTTCATCGAATCCGCCCTGGTGATAGGTGATACGCGAAGCGAACGCCGCCCACCGCTCGTCATCTACAGGGGTGATGCGCGCATGCTTATCAAGAGAGGTGCGCAACGCCGTACGGATCTCTTGATCGCTGAACGGTCTTCGACCGAAACAGACGAGTGCGAATCGCTCTGGCAGCAGGTTGCCAACCCAGAGGTGAAAGAGTGCGGGCACGACCTTGCGGTGCGCGAGGTCACCCGTTGCACCGAAGAGGACCACCACATTCGGATCAGGAACGCGCTCAATGCGCAGTCCGGAGCGAAGCGGATTCTTCGCCCCCCTCTTCGCCGCAGGCTTTCGTGTCTTGCGGCCGAGCCGCAAATCACGAATCGTTGCGTGCCCCTCAGCGGGCGATTGTGGACTCACTCCGACTTCACCGAGTGGCCACCGAACTGATTGCGTAGTGCGGCGAGCACCTTTGCTGAGTACGAATCGTCTTGTCGCGAACGGAAGCGTGTCAGCAGTGAGAGGGTGATGAGTGGAGCTGGCACATCAAGGTCAATCGCCTCTTGTACCGTCCAGCGCCCCTCGCCGGAGTCGGCCACCCAACCCTTGATCCCCTTCAGGTCACTCCCCTCGGCGCGGAAGGCGCGTGCAGCAAGCTCAAGGAGCCAACTGCGTACGACCGAGCCCTGCATCCAGAGGTCGCTCACCTTGGCGAGGTCGAGCTTGTAGCGCGACTTCGCGAGGATCTCGAACCCTTCGGCATACGACTGCATCATTCCGTACTCGATGCCGTTGTGGACCATCTTCACGTAGTGGCCAGCGCCTGAGCCGCCGCAGTGCATGAAGCCATCCTTCGGCGCCAGCGTGATGAAGATTGGCTCAAGCGCCTTCACTGGCGCAGCGTCGCCGCCGACCATCATGCAGTAACCGTTCTCCAGGCCCCACACGCCGCCAGAGGTTCCAGCGTCGATGAAGTGAATGCCGTGACCGGCGAGCTTCTCGTGTCGGCGAATGGTGTCGTGGAAGTTCGAGTTGCCGCCATCAATGATGGTGTCGCCCTTGGTGAGGAGGGGGATCAGCTCGTCGATCATCGCCTCGGTGGCATCACCGCTCGGCACCATGACCCAGACGCGCTTCGGGGAGGTCAGGCTGTCGACCAGCTCCTTCACGGTGTAGGTCGGCTTGGCGCCCTCCTTGGCGACCTCATCGGTCTTCTCGCGGGAGCGGTTCCAAATCGCCACGTCGTGGCCGTTGCGGACCAGCCGCCTCACCATGTTGGCGCCCATCTTGCCGAGGCCGATAAATCCGATCTGCATGATCTCCCCCTTCACTATTGGTGTTCTTGCATACCGATGCTAGCGAACTGCGAGCACCCGTTCGATGAGCGCCGTAAGGCGCGTGAGCCCAGCGTCTGGATCGTCGCCCAGGTGCACCCGCAGCACGGGGAGCCCGTGGTCGGCGAGTGAGCGAACGTCGCCGAGCGCCTGAGCGTCAATCAGCTGGCCGAAGCTGTATGGCCGCCCTGGGATCGCGAGATCCCGTGGGTGGCCAGCGACGATCTGCAGGAACCAGCCGATCGGCGCCCCACCCTTATGGAGCTGCCCTGTGGAGTGCAGGAAGCGTGGCCCAATCCCAACGGTGGTGGCTCGCCCCGTTGCGTCGCGCAGGGCGAGGCGCAGCTTGGTGAGCGCTGCGGTGCGCTCTGGGGTGCTGGCGATATACGCCTGGATGCCGATGTAGCCGCGCGCGCCGAGTCGATCGAACTGACCGGCAATCAGCCGCTCTGCATCGTCGGCGAATGCGGCTGGGAGCGCATCGTCGACCCACAGCTGCAGGCCGTCGACCGAGCACTTCACAGGCAGTTCTGGAAGCGCACCGCTCGCCGCGAGTTCGGCAAGAACGTTGGCCGTATTCGTCTTCGACTCGGTGACGTTCGGCTCATCAAACGGATTGATGTTGAGAACAGCACCAGCGAATGCGGTCGCGACCTCCCAGCGCACGAACTCCCCACCAATGTCGATGCGATCGTTGAGCGTCCACTCCAGCACTGGATGCCCTGCGGCGGCGAGTGCGTCAAGACGTGCCTCAACAGCGGAGCCATCGGCGCAGCGTGGCGCCGTGCCGCCATCCAACTTGATGCGCACAAAGAGTCGGTCCTCGCCGTACACGCTCACGGCGCCGAGCGGCTCGCCATCAACGGGAACAACGCCAACACCATGCTTCCCCGTGCTCTCGGCAACGAGTTGCTCAGCCCATGCGCCGAAGCCATCAATCGGTTCGTCAACGATGAGCGTCGCCTTGTCGCGACCCTCGCGTGCCAGTGCGCCCATGATGCAACCGAGTGCAAGGGCATGGTTCCCCGCCGGTTCTGGATCGCGGCTCTGCGCAACGGCAGCACTCCCTGAAGCGAGGAGCGGATCAAGATCAATGCCGAGCAGCGCCGCGGGCACGAGGCCAACGAAGCTGAGCGCAGAGTATCGCCCACCGATATCAGCAGGATTCAAGAAGAGGCGACTTGTATTGATTACCTTCGTGACCCCATCAACGCACGGCGACGGATCACTAATCGCGGCGAAGTTTGCGGTTGGGTCCTGTGTCAGACCCTTCGCGGCCAGTTGCTGCAGGTTGAGCTCGTACGCGTACGCCGCGAAGGAGAGTGTCTCGGTGGTGGTGCCTGACTTGCTCGCAAGCAGGTAGTAGCTGCTCTCTGGGCTGAGACCGGCAACGGCACTACGTACCGCCTCAGGGTCGGTTGAGTCGCAGATGCGCGCTTTGCCCCAGTCGGTGATGTCGGCGAATGCGCGTGCAAGTACTTCTGGGGCGAGCGAGGAGCCGCCCATACCGGCAACAACGAAGTCTTTCACGCGCGTGGTTGCGCCGGCGACTGGTGCGTCGCCGAACGCTTCGAGCGACGGAATCTCGGTAGTGAAGTGCTCTGGTGCATCGAGCCAACCGAGACGATTCGCAATCTTCTCCTGCACCTCAACGTCGTTGCTCCAGAGCGTTGCATCGCGAGCGGCGAGTCGTACCGCCCACTCACCGGTGCGGGCGCGTTCAAAGGTGCTCTCAATGGCTGCCAGGTCTGAGGCTCGTCCGATGCGAGCGCGGAAGGGGAGTCGTGGCTCAGCGGTCACGACTGCTCCTCTTCGATGTCGGCAACCTTCGCTGTGCGGCGGAGGTATCGCTCCTCGCTGCTCGGCTCGGCCTGCAAGAAGGCGGCGAGCGTCTCAAGCGCCGTATCAAGAGAGATGATGTTCGCGCCGAAGGCGAGCACATTCATGTCGTCGTGCACCACCCCCTGTCGGGCCGAAGCTGGATCGTGCGCGATGGAGGCGCGAATGCCGTGGAACTTGTTCGCGGCGATCGTCACGCCGATCCCCGAGCCACAGATCAGCAGGCCGCGATCGGCCTGGCCGGCGATCATGCGCTCGGCCACGGCACGTGAGGAGTCGGGGTAATCGTCGGTTGGGTCACTCCCATCGCCACCAAGGTCGGCGACGCTCCAGTCAGGGGCGATCTCAGCAATCCGGGCAACGAGCGCCGCCTTTAGCGCAGCACCCGCATGGTCGGCGGCAACGGCAAGGCGGCGTGCCACCTCAGCGAACCTGATGCCCGTCGTGCAGGTGTGGCGTCGGAACGACGCCGTGCACGCTGCCCGCGAGCACGCCCTTGGCGATCTCGACGATGCGCTCAGGGGTAAAGCCGAACTCCTTGAAGAGGGTTGGCGCTGGGGCCGATGCGCCGAAGCGGTCCATCGCAATGATGGCGCCGTCGGTCCCCGACCAACGATCCCAGCCCAGGCTCACACCCGCCTCAATGGCGACGCGCGCACGGAATGCAGCGGGAAGCACCGACTCGCGGTACGCCGCGTCCTGCTCGCCGAAGAGTTCGGGGCATGGCATCGAGACGACGCGCGTCGGTGTGCCGGCAGCCTCCAGCTGCTCCGCCGCCGCAACGGCGAGGTGCAACTCCGAGCCCGTCGAAATCAAGATCATCTTGACGGCACCTGTTGCCTCGCGAAGCACATACGCGCCACGTCGTACGCCTGCAGCAGCTCCAGTAATGGAGCCGGCGAGTACGGGCAGCTTCTGTCGTGTGAAGGCGAGCACCGTTGGCGCGTGTCGTCGCTCAATGGCAACCCCCCACGCCGCTGCGGCCTCATTCGGATCACCAGGTCGGAAGAAGCGCACGTTCGGAATCGCGCGGAGTGCGGCGTAGTGCTCGACCGGCTGATGCGTTGGGCCATCTTCGCCGAGCCCGATGGAGTCGTGCGTGAAGACGAAGATGCTGCCGATATTTGCGAGTGCTGCGAGGCGCAGTGCACCACGCAGATAATCGCTAAACGTCAGGAACGTTGCCACGAATGGAATCAAGCCACCGTGATACGAGATGCCGTTCGCAATTGCTGCCATCGCATGCTCGCGCACGCCATAGCTAATGTTGCGGCCCGAATCGGTGGCGGTGAACTTGCCACCACCATGAATGTCGGTGAGGTTCGACTCCGAGAGGTCGGCGCTGCCCCCAATCAACTCTGGAAGCACAGCGCCGAGCGCCGTAATACTCGACTGGCTGACGTTGCGCGTTGGGGCATCGCCGCCGAGTTCGTACTTCGGTAGCGCGCTCTCCCAACCAGCGGGAAGAGTTCCCGCCATGCGGCGCTGCAGTTCAGCGGCCTCAGTAGGGAAGGTGGTGGCGTAAGCGAGCAGCTGCTTCGCATGTGCCGCGACGAGCGTGGCGCCGTGATCGCTGCGCTCCTTATAGAGGGCGGCGACATCGGCTGGTACGACAAACGTTGCGTCGGGGTCAACGCCGTAGGCGGCCTTGGTGAGCTTCACCTCATCAGGGCCGAGTGGCGCGCCGTGCGACTTCTGACTCCCCGCCTTATTTGGTGAACCGAAGCCGATGACGGTGCGCACCGCGATCAGGCTCGGTCGCTCGTCGGCGATCGCCCAATCAATGGCGCGATCGATCGCCTCGATGTCGTTGCCATCTTCGACGCGGGCGGTGTGCCAGCCGTAGGCATCAAAGCGCTTCAGCACATCCTCTGACCAGGCGGTGGATGTTGGCCCGTCGAGCTGGATCAGGTTGTCATCCCAGAGATAGATCAACTTGCTGAGCTTCAGGTGCCCTGCGAGCGACGCGGCCTCAGAGGCGATCCCCTCCTGCAGGTCGCCGTCGGAGACGATGGCGAAGACACGGTGGTCAATGACCGTGTGCCCTGGGCGGTTGAACTCCTCGGCGAGGCGGCGCTCTGCGATCGCCATACCAACGCCGTTGGCGAATCCCTGGCCGAGTGGGCCAGTGGTGGCCTCAACGCCGGCGGTCAGGCCGAACTCTGGGTGCCCTGGCGTGAGCGAGCCCCACTGGCGGAACGCCTTGAGGTCGTCAAGGGTCAGCCCGTAGCCGGCGAGATGGATGAGCGAGTAGAGGAGTGCGCTCGCATGTCCGTTGGAGAGGAGGAAGCGGTCGCGATTGAACCAGCTCGGCGTTGCTGGTGCATGGCGAAGGTGTCGTGACCAGATGGTGTGTGCCATTGGTGCGCAGCCCATCGGCGCGCCTGGGTGTCCACTGTTGGCCGCCTGCACCGTATCGATCGCGAGGGTGCGAATCGTGGTGACGGCCGACTGGTCGAGGCGCGGATCCATGGGTTTCTCCATCCATAACAGGCAGGTGAACCGTCGGCGCGGAGTTGCCACATGCGCCTCGGTGCTGCAGGGAGATTGTAGACTCACTGCTCGTGCGCCGTACCGCCATGGCGCCACCCTTCTGAAGGAGGAGATATGTCGGGATCAACCTCGCCTGCCGCCGTTAACGCAACGGGAATCGGCCGCGTCTTTCAGGCGAAGGGCGGCCCGGTCACCGCACTGGACGGCATCGACCTGCGCATTGAGCCTGGTGAGCTCTTCGGGGTGCTTGGCCCAAACGGCGCGGGGAAGAGCACGCTGATCAAAATCCTGAGCACCCTTCTCCTTCCGAGCACTGGATCCGCATCCATCTTCGGCCTTGATGTCGTCACCGAGACGGCACGCGTGCGCCGGATCATGAACCTGGTCGCCGGCGGTGACTTCTCTGGGTACGGGCTGCTGACGGTTCGTGAGCAGCTGGCGATGTTCGCCCAGTTCTACGGCCTGCCGTACCGCGAGGGGATGGCGAAGGTCGATGCGCAGCTCGCCTCGTTCGGCATTGATGACATTCGTGATCGCAAGATCAGCGCCCTCTCAACTGGGCAGCGCCAAAAGTTGAACTTTGCGCGATCGTTCCTTAACGACCCATGGATTCTCTTTCTTGATGAGCCGACGATCGGTCTCGACGTTTCGGCCGCGCGCGATGTGCGCGATCGCGTGCGCGCCTTCCAAGCGGAGCAGCCTGGCCGAACCGTACTCCTCACAACGCACTACATGGCGGAAGCGGATGAGATGTGCGATCGCATCGCCATTGTCGACCATGGGCGCATCTTGGCGCAGGGGACGCCAACGGAGTTGAAGCGCATGGTGCAGAAGGATGCACTCTTCATCGTTGGCATTGATGCGCTGCCTGCATCAATGTCATTGGATTCGCTGCGCGCACTCCCCGGCGTGATCTCGGTCGCGGCGCGAGACGCCGATGGCACCGACGCCTCTGGCGTCGGTTCGCCCATGCTGCGACTCGCGATCGGCCTGAAGGAAGATGCTGCGCTCGGCGGTGTGATCAGTGCACTCGCTGCAGGTGGTGCGCACCTACGAGAGATCTCGAAGAGCGAGCCGACACTTGAAGAGGTCTTTGTGCAGCTTGTCGGTCGCGGCATTAGCGAATCAGACGAGGTGAGTAATGGGTAACAGCGTCGTCGGCGCCGAGGCCACCGCACTCATCTCGCGCATTCACCAAGAGGCCACCTGGAGCTTGGGTCGCCGAACGCGCCACGCCTTCGCCTCAGTGCTGGCACGCGCCTATCCGCGGGTTATCGGTGCAGCACGCGAGCCATCGTGGCTCTTCTTTGATCTTGTCTTCCCGATTCTCGGCATGTGTTCCATTGTCTTCCTGCTCCGCTCGCGCGGTGTCGATGAGGCCTGGATCGGCTCCACGATCTTGGCGACAGCACTCCTCTCCTTCTGGATCTCCGTGGTCTGGATGATGGGGGCGCAGTTCCACTGGGAGCGCGACTCCGGGAACCTCCTTCTCTATATCACCGCCCCCGTCGGCCTCGGCGCCATTGCGCTCGGCATGGCGATCGGCGGTGCCCTTGGTGTGGTGATTCGAGCGGTGATCATCACGGCGGCGGGCGTGCTCCTCTTCGGAGCGAAGTACCAGGTTGCCGATCCGCTCCTGCTTGCGCTGGTGATTCTCGCGGGGGTGGCGGCGATGTATTCGCTCGGCGTCTGTCTCTCCTCGATCTTTTTGATCTCAGGGCGTGAGGCAGATCACCTCGGCAGCCTCCTGAACGAGCCGATGCAACTGCTGGGTGGCGTCTACGCGCCGGTGCGTTCGATGGGCACTGCAGGGGTGGTCGCACTCGGCATCTTGCCGCTCGCCCCTGCGATTGACGCCCTACGCCAGGTCGCGGTGCCCCAACTCGCTGCGACAGGAATCTTGCCTGTCGGCGTTGAGCTCCTGATTCTGCTGGTGATGACGATCGTCTTTGGTGTGATCGGGCGAGTGCTGCTCGCCCACATCGAGCGCGTTGGTCGTGCCGGTGGAAAGTTGTTGGCGCGTGCCGATTAGCGCAGGGTCGCCACCAGAGGTGCGACCGTTCGGCCCACTGCGCGGCGGCGCTGCAGATGCCGCTCGCTCCCTTGTTGCCTCAGCGCGACTTGCGTGGGCGATTGAGGGGAACTGGGCGGAGCCGATCTACCTCGTTGCGTTCCTCATCGTTCGGCCGCTCGCATTTCTCGGACTCTTTCTCGCCGTCCTGAGCATTGGTGGATCGCTGAACGTTGCGACGATTGGATTTGTGGTGATCGGTCAGGCCGTCTTCCAGATCGTTAGCGCAGCACTTGAGGGCCCAACACATGCGCTACTCGACGACCGCGAGCGCTACCGCACCATTCGCTACATCTTCGCAACGCCGTCGTCACTTCTTCCTGTTTCGATTGGTCGCTCGCTGGTGAAGGCGAGCATCGCCGGGTTTAGTGCCCTCATCGTGATCGGCGCAGGGATGCTGCTCGGTGTACCGATGCGCGCGGGCGGGCCAGACCTGCTGCTCGTTGCAGTGGTCCTGCCACTCGGGCTCCTCTCTGTTGTTGGGCTCGGCATCGTGCTCGGTGGCGTTTGCGTGCAGCTGCGCAATGATGCGTGGTCCTATCCGCAGGCTGTCTCATCAACCGTCTTCTTGCTCTGCGGTGCGATCTTCCCGCTCGAGGTGCTCCCAGGGCCCGTGCAGAACATTGCAGCGGCGCTGCCAATCACCTGGTGGATTGAGGGGTTGCGCCGCGCGCTCCTCGGCACGACATCACCAGGTATCCTCGGCACCATGCCCACCAACGAGCTCCTGCTCATCCTTGCCGTGGGTACTGCGGTGATCTGGCTTATCTCACCACGCCTCTTTGTGGCAGGGATCGATCGTGCCCGTGAGAAGGGGTATCTCGACCGGAATACCGCTTCGTGAGCCGCGCCCCACTGAGCGTTCGCGCCGTCGCCGAGCTCGGCGTGCTCGTTGCCATGGCGACCTGGGCCGTTAACTTCACCGTTGTTAAATCGGCGGTACTGGTTTGGCCTGTGCTCCCGTTCTCTGCCATTCGCATCACTGCGGCTGGCATCTTGGTGCTCGGTTGGGCAGTCATGCGCGGTGCAAACTTCCGCATGGCACGTCGCGACCTGCTTGCCGCTGCACTCTTTGGTGTGATCGGGCAGGGCCTGTATCAACTCCTCTGGGCCGGTGCGTTCGGCACCATTGATGCGGGTACCAGCGCGCTCCTCATCGCGGTGACGCCGTTTCTCACGGCGATCCTCGCCTCACTGCTGCGCATCGATCCACTGAAGCCTGCGGTTGCCGTGGGCGGCATCATTGCCTTCGCCGGCGTTGTGGCCGTTGCCCTTGGTGAAGGGGCAGGTGCATTCGGTGGCGAGACTACCGGTGTGTTGATGACACTCGCCGCCGCGGTCTGCTGGGCGGCGTATCTGATTGCAGGCGCACGCGTTATTCCGCGCGTTGGGGCAATTGCCTGGACCGCCTGGAGCATGATCTTCGGTGGCGGTGCGCTCTTCATCTCCGCGATTGCCGCTGGGCAATTCGACGGGCTTGCCGCGCCACCTCCAGCCGCCATCTTCGGCCTGGTCTTCTCCACGCTCGGATCGAGCAGCCTCGCCAACGTCTTGTACTTCACCGCAGTGCCGATCGTTGGTGTCTCCCGCGTCGCCAGCTTCCAGCTACTGGTGCCATTCCTCGCCGTCGTCGTCTCTGCCGCTGTGCTCAGTGAGGCCCCTGCGCCAATTCAGGCGTTCGGCGGCGCACTCATCCTCTTGGGCATCTGGGCAGGGCGCCAAACGACCTCCCCGTTCCGCCGTCGCCTGCGATAGACTCCGTCAGGCTCGTTCGGGAAACCCCGAGCGCCCCACCTTGAGTGATGGAGGGAGAGCGACCAATGACGACGAAGTTCGTATTCGTCACTGGTGGTGTCACCTCCTCTCTCGGTAAGGGAATCACCGCCGCCTCTGTCGGCCTCCTCCTCAAAGCGCGCGGTCTGCGCATCTCCGTGATCAAGCTTGACCCCTACCTCAACGTTGACCCGGGCACCATGTCGCCCTACCAGCACGGCGAGGTCTTCATTACCGACGACGGCGCAGAGACCGACCTCGACCTCGGGCACTACGAGCGCTTCATTGACGTCAATCTCTCGCAGGCCTCCAACGTCACCACGGGGCGCATCTACTCCACCGTGATCGCACGCGAGCGTCGCGGCGACTACCTCGGCGGCACGGTGCAGGTCATTCCACACATCACCAACGAGATCAAGGAGCGCGTGTTGCGCCTGAGCGGCGATGACGTTGATGTGGTGATCGTTGAGGTTGGCGGCACCGTTGGCGACATTGAGTCGCTGCCGTTCATTGAGGCGATTCGACAGCTGAAGAAGGATGTTGGCCGCGGCAACTCGCTCTACATTCACGTCACGCTCCTTCCAGAACTCGCCGCTACCGGTGAACTGAAGACGAAGCCGACCCAGCACTCCGTGAAGGAGTTGCGCGGTAGCGGCGTTCAGCCCGACGTCATCATCTTGCGCGCGGACCATCCGGTTCCAGACGACGTCCGCGAGAAGATCGCCCTCTTCACCGACGTCCCCGTTGAGGCGGTCGTGCCCGCAACCACCGCGCGCACCATCTATGAGGTGCCGCTGCAGTTCGAGAGGTTCGGCCTTGGCGACCTGGTCGTGCGCGAACTCGGTCTCCCAGCAACCACCCCAGACCTCTCGCGTTGGGAGAAGCTCGCCACTGAGATCGTCGCCGAGAAGCCTGCCGTTGAGATCGCCATCGTTGGCAAGTACACCGAACTTCCTGATGCATACCTCTCGGTAACCGAAGCGCTGCGCCACGCCGGTTGGGCACACGGCGTTGATGTGCGCGTGCGCTGGGTGAGCGCCGAGCGACTCGATGATGCCGAGCCTGCCGTCCTCTCCGCAGAACTCGCCGGCGTGCACGGCATCTTGGTGCCAGGTGGTTACGGCTACCGCGGCATTGAAGGGAAGATCCGCGCCGCGCATATGGCGCGCACGGAGCGCATCCCGTACCTGGGACTCTGCCTCGGCCTGCAGATTGCGGTGATCGACGTCGCGCGCGAGGCCCTCGGCTCCAGTGATGCGAACTCGACCGAATTCGACATGTTCACCAAGCACCCCGTGATCGACTTCACCCCTGACCAGCGTGGCGTTGAAGAGAAGGGGGGCACACAACGCCTCGGCCTCTACCCCGCCAAGCTCACCCCTGGGAGCCGCGCCGCAACCGTCTATGGCGCTGAGGTTGTGTACGAGCGTCACCGCCACCGCTTTGAGGTCGCCAATCGCTTCAAGCCGCAGCTCGAGGCGGCCGGCATGCGCTTCACAGGCGTGTCGCCCGATGGCCGCCTCGTTGAGATCATCGAGCTCGCCGACCACCCGTGGTTCGTGGCCAGCCAGTTCCACCCCGAATTCACCAGCCGACCGCTGCGCCCGAACCCACTCTTTGACGGGTTCGTTGGCGCCGCTGTGGCACTGCGCGACGGGCGCCTCGCCTCGTACACCCCACGAATGGTTGGGGTGCGCGATGATGAGGCGGCGAAGGCTGAGCGAAGTCGTGCCGTCGAGGCCGCCGCCACCAAGGCGGCAAAGCGCAGCAACGGATCAAACGCGTAATCGCCCAGCATCGGGCTAAGCCATTCAGTATTGAGGGGGCACCATGAAGTTCTTCTTGGACACCGCTGACATTGAAGAGATCAAGACCGGGATCAAGTGGGGCGTCGTTGACGGCGTCACCACGAACCCGTCGCTCTACGCGAAGGTTGGCGGCTCGTACGAGGAGATCCTGAAGGAGATCTGCGGCCTTACCAAGGGCCCGGTCTCGGCTGAGGTCATGAGCGATGACGCCGACGGCATGGTCAAAGAGGGTCTCGCCTTTGCGAAGATCGCTTCGAACATCGTCGTCAAGGTCGCCCTGACGACCGCCGGCCTTGAGGCAATTAGCCGCCTCGCCGCCGAGGGGATCAAGACGAACTGTACCCTGATCTTCACCGCGAACCAGGGGCTCATGGCGGCAAAGGCGGGCGCCTCGCTGATCAGCCCATTCGTTGGCCGACTCGACGACATCAATGAAGACGGGATGATCGTGATCCAAGAACTCGCCGAGATCTTCGCGAACTACGAGGGGCTCGACCACTGCGAGATCCTCGCCGCCTCGATCCGCCACCCACGACACGTCACAGAGTCGGCACTGGCGGGGGCGCACGTGGCGACGATGCCACTCAAGGTGCTTGAGCAGATGACGAAGCATCCACTCACCGATAAGGGGATCGCGATCTTCAAGTCGGACTGGGCGAAGGCCACCTCCGAGAAGTAGCTACGGGCCCGATCCTGCGGGCTCTTGACGAGCGGCAGCGGCTGCCATAGAGTTCACTCACCCCCCCGAACTGCACAGTGAACGCGGCGCAGTTCCGCCTACCAGGGATGCAGCCACCCACAGATAGAGGAAGGTATCCAACTGATATGAACGACGGACGAAACCGCGGCCCACGACGACCACCCCGCCGCGGCGGACCGAACCCAAACTCCATGCGCATGCCGCAGAGCGCGCTTCCGGCTGACGTTGAGGTGCTCTCCGAGGCCGACCTTGCCGCCGAAGGCCTCGTCACCTTTGCCGCTCTCGCCAACATGACGGCGACCGAACTGATTGCCGCGGCAAAGAGGCTCGGCGTCGTGGCCACGCAGCAAGAGGAGCTCACCGCGGTCATCCAGAAGATCCTCACGGCGCAGGCCGACGAGCAGGGTCAGATCTGGGCGGAGGGAATTCTCGAAATCGTCGACGACGGCTACGGCTTCATTCGACGCAATGGCCTCCTGCCAAGTGCCGACGATGTCTACGTTCCGTCGCCAATGGTGCGCCGACTCGGCTTGCGCCAGGGCGACACGATCGGCGGCGTCATTCGCGCACCGCGCGAGGGCGAGAAGTTCTGGGGAATGCTCCGTATTGAGATCGTCTCCGGCACCGACCCAGAGTCGGCGCGACAACGTCCACACTTCGGCGACCTCACACCGATTCACCCGATTGAGCTGATCAACCTTGAGACGGTCCCCTCGAACCTCTCGCAGCGCCTCATTAACCTCGTAAACCCGATTGGCAAGGGGCAGCGCGCCCTCATCGTCTCGCCACCGAAGGCCGGCAAGACGAGCCTACTGAAGCAGATCGCCCAAGGCGTCACGGCGAACTACCCAGAGATCTCCCTGATGGTCTGCCTCATCGGCGAGCGACCCGAAGAGGTCACCGACATGCGCCGCTCTGTAAAGGGCGAGGTTATCTCGTCGACCTTCGACGAGCCGACCGAGAACCACACGCATGTCGCCGAGATGGCGCTTGAGATTGCGAAGCGCCGCACCGAGGCCGGCGCTGACGTGGTCGTGCTGCTCGATTCCATCACCCGACTGGCGCGTGCCTACAACTTGGCGCTTCCACCATCCGGGCGAACGCTCTCGGGCGGTATCGACCCAATTGCCCTCTACCCACCGAAGCGCTTCTTCGGTGCAGCGCGAAAGCTCGAAGAGGGCGGCTCGCTCACCATCATCGGTACCTGCCTGGTCGACACCGGCTCGAAGATGGACGATGTGATCTACGAAGAGTTCAAGGGGACGGGTAATTCCGAACTTGTGCTCGACCGCAAGTTGGCCGAGAAGCGCATCTTCCCGGCGATTGACGTGCAGCGCTCCGGCACCCGCCGCGAGGAGCTCCTCCTTGACGAGGGGACACTCAAGATGGTCTGGACAATGCGCCGCATGCTCTCGGCCGTTGGCGCCAATGAGGGGATTGAACTCCTGCTCAACCGCATTGCCAAGACCGAGTCGAACGCGCAGTTCCTCGCCTCGCTCACCAAGGGCACTGAGGGGTCAAACCCCTCGTAGCCCACGCACGAGGCACCGCGTGTGCCAGGGTGCCCCGCTCGGCGGCATAGCCGAGGGGTAGACTAAGGCGGAGATCGGAGGCTGGAATGCCAGATGTGAAGCGCCAAAAAACGTCTGCCCGCGGATCCCAGCATCGCAATGTGCGAGCTGGAAGTCCCACCTTCCGCCTCGCCGCGGCCATCCGCCGTCGACTCCTCGCCTTCCGATCGTTCCTTGAGCGTAGCGGTGAGCGTGCCATCCGGCTGAGCCTCTTCCGCGCTGGAGAGTTCCTGAGGCACCCGCTCCCTCGACGAGTCCGTGTTCACCCCACCCTTGCAACCCGCACCACTGGACTTGTGGTCGCGACAATCGCCCACAAGGTCACCCCAGCGCTTGAGGAGCGCGGCATCCTTCGGTCGCTGCGTCACCGACGGCGCTCACTCGACTCAGGGTTGCGCAAGCTCGGTCGTGAGCCGGAACGAGCGATGCCCGCCGTGATCGCAGGGCTCTTAAGCGTCGCGATTATTGCAAGCCTGCTCCCAGGACCAACCGTCGACGCTCGCACCCAGGCGCTGGATGACGGCGGTATGGGTGTAGGCATGAGCGCAGCGTATGAGCCAACGTTTACGACGGAGTGGGGCGGTACCGAGAACCCAGACCAATTTGCCTCAGATGGCATCGCAGAGAACACCGCAGTGTCTGACGGCGTACTCATTGGAGAAACTGCAATAGAGAGCACCTTCTCGATGCGTGCGACCGAGGTGGTTGTGCAAGCCCCGGACTCAGTTGTTGCGACAACGGCAATCGACGGGCCGATCTTCCTTGACGATGGAACACTAGAGCTCCCCGCCGCGATTGACATCGTTGTGGCCGACGGCCGCGATCACGTGCTCATTCATGTGGTCGCACGCGGTGAGACGCTTGCCGCGATCGCGAAACGATACAAGATCTCCTCAATGGAGCTGATCTGGTCGAACGGCCTGCAGTCCGCCGACAATCCAGCGGTGGGTAAGCGCCTTCGCGTTCCTGATACACGCGGCATCGTCGTGACGGTGCGTGAACACGAAACGCTCAAGTCGATCGCATCAAAGTATCGAGTTACACCCACAACCATTCGTACCTACAACAAGCTAAAGGTGGTGGACCTTGTACTAGGGATGGTCCTGGTGCTCCCTGGTGGACGAGGCGCTGCGCTACCAACATTTACTCGAGGCGATGGGCTTATCGGCTATACGGGACCACTTCCGGCGGTCTACAGCGGCGTGAAATTCCGATACCCCGTACCGGGTGGTCGATATGTGCGTGGATTTACGCGCTCCCACCTCGGCATGGATATCTCTAATGCCTACGGTGCCTCAGTCGTCGCCGCAGGTGACGGCGTCGTGGTCTTCACTGGGTGGCGCAACAACTGCGGCGGCTACCAGGTGATCATTGCGCACGGATCAAATCTCTACACCGGCTACTACCACCTCTCCGGCATCGTCGCGAGCACCGGCCAAAAGGTGACGCGTGGAACTCGCATCGGACGCATCGGCCAAACTGGCTGCGCGACCGGCCCACACTTGCACTTCGTCGTCTCTCGAGGATTCCCGCTTGCGGGCTCCTCGACGCTCTACAACCCAGCGCGCTTCCTCCCGTAACGCAATGTTTCTTGACATTGTAGAGATCCACCTTGCCGCCGGGCGCGGCGGTGATGGCGCATCGACGATGCGTCGCGAGTCACATGTGCCACGCGGCGGCCCTGATGGCGGCGACGGTGGCCGCGGTGGCAGCATTTACGTTGCGGTTGATACGGGACAGACGACCCTGCGGGACTTTGAGGTCAAGCGGCGATACGTTGCAGGCGACGCGAGTCAGGGCGGGAACAAAACGTCGCACGGCAAGGCTGGGCGCGACTTGGTGATTGGCGTGCCACCAGGCACGGCAATCTTTGATGCAAAGAGTGGAGACCTGATCGCAGACCTGGTTTCGCGGGAGCAACATGTGTTGCTGGTGCGAGGCGGCCGTGGTGGCCTTGGCAATGCGCACTTCACCACGGCGACACATCAAGCCCCCCGCCACGCGCAAAAGGGGGAGCCGGGCGAGCTGCGCGAGGTGCGCTTTGAGTTGCGACTGATCGCTGATGTTGGCCTTGTTGGGCTGCCAAATGCAGGGAAGTCCACGCTACTCGCCGCCATCACCGCGGCGCAGCCAAAGATTGGTGACTACGCCTTCACCACCCTCGAGCCGAACTTAGGTGTGTTGGAGCTGGGCATTGATGATGGCCGTCGACCGACTGTTGCCGATCTTCCAGGGCTGATTGAGGGGGCATCTATCGGTGCGGGTCTCGGCTTCGCCTTCTTGCGACACGCCTCTCGCACGCGCGTGCTGGTACACGTGGTGGACGCGTCGGCTCCCGACCCTGTACGTGACGCCGCGATCATTCGCACGGAGCTCGAGGCGCATAACCCAGCCCTGCTCGAGAAGACGACCCTCGTTGCCCTCAACAAACTAGATCGCCCAGAGGCGAAGGCTCGCGAGGCGGAACTCACCGCTGCGTTCCGCGAGCTAGGTCTCCATGTGCTGCCGATCTCTGCCGCGGGCGGCGAGCGAGGGGAGGGGATCGCTGCGCTGCGCGACGCCTTGGCAGACCTTCTCCCTGACGCAGAGACGCTCTCGTATCCGGCTGAGCCTGCGGGCGTGGTGGTGCACCGCATCAATCCGATCGCCTCGATTGGCTTCGAGGTCAGCCGCGAGGGTGAGGGGTTCCGTGTTCGAGGTAAGGCAATTGAGCGACTCGTTCACCAGACCGACTTTGCTCGCGAAGAATCTGCAGAGCGATTCCAGCACGAGCTCGCCCGCCAAGGGATTGAGTCTGCGCTGCGAAAGGCGGGATGCCGCAGCGGCGACACCGTCACGATCGGCGAACTCTCACTTGAGTGGGATGACCCTGATGACGCGTCACTTCTCAGCGCGGCCGAAGAGGCAGAGGCACTTGAGCTTGATGGCGTTCTCTTGGCCGCAACTCCGAACAACGACGGGGAGAGCGAAGGGTGAGTGGGATCGGGGTCCTCGGTGGCACGTTCGATCCGATCCATGATGGCCACCTTGCCCTCGGTCAGGCCGCCTTCGAACTCCTGAAGCTTGACCACGTGCTCTTTGTTCCCGCCGCACGACCACCCCATAAGGTTGCCGATCGCGTCACCGATCCTGAGACTCGCTGCCGCATGGTCGCACTTGCGATTGCCGGAAACCCAGCCTTTGAGATGAGTCGCATGGAGATTGATCGCCCTGGACTCTCGTACACGATTGATACACTTCGAGCCATCGCAGCGGAGCGGCGCGAAGGTGGCGCTGCGCCCGAGCTCACGCTGATCCTCTCCGTTGAGTCACTCCTCGGGTTTAACGCGTGGGAAGACGCAACGGGCATCCTTGACCTGGCGCGGGTCGCAGCACTGCCGCGGCCCGGCACGCCAACTCCAGACCGCGCCTGGCTTACGCGCCACTTCCCGGGTAGGGAAGACCGCTTCCTCTATCTCGACGGCTTCCATCTCTCTCACGCTAGCCGAGAGTTGCGCGCGTTGGCAGCGCGCGGTCGCTCCCTGCGTTACCTCGTCCCTGGCGCAGTTGCCGACCTCATCCGACGTGAGGGGCTCTATCGCGGTCGACCAGAGCTAGTGCTCGAGCGCCCTGTCGAAGTGGAAGATGTACCCGTTGATCCAGCCTCGTAATTGCACAGCCGTTAGTGCGGTACGCTGAGGTCATGTCAACCAAACAGCAAACTGCCATTGAGCCGCATGACCTTGCGCGAAAGGTTGCCCTCCTTGCGGAAGAGAAGAAGGCGGCCGACATTCTTGTTCTAGACGTCAGCGGCCTCACCACCGTCACTGAGGCGTTCGTGATCTGCACTGGTGGCTCTGAGCCACAACTTGCGGCGATCACGGAGAGCATCGTCAGTGGCATGGCCGAAGACGGCATCACTCCGGCTCACCGCCATCGCGCGGCGGCCTCACACTGGATCGTCTTAGATTACGGAAGCGTGATCGTGCATATCTTCACGCCGCCAGAGCGCGACTTCTACAAGCTTGAACAGCTCTGGTCTGATGCGAAGGTGCTCGTCCGAATCCAGTAGCGCTACTTCGGGAGCAGGCTCTTCACAATCCGATTGATATCGCTCTGGCGTGGGCGCCAACCCAACTGACTGTGCGCCCGTGAGATGTCAGCCACGAGGCGGGGCGGATCACCGGCGCGGCGGGGGTGCTCTTGTACGTCGATGCGCGCGCCCGAAGCCTTCTCGAAGGCCTTGATCGCCTCGCGAATACTCGTGCCTGCGCCGCTCCCAATGTTGATGGCACTGAAGCCGCGCCCCTCTTCGGCGGCAAGCTTCTCAATCGCGGCAAGGTGCGCTGCGGCAACGTCGGCAACATGCACATAGTCACGGACGGCGGTGCGGTCGGGGGTGGCGTAGTCGTTCCCGTAGAGCTCGAATGGCTCCCCTGTGCGCGCGGCGTTCATGAGGCGTGGCAGCAGGTGTGTCTCTGGGTTGTGGCGCTCTGTCACCTGTTCCGTTGCCCCCGCAACATTGAAGTAGCGCAGCGCAATTGCAGTGAGCCCGTGCGCCGCAGAGTAGGCGCGAAGAACCTGCTCAAAGGCGGCCTTCGTTGCCCCGTACGGGTTAACCGGCGCAAGGGGGAGCTCTTCATGGAGCACGCTTGATGAAGAGGCGCCATAGACCGCCGCGCTTGAGGAGAAGATGAGCCGCTTCACGCCAACGGCGATCGCCGCGTCGAGCAGGGTGATGCTGCCGACGAGGTTTGCCTTGAAGTAGCGCTCTGGCTGGGCCACGCTCTCGGCAACGATGCTCAGCGCCCCGATGTGCAGGATCGTGTCGACCCGTGCATCACGGAGCAGGCTCTGCATGCGATCCCCGTCGGCATAGCTCCCAACGATCGAGGAGGCCTCATTTGGGATCGTGTCGGCGTGTCCCGCCGAGAGGTCATCCAGGATGACCACACGATGGCCGCTGGCGATCAGGGCATTGGCGCTCGCCGCGCCGATGTACCCGGCCCCACCCGTCACCAAGATCGTTTGTGACTCTAGCGTCATACCGAGAGTCTACGCGATGGAGTCACGCCCCTCGCTTGCAACGATGCGTTCGCTCCATGCAAGGAGGTCACTCCCGGCATTCGCCACGCGACGATGGGCGACGTCATCAACGAGTCGCGCAAGGAGTGCGGCGACCCACGGCCCTGGTGTGCGACCGAGGTGAGCCATCAGCTGATCGCCCCCGACGGCGAGGTCGCTCGCTGCGGCGGGAGCCTGCTGCTCATCACCCTGCACGCATGCGTTGAGGAGTGCGGTGGCTGCGCGACTGGCCCGACCGGCGGCGGCACGGCGGCGAATCTGTCGCGCGGCATCTCGTGGGTCACCAGTGGTAGCGGCCGCCACGATGCGCAGCGCTGCCCCATCAAGATGGCCCCGTTCCGCCTCGCTCTCTGCAGCAGCCACGGCACGATCGAGATCGCGAATCTGCTGAATGGCTGCAACCGTTGCACGCGGCCGGCGCCAGGATTCAAGGAGCGCTGCAACATCCTCATCATCGGCGATCGGCAGGAAGAGCTCGCTCATGCGCCCCAGGGGGTCTGGCGCATCGGAGAGCGCGTCGCCACCGACCGCCTCGACGCGCGTGCCAACCTCGGCGCTCCATTCGGCGGCAAGTGCTGGCGCGATGGCGGCGAGGATGCCGAGCTCTGCAGCGAGTTGCAGTGCACGTGCTGGTCGCTCGGCGGCGAGAACCCCGTCGATCTCCGCGCCGATGCGCTCACCAGAGAGGCGCGCAGCGAGTGGGGCATCGCGCTTGATCGCTGCGGCGGTTCCTGTCTCCAACGACAAGTTGAACCGTGCAACAAACCGGATCGCGCGAAGCATGCGCAACGTATCTTCAAGGAATCGTTCGGTCGGATCTCCAACGGCGCGCAGTACACCGTTGGCCAGATCGTCGATGCCACCGTGTGGGTCGACGATGGCTCCATCAGCAACTGGATCGGCGCGGCGACTTGCGCCAGGGGCGAGGCCGTAGGCGATCGCGTTGATGGTGAAGTCTCGGCGAGCCAGATCGCCCTCAATACGTGGGAGGAAGGTGACCTCGTCGGGGCGGCGAGCGTCACTGCTACCGCTATCAGCGCGGAAGGTGGTGATCTCGCGCACCACTCCGTCGATCGTTGGAACCCCAACGGTGCCAAATCGATTCTCATAGGTGGCGTGTGGAAAGAGAGCACGCAGCTGGTCTGGTGTGGCCTCGGTGGCAAGATCCCAATCTGCTGGCACTCTCCCAGCGATCACATCGCGAACGGCACCACCAACAACGTAGGCGCCAAACCCTGCCGCTCGCAGCGCGCGCAGTAGGTCAGCAACGTCGCGAGGGATGGCGGCGCGAACCGCCGCCGCGGGGGTCACGCGCCGCTGGCCGCCGCGCTATCAGAGATGAAGAGAAAGTCGCGCCATGCCGAGTAAGCGTCGTGCCGCAGGTATGGCAAGAAGACGGCGTATACGTCACAGCGCGGCTCGTACGGTTTGCGTCGAAGCGCAAGGCCTGCAGCCTCGGGGAGGCGGTCGCCCTTACGGTGGTTGCACGCCATGCAGGCGGTGACCAGGTTCTCCCACGTCCAGGTATCGCCGCCGCGGCTCTTCGGCACGATGTGATCAATCGTCAGAGATACGCCGGTGCGGCCGCAGTATTGGCAGGCATGGCCATCGCGCGCAAAGATCTCCTTGCGGCTCAACTTGGCGCGCGGGCGTGGGCGGCGCACGCGATGGCGCAGTCGCACCACAGAGGGTGCCGTCCAGCTACGCGATGCGCTGCGGATCGGTTCACCTTCGGCGAGGATCTCGGCCTTGCCACCCAGCACCAGTCGGAAGGCGCGCGGCAGTGAGGCGACGTTGAGCGGTTCGTAGTCCTGATTCAGAACGAGAACTTCACTGTTCATATGAGCGCGATCGTAGCAGGGGATCTGCGCCTTTCGCACCGCCGGTTAGCCCACGGCGGACGGGGAGATATGCGAGAATAGGGGCATGCCGGCACCGAAGCGCGCCAAGACGTCGACCTGGGCCACGAAGAGCGGTCTCGCCCAAATGCTGAAGGGCGGCGTGATCATGGACGTCGTTAACCCGGCGGAGGCGAAGATCGCCCAAGAGGCTGGGGCCGTTGCCGTTATGGCACTGGAGCGCGTCCCGTTTGACATTCGTCGCGACGGGGGAGTTGCCCGCATGAGTGACCCCGACATGATCAAGGGGATCCAGGCAGCTGTCTCCATCCCAGTGATGGCAAAGGCACGTATCGGCCATGAGATCGAGGCGCGCATCCTAGAGGCGCTCGATGTGGACTACATCGACGAGTCAGAGGTGCTCACCCCCGCCGACGATCGCTACCACCTCAACAAGCACGGCTTCAAGGTGCCGTTCCTCTGTGGCTGCAAGAATCTCGGTGAGGCGCTTCGTCGCATCAACGAGGGCGCCGCAATGATGCGCACCAAGGGCGAGGCGGGAACTGGCAACATCGTTGAGGCGGTGCGCCACATTCGTACCGTTACCGAAGAGATCGCCGCACTCAAGGGACAGAGCGAGAAGCGTTTGCGTGCCGCCGCCAAAGAGATGCGCGTCCCCTACGAGCTCGTCAAGCTCACCGTCAAGGCGGGTCGACTCCCTGTTGTGAACTTTGTTGCGGGCGGCATTGCCACGCCGGCCGATGCGGCGCTCTCCATGTGGCTCGGCGCCGACGGCGTCTTCGTTGGCTCCGGCATCTTCAAGGCGGAGAACCCGGCGAAGACTGCGGCCGCAATCGTTCAGGCAACCACGCACTGGAAGAACGCCGCCATCCTTGCCGAAGTTTCGGCGGGCCTTGGTGAAGCAATGAAGGGGATTGAGATGCGCACCATCCCCGAGAGTGAACGCCTCTCCAATCGCGGCTGGTAGCACCGTGGCGAAGCGCCGCACCCCGCCGATCATCGGCGTCCTCGCAGTGCAGGGTGACTTTGCTGAACATCTCCGCATGCTGGAGACACTTGGTGCTGAAGGGCGAGAGGTTCGACTTCCAACAGATCTCGATGATGTTGACGGTCTGATCCTCCCTGGTGGGGAGAGCACTGCGATGCGCAAGCTACTGGATCGCTGGGATCTAGTAAAGCCAATCAAAGCGTTGGCGAAGCATGGCGCGCCAATCCTGGGCACCTGTGCGGGAGCGATCCTACTCGCAACGAAGATCGCCGATGGTGATGAGCCGGTGCTCTCCCTTCTTGATGTTGAGGTGCGGCGCAATGCGTTTGGGCGCCAACTCGAGTCCTTCGAAACGAGCCTGGTCATGGAGGGCCTCGGCAACGCCGGTCGATCACGCACCATTCAGGCTGTCTTCATTCGTGCCCCTGAGATCGTGAAGGTTGGCCCGTCGGCGCGCGCCGTCGCGACGCTAGAGGATGGCCGGATCGTGGCGGCGCGCCAGGGGCGGATCCTTGGCATCGCCTTCCACCCCGAGATCACCGGAGAGACGGGCGTGCACCGCTGGCTTGTTACCGAGGCGTTAGCGGCCGCGCTCTAGGGGCCAAAAGAGACGCACGACGCGACGGCGCGCGAATCGCACGCTAAGATTTGCCGATGAGCCTTGCTCGCGACCCCCACGAGGAGCCAACCCCGCAGGGGATCCAAGATGAGGCGATCGTCGACAACCTCGACCTCCTTCTCGCCTGTCTCCCTTCGGAGATCGTCGCCGCAATTCGTGAGCTGGCCACTCACGAGAATCTCGCCGCCGGCCGAGATGGCTTACTTGAAATTGTTCTCGATCTTGGCCGCCAACCTGAGGCACGCATCACATCGGGCGACGTCACGCTACTTGAACGCGAGATCACCGACGAAGACTTGAACTGGGTCATCGCACGCATCGGCAACTTTGGTGGTGACAACCGCGCTGGAATCGAACGAACGTTGCACCGCATCTCGGCGATTCGCAATCGATCGGATCGAGTCGTTGGCCTCACCTGCCGTGTCGGTCGCTCGGTCTTCGGCACCATTGAGATCTTGCGCGACCATATCGAAGCGGGCCGATCAATTCTGATCATGGGGCGACCGGGTGTCGGTAAGACCACCATGCTCCGCGAGGCGGCACGCGTCCTCGCCTCGGAATTCAGCAAGCGCGTGGTGGTGGTCGACACCTCGAACGAGATCGCTGGCGACGGTGACATTCCGCATCCAGCGATCGGCAAGGCGCGACGAATGCAGGTGAGCGCTCCAGAGCGACAGCATCTCGTCATGATTGAGGCGGTCGAGAACCACATGCCCGAGGTGATCGTCATCGACGAAATCGGCACCGAGGCTGAGGCGATCGCCGCACGAACAATCGCCGAGCGCGGCGTGCAGCTGATTGGCACCGCCCACGGCAACAGCCTCGACAACCTGATGTTGAACCCAACGCTCACTGACCTGATCGGCGGCATTCAGAGCGTCACCCTCGGTGACGACGAGGCACGCCGACGCCGAACGCAGAAGAGCGTGCTAGAGCGCAAGGCACCACCAACCTTCGATGTGATCGTGGAGATCATTGATCGCGACCACATTCTTGTGCACGAAGATGTCGCCGGCACCGTTGATGCGCTGCTGCGTGGCGACGCGGTAGCCCCAGAGGAGCGCTGGCGCGACGAGGGTGGCGTTCGTCGATCACATGCGCGCATTCGACCTGGTCAGACGGCGCAGGGTGAGTCACGCCGATTCGGCGGGCTAACCCCAGGTGATGATCGCCGCGGCCGACGCAGTGATCGGAGTGATCGTAGCGATGAGGGGCGGGGCGGCTGGCGGCGAAACCGCGAACAGGCGCGACACGTTGAGACCACTCCGGGCGGTACGGCGACTCCAGTGATCCGTGCATTTGAGGGTGATCCCGTTGGCGGTGGCAGCTGGCGACCCGAGCGCGGCTGGAGCCATGAGTCAATGGCTTCCACCATCGCTGAGATGGATCGCGAGCTGATCGGCCGAACGGTCGGCGGCGCGCTGGTCCCAGCGGAGTGGGATGAGGCACCGAGCGCTGATGACGACGACGGGCGTGAAGTGAGTCAGCTCCCTGAGCTTCGCGTCTTGGCGCACGGCATCTCGCGCAAGAAGCTTGAGGCGGCGATTCGCGAACTCGGGCTCCCAGCAACTACTGCGCGAACCGCCGATGAGGCCGACGCGGTGGTAACGATCCGCAATGAGTTCAAGCAGCGCGGCACGCCGATTGTGGATGCCGAGCGACGCGGCGTTCCGGTGCATGTGCTCAAGAGCAACGCCTCCGAGCAGATGGAGCGCGCGCTCCTTGATATCTACCAGTTGCCACACGACCCGCGCGAGATCGCCATGCGTGAGGCCAAGATGGGGATCGAAGAGGTGGCGCGCACCAAACATCCCGTTGAGCTTGCGCCACAGAACGCCTACATCCGTCGACTGCAACACCAGCTCGCTGGCGACGCCGGCGTCACCAGTAGTTCGCGCGGCCGCGATCCACATCGACGTGTTCGCCTTGAGCCGCAGGGACGCTCTTCGAGCACCCCGCGGCGACGTCGCTAAGCAGCAATGTTCATCACCTTTGAGGGGCCAGACGGATCGGGGAAGTCCACCCAAATCGCCCTCCTAGCCGAGCGGCTCCGCGCCGCGGGTCGTGAAGTGCTGACCGTGCGCGAGCCGGGCGGCACACCGGCCGGAGAGCGGATCCGCGCACTCCTCCTGGGCGATGGAGGGAGCGTTGAGATCAACCCGCGTGCCGACGCCCTCCTCTTCAACGCCTCCCGTTCGCAGCTCGTTCTTGAGGTGATTCGCCCTGCGCTGGCGCGCGGCGCCTCCGTCATCGCCGATCGCTTCGCCGACTCCACCCTGGCCTACCAGGGCTACGGGAGCGGCCTCCCGCTTGACGAGCTGCGAGCGGCGATCAGCTTTGCCACTGCAGGGTTGACCCCAGACCTCACCGTGCTCTTGGACCTTCCCGCCGAGGAGGGGCTCGCCCGCAAGTCGGGTGATGGGCGCACGCGCTTCGAAGAGGGGTTCGACGCCGCCTTCCATGCGCGTGTCGCCGACGGCTTCCGCGCACTGGCCGCCGCGGAGCCTGCGCGTTGGCGCTCCTTTGATGCACGCCGCCCGAAGGGCGAGCTCGCCGATGAGATCGCCTCCGCCGTTGGCCTCGCTACACTTCGTCGATGAGTGGCCCCTTCATCTCCAAGATCGACACCCTGCGACCCGCATTCGGGTTCGACGACATCTCGCTCGCCCCTGGCACCGACACCATTGATCCCGCCGACGTCGACCTAACGCAAGATTTTTGCGGCATCCCACTCACCGAGCCGATTATTGCGTCGGCGATGGATGCGGTTGTATCGCCAACGACGGCGGGGCTACTTCGCGGGCTCGGTTCGCTCGCCTTTATCAATCTTGAAGGACTCTGGTTTCGCTACGAAGACCCCGCCGCCCAGTACGCCACCATCATTGCGGCGACCGCCGATAAGGTGCAGGCCACCTTTGCTGAACTCTACGCCGCGCCGATTCGCCCCGTGTTGATCGCCCGCCGCATCGCAGAGATGCGCGCCGCTGGTGCACCCGTTGCGATCGCGGCAACACCACAAGCGGTCGGCAAGTATGCCGACGCACTGATTGGCGCCGATGTCGACCTGCTCCTGATTCAAAGCCAGGTCTCCTCTGCGCGACACATCGCCTCGGGCTACGCGCCACTTGAGCTTTCGGAGTTTGTGAAACGTGCCGGAATGCCCGTAGCGATCGGCAACACCACCAATGCCGAAGCTGCCTATGCCCTGATGGAGCAGGGGGCGGCCGCCATATTTGTTGGCGTGGGGCCAGGGAACGCCTGCACCACTCGTGAGGTACTCGGCATCGGCGTGCCGCAGGTGACCGCCGTGAGCGATGTTGCCGCCGCACGCGACGCCTTCTTCGCTGCGACTGGTCGCTATGTGCCCGTGGTCGCAGATGGCGGCATTCGTAAGGGCGGCGAGATTGCCAAGGCGCTCGCCGTTGGCGCCGACGCGGTGATGATCGGCTCGCCACTCGCTCGTGGCAGCGAGGCTCCGGGCGGTGGATTCAACTGGGGGATGGCGGCACCCTCACCAACACTGCCGCGCGGCACGCGTATCAACGTCGGCACGGTCGGGAGCATGAAGCAGATCCTGCACGGGCCATCGCATGTCACTGACGGCAGCGAGAACCTCGCGGGCGCGGTGCGTCAGTCGGCAGCGGCACTTGGCGTGCAGAACGTGCGCGGCTTCCGCGACGTTGAGGTGATCTACGCCCCGGCCGCAGCGACCGAAGGGAAGAGCTGGCAGCGTGGGCGCTAACGGCGCCGTGACCCCAACGCAGGGGGGCATCCTCGTCCTCGACTTTGGTAGCCAGTTCGCGCAGCTGATTGCGCGTCGCGTGCGCGAGCTGAGCGTGCACTCGGAGCTGATCGCCTTCGATACCCCACTGAGCGAGATCGTGGCGCGCAAGCCCGCCGGCATCATCTTGAGCGGCAGCCCGAGCTCCGTGTACGACGCCGATGGCCCAAAGCCAGATCCCGCCCTCTGGGATAGCGGCCTGCCGATCTTGGGCATCTGCTACGGCGTGCAGCTGATGGCGCAGCAGCTCGGCGGTGAGGTTGGTCCTTCAGCACATCGCGAATATGGCCCCGCCGACATTCGCATCGGCGACCAGTCGAATCTGCTGCTGGCTGGCGTTGCGGGCGATGGTGGGAGCGCCCGCGTCTGGATGAGCCACGGCGACTCCATTACGAAGGCACCGGCAGGCTTCGCGCCGATCGCCGAGACCGACTCCACCCCGTTTGCAGCCCTTGCCGACGTCACGCGAAATCTCTGGGGGATTCAATTCCATCCCGAGGTGGTGCACACCCCTGGCGGCAAGCGCCTGCTGCGCAACTTCGTCTACGACATTGCCGAGGCGCCGGCAAACTGGACCCCTGGGCGCGTTGCTGAGGACGCCATCGCTGCGATTGCCGCACAGGTGGGCCCCACCGATCGCGTCCTCTGTGCCCTCTCGGGCGGGGTCGACTCCGCCGTAGCCGCAGCACTAATCCATCGCGCGATCGGTGATCGCCTCGTCTGCGTCTACGTTGATCACGGTCTGATGCGCAAGCGCGAGTCGGACCTTCTCCGCGAGGTGTTCGCCAACACGCTCGGCATGACCATTCATATGGTTGATGCAGAGGAGCGCTTCCTAAGCGCAATGAGCGGTGTGCAGGATCCAGAAGAGAAGCGCAAGATCATCGGCCGCGAATTCATTCGCGTCTTTGAGGAGGAGTCCACGAAGCTCGGCGACTTCAAGTTCTTGGCACAGGGGACCCTCTACCCAGATGTGATTGAGTCAACGTCGAAAGAGACGAAGGCCGCGCAGAAGATCAAGACGCACCACAATGTGGGCGGCCTTCCAGATGACTTGAAGTTCAAACTGGTCGAGCCGTTGCGGTCCCTCTTCAAGGATGAGGTGCGCGCGGTTGGCCTTGAGCTCGGCCTCCCTGAGTCTGTTGTTCTGCGACAGCCGTTCCCAGGTCCTGGACTTGCGATTCGCATCCTTGGCGACGTGACGAAGGAGCGACTCGACACACTGCGTGAGGCGGATTGGATCGTGGTCGACGAGATCAAGAAGGCGGGGCTCTATCGCAGCATCTGGCAGTCATTCGCCGTGCTCACGCCTATGCGCTCAGTTGGCGTGATGGGCGATGGGCGCACCTACGGCAATGTGCTCGCGCTACGCGCGGTGACCAGTGAAGACGGAATGACCGCCGATTGGGCACGGCTGCCATACGACCTGATTGAGCGCATCTCGGCGCGTATCGTGAATGAAGTGCCGGGCGTGACGCGTGTCGTGTATGACGTCACCTCAAAGCCACCCGCCACGATTGAGTGGGAGTGACTACCAGCCCTGAGCGCCTCCCTTCACCGGGGGCGAGCTACCTGAAGGTGAAACCGATCCTTCTCGAAGGGCGACCCGAGGCCACAGTGCACACCGGAATGAGCACCCCGACAACCATGCCTGACGGCTGGTGGATTGGCATGATGTGGGCCGAGGATGATGCTGGTGTCGTGAGCTGCCGCGAGGTTGCGCCGATCGCCGGCCCCCCACCAACACCGCCACTCCAGCGCCTCGGCGAGTTGATGACGAACGGCCTCGGCGATCTCCTTGCCGTTGAGGATGGACGCTCCTGCCTAAAGTTACGCCTCCTGGGTGACCTGGCCGATATAAACGAGCCGTGGCGCCGCCCCCTCGTGCTCCAAGTGGCGGCCAAGTGGGATCCGATGCGAATCGCTACGATGACAGAGGCGAAGGTTGCCGAGGCGGCACTCGATGCCTTCACCCGTGCGATCGAGGTCGCGCACCGACCCTGACGCACCGCAATTGGAGGGGGATCAATCATGAGTGATCCGTTTAAGGATTTCCTTGAAGAGCTGGAGCGACGCCGCGGTAACGGCGCCCCTCAGGCCACTGAGGCCTCTGAATCCGAGCCTGACTCCGACGCCCCGACATCGCGCACCCGTGCCCGTCGCCCCGGCGGCTCTGCCCCGAGCGGACAGCGACCAACATTTAAGTTGGGACTGCGCACCCTCTTCCTCCCGATCCTCCTTGTGCTCGTCTTGGTTGGCGGGCCGGTCATTGGGCTCCTCACCGATGCGCGCTGGTTCGAATCGCTCGGCGCAGGCGCCCTCTACTGGCAGCGACTGCAGCTGCAGGGCGGACTCTTCGTTGGCGGAACTCTTGCTGCACTCGCGCTCCTCATGGTGAGCCTCCTTGTGGCGGGGCTCATCGCCCGACGCCTTGGCGGCGCTGCGAGCGGTGATTCAGCAAGCTCTGCGGCGCCGCGCGAACGAACCTCACTCATGGATGACCGCGGCAACCTGCAGCCCGACGGGATTGTTGATGCGCTCCGGGGACTCCTTGGCGCGGATGGCGATGGCTCCGTACGAAGTGCTGGCGCCACGATCGGTAACGGCGCCCTGCGCATCGGTGCTGTTGTTGTTGCGCTCCTCATTGGCGCACAAGTTGCCGCCAACTGGGAGCAAATTGCCCTCTGGCAGAACGCCGTCCCATACGCCGCCGACGGCTCAGCCGTTGATCCAATCTTCGGCCGCGATATCTCGTTCTATCTCTTCAGCCTCCCTGTCTTGCGCCTCGCGCAGGGTCTTGGAATCTTGCTGCTCAGTGGCGCAACGGTGATCGCCGCGCTTCGCTACCTGCCGGCGATCGGCGCTCGCGGCCTCGGCGGTGTTGGCACCCTGCCGCGCCTCCATCTCGCCCTCCTGGTCGGTGGAATCTTGCTGGTCACCGCCTACGGCTATCAGCTCGACAAGCTTGAATTGGTGTTCTCGCAGAACGGCGTTGCCACGGGCGTCTCGTACACCGACGCCACAGCACGAATCCCTGGCCTCGACGCACTGACGGTGATCGCAGCACTCGCCGCCGCCTTCTTGGTCGGCGCCGCCGTGACGCGTTCAACGTGGCCACTCGTGCTGACGGTGACGGTCTGGTTCGGCGCCTCGGCGGTGCTCACTGGGCTCTACCCAGAATTTGTCCAGCGCTTCCAGGTCACGCCAAATGAGTACGCGCTCGAGGAGCCGTACATCGCCAACAATATTCGTATGACGAGGTTGGCCTTCGGCCTCGATGGCTGGACCGAACGTCAATACGATGGCTCTGCCGACCTCACCACAGCAGCTATTGCCGAAAACGCGGAGTCATTTACCGACGCCCGCCTCTGGGACTACCGTCCACTGCAGGCAACGCTCGATCAACTGCAGACCGTGCGCCAGTACTACAACTTCTCGGATGTCGATGTCGACCGCTACATGATTGACGGGAAGCAGCGACTAGTGATGCTCTCGGCGCGAGAGCTGAACCCACAGCGTGCCCTGCAGTCGGCCACCTGGGTGAATCGTCGCATCGCCTTTACCCACGGCATCGGTGTGGCGATGGTCCCCGTCGCCGGTGTGGCGAGCGGCGGACTCCCGCAGCTGATCATTCGCGACATCCCACCAGTCTCCAGTGGTGGCGCCCCTGTGGTCAGCGAGCCACGCATCTACTTCGGCGAACTTGATGATGACTGGGTGATTGTTGGCGCCAAGACCGAAGAGTTCGACTACCCGGTCGGCGAAGATCTGACCGGTTCGGGCGCCTCGGGAGACGCGACCACGAAGTGGAGCGGCACCTCAGGGATCTCGCTGAACACCTTCTTCGATCGTCTCCTCTTCGCCGCGCGACTCGGCGACCTGAACCTGTTGATCAGCGACCAGATTACGGCCGAGAGCCAGTTGCTCTGGCGCCGAACCGTGAGCGAGCGCATCTCGGCCCTTGCACCATTCGTCACCTGGGACTCCGACCCGTACCTCGTGATTCGCGAAGATGGCGGGCTCAGCTACGTCGTGGACGGCTACACCACGAGCGACCACTTCCCGAACGCCAATGCGGCGGAGGGGAGCAACATCAACTACGTCCGCAACAGCATGAAGGCGACGGTCGACCTCTATACGGGCGAGACCGCGCTCTACCTGGCTGATGCCAAGGATCCGATCGCCCTCGCCTGGTCGAAGGTCTTCCCAGGCCTGTTTCGCCCACTCGACACGATGCCGGCCGATCTGCGTGCGCACCTTCGGGTAGGCGCGGGTGGATTCGACATCGCCACACGCATCTACGCGACGTACCACGTGACCGACCCCCAGACCTTCTACCGTCAGGACGACGTCTGGACCGTCCCAGAGTCGGCAGCCGGCTCGCAGTCACTCCCAGGGGAGTCGTACTTCGTTCGTGTGCGGCTGCCAGGTGAGACTGGAACCGAGTTCACCCTGATTCAGCCCCTCGTACCAACGAGCCGGCCGAACATGATCGCCTGGGTTGCGGCGCGCAACGATGGCGACGCCTACGGCCAGGTCGTGGCGTACCGCTTCCCGAAGGACACCTCGGTCTTTGGCCCAAGCCAGGTTGGTGCTCGCATCGATGCGGACCCAATCATCTCGGCGCAGACAACGCTCTGGGATCAATCGGGCTCGACCGTTACGCGCGGAAATCTCATCGTGACGCCGATCGGCGGAACTGTCGTCTACCTACAGCCGGTGTATCTGCAGTCCACGTCGAGCTCGTTCCCAGAGTTCCAGAAGATCGTGGCCGCAACGTCGACCAAGGTCGTATGGGGGGACACGCTCACCGAAGCGCTGAATCTCCTCGTCGGTGGTGGCGTGATCGATCCGGGCGGCGGAACGAATCCGACCGACATTGCGGGACTCGTCTCAAAGGCCTCAACGCTCTTTGCTCAGGCACAGACGGCGCTGAAGTCAGGAGACTTTGCAACGTACGGCGCGCGCATCAGCGAGTTGCAGGCGGTACTTAAAGAGCTCTCGGCACTGACGGAGAGCAGCGCGCCGTAGGGGCGAACGCATGAGCACGGCGTCGCGTCCGGGGTTGCTACAACTCGCCGGGCGTGAAGCCCCAGCGCTCTACGTCATCGGCCTGCTCGCTACCGTCGTTGGCGCGAGTGCCCTCGTCGCGGGGATCGCAGGCGCAGGGACCGCTCTCGTAATCCTCGCCCTTCTCTTGATTGGGGTTGGCGGAATTGCGCTCTCGGGGGCCTCGGCGCTGCAGCGCCGCGTCGATACTCCCGCTGCAGGTTGGCGCGGCCCAGGTCCGCTGGCGATCTTCTGGACGACGATCCCGTGGGCGCTGCTCGCGCAGCTTCTTGTCGCTGCACTACTCACCGCCCTTGGTGCTGCAACCGCCCTCAGCACGCCGCTCGGAACACTCGCCCTGGCGGCCGCATCGAACCTCGCAACGGTTCTGATCATCGGTCTGGTGGTGGTTGGCAGCGGTGCTGTGCGCTGGCGGGATCTCATCCTTGCCACACCCGCCGCATCACCGAAGACGCTGCCAGCGCCTGATCGTCGCGGCGGACTCGCCGGAGATCTCTTCTGGGGTGTTGCCCTTGCCCTTCCGATCCTGAGTGCCGCTGGCCTCTTTGCAACGCTGGTCATGAACGGCACGGGCCTCAGCGCCCCAGTCGTGCTGCCGCCAACGATGAACGCCGTGGATCTCGCCGCTAACGTCCTGACCGCTGGACTGATCGCACCGATCGGTGAGGAGCTGCTCTACCGCGGGGTGATCGCACAGGCCTGGGCGCGCCAATCATCCGCACGCCGAGCGATCCTCTTCTCTGCGATCGTCTTCGCCTTCGCGCACACACTCACTGTTGGTGGCACCTCAGTAGGCGATGCCGCGAGCGTTGCCGCCGTCGCATTTGCGGTGCGGCTTCCACTTGGGATTGCGCTTGGGTGGCTTTGGATTCGCCGACGATCGCTGGTCGCGACGATCGCACTGCACGCCTCGTACAACCTTGCCCTCGTCGCCGTCGTCGCCCTTTCGTAGCGCGGCCAAACTCATACGCGCCTGGTACGCGGCGCGCGAGAGGATGCGCTTGCCTTCGGTAGGGCGGCGGGAAAACGGCGGGCTCGCCGCTCTGCCGGAGGTGCCAATGTTGGCCGCCAGGTCTACGCCGCGGAGGTTCAATGAGTCTCGCCATAGCAGCGGCCGTACCCAGCGATATGAGCCCAGAGCAGCGCGATCGTGACCAGCGCTTCATCAGCGCACTCGACGCGTTGCTCGCGCAGAGCTGCTCAACGCACACCGCGCACGACCTGGTCGAACTCAGTGGAGGACCAGGCGGGCTCTTGCAGGGAAACCCAATCGAGAGGCTGTTGCGCGCTGGCGTGCCGAACGAGGCCGCTGAACTGGTGGTTCGCACCGTGAACGCCGCGCACGATCTCACCGCCTGGTGGCCCGCAGAGCGAACCCGCGTTCAGGCGCCGGCCGATCTCGCCGCGATCGCTCAGCCGATCTTCGGCAGGTCGGCACAGGAGCAGCTTCACATCGCCATTGTCGATGGTCGCAACGGGCTGCTCGACCTGCGCCACGTCTATACGGGCACAGCAACGGGCACGAGTGTGCGCATCGGTGAACTTCTGCGTCCGGTCCTTGAGGCGCACGGTGTCGGCTTCGCCGCAGTCCACAACCATCCGAGCGGTGATCCTGAGCCTTCAGACGAAGACCTCCGACTGACGAGCGAACTCCTCGCCGCCGCCCGGCTGCTCGACATTGAGTTCCTGGACCACCTCGTCATTGGGCATGGCCGCTGGGTGAGCATTCGCTCGAAGCAGCCCGCGATCTGGGGTGGCGAGGCGCCATAGGGGGGAGGGCGGGGGTGCGCGGGGTGGGTGCTACCATCGCGCCATGCTTGACCGAATCTACAGCCTCTTCTCGCGCGACATCGGCATTGACCTCGGCACGGCGAATACGCTCGTCCACGTCGCAGGTAAGGGTGTCGTCATTAGCGAGCCTTCGGTCGTTGCGGTTGAGACCAAATCGCGCAAGGTCCTCGCCATCGGCGCTGAGGCGAAGCGCATGCTCGGGCGTACCCCCGCGAATATCGTGGCGATTCGCCCACTCCGTGATGGCGTGATCTCCGACGCCGCGGTCACGGAGCAGATGATTAGCTACTACGTGCGCAAGGTGCACCAAGGCGGGTGGCTCTCTGCACGACCGCGCATGATCATCGGTATCCCTTCAGGAGTCACCGAAGTAGAGAAGCGTGCCGTGCGCGACGCTGCTATTCGAGCGGGTGCACGCTGGGTCCGCCTTGTTGAGGAGCCGATGGCCGCAGCGATCGGAGCCGGCCTTGCGGTAGGTGAGCCGAACGGGAGCATGATCGTGGACATTGGCGGCGGCACCACTGAGGTTGCCGTCACCAGCCTCGGAGGCATCGTGACGGCGCGCAGCATTCGCATTGCGGGCGACGAGATGGATGAGAACATCGTTGCCTACGCCCGACGTCAGTACAACCTGCTCCTGGGTGAGCGCACCGCCGAAGATATCAAGATGGCGGTCGGTTCGGCGCACTCTGGCGAGTGGGACTCGCAGCGCATCACCTTCCGTGGACGCGATCTACTCACCGGTCTGCCTCGCGCGGTAGAGGTGGCGGCGCCGCAGGTGCGTGAGGCAATTGAGCCATCGATCGTTGAGATCATCAACACCGTGCGCGACACCATTGAAGAGACACCGCCAGAGCTCGTCGCCGACATCATGGACCAGGGAATTGTTCTTGCTGGTGGTGGTGCACTCCTGCTCGGTATGGATGTGCGCCTTTCGGCCGAAACAAAGATGCCCGTTCGCATCGCCGATGATCCGCTGACCTGCGTCGTGCGCGGCACGGGCATCATTCTTGACGAAATTGAGGCGCTCGAGAAGATGCTCGTCCCCGAGACCTACCAGCGCCCCCTGCGCTAAGGACCCATGCTCCCCCGCGATCGTGGAGAGCGCAATCCGCAGGCTGGCCTTGTCGCCGTTGGCGTCGTGCTGCTCTTCAACGGGCTCCTCTTCCTACTCTCTAGCAGCGCTCCGGTACTCGCCGTGCAAGGTGCGGCGGGGCAGGTGGTGCGCACGCTCAGCGAGCCCGTTGCCGCGGCGGGGCGAGGGGCTGCATCAGTTCGCGATCTCTTCGTAGACATTCGTAGCCTGCAAGCCCGGCTCACCGCGCTGCTTGAGGAGCGTGATCAGCTTGCCTCTGAGGCGGCTCGGATCGCGAGCCTTGAACGTGAAGTAGCGGAACTTCAGGCGACGCTCGACTTGCGTGCGACGACCTCGTTTGCGACGGTTGCGGCCCAGGTCGTTGCGCGTGATTTTGCGATCGACCGGCGCTACATAATTCTTGATGTTGGGAGCACCGATGGCGTAAAGGTTGGTGACGTCGTCATCGGGGCGGGCGCCTCACTCGCGGGGCGCGTGGTGCAGGTCTCCGATCAGAGCTGCCAGGTCCGTCTCCTCACCGACCCAGAGTTTTCCGTTACCTCCGAGGTCGCCTCAACCGGTGCGATCGGGCAGGTTCGCGGGCGTGCCGCCAACCCGCTCGCCTTTGATGACGTCGACGCACAACGCCAGGTGCTTGTTGGGGCGGAGATCACCACCTCTGGGATTGAGCTAAGCCCAACGCTGCGCTCTGCCTTCCCACGAGGGCTCTCTGTGGGCCGAGTGGTCGCCGTGAACAGCATCGCCTCGGCCGTGCTCCAGAGTGCGGATGTGCAGCCGACCCTCGATCTAGATTCCGTGAGGACGCTGCTCGTAATCCTTAATTACCGCGGCGGGCTCCCTGACCCGAGCGTGACGCCGTAGCAGAACGCTTCGCCATCTTTTTCTTATAGGCGGCGATCACCTTTTTTGCTGGACCGTCCGCCACAATCCGGCCACCCTCAAGTTCAATGGCCCGCGTGCAGAACGTGGCGGCAGAGTCGAGGTCGTGCGTCACGAACACAATTGCTCGTGCCCGCTTCATGAGCTCTATGATCCTGCCACGCGACTTTTCAATGAAGGCGGCATCGCCGGTTGAGAGGACCTCATCAAGGAGCAGCACATCGGGCTCAACCGAGGTCGCGACGCTGAACCCAAGGCGTGCACGCATCCCTGTGCTGTATGTGCGCACCTCAGCCTCGGCGAATTCACCGAGTCCAGCGAATTCAAGAATCGCTGGCACGCGCCGCACCATCTCCTTGTGGGGGATGCCGAGAAACTCACCAACAAGGAGCGTGTTTTCGCGTGCATTTAGCTCTGGGTCAAAGCCAGCCCCGAGCTGTAGCAGCGTGGCGATCTTGCCTCGAACCTCGACCTTGCCGACCGAAGGCTCCAGGATGCCGGCCAGTACCTGCAGCATGGTGCTCTTCCCTGCGCCATTGGGCCCAATCACTGCGACGGATTCACCCGCCTCAACACGAAAGTCAACGTCGCGCAGCGCCCAGAACTTGCCGCTCTGGGAGTGTCGGCCGTCGCGCAGCACCGTATCGCGCAGCTTGCGCTTCTTGCTCAGACGCAGGTCGTACTGAACCCCAAGGCCAGTGAGCAGGATCGGTGGCGGCGCAGCCTGCACGCGGGAGATCTTTCGTTGCGCCACTTAGAGCACCTTCACAAAGAGTGGCGAAACTCGTCGGAAGAGGTAGATGGTGAGCAGGGTTACCGGAATTGAGGCGAGGGCCAGGATGCCGAGCGCCCCCCACTCTGGTGAGCGGCCGTAGTAGAGGGCGTCGCGATAGCCAGAGAAGATCCAGGTAAATGGGTTGATGTCGACGAAGAAGCCAAACCACGGGTGTCGGTCACCGATAGCGCGGAGTGTTTCGATCGGGAAGAGCGCAGGAGAGAGATAGAACCAGATGCGTAGCCCATGGGGGATGAAGTTCGAGATGTCACGGAAGAAGACGCCGACCGCACTGAGCGCAATCACGGCAGGGATGGTCCAGAGGAACTGCACCACCGCGACGGGAAGAACAGCGAGCGCCCAGGGGGTGAGTCGATCGGGGTAGAGCAGATAGAGCGCTCCGAGCGGTACGAGGGCAAAGATGAAGTTCGCGACGCTTGCGAGTACGGATGAGGCTGGAAGAACGAGGTGAGGGAAGGCGATCTGGCGCATCACCTGCTCGCGGCCGCGAACCGAGGTCGTGGCGGAGGCGAGCGCAGCGGTAAACCACTTCCAGGGGAGGATGGCGGCGCCGAGGAAGAGGAGGATCGCCGGCTGAGCCTGTTGGAAGATGACGCTGACCAGGAGAAAGTAGACAAAGAGCTGGAGGGCGGGGTCGAGGAACCACCAGACGTTGCCGAGAAGGGAGTTGGTCCCCTTGTTTCGGATCTCGGAGATCGTCAGATACCAGACGAGCCGGCGGCGCTCCACAAGGGAGGTAAGGCTCTCGAAGATGGTGCCAATGCTGCCTCGGCGCGGCCTGCCGACGGTCAGTTCCGTGCTGTGGGTCGTCATGAGAGGGCGAGAATAGCACCCGTCCCCCCTATACTGCCCCTATCCAGACCCCGACTGAAGGAGGATCACTGAGCATGAACCCGATCACACGCCTACGCGCCCGTGCCGCCGCCCGATATCAGGCCGCCGACAAAACGGCGCTGACCAACCTCTCATTCGTTGTTGCGATCGCCCTTGCTGGAGCCCTCCTCGTCGGCGTTGCCGGCTACTCCGTCTATGACACCACCTGGGCACCCGCGGTTGAAGTGAATAACGCTGGGATCAACAAGGCTGAGGCAAAGGCTCGAGCCGAGGTCACCGCCTTCCGCATCGCTCTCGAGGGTTCACGCATTCGCGCCCGCGTTGCCGCTGGCACCATGAGCAATAGCGCCGGCGACACCGCCCTCCAGGCGCTGAATGAGCAGGCAGAGGCAATCAGTAACCAGGTTACGACCGACATGGTCGACACACTACTGATTCGTGACCTCGCCGTGGCGAATGGTGTCATCGCCGACCCAGCCGTGTTCGCCACTGAATGGGCGAAGGAGACAACGCTCCCAGAGCTACGACTCTTCCGCCGCATCAGCATCGATTCCGCCGATGATGCGCAGACGAAGAAGCCAACCGCCGCCACACGAGCGGCAGCGAAGGCGAAGGCTGAGGCGATCCTCGCCGAGATCAAGGCGGGTGGTGATTTCGCCGTAATCGCGAAGCGCGATTCAACCGACTCATTTGCTGAGCTCGGCGGGCTCGTTGGTTGGACCACGGAGGCCGAAGATCCGACAGAGGATCTCGGATATGCGGCCGCCTGGGCGCTTATGCCGACAGCGGATGGCTCTACCCAGCCGATGACCGCCGTTATTGCACGTTCAGAAGATCAGTTCGTCATCTTCCGCCTTGAGAAGTCCCAGGCTTCGAAACTTGATCCAGACTTTGAGAAGCAGATCAGTGACGCAGGGATTGATCGCGGCCTCTACGAGCGTATGACCGAGGAGCGCGCGTTACAGACCGCCCTCAGCGACAAGATCACGGCACAGCTACTTGCTGGCCCAGTCGAGCAGCGCGAGGTCAGCTACGTCGCAGCTACCGTTCCAGCGACAGATGCTGCGCAAATTCAGGTCAGCCACATCCTCTACAGCCCAAACGATGATCCGAACACTGCAGGCGATCTCGAACCTACGGATCCGGCCTGGGCCGCCGTCGAGAAAGAGGCGATCGATCTTGTCGCCCGACTGAAGAGCGGCGCAAGCTTCGAGACTGAGGCGAAGGAGAGTGATGACAAGACCTCTGGAGCCGACGGCGGACTCTTGGTATGGGCACCGAAGGGGACCTACGTGTCAGAGTTTGAGGCGGCAATTTGGGCCGACGGGGTGAAGCACAACGACATCCTCGGCCCAATTAAGACCGAGTTTGGCTATCACGTGATTGAGTTCGATGCGCGCCGGCCATCGCTCAAGGATCGCCTCGACGAACTCGCCACGGCGCTTGCCCTTGACGGTGTGGACTTCAAGGATGCCGCCACCACCGCCACGCTTGCGATTGAAGAGCTCACCTTCGCAAGCCCAGGCTACGTGCCGAAGTACACGGTCAACCCAGAGCTTGGCAGCGTGGTGTGGGGGCTGACGGCTGGCGGCACGAGCGCCGTTGTCGAGAGTTCCAACACCTATCTCATCGTGCATGTTGATGGCGTGGAGATGCGTGCCTTGACGGCTGATCAGATCACCGGCATTAAGGGGAGCGGCTTCTCGATTTGGCTCGACCTCTACCGCTCCGCGGCGCGCGTGGCGATTGACGGAGCCGTGGTGCAGGAGGCTGGGGCTTCGCCAACTCCGTGACCGCGAAGGGGTTCAGCGGATCGATTGACGCCCTTTTCGCAGCTGCGCAACGTGCCGATGCGAGCCTAGATCCAACGAACGGCGTCACCATCGTTGCGCTAAGTCTGTGCGGTGCCGTTGCAATTGATACGGCGCGCCCACTCATCGTGCTTCTCGACAGCGCAACGACGAGTGACCAGTTGCCGGGCCGCGGTGGTTCAGGTTTTGCACTCCTTTCGCGCCTCTACAGCGCCGAACGAGTGGTGAGACTGCTGCCAAGTGGCGGCGCCAGCACCCTTGGCTCCTGCACATCTGGTGGCGCGGGCGAGGAGCAAGCCATCTATATCGCTGGGCTCGAGCCGCTCGATGCCTTCGCCACACCGTGGACGATGCCGTGGCTCAGCGCCCGCCTCCGTGCACCCGACGGCTGCCCGTGGGATCGTGAGCAGACCCATGCATCACTGGCGAAGCACCTCATTGAAGAGGCCTGGGAGCTGCACGACGCGATCGCGGCGCTCGAGTCGGCGAGCGAGGCGGAGCGACCACGGGCTACCGCCGATCTAGCCGAGGAGCTTGGCGACGTGCTGCTGCAAGTGGTGCTGCACTCGCAGATCGCGCAGGAGCGCGGCGACTTTGATCTTGCCGATGTGCAGGACGGGCTCGTGCGCAAGATCGTGCGCCGACACCCACACGTCTTCGGTGACGCGAGCGCAGCAACGACGCGCGACGTGCAGCGGAACTGGGAGGCGATCAAGGCGAGCGAACGTGCCGCAGCTGGCGAAGGTGACAAGGCGAAGGGTGCGCTTGATGGGGTGAGTCGCGGACTCCCGGCCCTCTCGGCGAGCCGCGAGCTGCAGGACCGCGCCAGTGCCGTTGGCTACGACTGGCCAACCCTCGACGGCGTACGGGCGAAGATCAGCGAAGAGTTGGCCGAGCTCGATGAGGCGCTCGCCGAGGCTGGTCACCCCGACCAGATCACCAGCACGCAGGCTTTGAGCGCCGCCACGTTGGCGCACGCGCAAGAGGAGCTGGGCGACGTGCTCGCCGTGATCGTGAATCTGGGTCGCCGCAGCGGCATTGATGCCGAGGCGGCGCTCCGTGGGGCCAACGACAAGTTCCGACGCCGCTTCGGCGAGGTCGAGCGTCGCGCCGCCTCACGCGGGATCGTGCTAAAAGATGCAGACTTCACCACATTAGATGCGCTCTGGGATGAGGCAAAAGCCGCCGAGCGCGAAGTGAAAGGGTAGGGGGCACGATGAGCAAGCTGCGAGCCGACGGACGCGCCGTAGATCAACTCCGCGATCTGAAGATTGAACTCGGTGTCCAGAAGTGGGCCGAGGGCTCCGCCATCATCTCGATCGGCAACACCGTGGTGATCTGCTCAGCCTCTATTGAAGAGCGCGTGCCGCCACACCTTCGCGGCAAGGGGACCGGCTGGGTCACCGCTGAGTACAGCATGCTGCCGCGCGCCACCAACACCCGCTCCGATCGTGAGGCGGTCCGCGGCAAGCTTGGCGGCCGCACCCATGAGATTCAGCGCCTGATTGGCCGCGCCCTTCGGCAGTCGGTCAACCTGACCAAACTCGGTGAGCGCTCGATTCTCATCGACTGCGACGTGCTCGTTGCCGACGGCGGCACGCGCTGCGCCAGCATCACCGGCGGCTGGATCGCCCTCGCCCTCGCCATGCGCGCCAAGAAGCTTGAGGCGCACCTGGTGCGCAACGTTGCCGCCGTCTCGGTCGGCATCGTCGACGGCCAGGCCGTTCTCGACCTGCCGTACGAAGAGGACAGCCGTGCCGATGTCGACCTGAACGTGGTCGCCACCGACGCTGGCCACTATGTCGAACTGCAGGGGACGGCTGAACAGGATCCGTTCCACCGCACCGCCCTCGACGAGATGTTGAAGCTTGCCGACGCCGGGATCGCCGACCTCATCAAGTTCCAGCGCGACACCCTCGCCGGCGCGTGATCGCGCCGCGACGACGGCTCCTCGTCGCCACTGGCTCTGCCCATAAGCTGATCGAGCTACAGCGCCTCTTCGGCGATCTGCCGATTAACCTGGTGACGCTGCGCGACCTTGGCATCACCGACGAGGCACCAGAAGACGGCGCGACATTCGAAGCGAACGCGCTGCAGAAGGCTCGCTGGTATGCAGAGGCTTCGAGCGAGTGGACGCTTGCCGACGACTCTGGCCTTGAGGTGGCGGCGCTGAACGGTGCACCTGGCGTCTACACGCGTCGCTACGCAGGGCCAGATGCCACCGACGTGCAGAACTACGAGAAGCTCCTTGTTGAAACCGCGCGGGTCGTTGATCGATCGGCGCGCTTCGTCTGCACCATGGCGCTGATTGATCCCGTCAACGGCTCAGCGCGCACCTTCCGTGGTGAGTGCCCTGGCGCTCTCACCACAGCGCCGCGAGGGGAGTTCGGCTTCGGATACGACCCGATCTTTGAGGTTGATGGTCGGACGATGGCGGAACGCGCACCTGCAGAAAAGGATGCGCTCAGCCACCGCGGCCGTGCCGCCGCCCTTGTTGCAGCAGCGCTTAGGAGTGAGCTCGAACAAACGCGCTAAGTGCCGCGCGCGGCCCCTTCGCCTCGGGGATCGGTAGCAGCGGATACACGTGCACAAGTCCTTCCTCGAGATAGGCGGTGCAGGAGACGCCGGCGGCTTTTGCATCTGCCACCAGCTGGAGCGCTTGCGGGTAGAGCACATCGCGCGAGCCACTAAAGAGCAGCAGCTCGCGAATCCCGCGGAGTGAACCGAACTGCGGACTCACTTCGGCGCGGCGAGGGTCGTCGCTGCCGGCCCAGAAGCGACCCGCAACTTCAAGAAACGGTGCGCTGAGAATGGGATCGGCGCGGTCGTATGTTGGCGTCTTGGGATCGGACATGGTCACGTCAAGCCAGGGCGAGATGAGTGCGACACGCGGTGAGCCACCGCCTGTGGCGACGCGTTGCGCAAGCGCCAGTGCAAGCCCACCGCCAGCAGAATCACCCATCAGCACGGGTGCGCTGCCGCCGCTACCTCGCGCCAACGTCAGGAGAGCATCAAACGATGTTGACCATGTTGCCTCAGGCGCCAGTGGATAGATCGGCAGTACAACCGTAGCGCCACTGGTGCGGGCAATCTCTGCGCACAAGTTCCAGTGAATGATCGAAGCATCACCCACATACGCTCCACCATGCAGATACAACATCTGCAGATCAGTCCCACCGCTCTTTGGGGTGAGGGTCCAAACGGGGAAGCCAAGCGTCTGATCAACCTCGGCGCTCACCGTTTTCAAGATCCCCTTCGGCGGAAGCGCAGGCTTCTGGCTGTGCATTCGCGCGAACATCGCACGGGCATGCGCATCGTCTCGAGGCGGCTTCAGCGCCGCAATCGCTCCCAAGATCCAGCCGAATAGGTTGTGTTGCAGTGAAGGCATGCGCGGATTCTACGGGGAACGCCCGCCGCATTCACCGCCGTTGCGCGCTACGGGGCGGCGGGAGCGCTCTCTGATGCGCTTGGAATCGGCGTGGGTGTGACTGTCTCTGTGGGCGTTGGGCTCGGTGAGGCGCTCTCTGGTGGAGCGGTTGGATCTGGAGTCGGGGTGTAGCGCGGCAGCGGCAGCCCAGCGTCGCACGAGGCGAGCGTTGGGAACGGATGGGTCAGCGATGGTGATGGCGTCGCGGTTGGCGTTGGGGAGGCCCCACTCGCGAGCGGCGCGGGGCTAAAGGTTGCTTCGGCGCCGAGCTTCGGCTCGCTCGCAGTCGCCGGGAAACTCCACGGCCGTGTTCCAGGGGTTGGGAAGAGGCGCTCTCCGAGCATCAGCATGCGTGCAGCGTCAAAGAAGACGACTGAGCCGAAGGGGCTGTATTCGCCCTTATGTCGATAGCGCAGGATCGTGTCCCCTGGCTGGATCACGGCACGCACGATCTTGCTCGTGTCAAACGATCCGGCCGCCTCAGCCAGCTGCGGAATAAGTGCCGGGTTGAGGTCGGTGCGCACCCCATCGCCAATCACTTCAAGGAGCGCGAGCGCGTTGCCCACAAAGTTTCCGCTGCGCGCCAACTCATCGCGGGCGGCGAGCAGGATCTCAATCTGTCGTGGACCACGGGTCATGTCGTCCGTGCCCGGCGCCTTGCGAATGCGCGCGTAGGCGAGGGCGCACTCACCACTCATATGCCAGTTGCCGGCGGGTAGTCGTGCCCCGTCCATGTCGGTCCGATACGAGACGTCAAGAATGGTGCGTCGGATCGTAAGGTCAACGCCGCCGAGCTGGTCAATGATCTTGACGAAGGTTGGAATCACGACGACGGCGGTGGCGTCAATCTTGACGTTGAACGCGGTGCCGAGTGCTGTGCTGAGCGCAACGGCCGGCCCCTCTGGGAACTTCTTCGGATAGCGCAGCGCATACGACCAGAGCGAGTTGATCTTCGGTCCGAATACATCGCCATTCCCAAGGGGTACGTTCACGAGGTCTCGGGGAATTGAGACGGTGCTGACGTAGCCGCCAATGCGATCCCAGCTGACGATGATCATTGAGTCGGTGTTGAATGAACTGCGGTTCCCCATGGTGTCGGCGCCGATGAGTAGCATTGTGAATCGATCGGCGAGTGGTGGCGGTGTTGGTGTCGCACTCTCTGCGGCTGAGCCGTCGGGGGTTGGCGTGCCGAAGCCGGAGAAGACATCGGTTGCAGCAACCTTGGCGCGATAGACAATCGCCGCCGCACCCGCCTGCGGTGCGATGGAGATGAGCAGGGCGAGCGCGAGCAGGATCGCTGAGCGGCGAGTGCGCCTCGTACCGCGGGCAGCATCGACAGTCACCAGGATGCGCCATGGGATTGAGAGGAGGAGCAGGGCGAAGAGCAGCGTGAGGCGACCCGGGGTTGCAACTGCCGCTGCGGTGCGCACCACGCCGAAGAGGAGGAGTGCGCCCAACGCTACGACGAGGAAGACGAGGAGGGGGAGGGCGGAGAGGAGTGCTGCGCGGCGACGTCCGCCGAGCCACTGGCCGAGCCCGGGGACGATCGCTGACGCGGCGGCGGCTCGGAGGGAGCCCGATTTGGACGTGGATTCAGCAGGCATAGGGTGATGATGCCACCCGATTGGGCGCAGCGTTTAGGATGAGAAGGTCGGGGTGTGGCGCAGCTTGGTAGCGCGCCTGCTTTGGGAGCAGGAGGTCGGAGGTTCGAATCCTCTCGCCCCGACCAATGTGAGGCAGGTGATGCGGATGAGACGAATCTTGCTGGCGCTCTCGGTTGCGATGGTGGTCGCAATTTGGGGAGGTACCGCACTCAGCCCGGCGGCCGCCGAAGGTCCAGCCGGCATACTTCTGAGCCGCCTTACACTTGCGGCCGACAGAGGCGACTCGAGGGCCATCACTGCACTAAGGGACTTGAAAGACTTCGCGATCCGTAACGGCATTGATCTTGCACGGATCCCCTCAAGAGCGGTCGCCGATACCCGTCATGCGCCGAGGGGAACGCTGAGCGCCCGAGGTCTCGCGCCGTTTTGGATCGACGTCTATCAGGAGGTGCCGTTTAATGGCGTTCACTCGATTGACGACTATGTGCCCGAGCGTCGCGCGGTAGCGGCAAGCCTGAGCGAGGGCATCTCTTACGCTGGTCTGCTCTCCATGAACGGCTTCGTGCCGATGGAGCGGCTGTGCCAGCTGCGCAGAGAAACAAACGCTTCTATTGATGACGCGGCAGAAGACGTTTGGATCGGCGAGGCTTGGGTCAGTCGGTTTGGGTTCGGCCCTGGAAAGCCCGACTTTTGGAATCGGCCCTGCGCCGCTGTTATTGCAGACATCAGAGCCCTACTTGCGCAGGCGCACGTTGGCGACATGCTAGAGGGCAACATCGAACATGCCAGATTCACGGTTGGTACTGCACACCTATCCGCCCAATCCGCGGGCATCGCATTGCTCCATCGGCAACCTGATGTCTTGCTTTTTGATCCTGAAGTTGACCTGCTGGCTCCGTGGTCTGCCAGCGCGGCCCACGTCCGGCTCGTAACTCCGGTGAATGCGTTCATGACGCTCATCAACGCGCGTGTCGCCGCGGGTGAGCTTGAAAACCCCTTCATCCCAATGGACCTGAGCAATAAAGCGATCAAGCCATGAAGATGCGTCCACTCAGGTCTGCCCTTCTCGTAGCGGCACTTGTGATCGGAAGTTCCCCCGAGCCAGCTTCCGCAACAAGTGTTGTTTGTGCCGTCAACAGCGGGGGAGTTAATGGATCAGACTCACTTGGAGGGACATTTCCAGGATCAGACAATCCTGACAGCGAAACGGGGTCGTATTCTGTTGACGATCTGTGGCATGACACCACTGAGTATGAGTGGTGCCAGCCAAACTTTGACTGGTTCAAAGAGCGTTACCTTGAGTGGAGTGCGAGCACCGTTAGCAACATGCTAATACCGTACCGCACCACGAGGACCCTCCAAGTAGAACAAGATGTGATTCCAGCTGACTCGTACAATTGGGGCGGGGCGCGCGACTCAAACCTCCCCTGGACTGACTTCTGGGTGGCGGATGTGTTCCAACAAATCAATGACGGATATGAAGACGTCGCGTTTGGGATCTACGATCCCGGCACTATCGTCGCGGGCATCAATTACTACGCCTATCTACAGTGGGAACAAGAGGCTGATGGCGGACTGCTTGATACGAGCCCCTTGCTGAACTACGTAGAGACGAAGATTACCTGGGGCGACAAACTTTATGGTCTCCAGAATTACGATGTCATAGGCCGTTGGAGGAAAAAAGTTGCCAACAACAAGTAGCAGCCGACCTGTGTCACTTGTCTTCGGGGGAGCGATTACCCTGGCAGTTCTGCTTGCACCGGCCGTCGCGGCTACCCTCGCACCGCCAGATGTAGAGCCACCGCCAGGGGCTGAGCTATTCGCAGCACAGGTGCGTGATCGATTTAACGAGAACGTTGAGCTTGAATTACCGCCATACCGTGTCGCGTTTACTTCTTGGGAAGTAAAGGGTGAGTCCTATTTGGTTCGCGTCGCGGTCTATGACGTTCTTTTTGGATTCACTCCGCGGTCTGGTTACGCTTCAGTCGGTTGTTGGACGCCTGAGTCGTCCATGGCTGGTGGATGGGCGGACGACCCGCTTTCAATAGCAGAGATGGAATGGATGTGGGCTAGCGCACCAGCGTTTTGCCCTTAGCGACCCAGGCACGACTGGTTGAGACCAAGCATCAAAGTTCGGTGAGTGTTGTTACCCAAGACTCGTTGCACACAGCATGTTCGGGCAACAGAAGGTGTGGACGGCTCGTTCGTAAAAAATAGTCGGTGGCGAGGTTGGTGGGATACATTTTCTATCGCCTCGTTTAGACTGACGCCATGACGAGCCAACCCCTCTCTGAGCGCCTCAGCGCCGGATACCGTCGCTTCCGCGCCGGTCGCTACAACGATGAGCGCGTGCGCTATGATGACCTTGGGCGCGAGGGCCAGAAGCCGCGCACAATGATCGTCGCCTGTTCCGACTCTCGCTCTGCCCCAGAGACGATCTTCGATGCTGGCCCAGGTGAGCTCTTTGTAGTGCGCAACGTCGCCGCGCTCGTCCCGGTGTACGCCCCGGATGCCAAGAGCCACGGCGCCAGTGCCGCCCTCGAGTTCGCCGTGCTCGGCCTCGAAGTCGACTCCATCGTGGTGATGGGGCATGGGCGTTGCGGTGGGGTAGCGGCGGCGCTCGATCCCGCTTCGCGACTGACCGATTCAGACTTCATCGGCGCATGGGTCGCCGACCTCAAAACGCTCGACGAGCGAACCCCAGCCTCGACTACAGGCGGCCCGCAAGAGCGCCAGCGGCTCATCGAGCATCTCAGCGTGCAGCAGTCGCTCGAGCATCTCCGCACCTTCCCCTGGATTGCTGAGCGCGAGCGTGCGGGCAGTCTCACCCTGCACGGCGCCTGGTTCGATATCTCGCTCGGGGAGCTCCACGCACTCGCCGGGAGCGAGTGGCTCCCACAGCCGTACGACCCGGTGGCCTGACTCCTCGGGAACCGCCAGCCCCGCTCGCTCGTTACGATACTGATGGGGACTCTCCCCACACAAAGTGAAGTAGAGGTGAATCGTGCGAACACTCCTGAAGCTCTTCCTCCCGCTCGCCCTCCTGTTGGCGGCCGTCGCCCCCGCAGCTGCGTCGGACGAGTCCCCAGCCCCCGAAGCGATGCCATTTGCGGTCAGTAGCTATAGCGGCGCGCTGCCAATCGCCACCCCCGAGGATGCGCATGCTGCGGTGCTCGCCGCCGGTGGGCCATTCGACGAATTCACCTACAACGACGGCGCGTTGATCGGCGCCACCAAGTACTACGACGTGAAGGGCGAGCCAGGGAGCGACGCCATCTGGATCGCTGTCTACACGTACGGTTGGAACGACTGCGAGTCGGGCTGCATCAACGGACACAGCTTCGTCTACCAAGTTGATCCACTCACTGGCGCAGTAACTTTCGATAGCCATCAGGGCGATGCACTTCCCGCCGATGCACCGGCAGCACTGATCGAGTTAGCTGGACGCAGTGGCGGCGTTGTCCCTGAGCCGTACTGGCGCACGCTGACCGGTGAGCCGAGCGCCTGCCCAGAGGGAATCACCGAACCGAATGCGCCAATCTCGAGCGAAACGGCGCTGCCGTGCCTGCTCCCAGATGGCTCCCTCTTCCCGGATGTGAAGGCTTCGGAAATGGGGAGCGAAAACGATTGGGCCACGATGTACAACATCTGGATGGAAGAGTTCCGCGCCTCACTTGAGCCGTGCGCCGAGGGAGTTGACGTGACGGATCCAACCATCGCGCCATGCCTGTTGCCGGACGGCACCGTCGTTGGGGCAATGCCACTCTTCGCCATCAATATGGCGGGAGCTGGTGAGCAAGACAATAGTTGGACAACCACACTGCCAGCAATCATCTTGGCGGCACTGCTCGCCTGGATTGGCGCTGCTGCACTCGTCGGTCGATCAAAGCGCCGCGCAGCGTAACTCGCGCGCAATACGAAGTACCGGGCGACCCCGGCCGAGCCGCTCAGGCGGTCAGGTCGGGGTCGTTCCCCATTCGTAGTTCTGCTTCAAGATTCGTAGGTACACAAACGTCTCCGTTTCGAGCACACCGGCGATGGAGCGCAGTCGATCGGTGAGGAATGTCAGCAGCGCATCATTGTCTTCACAGACCACTTCAATCAGTAGGTCATACGCACCAGCCACCACCACGCAGTAGCTCACCTCGGGGAGTGCCTCAAGCTCGTTGGCGGTGGTAAGCAGCGCGGCTGGAGTGCAGCGCACGCCAATCATGGCCATCAGTGGGTAGCCAACCTTGAGCGGGTCGGCCACGGCAATCACCTTGAGTGCTCCGCGATCGACGAGCCCCTTGTAGCGGGCGCGGATGGTGGATTCAGGGACACCGAATGCGGCGGCGATCTCTGTGAAGGGCTTGCGCCCGTCGGCCTGCAGCACCTCCATTAGGCGACGATCGAGGTCGTCGAGCGCTCCGTGGTTGTTCCCTCGTGCCATCTCACCCCCTGCAGTGCGTTGACGCCGCCACGGCGCCTGCGGGGCAGATGGCCCAGCGGTGCGAAGGCTACCATCAGCAGGTGATAAGCGGCCCACTGCTCCTCGCTCGCGCCCTCCTCGCAAACGTACGATTTGCCGTGCTCCAGATCGGCGTGATCGCCCTCGCCTCCACGGTCGGCATCGCCCTCCGCCAACTCCCCGATTACGCGCTCCAGAACGCTGGCGATTACGCCAACGAGATGGCAAAGCTGCGCGCTGGGTACGAGCCGACCCTCGGGCCCCTGGTAGGAATCTTTGAGCGCCTCGGCCTCTTTCGGGTCTTCACCTCGCCGTGGTTCACGGCCCTGCTGGTGCTCTTGACCGTCTCGATTATCGTTTGCACCTGGGATCGCCTCCCAAAGATCGCGGCGGCCACCGCGCCATCACGCACTGAGCAGCCCGACACATTCTTCGGCGCATCGCTGCCAGGGCGCGGCGTGATCGATCTCTCCGCCGCGCTGCCAGCGAGCGCCGAACTCGGTGACCGTGCCAACGCCGTAGCCGCGGAGGCGAAGCGTGACGGCTGGGAGGTGAGCGTTGCCGCCGATCCCGAGCGCAGCGGCGGGCTCCTTCTCCATGCCGACCGCTTCCGTCGCTCAGGCCGTTTCACCCTGGTCATGCACACCGGACTAGTAGTGATGCTGCTCGGCGCGGCGGCTTCGGGGATCTTCGGGTACACGCAAGGCATCCTGCTCACCGATGGCGAGGCACTCCCCGTGGGGAAGATCGGCACCGCGGATGGCCTCGTGATCGTGAACCACGCCTTTAGTGCGCCGCGCACCAGCACGGGCGCATTCACCGATTTCTCGACCGACCTCGGCGTCTATGTGGGCGGAGAAGAGGTGGCGCGCCAGATGGTGCGCGTGAATGAGCCGCTCGCCTTTAACGGCTGGAGCTTTCACCAGAACTTCTTTGGACCCGCCGCGCGACTGGAGATTCGCGACGACACGGGTGCTCTGCTCTGGTCTGGCGATGCGCCGTTTGCAGCGCAGGTCGATGGTGCGCCGTATGCGACGCTGCCGATTCCAGGGAGCAGCGCCGGCATTGAGATGCAGTTGCGCCGTGACACGAGCGGCGTTGATGCGATCTTCATGGTGGCGAGTGCCCCTGACCTGAGCGGTGCACCATCCGAAGACGGCACCCTCCCACTGCAGACAATCTTCGCTTCGGTACTCGCGGAGGGCGACGTTGCAACGGCACCTGGTGCCGGCTTTAGCGTCTATCTGCGTGAGGTCACCTCGTATACGGGAATCATCGCGCGACGCGATCCGGCCGCACTCCTCATCTGGATCTCCGCAGCGCTGATCATGGGCGGCCTGATGCTGACGCTCCGCCGCCCGCGCGCACGCCTCTGGTTGCAGATCCGCCCAGGCCTCACTGCAGTGCCGATCGTGCTCCTTACGGAACGGGGCGCCGACCCAGCCCAATATGGCGCCATCATTCGGCGCATCACACATCGGCTGTCGGGAGAGGGGACGTAATGGCATCACTGCGGGAGCTCGTGCAGACGCTGCTCCCCAACGCCGTGTCGCTGGCGAAGGTGCGCGACGAATCGATGGCACGCAACGTCACCTGGGTGCGCGTGATGCGCATGCGACTGCCAGCCTTTGACGGCATGGAGTCGGGCGATCTAGCGCTGATTCCACTCGCACTGCTCACGGCGGCCGCCCCCGATACGCAGGCGCGCGCCGACCTTGTGGAGTATCTGGCGGAGCATGGCAGCACTGGCATCCTGCTCCTTGGTGATGAGCAGCCGTGCGCCGCCGAGGCGAAGGCGCGGGCTGAGCTCGCCCAGGCCGCCGAGCAGAACGGACTCCCCTGTCTCGCAGTACACGGCATGGAGTCGTCGCAGCTCGAACGCAGCCTGATCGGTGCGGTCGTCAATCGTCGTGCCGAACTGGAGCGACAGGCGGTCGGGCTCGAACGGCAAATCGCAGCACTCGCACTCGACGGCCAAGGGCTCGAAGCGCTCATCGGCGCACTGGCCGCATTCATCGGTCGCGCGGTGGCACTTGAGGCGCGCGGCGGTGTCTCGCTCGCCGTTGTTGCACCAGCGGGCTTGCCGTCGAGCGCCGCTGCAGCGAAGGCGGTCTCGCACTACCTCTCGAAGAGTCGACCAACCGGGCAGCGTATTCCGCTCCCCGCCGTGCCAGGTGCGCCAGAGGGGGAGCGAGAACTTGAGGAGTCGCCGCTCGGCGATGAGGGTTCGGAGCGGCCAGGCTCGATCATCCTGCTCGGTGATGAGCCGGTCGGCGAGCGTGACCGCATCGCCTGCGAGCACGTTGCGCCACTCCTTGCGCTCGAGATCGTGCGCGTTGCCGCCGAACTTCCCGCCAACGCCGGTCGCGGTGAGGCGCGCACCCTTCCAGCCGAGGGGCCGCCATGGGTCGCCATCGCGGCTCGTCAGCCGCGACCACACGAGACCGACGTTCCAGCGCTGCGCCGCGAGCTGCGCCTTCTCGCGAGCCCGCGTCGCTTCATGTTGCGCGGGAGCAACGAGAGCCTCGAGGTGCGCATCGTCGCCGTTGCCGACGCGAGTGACCCCGGCGCGGCCGACGCTGCAGGCAAGGTTGCCAAGCGACTGAAGCGACCGGTCGCGGTTTCGCGGCCATTTAGCGAAGCATCGGCACGACCTGGGGCCGAAGCCGAGGCGCGCGCCGCTCTGGAGTCACTTGAGCGCCGCATCGGCGGCCGCGCAGGGAGTGGTGGCGAGCAGGTGGTGCGCGCCGAGCTCCTTCCTGCGCATCAGTTACTCGGCTCGGTCATGACGATCCCCGAAGGTCGACGACTCGCACTTGCACTGCTTGGGCCACTCCTCGTCGGCACTGCAGCGGCCCGACGACAGCGCATTGAAACGGTGCGCGCCATCCTCGACGCTCCAGGCTCATCTGAAGCGAGCAGCTCGCTGGGTGTACATCGCAACACAACCGCATATCGCCTCAAGCGTATTGAAGAGGTAACGGGGTGGGACCTTCGCGAGCCCGATCTGCGCCTCGCCCTCTCGCTCGCGCTGCGCATCTTGGATGCCGAGGGTGGCTTTGACGGGAGTCTCAGCGAGTAGATCTGGTCCTTTAAAGGTTCACAGGATCAGATCTCGCCTAGGCGGTAGAATCTCTGTATGGAACGCAGAGCGGCATCTCGTATGACGCTCCGCCGCGCCATCGCGCTCGCAGGGGCCGCCCTCCTCTGCTTCTCAGGCGTGATGGGAGTGGCGGGCGCTAATCCGACCCCTGCGGCTGCCGCCACCTTCGTGCAGAAGCCATGCACCGACTGGAAGAGCCAGATCTCACCCCCTGACACCATCCGAGTGCTGCGCACGAACTCCGGCGTGGTCGAAGAGATCCCCTTCAAGCTCTACGTCTACCGCACCCACGTGGCCGAGTTCTACACCGAGTACAAGGCGAGCCCTTACAGCGATGCCCTGCTCGGTGTTGGCGCGATTGCCATTAAGCAGAACGCATGGTCGTGGACCATGAAGCGCCCAAGCGGCGAGCGAAACTGGTGGGCACTCTCAACGACCAATGCCACCCAGCAGGCCTGGGTACTCGGAGACATTGCCGATGACGGCAAGATCAATGGAACCTTTGGCCGTTCCGGAAAGACAAACTCAGAAAAAGCTGCAGAGAACTTCAAAATTCGCGTCGCCATGCGCATTCGTTTTGGCGCCGACCTCTTAGACGATGGCATCGGTGGCCTCGTGCGCAACGACGCGACTGGGCACTACACCGCACCGATCGCCGTCTATAACGAGAGTGGCGGAGTCACTCCCGTCACCAGCCTCCCCGCCGACACCCCGCGATCGTGCTTTGACGTAACCGACGAGCCGTCCATCAATCAGATCTATCGCACCGGCGGCATCTACGACCCAGGTTGGACTTCGGGTAGTCGTAGCAACGCGCGCTATAACGCCGCGGTTGACGCTACCTGGGGGATCACCGTTCAGCGCCTGAAGGACGACGGCAAGTGGTTCTTCGCGAATCCAGGCTTCTACGGCAGCTGGAATGGTGGGGGCGGCTCCGTGACTGGCTGTCTTGCGCCGCCGAAGCCTGGGCAAGGAGGCATCCCGCTTCGACATGCCACTCAGCCGGGGCATTGGCGCGGCGTCTCCATCTTCGTCATGAACGCGGATACCTGCGCGAAGGAGCACGACCTCTCGGTCGAAGAGTTGATCCGATACGTCTGGTACACCGTTGATGCGACGGCCACGGGTGAAACCTCGTACAGCGTTCCCGGTTCGCGTGCCTATAAGTACAGCATCAACTGGGTGGAGCCGAACCGCGTCATCTCGCCAGGCATCGATGTCACTGGCGATGGAAAGGGTGACTTCACCGCCATCGGCGCTGATGGTTCGATTAAGTTCATCTCCGCAGACAAGTACGTGGGGAAGAACGGGCGCCTCCGTAATCGGGTGCCGGGGGCCGTTCCGGCGTTGGCTGGCACCACCCTCATCGACCGCGAAATTGCCCGAACTGAGCGTGATGGGGGCCTCTCGGTGCTCAGCCTCTGGCGCGCAGCCAACGGCGCCACGAGCCTCATCAAGACCCCAATCTCCAGCGGCGTCCTTGGCACCTCGGTCACCATCCTTGACGCCTACACAGGCTTTGATGCGACGGCAAACCTCACCCTCGATGCTGCCGACACCTCGGCCGACATCATTCAAGAGTTCTTCATTACCGAGCGCACTCCCGACGCGACCGACGCCACCTCGGCTCGCCTGCGCCTCTTTGAGGTCAATGCCGACGGTGTGGTGATGCAGCTGCTTGAAACCACAACCAGCGCCGACGCGGTAACGGTGCTTCGCGACGTCACTGGCGATGGCGTACCAGACGCCACCCTACTCTGGCGTGCAACTGATGGAGCGCTCATGGCATCACAGGCGGCAGGCTCAGTGAGTTTCACGCCGAGCACACAGTGGTCGCTCGGCGCCCTGAGTACGCCGGGGGCACTGCTCTGGCCGATCGCCAGCGGCTGGAGCGTTACCGCAGTTGATGCGTTGGGCGATACAGGTTCCGAGCTGTATTTGAGCTATCGCGATCTCAAGGGGATCGGGCACATCGTGCGCCTGGCCATGCTCGAGGTTCTCGATGTTGCTGCCCCTCCTGTCGTCAGCCCTGATCTTCTCTTCACCCCTGAGACGGCACCTGCGCAATCTACGGTTGTCCGAAAAGGTGAGAGCGCGCTCGCTAAGGTTGCAGCGCGCCTTGGGTACAAGGTCAACACCCCCGCTTACACGAAGTTCTTTGCGCTGAATGCAGGGCCGGTACGGCTTGAGACAATTCGTAAGGGCGATACGTACTTGAAGATCGCAACGCGCGTTGGGCGCAATGAGGGCTGTCTCCGCTCCATGAACCCGAAGAGCTCCACGATTGCCTATCCGGCTAAGGTGCTCATTGTCGGAAAGACCGTGAACGTGCCTGTCGACACAACCTGTGTGTACACCGCGAAGAGCGTGATGTATCGCAATGCACCAGTGCGCATCCTCGCGGGTGAGGTTGTCTGGTTGCGCGCTGCTGATACGTGGGATGTCGTTGCAACCCGTGCCGCCGCCATCGGTGTGACGGTGGATGCCGCCGGCCTCGCCGCCCTGAATCCAACCATTGACCTCACCACCGCCACCGCAGGTACCGAGGTGCGGATCCGCGCCCCATGGGCCGCCGTGGTGCGCAGCAACGTTCCGGCCACCATCTTCGCTGTAGGAGCTCGCACCTACGCCTGGGAGAGCCCGCTCGAGGTCTGGAAGGCCACCGCCTCTGGGAGCGTGCCGAAGCTGATGGTTCGCGACTGGACGGGCGACGGCATCCTCGACCTCTTCTTCACCAGCGTCTCCTCTACGGGCACCGTCACCCTGCAGCGCCTCGGCTACTCAGCCGGCCGGCTGGTGCAGAAAGAGAAGGTCGTCCGGACCTCAGTGGGCAAGGGCTGGACCCTGCAGTAGGCGAAAACGCGCCAATCTTGTGCAAGATCACAATCTAGCCACCCCCTAAACCGCACCCAAGCCCTCCAGAAAGGCCCTATTCTCCCCTTGGCGGCTTCCCCCCTGGCTTGCAGGGGGTGAAATCTGTGCCGTACGCACAAGATTCGGGCACTGCCCGGCGGAGGGGGATCATGTCGAAGGGGTATGGAGCACGCACCGAGGCCGAAACCAAGGCCGCACTCGCCACCGTGGCCAAGGCCGAGAAGGCCGGCATTCGCACCGTGCAGCTGCAGTTCGTTGACCTGCACGGCATTACGAAGAGCGTGCAGATCCCAATCCACATGATGCCGAACGCGATTAAGCACGGCACCTGGTTTGACGGCTCTTCGGTCGAGGGCTTCACGCGCATCGCCGAGAGCGATCAGATGCTGCGCCCAGACATGGACACGTGGCGCATTCTGCCGTGGGCTCCCGCTGAGAGCGGCGCTGGCACGGCGCGCGTGATCTGCGATGTGCTCCTTCCTGACGGTTCACCATTTGCGGGTGATCCACGTGGCGCACTGCGCCGCCAGGTCGAGCGCGCAGCGAAGCTCGGCTACAAGGTGAACATGGGGCCAGAGCTGGAGTTCTTCCTCTTTGAGTACGGCGCCGATGGTCACCCGGTAACGAAGCCGCACGACAAGGCCGGCTACTTCGACTTCACCGGTGACCAGGGAATTGAAGTTCGCCAAGATATGGTCGACGCCCTTGAGGCGCTCGGCATCAAGATTGAAACCGCGCACCACGAGGTGGCACCGGGTCAGCACGAGATTGACTTCGAGTATTCGGACTCACTCTCGACCGCCGACAACGCCACAACCTTTAAGTACGCGCTGAAGGAGATCGCCAAGCAGCACGGGCTCTACGCGAGCTTCATGCCGAAGCCGATCTACGGCATCAACGGTTCAGGCATGCACACGCACATCAGCCTTGCTAGTTTGAAGACTGGCAAGAACGTCTTCTACGACGCGAAGGATAAGTACAGCCTTTCGCCAATCGCGAAGTCGTACATGGCCGGAATTCTGAAGCACGCGCGCTCAATGATCGCGGTGTTGGCACCAACGGTGAACTCGTACAAACGACTGGTTCCCGGATACGAGGCGCCAACCTACCTGGTGTGGGGTCGACGCAATCGTTCGGCACTGATTCGCGTGCCGATGATTTCGGCGGGCCGCTCGGTTGAAGCAACGCGCATGGAGCTGCGCTGCCCAGACCCATCGGCGAACCCATACCTCGCCTTTGCGGTGATGATCGCCGCGGGCCTTGACGGCATCGAGAAGAAGATGGTGCTGCCAGACCCGGTTGAGGAGTCGCTCTACGAGATGGACGCCGTGCGGGTTGCGCAGAAGGGAATCCAGGAGCTGCCAGGCAGCCTGATTGAGGCGATCGGGGAGCTCAAGGCGAACCCGGTCATCTGCGGCGCACTCGGTGAGCACATCCTCTCGCACTTCCTCGACGCCAAGCAGGCCGAGTGGGACGAGTACCGCACGCACGTTTCGAACTGGGAGGTTGAGCGCTACCTCGAGCTCTACTAAGGCAGATCGGGGCGAACCCCGACGATCAAGCGTTCGTTACTTGGCGGCGTGTACTGCGGCATCAAGGCGCGTGAAGTGCACGCCGCCGAGTGCTTTCCCGGCGGCGATGATCGCCTCGAGCACCTCGGCACGGCTCCCACGCCCAATGCACTCGGGGTGGAACGTATAGGTCAGCACCCCCCTGCGCAGGCTCTTGTCGGCGAGTGCTCGCTCATGCGCGAGGCGCAGCTCGGCGAGCGCCACCTCGGCGAAGGCGCTCGGGGGTGAGGCGGGCCCGCCGCCGCGACCCGGTTCGAACCAGGGCCAATCGTCGAGCCAGTGGCTGATCGGCGCCTCGAGCAGCGTGCCATCGGTACCGAGGGTGGAACGTTCGATGGCGTGCTTGTCGCCATGGCGCACGGGGGTGATGCGCGTCTCCTCCCAGGCGAGTGACGAGTCGTAGGTGAAGCCCGCCTCTTCAACAAAGCGCAGCGTCTGCTCGGAGAGCGACCAGTAGGGGGCGCGGAAGCCAACGATCGGTGCGGTGTAGCCGGCTGCATGGGCTGCGGTGGCGAGGGCAGCCTTCTGGCGAGTGATCAGGTCGCGCTCTTCGTTGGCGGGGAGGGCGGCGTGATCTTCATGGGCCCAGCCGTGGCAGCCAACCTCATGGCCGCCGGCAACGATGGCGGCGAGACTCTCGGGCCATGTGTGTGCGGTATGCACCGGCACGAAGAAGGTGGCGGGCACCGATTCGCGCGCGAGAATGCTGAGGATTCGCGGCAGGCCAACTCGCGGGCCGAACTCGCCTGTGGAGCGATCGAAGGGGAGATGCCCCTTCTCTACGTCCGAGCTGATGGCGTCGTGATCGAAGGTCAGCGCGACCTGCAGGATCACCTCGTTCGCAGCTTGGTTCATGGGCGAAGGGTAGCGCCTATCCGCTATCCTTCCCCTCCCGCGATGCGGGATCGGTCGGGGCGTAGCGCAGCTTGGTAGCGCGCGTCGTTCGGGACGACGAGGTCGGAGGTTCAAATCCTCTCGCCCCGACCAGTTTCAATCTTCGGATATAATTCCATTATGTCTACAGCAAAACCATCTCCAGACAAGAGCCCGTCGCTCGCGCGTCGGGCCTCTGCTGCGCTCGCACCGTATGCGTCTGTCACTGTCGCCGCAGTGGTGCTCCGCCTCTTCCTCGGCGGCACCATGCTCTATGCCGGCATCGATAAGACCCTGCTTGATCCACGTTTTCTGCGAGCCGAGGGCGTTGGCTCCATTGGTGAGACGCTGCGCTTCTTCGTGGCATCGGGTGGGCCGCTCGCCGGGCTCGTGGAGGCCGTAGCGTTACCGCAACCGGTGCTGATCGGCGCGTTCATGGCCGGGGCCCAACTGCTCGTAGGTGCATCACTGCTGACTGGCTCGTGGGTGCGCTATGGCGCACTGCTCGGCGCGGGCATCTCACTCTCGCTTGCCCTGACATCGACCTGGGGCGTGAGCCCCTACTACTACGGCAACGACCTGCCGTACTTCGTTGGGTTGCTCGCGCTCGCGGCACTCGGCGACGGCGGGGCGTTGCGCCTCGGTGCGCCGGCACAGCGGGCATATGATCCAGCGCGACGCGCAGCCCTCGTGAGCGGCACGGGCGTAGCCGCCGGAATCGTTGCCCTCTTGCTGTTGGATCGATCGCGCGCCGTTTCAGCGATCACTGGGGGTGGAACTCCCACCCCATCGTCAACGCCTGGGGCGAGCCCAACATCTTCCGCATCACCAACCTCCTCAGCGAGCCCAACAGCCGCTCCATCATCGGGGGCGACACCGAAGCCCACGGCAACACCGTCAGCTTCAGCACCTACTGCGGGAACGGTGATCAGCGGTGCACCAAGCCTTGCCGCAGGGCAGGCGCTGAACTTTTCTGCGGGGGGCACCGACGCGGTGCTGGTGAAAGACGGGAGCACTTACCGTGCCTTTGAGCGCGCCTGTACCCATCAGGGAACGAACGTTGATTGGCAGGCAGGGAGTGGCGACTTCTTGTGCCCCAACCATGGCGCACGCTTCGCAGCCACCGGACAGGTAACCATGGGCCCAGCAAACACTCCGCTGCGCGCGATCGAGGTCAGCGTTGCCGCTGACGGCACCGTCACCTATCGCCGCTAGATACCGCTCCTCGGCGATCTAAGCCAAGATACGCACATGCGCCCTTAGCTCAGCGGATAGAGCATCTGGCTTCGGACCAGAGGGTCGGGGGTTCGAGTCCCTCAGGGCGCACCACATATCCTCTCGCAATCTGCTCCGCACGCAGATGTGAATTCTCAAAGATGCGAGTCATTTCGCTTGACCGATCCGCTGATGCGCGCCACGATCAGAACATGAAGATTCTCCTCATCGAAGACGACGCTCGACTTGGGCCGCTGATTGCGCGACTCCTTACCGCCGAGCGCCATACCGTGCAGCTCTCTGCGACCGGCGCTGACGGCATCTCGTTCTGGGAGTCGGCATCGTGGGATCTCATCATTCTTGATCGCATGCTCCCGGATCTTGAGGGCTCATCGATTCTGCGCGACCGCCGTCACGCCGGCGACACCACGCCGGTCCTGATGCTCACCGCCCTCGGTACCGTTGACGACCGCGTCGAGGGGCTCGACTCGGGCGCCGACGACTACCTGACCAAGCCATTCGCCGCCACGGAACTGTTGGCGCGCGTGCGTGCCCTCGGCCGTCGCGGTGAGATGTCGGCGAGCGGCGAAGCCGAGCGCGAGGTGGTGCCAGGCCTACTGCTTGATGAGGGCCGTCACGCCTTCACCGCGGGCGAGAAGGTTATTGATCTCTCGGCGCGCGAGTACGCCCTCATCGCCTACCTGATTCGTAATCGTGGGATCGCCCTGACCCGGCAGCAGCTGCTCGACGAGGTGTGGGGAGCCGAGCCCGATGTCTACTCCAACGTGGTGGATCTCTATGTGCACTATCTGCGCAAGAAGTTTGAAGAGGCAGGCTTTAACGACTTGCTAAAGACCGTGCGCGGCGTTGGCTATCGGTTGGCCGACGCACCAAAAGAGAAGTAGCCGTGCCGCTTCGCGACGAATTCAGCGGCGAGGGAATTGAGGCGCTCTTGGCGCGCACCCGTCGCCAGATGTCGATCTTCATCCTTGGCGCAACGGCGCTGATCGTGGCGGTAGTCGGCGTTGGTGGGGCCGTGGCCGGCAACAGCGCGCTCGACGCTGGGCTCGACAACGCCCTGGTGGCGCGGGCGCAGAGCATTGTCAGCGAAATCCAAAAGGAGCTCCCACCACTCCCAGAGCCCTCTCCTGGACCCGGAGAGTCACCCGATCCGAACGCGAGCCCCAGCGCTCCAGAAGAGCCGGAAGATTCGGAGAAGCCAGAGGAGTCGGAGAAGCCGGAAGATTCGGAGAAGCCAGAGGAGTCGGAGAAGCCAGATGACGAAGACGACAACGACGACAGTGGTCGTGCGCCATCCGCAATCAACGTGGTGTTCATCGTTATTTCTGGCGCCCATCGTGCCGATGCACCACCTTCGATTCCGCCCGGAATCAGCGACGAAGAGTTTGGCGCTGGCGGCCCGTGGGCGGTGCTCGACATAAACGGTGCAATCCTCGCGCGTTCGGCGGGAGGCGGAGTTGAATTCCCCGTCATCACCCTGATTGACCCGACGGCAACGCGACCCTCCGCGCAAACTGTGTTGATTGGCCGCACTGAGTTCCGCGTCGTCACCACCCCGATCCGGCACCCGCAGGACCCGAACGGCAAGGTGCTCGGCTATGTGCAGGTGGCAGGTCGTCTCGATGTTCGTGATGCCCAGCGGGAGAACCTGTTCGGCTCGCTGGTGCTTGTTGCGCTTCTATCACTCGGTGGCGCGCTGGTGATGGCGCTGTTGATCGCTCGTCGTGCCCTAGCCCCCATCGCCGCCGCCGCCGCGCGAGAGCGCGCCATGGTGGCGAGTGCCTCCCATGAGCTACGCACGCCTGCCTCGGTAATTCTTTCGAGCGCTGAGATCTTGGAGCGCGAGGGGCTCGTAAAGCCCGCGGGCCTCGAGTTGCTGCGCGGCATTGCGGCGGAGTCGGAGCGACTCGGCCGCCTGAGCGCCGATCTCCTCACCCTCTCAAGCCGACAGACGAACGCGGAGGGTGGCGAGCGCATGGTGACCGTTGATCTGCATCCGATCAATCTTGATGATGTCGGACGTGAAGTGCTCGAACGCGCCGGACCGCTGGCGAATCGCGTCGGACTTGGACTGCGTGCGAACATCGGACGAAAGCGCCTCACCATCGCGGGCGACACCGATCGACTGATTCAGCTGGTGCTCGGCCTGGTCGAAAACGCCATCCGCCACTCTCCGGCCTCAGGTTCGATCACCATTGGCACCAGCTTCACTGAAGGGTTCGCCACCATCTGGGTCGATGACGAAGGCCCAGGGGTGCCACTCTCCGAGCGCGAGCGCATCTTTGAGCCGTTCTATCGCGGCGCCGGACAGCCGCGCAGCCACGGCGGCGCGGGGCTCGGCCTCGCCATCGCGCGCTGCATTGCTACCGCCCATAACGGCACCATTGCCGCGGAGACCGCCGTTGGTGGTGGTGCGCGCATGATCGTGCGCATCCCGCTCGCCGCCAAGAGGTAGCCCCCGATGGGTGCTGGCACTCCAGTGATCGCACTGCTCACTGAGCACGGTGTGCCGTTCACGCTGCACGAATATGAGCTCGAGCCGCTCAGTGGCATCGACCAACATCGCGGCGAGCGCATCGCCTACGGCGACGCAGCGGCAGCCGCCCTCGGCATCTCACCTGATCGTCTCTATAAGACGCTCGTCCTTGCTATCGAGGGGGCGAAGGATGCGCGACTCCTCTTTGCTCTCGCGGTGGTGCCGAGCAGCGGCGAGCTCTCCGAGAAGGGGGTTGCGGTGGCGTTAGGTGCGAAGCGAGCGGCGCTCGCGGATGCCGAGAGCGTGCGACGTGTCACGGGCTATGTGCCGGGCGGCGTGAGCCCGCTTGGCTCCAAGCGACCGCTGCCGCTGCTCCTCGATTCTGGGGCGAGTGCCCACGCTACGATCGTCGTCTCAGCGGGGCAGCGCGGTCACTCGATTGAACTGTCGCCCGCCGATCTCCTGCGAGTTGGAGGGGGCGTTATGGCACCGATCGGCGTCACGCGATGATTCGCAGCGCGCGACATCCGCACCTCACGCCTTCTTCTGAGCCTGAGGTGCATCCGCAGGTTCCTGATTACCTGCAGGCGACCGCGATCACTCTTGGTATTGATGGCGTTTCGGTCACCCTGCTGCCTGATGCCGGCCTTCGCGTTGGCAGCATCGTCATTGGCGATCGCGAACTTCTGGTCCGTGAAAATGGTCACCCCGCAACGTGGGGGATCTTTCCGATGGCGCCGTGGGCCGGGCGCATGGCAAACGCCACGTTCACCGACCTCGTGGGCGTCACGCACCAGTTCCCACCAACCTGGGGCGATCACGCCTTTCACGGCCGCCTCTACCAGAACAGCGCAAACGAGCAGAGCGTTGCAGGTGACGGCACCTCGGCGGTGATGTACGCGCCGCTTGATCGCGCCGCTGGCTGGCCACTCAACGCACGAGCCGCAGTTGCTGCGGCGCTGACAGGAAACGCCGCAGCTGGTGCCCTCACGATCACGCTGACCATTACGGCAGAAGCGGCACAGCTCGTCACTGCGGGGTGGCACCCCTGCTTCCGTCGCTTCTTGTTAGACGCCACAGAACGCCGCGAGACGGGTGTCGAGGGGGTGCTGGCCTTTGCACCGACGGGCGTGTTGGCGCGCGATGCAGCGATGCCCGGCTTGCATCTTGTTGATGCGGTGCAACCGGCCGTTGATGGCGGCGTTGCCGCCCCAGGATCCGGTGCAGTCTGGGATGACCCCTTCGTGGGTGTCACCGCGCCGCCACAGATCGCCTGGGGTGACGCGCTCACGCTCACCCTCAACGCAGGGCCAGCCGTGACGCACTGGATGGTCTACGACCCCGACGATGCCCTCTGTGTCGAACCGCAGGTGGGCCCCCCAGATGCACTCCACCGAGGTGGCGCGATCCAGCTCAAGGCGGGGGAGAGCCTGGTGGTGCCGCTCACCTTGGCGTGGACCACGAAGATTTGAACCTCCTCACGCGGCGGAGCGCAGGTTTTGATGGACACCGACGGGGTGCTCACCGCCACCGAGGAGTTCCGGTCCCGCACGATCTAGCTTCATTTATTAGCGACTTCTCACGAGTTCCTGTGTGCTCACACAGGACGCCCGCACCGCCAGGCACCGATCATGGCTATAGCGACCGAGGCGATAGCCGCGGCGATTGAAAGGAGCAATCTGATGGCAGAGAAGAAGAGTTCATTCGAGGGCCAGGAACTCGCACCGATGAAGCCATGGCGCCCCGAGTACGCACCGCAGGCGGTCTCCAGTGGTCGCCACCCAGTTTCAACGATTGTCGCCTTCGTACTGGCCGCCGGATTCGGCCTCTCGATCGGCAGCGCGTTCGCAAGCGAGGCAGGCATTTTGCCGCCACTCGGTGGCGCTGAGGCCGCAGTTGTGGTTGACGAGTCGCCCGTTCCGTCAGTGGACCCAACGCCTGTCGTTGATGTCACGCCGGCACCAACCGAGGTGCCCGTCGTTGATCCAGCCCCTGGCACTGACCCGATTGTCTCTCCGCCACCAGTAGGCGGCTTGGACGACGAAGATGAAGACGACGACGAAGATGACGATGAGGACGAAGATGAAGACGACGACGAAGATGACGATGAGGACGAAGAAGAAGACGAAGACGAGGACGGCGACGACGACTAAGCTCTAGCTGCCCAATAACAACGAGTCGCCGCAGCTCACTTGCGGGTAAGCTGCGGCAGCTCTGCGTCTAGGAGCGACGCCGTGTACCCTGCAGCAATGCCATCAGCACCACTCGGATTCGCCACTCGACATCCGCGACTCGGCGCGGCGCTTGGGGCCCTGGCGATCTCACAATCCTCAACGCTGGCCAAGCTCTCTGGCGGCTCACCTGCGGTCGTCACCCTCTTTCGCGGGGTGATATCACTGCCGTTTCTCTGGTTCATCGCACGCCGCGAAGGGCACACGGCCAAACGTCGTGATCGTCTGCTCGCCGTCGGCGCTGGCGCACTCTTCGCCCTCGACCTGCAGTGCTTCCACATCTCTATTCCGTTGCTTGGCGTGGGCCTGGCGACCGTGGTGCCGAACGCGCAGGTCTTCATCGTTGGCCTATATGCCGCACTGATGGGGGAGCGCACGCCAGGCCGTGCCGTCGCGGCGATTCCCTTCGCCTTCCTCGGACTGCTTCTGCTGGCCCAGGTGGTGGATCCGTTTGCCGGAGCACTCAACGTGTCGGCCGGCAGCGATCCAGCACTCGGCGTGCTCTGGGGGCTCGGCGCGGCGAGCTTCTACGGCCTCTACCTGGTGATCACGCGCCGCATCTCCTCGGGCTCGAGCGCCGTAGGGCCATTCGGCATGCTGCGTGACGCAGCGATCGGCATGATCCTCGTTTCGGGGATCATCGCCGCGGCTGGTGGAACGCTCCTCCCACCCGACCTCTGGCCAGGGATCGGCTACCTCGTGCTCCTCGCCCTCATGTCGCAGGTGCTCGGCTACCCGCTGATCAATGCCTCGATTCCGCATCTTCCGAGTGTCGTCGGCTCGGTGCTCCTCTTTGTGCAGCCGCTGATGACCGTGGTTGCGGGGGCGCTGATCTTCGGCGAGATCCCAGCACCCGGGCAACTGCTCGGCGCGCTGATCCTCTTTGCGGGGGTGCTGGTCGCGGCGCGCCGCTAGGCGGGCTTACGCAGCGTTAAGAGTCGCGCCGGATTCTCGACGGTGATCGTCTTGATCGTTGCCGCGTTCACGCCCGCAGCAGCCAGCCGCGGCAGGAAAGTTTTCTGCAGATAGGTGTAGCCGTTGCCGCCGTACGAGGCGAGCTGCGAGTCGTGGCAAACATCTTGGCTCAGCAGAATCTGCTTCTCAAATCCTTCGTTCAAGAGCGTGCCGATCAACTCCACGACCTTCGGCTCACCAGCGCGCTCAAGCGGCGTAAAGCTCATCCCTAAGAAGTCAGCCTCAACATGTGCGCCGCGTCGTACGATCTCGCGCCAATGTTCAATGCGCGGATGCGAGTCGCAGTGGCCAATGACAATGCGTGCCGGGTCGAGTCCTTCATCTTCAAGAATTGCTAGTTGCGCCAGGCCAACGTCGCTCTGCACCGCGTGGGTGGTGACCGACGCGCCGGTGCGTAGGGCGGCGCGGGCGGCGGCGCGGAAGATGCGCTCCTCTTGCGCGGTGACCCACGGCTTGTCCGTGCCGATCTCGCCGATGATCCCTGGTCGCACTGGGCCGTCAACAAACTCTTGCACGATCTCGTCGGCGAGATCGTCGATGGAGCGGCGATCGATGCGCGCCTCGGCGGGGTAGTAGGCCTGGCGGTACCAGCCGGCACCGGCCACGATGTGCAGCCCGGTCGCCTGTGAGAGGCGGGCCAGCCGCGCCAGGTCTCGGCCGATGCCAATCGGGGTCACATCGACCAGGGTGCCGCCGCCGAGGGCCTTATAGGCGGCCAGCTCCTCGTTGATCCGTGGCTCGTCGCCGATCAGCTCCCAGTAGTCCCAGCGGCTCTCGATCCACCAGAGGCTGCACTTGGTGTGCTCGTGGGGGAGGGTGAATCCGAGGTCGCCAGGCGCTACGGGGCCGAGGACGGTTTGGACCTGGCCGGGGGCGGCGCGGTTGCTCATAGGGGCATCCTACGGCCTGCGCAGCCCGCGCAACCCCTTGGCAGCAGGCTGGCCAGAGTGGGATCATCGCCCCCAAGGCGCTGAGGTGGCCCGCTGGGCCTGCCCCGCCGGATTATGTGAGGTATTGACGAGATGAAGATCAAGTCGACACTCCTGGCGCTCCTTGCAGGTGCCGCCATCGTGGTCGGAGCCTGTGGTGGCTCAGCTGCGAGCCCAAGCGCAAGTACCGCAACAGGCACTGTCTGTGAGCAGGCGATCGCCGCTGGCGAGCCAGCCACCACGCTGCTCGGGAAGATCTGCGCCGCTGGCGTGATCAAGATCGCAACCGACCCAGCCTATCCACCATATTCCGCGCTGAATGCAGCCGGCGAGTATGTTGGCTTCGACTCAGACTCCGCTCGTGAGACGGCCAAGCGCCTCGGCGTCACCGTTGAGTGGGTAACGCCTGACTGGGCCGCAGTCACCGCGGGTAGCTGGGGCGGTCGATGGGATATCTCCATCGGCTCCATGACCCAGACCGAGGCTCGTGCCGAGGTGGTCGACTTCCTTGAGCCGTACTTCTATGAGGCTGGCTACCTGTTGGTTGCCACCGACTCGACGTACACCACGGTCGCCGACCTTGCAGGTAAGACAATCTGCGCTGGTGAGAGCACCACACACGCCACGTGGATTGAGACCGGATTCGCCGGCAGCACCGTGGTCGATGTGTTCAATGCGCCGCCAGCGGGTGCCATTCTCAAGACCTATACAACCGACTACAACTGCATCGAGGCGTACCTTGCGGGCCGCACCGATGACTGGGACGCCATGGCACAGAGCCGTGAGTTCATGGAGAACGCAATCGCAAATTCTGACGGCAAGCTGAAGTTCCTCTCAGAGGAGCCAAACTTCGCTGGGCGAATCTCGTTTGCGCTCGACAAGTCGGGTCCAGATACGGCATCGGCACTCGTTGCGATCAACGAGATCATTGCCGCGATGCACGCGGACGGTACGTTGTCGGGCTTCTCGATGACGCACCTGAATCGCGACATTACGAAGCCGTAACGTTTCGGTAGCAAACATTTGGGAAGGGGAGCTGCGGGTCAAACCGCAGCTCCCCTTCCCATGCCAGAGGGGGTGCCGTGCACGCTGATGCCGAGCGACTAGCCAAAGCGGTTGCCAAGGACGAGGCACTTCGTGCCGCGCGCTGGCAGCTACGGTTTCGCCTCGGCTGGGCTGCGCTCTTGTCGATGCTCGCGGCGTTCGTCTTCCTCTCCCTCAACGTAGAGATTGACTTCATTGCACGCGCAACTCCATTCATCGTTGAGGGGATCTGGATCACCCTCGCCGTCTCCTCCGCATCGATCGTTCTGGCGACGCTCCTAGCCGCCATTGGCGCGCTCGGTCGCCTCTCCAGCAACGCCGTCGTCAACGCGCTCGCCTCGTTCTACGTCAGCTTCTTCCGCGGCACGCCGCTCATCTTGCAGCTGCTCGTTTGGTACCTGGCCCTGCCGCAGGTCGGCATCATTCTTGACCCAATCTTCTGTGCCATTGGCGCCCTCGGCATGAACTACGGCGCCTATATGACCGAGATCTTCCGCGCCGGCATCCAGGCGGTACCGCTCGGGCAGCGCGAGGCCGCCGCAGCGCTCGGTATGTCGGGCAGCACAGCCTTCCGCCGGATCATCGCCCCTCAGGCGTTCCGCATCATCGTGCCAGCCATCGGCAACGACTTTGTCGCCATGTTGAAGGACTCCGCCCTCGCCTCGACCGTCGCGCTGCACGAGATCGTCTGGCGCGCTCGCAACATCGGCCAGAAGGAGTTCAAGACGCTGCAGACCTTCATCATCGCCGCGATGATCTACTGGACGCTGACCATCGTCTTTACGGCGGTGCAGAATCGCATTGAGTCCCGCCTCGCTGCGGGAGATCGAAACAAGGCGGTGAAGGGGTGAGCGACATGAAGCAGCTCTCAACGACCCCGGCGGTGCATGCGCTCCACCCAGCCGAGAAGCCAGGCGCGTTGGTGAAGCCTGGCGCCGAGCCGGTGCTCAAAGCCACGAACATCACCAAGTGGTTTGGCGAGAACTACGTGCTGCGCGGTGCCTCGATCACGGTGTGGCCGGGCGAGACCGTCTGCATCCTCGGGCGTTCGGGCTCAGGGAAGAGCACCTTCCTGCGCAGCTTGAACTTCCTCGAGGATCCAACCGACGGCACCGTTGAGATTGATGGCGTCATTGTGGGTGCCGACCCCTTCCATAAAGAGGGGAGTGAGCGGCAAGATCGTATCCGCGAGGTGCGCATGCGCGCCGGAATGGTCTTCCAGGAGTTCAACCTCTTCCCGCATCTCAGTGTGATTGAGAACTGCGTAGAGGCGCCGATTCACGTGAAGGGGATTCCGCGCAAAGAGGCAGAGGCGATCGCCGAGAAGTACCTCGCCAAGGTCGGCCTGCTCGAGAAGCGCGACGAGTATCCATCGCGACTCTCTGGCGGCCAGCGCCAGCGCGTTGCGATTGCGCGCGCGCTCACCATGCAGCCGAAGGTGCTTCTGTTCGACGAGCCAACCTCGGCGCTCGACCCAACGCTGGTGGGCGAGGTGCTCAAGGTCATGGCGGACCTGGCGCACGAAGGGCGCACCATGATCGTGGTCACCCACGAGATGGACTTTGCGCATGAGGCGGCCGACCGCGTCTACTACATGGATCAAGGCGAGTTCGCCGAGGTTGGACCACCAGAGCAGGTGATTGACGCACCAAAGGACCCACGCACCAAGGAGTTCCTCTCGCGCTTCCGCACCCTCGGCGCAAAGAAGTAGCCATGGCGGGCGTCGCAGCCGACCTGCTCGTTGTTGGCGGCGGTGTCTGGGGCACCTGGACCGCGCTACACGCACGACGACTCGGCGCTTCCGTGCAACTAATTGAAGAGCGCGAGCCCGGCGGCCCTAAGACCACCTCTGGCGATTACAGCCGCATCATTCGCCACTCGCATGGCGAGGATGCGCTGCTGATGAGTTGGACGCAGCGCACACTTCCTGCGTGGAAAGAGCTGGGCGAGCAGGCCGGCGAGCAGATCTTTGTGGAGAGTGGTGTCGCCTGGTTCGTGTCGGGCGATGGCGTTTGGGAGGCGAACTCTGAAGCGCGCATGCGCGAGGCGGGTGTGCCGTGCGAGCGCATCACCCCAGAGGAGGCGCTGCACCGTTGGCCAGCGCTCGGCACCGATGGCCTGACCTCAGTGCTCTACGAGCCGACCGCCGGCTTCCTGCGCGCGGGGAACGGCGTGCGCGCAGCGGCGCGCATGTTCGAACGTGAGGGTGGGGTGATCGTGCGCGGCCGCGCAACGCCAGCAGCAAATGGCAGCGCTCTTGACGCCAGCGGCGCACCGATCGCCGCAGGGGCAACGGTATGGGCGGCGGGGCCGTGGCTCCCCGAACTCTTCCCGCAGCTCGTGGGCGCCGATGCCGAGGCCTCGATTATTCCGGTGCGCCGCGACGCGATCTACTTCGATGCGCCGCACATGGGTGTTGGCGAGATGCCAACCTGGATTG